>DASVRD010000177.1:0-43165 GCA_036388775.1 Pyrinomonadaceae bacterium | reverse complement strand
CTTTTTTTTCGTGGATTTCAGTTAAAAAGGGAAAAGTTTTATTTCTCGAAAAACTCGACTTTTCCGGTCGAGATGTCGTAGATACCGCCGACCAGACCGACTTCGCCTTTGTCGATCATTTCACGCAGAATCGGGCTTTTTTCACGGACCATCCGCATTTGATAACGCACGTTTTGTTCGGTTACGGCGTTGACGAACGCCGGGTTCTTCGAATCGCGCGGTTGAATAGTTTCGGAAACGTCTTTGATTGCCGGCTTGATTCGGTCAAGCAATCCGGTTAGATTGCCCATTTTCACGTCGTCGCACGCGCCGTAAATCGCGCCGCATTTGGTATGACCGATGACGGCGATCAATTTCGCGCCGGCGACTTTTGTGCCGAACTCCATTCCGCCCAAAATATCTTCGTTAACGACATTCCCGGCAATTCGCAAACTGAAAGCGTCGCCTTTATTCAGGTCGAATAATAAATCGCTCGAAGTGCGCGAATCTTGACAGCTTAAAATCACGGCATAAGGATATTGTCCTTCGCTGGTTTCTTTGACTTGCGCTCGCAGGTCACGGTTGATCGTGCGACCTGCGACAAAACGTAAATTTCCTTCTTTGAGAAGTTTCAAAGCCTCCGCCGGATTCAGCGCCGCCTGGCTTTCTTTTGTTTGCGTCAAGCGCTTTTCTTGTTTCGATTTTTTCGGTGCTTGATTTTGCGAAACGACGGCGATTGATAATCCCGAAAAAAGCGCCGCGGTGACGAGCAATAACAACATTGCTTTAATCTTTGACATTCTGAAAATCTCCTTTCAGGTTATTAAAATTTAAGTTTCAAATAAAAAATTCTGTTTTGTGATATTTGTATAAATTAAACTTCGGGCGAAGATTACTCCTCGCCCTTTCGTTTACGGCAATTATGCGAGTGCCGGGGCAAATCCGAGTCGCTCGCCCAGCCGAAAAACTTCTTCGCGTTCTTCCGGCGTGGTTCTCGAACGACCGCGTAAAAATCCGATTTCGCCCGCCGCTTCGGAAACCTTTAAGCAGCCGATTTGCAAAATGTTTCGCAGACTTTCGCTTTGCTCCGGCGGCAGTTCCGCCAGAAAATCGCGCAGTTTTTCGATTGATTCGGCGAAAAACTCATCGGTCGGACGATCTTCGAGCCATTCGAGCAGCTCGCCGAAGTCGGGATGCCGGCTCGTTACTCCGATATCGGCGGCGAGACATAGAATCGCGCGTCTTTCGCTCGCCTGAACGAATCCTTCCGCCCAGGCGACCTGCACGAACGGAACCAAAAACAAAAGCGGATGTATCGCCTGAGATGAATCGGTCTTCGTCATTTTTTCAATCGCCTGAGACAGTATTTTGTATTTGGCGTTCATTTTTCCTTCTCCTTTTTTTTATGCTCGAAAACCTTAAACCGTCGCCGCGGCATTTAGTTTCCTGGCAATGCGTTTGACCGCGACAATTTCCTCATTGCAGATTTTCGCGCCGCCGCTCGGCGAGTGTTTCGCGCCGCCCGATGCCTCGGCTATGCGTGTGCAATCGTTCAACAATTCAAATTTGCGTCGCGCTTTTTCTTCAGGACTTAATTTCTGCCAGCGATGACGCAGAATTTCGAGAGCCGAATCGTAAAATTCATCGGTCGGATGCAATTCAAGCCACTCGGCGAGCCGCGCGTGCACCGCCGTTCCGGGCTTAATGCCGAGGCGTTTCGCCGCTTCGAAAACGAGATGACGCTCGCGCCGCGTGACCCTGCCTTCCGCCCAAGCCGTTTTGACGAGCGGAACGAGCGGAATCAGTTTCGAGTAGTCGTCGAACGTTTCGTTCAAATCGGCTTTTCCGTAGTAATAATCGGCTGCGGCTGTGATATAACTTATTTCTCTTTCGGCATTTTCCGCTTCTCGAACGACTCTGCGTTTTTCGTCGAGCGATTTTGCTGCGGCGCAGGCGCTTTCCAACTGTTCAGAAATTATTTGGAGATGTTCCGTCTCGGTCTTACAAACGCGCTCGCCGCGCAGAAAATTTATTAAATTATTAGAGCTTTGTTCAGCGACAAACTGCGTCTGCACGCTCAGGCAGAATTTCAAATCCTCGCGCTCCGATTCGGACAAACTTTCGATGAAATTGCGAAACTCCTGCCACATTCGCCCTCTTGCCTGCGGTGACGGACGAGAAGTTAAGTTGTCGAGCAGCTCGCAATAGCCGGATTGGTCGTCAATTAAGCCGTAAGTTTCGGCTGCCTGAAGAATCGCGTCGGATTCGCGCCGCGTCACGCGACCGTCAGCCCACGCAATTTCGACGAGCGGCGCGATCAAAAGCAATGCGCGGCAGCGCCATCCGCCGTTTTCCGCCGTCGGAGCGGTTGGACTTTTCCAATCCGACGATTCGAGAATCGTTTTTAATCGTTCGGTCTGCAGCGCGAACGAATCCTTCAAATTGATTTGTCTGCGATATTCGTCAATACTTCGTCGAGAAAATGCGTCCATCTCGGTTTCTCCTTTTGCTCGTAGAAGTCGAGCTTTTATTGTTAATCGGGAAGAAAGATGATTTGTTTTTGTTTCGGCAAAAAGCGGCTTTTCAAACTCGCAGCGGCGCCCCTTGTTTGTTTGCTCGGCGTTCGGCTATTTTGCAGAATGTGCCCTAGTTTTATGGATTGTGCTTCCCGCTCCTCGCTTGTCGAGCCGCTCTTTGCGGGAAATGATTTTGCAAAGCGGGTGCCAAACTTTGCGCGGCTTGAAAAATGCTTTTTATTAGTTGGAGAGAGCCTGTAAAATCTTGGAAAAACGGAGAAAAGTAAAGGTGATTTTTCGGTTTTCACGAACGCGGAGCCGATTACAAAAACTTCGGCTTCGCGGCAAATTTCCACAATCGTGCGGTGTCGCGCCACAATCGAACCGATACGAATTTTAATTAATTGATGAGTATCAACACAAAATTGGTTTTGCTGCTGACGGTCGCAGTCGGTTCGGTGATGCTGATCGCCGGTTTTTTGAATCTGCGCCAGCGCGAAGCCGCACTCGAAACTGCTCTGCGCGACGAACTGCGGGCGCACGCAGTTACTCTGCAAATCGCGCTCGAAGAAAACTACCGTAATGCGCGCGCCGATCAGGCGCAAATTCTGATTGATCGCCTTCGCGGAAATTCCCGTGTCTACGGCGTGGTTTTGTTCGATGAAAATGGCGAAACGCTCGCATTGTCACAGCCGGCAGCGACCGCCGTTTACTTTCGTCAACCGCCGGAACTCGCCCGTGTTTTGCAAACGGGCGCGGCGGTCGAATTCGTTCGGACAATCGAAGATCGAAAGTTTTTCTCGATTATTTTGCCGCTCCGGTTGAACGATGAAAAGCGCGGAGCCGTCGAAATCATCAAACCGCTCGCTTTGATCGAGGACGACATCGCGCAGGCGCGGCTCAGGCAATTGACGACGACGCTTTTGCTTTTAGCGATGATATTTCTTGTCGTTTACTTGGTTCTGCGGCGCAGCCTTTTGCGTCCCGTGCGCAGTCTGCTCGACGCGGCGCAGGCGGTCGGACGCGGGCGGTTTGATTACCGCGTTAAAGTTTCTAATGCAAACGACGAATTGGCGCTGCTCGCCGCAGAATTTAACCGTATGGCGGACAATCTGACGCAGCAGCGACGCACAGCCGAAATCGAAGCGGAAAATCGTCTGAACCTGGAAAAACAATTGCGCCACAGCGAGAGTTTGGCGACGGTCGGAAAGCTCGCGGCGGGCGTCGCGCACGAACTCGGAGCGCCGCTGAACGTGATTGACGCGCGCGCCGAACAAATCTTAAACAAACCCGACGCGCCGCCGGAAAAATTGGAGCGGAACTTGCAGATAATCCGCGCGAATGCGGCGCGAATCACGCGTATCGTGCGAGAATTATTAAATTTAGCGCGACCGTTTAATCTGCGTTTCGCAAACGTGAAAATTGACGATTTAATAAAATCCGCGCTCGAACAGTTCGAAAACGCCGCAGAAAACGGAGAAATTAAAATTGAATACGAAAAGCTGGCGTGCGAAACGTTCATTTCAGCCGACCGCGATTTTATGTTGCAGGTTTTGACGAATATTTTTCAAAATGCCGTGCAGGCGATGAACGGCGCGGGCGTTTTGCGAATCGGGTGCGAAACGGCGGAAAACGGTTTTGCCGCGGTTAGAATTTCTGACACCGGCGGCGGCATCGCGTCCGAACATCTGGAAAAGATTTTCGACCCGTTTTATACGACCAAGGATATCGGACAGGGAACCGGTTTAGGTCTGGCGGTTTCGAGTCGCATTGTCGAAGAACACGGCGGACGAATCGAAGCCGTAAATAATTCCGACGGCGGAGCGACTTTTACGATATTTTTACCGATAATAAAAAACGCTTGATAAAACTTTGCGTTTATTTCAAAACAGAACACATTTTTTGTTTGTCGCGCAAAAATTAAAGACGAATGAACGAGCGAATTTTAATTGCTGAAGATGACGCGGATATGCGCGAGCTGCTCGAAGAGATTTTGAGCGACGCCGGTTACGAAGTTATCGCCGCAGCTAACGGGCGCCTCGCGCTCGCTGAAATCTCCGATGAAAAACGGATGATTGATCTGGTTTTAACCGACGTGCAGATGCCCGAAGTAAAAGGCGACGAACTTTTAACGAAAATTCGTCAAAATCGCGCCGAAACGCCGACCATTGTTATTACGGCATTCGGTTCGGTCGAAAACGCCGTGGAAATGGTCAAAAAGGGCGCGTATTCTTATTTAACGAAACCGTTTCAAACTAAAGATCTGCTCGAAACAGTCGGCGCCGCGCTGTCTGCGAGCGAAAAGCAGCGCGCGCAGGCTCGCCTGCGCCGCGAGATGCCGCCGACGAACAATCGCATTGTAGGCGCGTCGCGTCCGATGCGCGATTTGCTCGATTTGATTAATCGAGCCGGACGCGGCGCGAGCAACGTTTTAATCACCGGCGAATCGGGAACGGGCAAAGAACTCGTCGCGCGCGCCGTTCACGATGTTTCGGAAAGACGCGGCGAATTCGTCGCCGTCAACTGCGCCGCGATTCCGGCTGAACTCGTCGAATCCGAACTTTTCGGACACACCGGACAAGCCTTTACCGGCGCACGCGCCGCGCGTGCGGGACTTTTTGAGACTGCTGACGGCGGAACCTTATTTTTAGACGAAATCGGCGAATTGCCGCTCAGCGTTCAGCCGAAGCTGCTCCGGGTTTTGCAGGAAAACACGATTCGGCGCGTCGGGGACAGTCGCGAAAAGAAAATTGATGTGCGCGTCATCGCCGCGACCAACCGCGATTTGGAAAGAGCAGTTTCAGTCGGCGAATTTCGGGAAGATTTGTACTGGCGTCTGAACGTCATTCATTTGCACGTTCCGGCGTTGCGCGAACGCGCTTTCGATGTGCCTCTGCTGGTCGAACATTTCCTGGCGAAATACTCGCTTGCAGACACGCCTTTTGAAATCGCGCCGGAAACTCTGGCTTTGTTAATCGCGCATTCGTGGCAGGGAAACGTTCGAGAACTCGAAAATACGATTGAGCGCGCCGTTGCTCTCGCTCGCGGCGCGGTTTTAACGCCCGAAGATTTGCCCCAGCGCATCAGAACGAGCGGTTCGTCTTCGGCGATTCTGGCGAAAGCGAAAACCGGGCGATTAACGCTCGCCGAACTCGAACGCGAATACATTCTGGAAATTATGAGCGAAACGAACGGAAACAAATCGAGAGCGGCGGAAATGCTCGGACTCGACCGCAAAACGCTTTATCGAAAACTCGACGAATATGCTGCTTCGCAAGATTCGCTTGATTGAAATTTACCTTTGATTTCTGCGTTTCCGTCTGCGAAGTGTTTCCGCTCGCCACAGTCTTGTCCAAACCCGGGACAATGCCGCGAATTCAAATTTTCGGGCAATTTACCGTTCAAAAAATCTGCGTCCCAATAAATACCGCATTCCCAATACAAGTTAAAAAATTTTCCGCTGTTGGCATATCCCTTGCGAAAGCTTCTAGCGTATACGAACAGCCTGCGAGCTGAAGTTAAACGATTAAAGATTAAAATTAAAAGGAGGAAAAATTTATGTTGAAAACGATTTATTTAATTCTCGCTTTGGCGGCAACTGGCACAATGATTTGGCAGATGGGATTTTTGTTTAGCATTCCCGGCGCGCCTGTTAGACCGGATTATACAATTACTCTTTCCGCTCTGACTGCGGCAGTCATTTTCTTCGGTTTATGGTATGCCAGCGTCGTAAACCGTGAAAAAACCCCGGAAAGAATTTTAAGCTGAATTGCTGGCGAGCAAAAAGCCGGAAACAATTATTTCATTGTTCGGTAGTAATTTGTTCACGGCTTTTTGCTTTGTAGTTTCTCTTAAAAGTTATTTGTTAATAGGGTCACGAACTCTAACTACATTTTTTTTCAAACCTTTATGCGTCCGATAAACTATAAAATTAGATTTTAAAATGCTATTTTCATCAGATTAAAGTTCCTTCTCAGAAAACAATTGCCTCAATTGCAGAAGTAAAAATAAAACAATCTTATCGGACTCAAGCAGTAGATATTATTGAAATGCTTTTATAAAACGATCAATCGTGTAATCGAGTTTATTAGCGTAAAAATATAGTTTTGTCTTCAGTGTTTCAGTCAACAAAAATTAAGCGTCTAGCTCAGCTTCTTGTTGAGTTCTTGTGTAGGTATATTGGCTCGTTTACAAAGACAACAAAATTCAAAAGCCTGCGAACTTACTTGCTTTCTCGCAAAACCTACACGTCTAGTTTTGACAACGGGCAAAGAGAGCAAACAAAATTTACAAAAATTTTCCCAAATCAAACTTTTCGCACTGTGGCGTAAAAACTTTAGTTTTTGGACGAATATAGGGTTCTAATAACTAATCCCCGAAACGCGAGAAATCTTACAAATTTATCCTGTTAATCTATCCAAATATGCGGATTCTCTTTTCTCAACTCATCGTAGTCGGGAGCTGATTCTAATTCTTCCATCGAACAGTCAATCTCATCCCACACTTTGGGCGGTGCTAAAAGCGTTTTGCAAATCGTTCCGAGCAGAGCGCACAATGAACCTATACTGATTATAGCGGTAAAAATATCAAACACTATTTGTTAGCCTCCCCTATTTTACTTGTCAGCCACCGCCAATCTTCTTTTGTGTAAGTGTCCTGCAAACTCATCAGAAAATCCTTTTGTCCTTTTTCGATATATCCGATAAAAGTCTTTAGCGTTGATTCCCTTCCCTGTTCTGTTAACGGTTCAGGTTGGTATGTTTCAACCTGTTCCGAGGGCTGTTGTTTGCCAACCTGAGTTAATTTATTAGCTTTGGGTTTTGACGGTTCGGACTTCCCTATCAAACGCCTGCGCAGATGTTCGGTTAAAAATGCCGGTGCGTTTGTTACTCCCTTTGTGCGAGCTGCCGCAATTTCAAATTCCATTTCCAAAAGTTCAGCCAATTCCTTCCAGTTTTCCGCCTTGCCTTTTCCGATACGTTTCAAAACGTCGTTCATCATGCCGAAAGGCTCATCATCATTCTTTATATTGTCTTTAAAAGAAGTCTTAGCGTTGCTGTAAATAGTTTTATTTTCAATGGTTTGACCCACCCCACCCACACCACTTTCTACGGGGGGTAGTGTCCCCACTTTCTGCCGTGGGTAGGGTGGGTGGGGTGGGTGGGGTAACACTTCTTCGGGAAGAAATATTTCGTACTCATTTCCCAAGTGTTGTCCTTCATGTTCGGTGACCTTAATCAACCCGATTGTTTTCAAATGTGAGAGGTTTTTAAGAAGTGTTCGTTCTGATCCGACGCCGCTGCCTTTCATTAATTTGCCTTTCGTAATACGAACACTTCTAATCGGTTTTATTGCCCCGCGAGTGAGCAAATAAAGGTAATCGTAAATCTGTTTCGATTTACCAATAAACATTCCTTTCGATAGAACTTCACGCACGATGGAATTTGGTACCTTAGTAAAATCCTTTTCAGGCGAAACGGGAGTGGGTGGGGTGCGTAAGGTGGGTTGGGTAGCTGGCGTGGGTGGGGTGGGGTGAACTATTTCTAATTTGGGTTTTTCCTCGCCTTGCTTTTGTTCCTTAATTCTTTGTGCTTTTAATAAATCTGCAAAGTTTGCTCGAGTCATTTCTTCGCTCCCTTGGCTTTTCTGACTTTCGTCGGTGCCGGAGGTTCATCGCTTCCGATGGTTACTTCCGGTTGGGACATTTCAATAAATTCAGGCGGGACCGTATCAAGATTTTCAAGTTCTTTGATGTGATAAGCAAAAGCGCAAATTTTTAGTACAGAACGGGGAATTCCGCCCGACAATGCATAAATCCGTTCAACGGCTTCAGGCGTAAAAGGATTCTCAATATTTTCAAACTTGCACCGGTGCGAAATCATATCGCGTGTCTCGTCGAAAGTAAGCGGCGAAAGTATGGAATAAGTGGAGATGCGCGATGCTACCGCCTTGTTTCGCTTATCGGTCAAACGGTCTTTTAATTCCAATTGACCGGAAAGAACTATTTGTACGAGCTTATGTGTATCGGTTTCAAAATTTAGAAGGGATCGAATTAACTCAAGTTGTTTGTTATTGACGTTTTGTGCTTCATCAATAAAGATAACCACATTTTTGTCGTCCGAATACTGATTAACGAGAAAAGCCTGAAAGGAATCAAATTGTTTTTGATATGAACGTTCAGGTTCAATCTTGAAATCCATTGCAATTGATTTGAGCATTGCGAACGGGGAAGCGAAATTGGGAGTTGGGATCAAGGTCGCAACAGTATCTTCGCGTGCGTCATATTCGCTAAAAAGAAATCTTAATATGGTTGATTTACCGAGTCCGATATCTCCGAGAACACAGGTCAAGCCCTGCTTTTTGTCTAAAGTAAAGCGGCACTTGTGGAGCGTTGCCCGAAGGGAATCGGTTAAATAAATTGAATTCGGGTTAGGAGAAATGGAAAAGGGTGTATATGTATCCGTCATAGTAAAATGGTTTGTAACACACTAATAAACTAAAATCAATGACAATTTTCGTGCTTGTGTGACAAAAACATGTTAACTTTTGATTGTTTTATTCAATTTATGTAAAAATTCCCACCAAATTACACCATTAGATATAAACTACCGTTCCAACCTCCAATTAACAGTTCAATATAAGTATGAATAATCTCTTAAAACAATAAATCCAGTACAAATGCTGACTGTTTATGATAAATGTACACTCAAAGCCCTGACAGTTGAAACCGCCGCGTTTTGACTTGCGAAGATGTCAAAAGAGTTTTAGAGCAAGTCTTCTTGAGCGCGGCAGACTACCAAAACATTCGTTCGGGTAACGACCGCAGTTTATTGCCGCGCCGGTTAGAGAATGATTATTTGAACGCCGGGTCAAAACAATTTATGTCGAACCGGGCAGATGCGGCAGTGCTGTGAAGGCAAAAGTTTCAAAGGGAAATTGCGAGTTATTTATCTAGAAAAGGAATTGTTTTATGATTTGAGTGAAGCAAAAGCCATTATCCAACAATAACGGAAGTTTTATAATCGTGAGCGCTCGCATTCGAGTTTGAATTATTTAACGCCCGGAAAAAAATTCGGCACATATACAAATAAAGCGACAAATCACGAATTCTGCTTTCGAGAAAACAAATTCAATAAATTCCCGCAAAATTCAGCACCCAGCGCCCGGTCAGGCTGATCAACAAACAACCCAAAAGCATTATGATAATTCCGGGCAGAAAAAGATCGTTAAATTTCAAGCCGCCTTCGCCGTAAACCATTGCATTCGGCGGCGTGCTGATAACAAGCGGAATACCGAAAGACGCGGCGATTGCGATCAAAATCGAAACCGACGGCTGATCGAAAATCGCGTTCGCCAGCGGAATAAGCATCACGACAGTGGCCGTATTGCTCATTAAAGCCGAGAGGACAGCGCTTGCGAGACACAACGAAAACAAAATCAGCGTCGGGTGAATCGCTTGCCAGGCGATGCTTTCCGCCAGAGCCTTGACCAGAGCGGACTGTTCGAGCAATCTGCCGAGAGTAATTCCTCCGGCAATCAGCAGCAGCGTTGACCAGTCAATCCGCGTCAAATCTTCTTTTTTCAATAAACCCGAAAGAAACAAAACGCTCGTCGCGCCGAGCGAAATTGTCGCCGCCGGAATTCCGTGCAAAGGTTCGGCGAGCCAAAGAATTATTGTCGCGATCAAAAGCAGCAAAAAGCCAATTTCACTTTTCCCGAACCTCTTTTTTTTATCCTCGTGAGCGGAAATAAGAGCCGTAAATCCCTGCAAATCGTACTGATGTAATTTAAGGCGCGTAATGAGCGTAAAATATCCGAGCGCGAGCATTCCCATTGCCAGCGGAAAAGCGAAAATCATCCATTCCAGAAACGAAACGCTCTGAACCGACGCAATCGAAGCTATGGCGATGGCATTCGGACCGGTGCCGATGGGCGTTGCAATGCCTCCGAGATCTGCGCCGAGCGCGACGCCGACGAGCAAAACTCTTCGCAATAAATGATCCGAATCGAAACCTGTCATCAACGGACGCAAACAGGCGATCATCAAAGCGGCGGCGGCAATATTCGACATCCACATCGAAAGAAACGCCGTCAGCAAAATAACCAGCAACAAAAATTTCGGAACGGAGTTTCCCGCCGTTTTAAGCGAAGCCCGCGCCAAAAATTTGTCGAATCCGTATCTTTCGGTCGCCGCGCCGACGGCAAAACCGCCGAGAAACAAAGCTAAAACCGGATCAACCGCCCACGTCAAAACGTTCGCCAAATTGAATTTAACATCAATCGGAGCGAGAAAAAGCGGTATCATCGTGAGCAGCAAAAACGTCGGCACAAACGGAGGAACGCTCTCGCTGAGCCATAAGACCAGACAAACGCCCGCAATCGCCGTAACGCGGGCGAAAAGAACGGATTCAAACAAAAACATCGGCGCAACGACAACAGCCGCCAGCGCGAAAATGACGAACAACCAGCGCATCATATCCGGTCGGATGAAAAATTCGGACGAAAAAATCAAGATGTTTTGTCAGCAGTTTCTTTTTGAAGCAGCTGCTCTAAAATCAGAATCTGCTGCTGCTGAATTTCGAGCAGCTCAATCCATTTCTTTTCACGCAATTCATCAACTTTTTCGTGCAGACGGCGAATTTCCAGCTCGGCTTTGAGATTGACCTCGTAATCGTGCGTCGCCTGAAGCCTGTCTTTTTCCGCTTGACGGTTTTGCGACATCATAATTATCGGAGCCTGTATCGCCGCGAGCATCGAAAGAAAAAGATTTAATAAAATATACGGATACGGATCGAAAGACTCGCCGCGCGCGCTTAAGATAAACGAATTCAAGACGACCCAGATCAGCAAAGCCGCGCCGAATGAAATAATAAACATCCAGGAGCCGCCGAAAATCGCCACCTTATCAGCGACTCTTTCGCCGAATGTGCGGTCGTCACAAAAATCGCGCTGCGTGTCGCGGGTGATGATCGTTTGTTTCAGAATGCTTTCCAAAACACGCTTTTCGCGTTGGGTCAGACGCACCTCCGAACTGCCCAAAATCTCGCTGACGGCACTTTTCAAATTTTCAGACATAAACAATATCCTTTCGCTTTTAGAAGCGAACTACTTCAACCGAACAATGGGCGCGCGCCGCGATAGCCGCCGAAACGCTGCCGAGTAGAAACCTCTCGACGCGGCTTCCGTAACGATTCGCCCCGAGAAAAATCGAATCGGCGTGCCAACTCTCGGCTTCTTCCGGCAGAACGGATTTCGGATTTCCCGCGCGGACGCGCAAATCCGCCGAAAGTCCGGCGTCATGCATTTTCTGCAAAGCGTCGGCGGCGATTTTTTCAATCCATTCGTGCTCGTTGTAATTCGCCTCTTCGACCCAATTGGCAATCGGCGGCACAAATCGCCCGATTGCCGAGGGCGTGATCGGATCTGTAACGACAATAAAGCGAAATTCGCTCTTCTCACGCCATTTTCTGGAGATAACCGACTCAACAGCCGCGTTTGCTCCGGGCGAGCCGTCATAGCCGATAATTATACGCGAAGGCACTGGGTCTACTTCGATACGTCCGCGCGCTACGCGCACCGAACAATTAGCTTCGGTTAAAACTTTCTGCGAGATGCTGCCGAGAAAAAAACGCTCGATGGCAGATCGCCCGTGCGAACCGACGACGATCAAATCGGCTTTCATTTCATTGGCTGCGGCGGAGATTTCCCAAGCCGGAGACCCGAAAGTCGCTTTTGCGGATATTTTCCAGCCGGGAAACATTTTCAGCAAGCGGTCGCGGGCGTGACGCGCGAAAGTTTCGGCTTCGGCGACTGCTTTGCGCGCCTTTTGCCGGTGCTTTTCGGTTATTTCTTCTATGTACTCGCTCTTTGCCTGATCGCCGTTTTTTTCGACATTTTCCGGCGGAAGCCAGACTTCGGCAACCGATACGACAACGACTTCCGTTTCTTCGGGAAATCCTGCCGATTTCAAATCATCGAAAGCCGCATCCGCAGTCGGTGAGCCGTCATATCCGATTAAAATTTTCATACGCATTCTCTATATAGTTTTTTTTATTTTTTATCGTTTCTTATTAAATCCTTTGGCAAGCGATATGCCAAGTAAAAAATTGCGGTAAAAATGGAAAATACAATTGAAATGCCCGAAAGAATTTATTATCAAGTGCGGAAAATTTCGCATTGATGCGAAGAGCAGTTATAATCAGTGTCCGAAACAAATTTAGAATTACTCAAAAACATCGACAAAATCATTGAACGCGAAACAAAGTAAAATCTTAATCGTTGACGACGAACCTTCTATTCGTCTCGCGCTCGCCGAAGCTCTGCGGTCGTGGAATTATGACTCGGCGCAAGCCGCGAATTTAGCCGAAGCGCGGCGTTTATTTCAGGAATTGGAACCGAACGTCGCTCTGCTCGATATAGATTTGCCGGACGGTTCCGGGCTGGATTTTTTAACGGAAATCAAAGCGGAACAGCCTGAAACAATCGTCATAATGATCACCGGAAACATTGACGTAAAAAACACGGTCGCGGCGCTGCGCGGCGGAGCGCACGATTTTATCGCCAAACCGGTTCGCCTGCAAGAACTGCGCGTGACTTTGCGAAACGCGCTCGAAACTCACGTTCTGCGCCGCGAAGTCAAACAAGCCAGACAGATGCGCGCCGGAAAATTCGGTTTCGAGCAAATTATCGGCGAATCCGCTCCGATGAAAAAAGCGATTGAACTGGCGAAAAGAGTCGCCGCGTCCGACGTTGCCGCAGTACTTTTGCAGGGCGAAACCGGAACCGGAAAAGATTTGTTCGCGCGAGCGATTCATTACGCGTCCGAACGACGGGACGCTCCGTATCTGGCGATAAACTGCGCCGCGCTTCCGGCGACATTGATCGAAAGCGAATTGTTCGGTTATGAAAAAGGCGCATTTACAGACGCGAAAGCAAGAAAAGAAGGATTGTTCGAGCAGGCGCAGGGAGGCACGATTTTTCTCGATGAAATCGGCGAACTTGAACTCGGACTGCAAGCCAAGCTGCTACGCGTTTTAGAAGAAAACGCTTTTCGCCGCGTCGGCGGTTTGAAGGATTTGCCGCTCGACGTGCGCGTTGTCGCAGCGTCCAACCGCGATTTAAAGGCTGAATCGGAAGAGCAGAGATTTCGGCTCGATTTGTATTTTCGTTTGTCGGTCATCCGCGTTGACATTCCGCCTTTGCGAATGCGCGGCGAAGACGTTTTGCTGCTCGCAAATTATTACATCGAAAAAACGAACCATAAACGCGGCGATAAAAAACTGCGCGGATTGTCGCCCGATGCGGCGAGAATTTTTTTGAGTTACGAATGGACGGGAAACGTCCGCGAACTGCGCAACGTCATCGAACGCGCCTCGATTCTCGAGGACGGCGAATTTGTGACGACCGAGCATTTGCCGTTTGATTTGGTGCAGAAAAATTTACCGGCGAAAAACGGCGATGAACCAAGATTCGTTCTTCCCGCCGAGGGAATTCCGCTCGAAAAAGTCGAACTCGAACTCGCGCGGCAGGCGTTTGAGCGAGCCGGCGGAAATTTGACGCACGCCGCCAGGCTTTTGCATATTTCCAGAGATCAATTGCGGTATCGTCTGAAAAAATCCGATTGAGCGAATGAAAGAAGTTACGATAAAAGAAACTGACGGATTCGAGAAAGAGCTAAAAAAAACGCTCAAAGAGCTTTCCGACATAAAATACGCCCTCGACGAAGCGGCGATTGTCGCCATTACGGATCGGCGCGGCGCGATAACGTATGTCAACGATAAATTCTGTCAAATATCGAAATATTCGCGCGAAGAACTCGTCGGTCAAGATCACCGAATAATCAATTCCAATTTTCATTCAAAACAATTCATACGCGAGTTGTGGACGACGATTACGGGCGGGAAAGTCTGGCGCGGCGAGATTCGCAACCGGGCGAAAACCGGCGAATTTTACTGGGTTGACACGACGATTGTGCCTTTTACAGATGAGCGCGGAAAGCCGTATCAATACGTCGCCATTCGCTATGACATAACCGAGCGAAAACTCGCCGAGGAACGCATTCGTCAACAAGCGTCGCTTTTGGATAAAGCGCAGGACGCGATTCTGGTTTGCGATCTGAATCACCGGATTTTGTATTGGAACAAAGGCGCCGAGAGAATTTACGGCTGGGCGGCGGAAGAAATTCTCGGCAAAGAAGTCTGCGAAGTAGTCTGCGGCGGCGACGAAACGCAGCTCGTCAAAGCGCAGGAATCTTTAACTCGCGCCGATGAATGGAGCGATGAGGAAAGGCACGTTACCAAAAGCGGAAAGCAAATTGTCGTCGAGAGCCGCTGGACGCTCGTGCGCAACGAACAGGAACAGCCCGATTATAATTTGATTCTAAACACAGACATTACCGAACAGAAAAAGATTCAGGAACAGCTTCTGCGCGCTCAGCGAATGGAATCAATCGGAACTTTGGCGGGCGGCATCGCGCACGATTTGAACAACGTGCTTTCACCGATTCTGATGGCGATTGATATGTTGTATTTGAACGCGACCGACGAAGAAACCGAGCGGTGGCTCTCGCTAGCGCGGGAAAACGCCGAGCGCGGCGCGGCGATGGTCAAACAGGTTTTGTCGTTCGCGCGCGGCGTCGAAGGCAAGCGCGTTTCCGTTCAAATTAAACATATCATTAAAGATACGGTCAAAGTTTTGAGCGAAACGCTGCCGAAATCAATCAACGTAAAATACGAAATCGAACCGGAACTCGAACTCGTTTTAGCCGACCCGACGCAGATTCACCAGGTTTTGATGAACCTTTGCATCAACGCGCGCGACGCGATGCCGAACGGCGGAACGCTGACGATTACGGCGAGCAATATCAATTTAGACGAAAATTACGCGCGAATGTACATCGAAGCGAAAGCGGGCAGATACGTTTTAATCAGCGTCAAAGATACCGGAAGCGGTATGACGCAGGAAGTTCAAAAACGTATTTTCGACCCGTTTTTTACCACCAAAGAAATCGGTAAAGGCACCGGTTTAGGGCTTTCGACCGCGCTGACGATTATCAAAAGCCACGACGGTTTTATCAACGTTTACAGTGAAGCCGGAAAGGGAACGCAATTCTCAATTTACCTTCCGGCGGCGCAGAGCGAATCGGCGGCGCCGGAAGGTAAATCTGTTTTGCCGTATCCGACGGGTAACGGCGAGCTCATTCTGATAGTGGACGATGAGGAGAATATTCGCCAAATCACCAAAGCGACGCTTGAGAAATTCGGTTACCGAACTATGACGGCCGCCGACGGTACCGAAGCGCTGGCGATTTACGCGCAGAACGCCGGCGAAATCGCCGTTGTCCTGACGGATATGGCAATGCCTTTTATGGACGGCGCGGCGACGATTCGCGCTTTGCGGCGTTTGAATCCGACGCTTCCGATTGTCGCCGCCAGCGGTTTGCCGCCCGCTGAAATCAACGATTTGAACGTCAACGAATTTCTGTCAAAGCCTTTCACGGCGGAAAAACTGTTGACCACACTCGCCGAAGTTTTATCTTCGCCGAACGCTTAAAATTTTCGTATCGCTGATTAAATCCGAAGGGATTTGATAACACGTCATCAAATCCCTTCAAATTATTAATGTTTATCTGGTGCAGGATGCGCTACAGTCAAAGGCAGCACTCCGATCATTCCCAAAAAAATCGCTCCGAACGAAAGGAAACCGAAAAGAACGCTTACCGACGGAGTGAAATTTCCCGTCAGGTACAAAACGCCGACTGCCAGAACGCCCAAAAGCCAAACCAAACCATAAATTTTTACAATCATTTTATTTGCCTCCAAATCTTGTAAGCTCGCTTTTGAAATTCGCCGCGAACTTGTTGCTAATATATTTCGCAAAGCGCGTGCCGCCGTAAAAAGCCCGTATTTATTGAGTTTTAAAAAAATGAGGTGTGAAAATTTTCGCAGTTGCGGTAAATTATATGTGAAATTTTTCGCGGATCGTTTGTTTCCTTGTGAGTGTAAAATTGTCGAAATCTCAGAAATCGTTTGATAAATTGCCCGCTTTCAGTTAAAAACCGAGAGGCATGGGACTTGCGCTTACACATCAATCAAGGAAAACTTGCAAAGTCGGAATTTAAATTAAATAGATAAATAAAGGAATCATATGCGAATAAAACAGAAATTTTTGCTGGTTTTGGTTAGCGTATTGTCGTTTATTTCGGTAAACGCGCAAGACGAAACGATCAGCGTGGAAACCGATTTGGTGACGGTAAACGTCGCCGTCACTGACAAACAGGGAAACAGCGTTAAAAATTTGAAACAGGAACAGTTCGAGGTTTTCGACAATAAGACAAAACAGAGAATCTCGCACTTTTCGGCGGAATCGGCGCCGGTCACGTTCGGAATTGTTTATGATATGCACCCGACGACAGCCGAGCGAACGGCGGCGGTTTTGGAGTCGCTGCGAGCGTTCACCAAAGAATTAAGCGCGGACGACCGCTTTTTTATCGTCGCTTTTAACGAACGCGGCAGTTTGAGTTTGGATTTCATACCGACAATCGAACAAATCGAGAAAAATTTGCCAGTCGGAGTGAAGCAGCGCGAGCCGAATTCGCTTTACGACGCGATTTATCTGGCGACGAACAAATTGCGGGAAAGCAAAAATCTGAAACGAACGCTGCTGGTCATCTCGGACAGCGCCGACCACAACAGCCGTCATAGTTTTTCAGATTTGAGCAAACAGTTAAAAAGTTTCGGCGCGCAAATCTACGCGGTCATTTTCGATGAATCCGACGCGTGGAATTATTCCGACTTAACGCGGGCGGGCGACGCCAGACGCAAAAGAATTTCAAACGATGCGAACAACCTCGACCGCGCGGCGCTCGAAGAATTAACGCTCAAAACCGGCGGTTCTTCGCATTTTCCGGCAAACGAAAACCGGCAGCGGCTTTACTCAATTTACCGGCAGATCGCTTCGGAAATGCGCGATTTTTATTCGCTGAGTTTTTATCCGACGGGCGCGGCGGACGGAAAATGGCACGAAATAAAAATCAAACTCCGACCGGTAGAAAACAGTAAAGGCGCCGCTCTGACTTATCGTCAAGGTTATCAAAGCCCTTCGCCCAAACGTTGAACGAGTTCTTTCACAAAAGCTAAAGTTTTTGCCAAAAACGCCTTTTGGAAAGATTTTGAGAAAAGAAAGGCGATAAAAAATTGATGACGATTGAGACGGCACACGCGCCGCAGCAAACGATTGAGGAAGGCGAGCATTTAATCGGCGAATTCATCGGCGACGCGTCGGGCGCGACGCTGATTGCCGTCGGAAGTCTGCACGGCAATGAGCCGAGCGGCACGTTCGCGCTGCAAAGAGCCGCGCACAAACTGAAAGATTCGCGTCCGAAATTGCGCGGCAGAGTTTATTTTCTCACGGGAAATTCGCGAGCTTTGCGGCGCGGCGTAAGATTCATCGGCGCGGATTTAAATCGCCATTGGACGAACGAAAATCTCGAAAAAAATCAAACGAATTCTTCTCCGCAAATTTCGGAAGATGCTGAACAAAACGAACTTTTAGAGATTTTTGAAAAAATTTTGAGCACGGCGAAGAACGAAGTTTTCGCGCTCGATTTGCATTCGACATCCGCCGAAGGCTTACCGTTTGCCGCCGTCGGCGACACGTTGCGAAATCGAAGCTTCGCGCAAAAATTTCCGGTTACGATTCTGCTCGGCATCGAAGAACAACTCGACGGCACGATGCTCGAATATTTGAACAACAAAGGCGCGGTCACATTCGGTTTTGAAGGCGGGCAGCACGATTCGACGGATGCGATTGACAATCACGAAGCACTGGTTTGGCTCGCGCTCGTCAATTCGGGTATTTTATCGGCGGAAGATTTGCCGGATTTGGAAAATCATCTCCAAAATTTACAAAAAGCGTCGGGAAAGCGGCGAATTATAGAGATTCGGCACCGTGAGCCGGTGGCGCCCGGAGATGAATTTCAATTGAATTCGGGATTCGAGAATTTTGATCCGATCAAACGCGGACAAATTTTGGCTAAAAACAAAAACGGCGTTATTAAGGCAATCGAATCGGGCTTGATTTTGATGCCGCTTTATCAAAAACAGGGCGAAGACGGCTTTTTTATCGGGCGCGAGGTCGCTCGTTTCTGGCTCCGTCTTTCAGTAATTTTGCGAAAAATGAAAATCGGCAATCTCGTTCGCGTTTTGCCCGGCGTGCAGCGACATCCGACCGATGCCGACAGTTTAATTATCAATACGCGCGTGGCGAGGTTTTTCCCGCTGCAAATTTTTCATCTTTTAGGTTTCAGAAAACGTCGCTGGCGCGATGACAAGCTCGTGGTCACGCGGCGGCGACACGACGCGCGAAGCCCGTTCAAATAAAAAAGGAGATAAAGGATATGGGCGATAAAAATGTCGCAAACGAAGCGAACGAAATGCAGATGCGCGCGTTTACCAAAGCCGTTTTAAACGATCTGCAAGCGTTGGAGAAAATGCTCGCCGGCGGTCGGTTGGAACAAAACACGCTGCGCATCGGCGCCGAGCAGGAAATGTTTCTGGTTGATTCGGCAATGCACCCGGCGCCGCTCGTTATGGAAATTCTGGAAAACGCCGACGACGAGCGTCTCACGACCGAAATCGGGCGTTTCAATATCGAAGCGAATCTGACGCCGCTCGAATTTTCCGGCGATTGTTTGAGCAGATTGGAATCGGAACTGAACGAAGTTTTCGCAATCGTCAAAAAAGCCGCCCGAAATTTCAAAGCCGACGCGGTTTTGTGCGGAATTTTGCCGACGATTCAGCAATCGGATTTAGTCGAGGCGAATCTGACGCCGACGCCGCGTTATACAGAAATGAACCGAATTTTAACGCATCTGCACGGTGACGAAAGATTGATTCACATCAAAGGTTTGGACGAGCTGCGCCTGCATTTGAAAGATACTTTTATCGAATTCTGCAACACTAGTTTTCAGATTCATCTGCAAGTTGGCATCAGTGATTTTGTGAGCCTCTACAATTGGGCGCAAGCAGTCACCGCGCCAGTTCTCGCTTCGGCAGTAAATTCGCCGCTTCTTTTAGGACATCGCCTCTGGCACGAAACGAGACTCGCGCTTTTTCAGCACGCCGTTGACGAACGCTCGCCCACGCATCACGCGCGCAACCGGCAGGCTCGCGTCACGTTCGGCAGAGATTGGGCGAGAAATTCGATCCTCGACGTTTTTCACGAAGACGTGGCGCGTTACCGCATTATTTTTTCGCGCGAACTCGAAGAAAATTCTCTGGAAAGTCTTGAAAGCGGAAAAATTCCACAGCTTCAAGCCTGGCGAATGCACAACGGCACGATTTGGCGCTGGAATCGTCCTTGTTACGGCGTTTTAAACGGCGTTCCGAGCTTGCGAATTGAGGCGAGATTTTTGCCCGCCGGTCCGACCGTTTTGGACGAAATGGCGAACGCGGCGTTTTTTCTGGGACTGATGACGGCACTGCCCGAAGAGTTTGGCGACGTGACGGAAAAAATGTCGTTCGACGACGCGAAAAACAATTTTTTCAGCGCGGCGCGGTTCGGTTTGAAATCACAGATCGTCTGGCTCGACGGCGAAAGCCATCCGGCGCGTCGTTTGATTTTGGAAGAACTTCTGCCGCGCGTGAGACGCGGATTGCAAAAGGTCGGAATTAAATCCGATGACATCGAGAGATATTTGGGCGTCTTGGAAGAGCGCGTTGCGGCGGAAAAAACCGGCGCGAGATGGATGCTCGATTCGCTTGCGGCGATGGACAAAAGCGCGAAAAAGAACGTGCGGATGCGAAGTCTCACGGCGGCGATGAAAGTTAATCAGGAATCGGGCGAACCGCTTCACAAATGGGATTTGGCAAACATTCCCGACTGCTCGGATTGGATTGATAATTATAAAACAATCGAACAGTTTATGACGACGGATTTGTTCACCGTTCGCCCGGAAGACGTTCTGGATTTGGCGGCGAACTTAATGCACTGGAAGCACGTTCGTCACGTTCCGGTCGAAGACGACGAAGGAAAGCTGGTCGGCATCATTTCGCATCGCGATTTGCTCGAACTGTACACGCACGACAAAACAAACGGAGCATCGGAAATCGTGGTTCGCGACGTGATGAAGCAAAACTTAGTTACCATCTCGCCTGAAACGCCCACGCTGGATGCTCTCAGCTTGATGCGCGAAAAAAACATCGGCTGTTTGCCCGTTATAAAAGCTGACAAACTCATCGGCTTGATTACCGCACACGATTTTTTAACCGTTTCGGCGAAATTGTTTGAAGAAAGATTGCAAAATTTGAACCAATAAGCTTTTCAATCAAAAATATTTTTCTTAAAGACGGTAAAAGATAGCTTGCCGTCTTCATATTTCTTTCCTTAAACAAGTGCGAGAAAATTCGCACCGCCGCGCAAAAATTCAACTCTTTCCAATTATTTTCCTAAAAAAAACAAGTAAATCCGGCAAAATTTAAACGGCACGTCATTTGCGATTTATGCATATGAATTCATTTTCTGCAGAAGCTAAAAAGGAGAAAGGCAATGACGGCGCGAATGACTTTGAAGGATTTATGGAAAATTTCGGCGAGCGATTTTCCGGGCGGCGCTCCGCCGAGCGAGAAATTAAAATTTTTGATCCGATACGCCGTTCTCGCTCCGTCGAGTCATAACTCGCAGCCCTGGCTTTTCAAAATTTCAAGCGAGAATTCCATCGAAATTTACGCAGACCGAAGCCGCTGGCTGAAAATTGCTGATGCTGACCGGAGGGAGATGCATATTTCAATCGGCTGCGCGCTGGAAAATTTGCTGATTGCCGCCCGTCATTTCGGATTTGATACGAAGACGGATTATTTTCCGAAAGATGATGATAAAAATTGCATCGCTCGCGTCGTGCTGCGGCAGTCAGAAGAAACGAAAATTCATCGAGGACAAGATTTATTCGAGTTTCTGACCGCGCGTTCGACCTTTCACCAGACTTTTCTTAATAAACAAATCGGCGCGGAAATTCGGCGCGAAATCGAGAATTGCTGCCGCGAAAATGAAGTTAATCTTTATTTGACGAGCGATGAAAACATTCGCGAGCGAATTGAAGAATTAATTGTTCGCAGCGACGCGGCGCAGTTTGCCGACCCGGAATTTCGCAAAGAATTGGCGTATTGGATCGAGCAGGGCGCGTTCGGTAATTCGTGGCTGATGTCGCAAATCGGAAGTCTCGCCGTGGCTTATTTGAATTTAGGAAAATCAACCGCGAAAACCGACTGCACGGTTTTAAGAAGCGCGCCCGTTTTCGGCTTGATAACATCGGTTGAAAACAAGCGCCTTTCACAGGTAAAAGCGGGACAAGTTTTCGAGCGAATTTATCTCACGGCACGAAAATTCGGTCTCGGCGTTCGTCCGATGAGTCAGATCGTTCAGATTCCGGAACACAAAGAAGAACTTAAAAAATTAATTCCGCAGACCGGAGAATTTCCGCAGCAGCCGTTTTTACTCGGTTTCGCCGAGGTTGAGGAATTTCACACGCCGCGCCGAAACATCGACGAAGTAATTGCGGAGTAAAAAAGATGACAAATTTACCGTTTAAGACGCGATCTATCGAAAACTCTTTTATCGAGCGGCTGGCGCGGAAAGTCGGAATCGTTGCAAACGCCAAATACATATACGGCGAGCTGGCAGAACGCGACGGCGGAACTATTCTTCAGGAGGTGTCTTTGATTAGAGGCGCGACTTACACGCTGGTTTTAACCGTCACGTCGCTGTTTGCAACGTCAGCCGGAATCACTGAAGCGTCGGAAGAACTGCCGATGTGATTTTCTTTGATTTTTATCAGCTTAGTCGCAACCGGTTCTTATTTGGAAATATGAAATCTGCGGAGCAAGGAGAGAGTTTATGAAAAACATCACAAAAACAGCAATAATCGGCGGCGCAGGTCTTCTGGCGGCGTATTTTCTGGCGATTCGACCGCAACAAAATAAACGCGACGCGAATGCTTCCGAAGCAATTGAAGATTCTTTAATCGCAAACGAAAAAATAACGGAAAAGTTTAACTGCCTGCCGCTCAAGGCTCACAGCTTTCTGACGGGAATTCCAGTTCACAGCCTCGATTACATTGAGCTGAAAGGCGGGCGCGAGCAAATGACGTTACCGGAAATTTACCGCGCGACAGGTCTCAGCGATTTGGGCGATGTCGAACTCGGAACAGTTTCAAAAGGTTTGTTTTGGCTGCGCGGTTTGATCGGAAAAATTATGCATTGGGACGAGGTGCCGGAACTCGTAAATGAAATTTCCTGGTTGCCGCGTTTGAGCGGGGAAGAACGCGCGAAATCCCTGATTCCGCCCGGAGAAGTCAGAGGAATCAGTCGTGTTTTATACTGTTTTGAAAATGAAATGGTGTTGGAAATCATTAACAAAACGGTGCATTGTTTCTGGGTGATTGCGTCTGAGAAAACTTCGTTTGGATATAATCTGTATAACGTCGTCTACGTCAAAAATCTAAATTGGCGCACGCCCGTTTATATGACGCTTGTTTCACCGGTACTGAAACAGGTGATTTATCCGGTGATAGGCGAAAGCATCAAGCGAAATTGGGAACGAAATTTTCCCGCCGAAGCGGAAAAAAACCGAGTCGAGCTTCTCTCGGCATAAGACAGTTATGAAAAATTGGCAAAAAGCTATTTTGGCGGGTTTAGGTTTGACGGGCGCAGGCATCGCTTTGGCGCTTAAGTCCGGCGCGGCAAACTGGAGGAGCGAGACCGGGCGGGTAATCGAAAAACTGAACCGAGCGGTTTCGGTTGCAGAAAAGAAAACAGTTTCGTTCGAAGAGGTTGATAATCTGCCCGCGCCGGTGGCTCGATATTTCCGGTTCGCGCTAAAAGACGGTCAGCCGATTATTCGCACGGCGCGAATCCGGCACGCAGGCGAGTTTAATTTGAATGATAAATGGATTCCCTTTGCTTCGGAACAGCATTTTTCGACGCATCCGCCGGCATTCGTCTGGGATGCCAGAATGAAAATGAATTCATTGATGAACGTTCGCGTGCGCGATGCTTACCTAAACGAACAAGGTTTGATGCAGGCGAAAATTTTCGGGCTTTTTACCGTGATGAACGCCGAACCGAATGAAAAGTTAGCGGCGGGCGCGCTGCAGAGATATTTGGCGGAATCAGCTTGGCAGCCGACCGCTTTGCTGCCGGGCGAAACTTTGAAATGGACGGCGATTGACGAAAATCGAGCATTGGCGACATTGACCGACGGCGCGACAAAGATTTCGCTCGAGTTTGAATTTAACGAAACGGGCGAAATCACCGGCGTTTTCTCGCCCGCGCGTTTCAAAGAAGTTGACGGCGAATACAAATCGTTTCCGTGGGCGGGACGCTTCTGGAATTACCGAGAACGCGGCGGAATGATGATACCGATTGAAGGCGAAGTCGAATGGCAGATGCCGGAAGGTCGCGAACCTTACTGGCGCGGGCGTATCACTGAAGCCGAATATGAGTTTGACGAATAAATTATGTACCTGTTCAGAGCATTTTTAGTTTGGTTGGTAATTGTGTTTGCTGAGAGCATTCACGGCACGCTGCGGCAGATCTATCTCGCGCCGCTCGTCGGAGATTTTCCGGCGCGGCGAATCGCTTTTTTCGTCGGAATGCTGCTGATTTTTCTGATTGCTTGTTTGTTTATCCGGTGGATTGCCGCTGAGAACCTAAAATCGCTTTTTGCGGTCGGTTTTATGTGGGCGGTTTTGACTTTGTTGTTCGAGTTCGGATTGGGATTTTTCGTTCTCGGTTATTCGCGCGAGCGAATGTTTGAGGATTATGACGTTTCGCGCGGCGGTTTGATGGCTTTCGGAATCATTTTTATGATTTTTGCGCCGTATCTGGCGGCGAAACTGCGCGGATCAACGTTAAAACAAGCAGTTCGATGAAACCTGATGAAACGTAAAATCTTTATTAAGAAGAGTAATTTTAAGGAGATAATGATTGATGAAAATTTTAATAGCGACGGACGGATCGGAATTTAGCCGACAAGCGATTGAAAAAGCCTGTGAAATGCTGGCTGACAAAGGAAATAATTCGGTTGAAATCGTTTCGGTTTACGAAGAAGTGGCGAACGCGGCGGCTGAACCGTTTGCGGTTTCCGCCGAGTATATTCAAGAGATGGAAAAACTCGGACGCGAGCAAGCGGCGGCGTTTGTCAGTGAAGCCGAGGAAATAATCCGCGAACGCTTCAAAGATTCGACGGTTCAAATAACGACCAAAATCGTTAAAGGCACGCCGGGCAGAGCCATCGTCGAAGAAGCGCAGGATTGGGGCGCGGATTTGATCGTCGTCGGTTCGCACGGTTATGGATTCTGGGGACGCGCTTTCCTCGGTTCAACGTCCGACAAAGTCGTTCATCACGCGCCGTGTTCGGTTTTGGTCGTCAGAAAAAAGCCGGATTTTAATGATGCATAAAGGCAAGCCGGTGACAAGTGCGGCAATTTTCGAGAAAGAGATAAAATATAAAAGCTCGCATAATTATTTTGTCAGTTAATTTTATACTTTTCTCGATTATTGCTTCTCAGCTTTTGCTAAACCCGCTTTAATTTACAAATAAATTCGGCGGGTTTTTATATTATAAATGGTTTTTAATACAATTTGAAAAAAAATATTGCATAACCGAATTATCCGTGATATAAACCTGTTAACGATAACTTAAATTTTTATTAAATCCACGATTTTGATCGCCAAAAAGAAAAAATCTACTACCTTAAACGATATTGCGACGGCTGCCGGCGTGACGCCGATGACCGTCTCGCGCGTAGTCAATCAAAACGGTTACGTCAGCGACGGCACGCGCGATAAAGTTTTGCAGGCGATCAAGGAAATGAAATATCGCCCGAACGGTTTGGCGCGCAGTCTGAAGCTGCGGCGCACGCAAACCGTCGGTTTGGTTCTCGGCGACATCGCCAATCCGTTTGCCGCCGAACTCGCCCGCGCCGTTCGCGAAGTGACGATGCTGCGCGGCTACAATTTGTTTATCAGCGTCAGCGAACACAGCGCGAAAGAAGATATTGCGGCTTTCGATTCGCTGGCGGCGCATCTGGTTGACGGCTTGATCGTCGCGACGCGCTCGAACCGCGCCGGCGACAAACATTTGAGCGAAATGATCGAACACGGCTTTCGCGTCGTCTGCATCGGGCGCGATTTTCATCACGAAAACGCCGATTGGGTTTCCGCCGACAATCGCAAAGGCGGATTCGAGGCGACGCAGCATCTGATTGACTGCGGTCACACGAAAATCGGTTTTATCGGAACGAATTTATCGGGCGGCGCGAGTTTGAAAAGATTTCAAGGTTATCTCGACGCGCTCAAAGAAAATAATTTGGAAGTTGAAGAACGCTTTATTACCGGAAGCCCGGAAGCGAGCGACGAAGCGCCCGGTTATTCGACCGAAAAACTCGGTTACGAAGCGATGAAACGCCTGCTCGCGCTGCCGAATCGTCCGACGGCGATTTTCGCGCGCAACGATTTTACGGCGATCGGCGCGATGAGCGCGATAAAAGAAGCGGGCTTGCGGATTCCGCACGATTTGGCGATTGTCGGTTTTGACGATATTCCGATGGCGGTTCACACATCGCCTTCGCTGACGACCGTCCGGCAGCCGACGCGCCGACAAGGTTCGATTGCCGCGGAATTTTTACTGAAAAGAATTGAAGCCGCCGAACAGCCCGAACGCGAGGAAAAAGTCCTCGAGTGCGAATTAATAGTTCGCGATTCGACCGTCGCGGCGGGAAAATAAGATTCGTCTTTTTTACAAAAAGGATAATTTCAAACCACAAAAAGTTCGGTACGCGAAAAAGGTTCTGCGTGCCAGCCGATTGGATCAGCAATGAATTCGGTTAATTTTTATTTTTAATGATGTCTGTTAACGCTAACATAAAAATAACTATAAATCATTTAACCGGTATTTTTTCGCTTCTGGCGATGATTTTTCTTTTCGTCGGCGCGCCGAAAACTCGGGCGCAGGAAAATCAGCGCGAGCAGATGGTTACAGCTTTCGAAGAATTGTTGAAGCGTCCGGTAAAAATGCGCTCCGAGCTTGTCGGCGTGCATCCGAGATTGTTTTTTACTGCCGAAGAATTGCCGCGATTTCGTGAAAAAGCCAAAAATTCTGAAAAGGAGTTGTGGCAGGATGTTTTGAAAAGCATTCAAACTTTGCGTAGAAACCCGCCCGACCCGAAAGACGAAGATTTATACAAAAGCGGACTCGAACAAAAGCCCGGCAGTATTTCGCAATACACGTTCGCGTTTCAAATCGCTCAGACGAGTTTCGCATACACCGTCAAGCAGGACGAAAAATATCTCGAAGCGGCGAAAAAATGGACGCTCGCCGCATGCGAGATGCCGCTCTGGGGCTATACGTACAACAAACCGAATGTTGATTTGCCGCCCGCGCATTTGCTTTACGCCGTTTCCTTTGCCTACGACGTTCTCTACGACAAATTATCAAAAGAAGAAAGGAAAACAATCAAAAACAAGCTCGTCAAACAGGCGCGTTTGATGTATGAATATTTCAAATATAAACCGAAAAAACGTTACAGCTACAGCCAAAATCACACTTCGATACCGATGGCTGGTCTGGCGATTGCGGCTTACGCTTTGATGGATGAAACCGAAGAGGCGAAAGATTGGGCGCAGCTCGCCCGCGCCGTCTACGACCGCACTTTGACGACTTTCGCGCCCGACGGTTATTTCTACGAAGGCTTTCATTATTTCACGTTCAGTTTTCGCTGGACTGTTCGCTATCTCGACGCGCACAAACAAGTGACGGGCGAAGATTTGTACCCGGCGCTGCGCGAAAAATTCGTGCCGCTCAAGCTCTACGCGATGCACTCGATTTTGCCCGACCGGAAAAACGTTTTCGATTTCGCCGATACAGGCGACGGCGCGCCGAACCGCAACGGGGAATCAAGACGCGAAAAATTATACGGCGAATACGATATTTTATATCGTCTGGCGAGCATTTACCGGGATTCGCAAGCGCAGGCTGTCGGTGATTTCATTCGTCAGGAAACCGAACTCGGAACGCGCGAGCCGATGTGGGCTTTTTTGCAGCGCGACTCAAATCTAAAATCAGCTCCGCTCACGGACATTCCGACAAATGTTTATTTCAGTGACAACGACACGGTTTTCTGGCGTTCGGACTGGTCGAAAAATGCAACGGGGTTCGCTTTTCGCGCGGCTCCGCCCGAAGGTCATCACGCCGCGCGTTTGTCGGCGAAAATTCCCGATTGGCGACAAAGCACGGGACACGCTCACCCGGACGCGAACAGCTTTATTATTTGGGCGAACGGCAGATATTTGACCGGCGATACGGGTTACACGGGGCAAAAACAAACCGCCGACCATAACACAATTTTGGTAAATGAGCGCGGACAGGAAAAAGACGGACGTCACGAAGTTTTCAAAGAAGTTGCGAACGAAAGATTAGACAAAATCCGCATCGCGGAAATTTTCGGCAATCAGGATTATTTTTACGCGCGGGGCGACGCGGCAAGCGCTTATTACGCGGATTTGGGCGTGAAAAAATTCGACCGTCATTTTTTATTCGTCGCGCCAAATTATTTTATTGTTTGGGACGAACTCGCCGCGGAGAAACCGAGCGAGTTTTCTTTTTTGCTGAACGCCGACCGAGAAATCAAACTTTCCGGCGATTCAGCCGATTTAATTAATCAAGATGCAATTTTGCGCGTCGTGCGCGTTTTGCCGATCGCGGCAAAATCGGAAGTCGCGCCGCAAGTGGTTTTAGGACGCGGTTTGCCGGGCAGCGTCGAGAAAGGCGAATCGGAACAACGCGGAATGCAGCTCATCACTAAAACTACGGAAAAGAAAACCGGGAACGAATTTTTGCATTTTCTTCAAATATCTTCCGCGGCGGACAAAATGCCCGCGCCGCGGATCTTCGCGCTCGAAGATGCGAAAGGCGTACGCATTGATTGGGCAAACGGCGACCGCGAATTTGTTTTGCTGCAGGGAAAATCAAAAGAAATCGAAACAGAAGGCGCGCGGGCAGTTTTGCGGACGACGAAGGAAGGCGCGTGGCAACGTCTGATTTTACAAAATGGAACGAGTTTAAAGCGCGACGGAAAGAATTTATTAACTTCAAATCAAACCATTTCCGCTGTCCTGAAAATCAATCAGCCGAACAACTTAAGCGGCTCGATTGTTTCTGCCGCAAAAGCCGCCGTTCAATTAAATCTGCCGTTCAGTTTGCGTCGCCTGCGCGTTAACGGAAAGGTAGTGAGTTTTATGTTTGACGAGAAAACAAATGTTTTGAAATTCGCCGTAAGCGAAGGCAAAAATCAAATTGAAATCGAGTAAAAACAAATGGCAAGTGTCGAACAACAAAATATTTCTGCGGCTGTCGCCGAAACCGGCTTTAAAGTCGTCGGATTACGCTGGTGGATTATCGGTTTGGTTTTTCTGGCGACATTAATCAACTACATTGACCGACTCACGCTTTCGGTTCTAGCGCCGGTGATTACCAAAGACTTAGGTTTATCGAATACCGAATATGGAAGCATCGCAACTTGGTTCTTGTTCGCTTATACGATTAGCCAGACGCTTTCCGGAAAACTCTATGACCGTGTCGGCATTAAAAAGGGCTTTACGGTTTCGATTGTCGTCTGGTCGCTGGCAGCAATGGCTCACGCTTTTACCAAATCTTTAAGCGGTTTGAGCGCAGTTCGATTTGTTCTCGGTTTAGGCGAAGCCGGAAACTGGCCTGGTGCAGCTAAAACGGTCGCCGAATGGTTCCCGGTTCGGCAGCGTGCTTTCGGAATGGCGATTTTTAATTCCGGCGCAGCAATCGGTTCAATCGTTGCTCCTCCTTTTATTGTCGGGCTGACAGCTTATTTCGGACATTGGCAGCCGACTTTTCTCATCACCGGTTCGTTAGGGTTTATATGGCTGGTTCTATGGTGGGTTTTTTACGATTCGCCGGAGAATCATCAATGGCTGACGAACAAAGAACGGGTTTTAATTTGCGAAGACGAAGAAATTGCTGCGGCTGTTGAAAGTGCGGAAACCGCGACGAGTTGGTCGAGTTTACTCGGTTATCGTCAAGTTTGGGCGATTGTATTAGCCCGATTTTTAGTTGATCCGGTTTGGTGGCTTTACATCACCTGGCTGCCTTTATATTTGGCTAATGTGCGCGGCTTCGATCTGCGGCAAATCGGGTATTTCGCCTGGGTGCCTTTCGTCGCGGCTGACGCGGGAAGTTTGTTCGGCGGTTGGTTTTCCGGTTTTTTGATCGGGCGCGGATGGTCGGTTGACGCGGCGCGAAAAGCCGTCATCGCTTTAGCAGCGTGTTTAATGCCGGCGGGAATTCTGGCGGCATTTGTTACCGACTCAATGCTCGCGCTGACTTTGATCGGCGTCGTTTTGTTCGGTTTTCAAGTCTGGATCAATAACGTTCAAACTTTGCCGAGTGATTTCTTTCCGAAAACGGCGGTCGGTTCGGTTGCCGGTTTAGGCGGCACGGGCGCCGGAATAGGTTCGATGATTTTTATTTTTACGACCGGTTGGGTGGTTGATAATTTTTCTTACACGCCGATTTTGGTAGTCGCCGGGCTGCTTCCGGTTCTTGGAACAATTGTATTGTTCGCGTTGATGGGCAAAATCGGCAAATTACAAAAGCAAAATATTACATAAAGTTAATTGATAAAAGGAGAAGATATGCAGAATTTTTTTGATTTTTCCGGGAAAGTCGTGCTCGTCACCGGCGCTTCGAGCGGCATCGGGCGAGCGACCGCCGAATTTTTCGGCGAATGCGGGGCGAAGGTCGCCGTCAGTTATTTGCGCAATCGAGCCGGAGCCGAGGCTGCGGTAGCGGCGATTTCCGGCGTCGGCGGCAATAATCATTTTGTGCGCGCCGACGGCACGAGCGCATTAAGCGGAGTCGGCGTCGGCACCGACGCGAAGGCTTTGGCAGTGCAAGCCGATGTCACACAAATTTCGGAAATTCGCCGAATGGTCGAAGAAGTACAAAATCGTCTGGGCGCTATAGACATACTCGTAAACAACGCGGGTTCTCTGGTAGAGCGTTTGAGAACTCTGGAATTAACCGAAGAGCGCTGGGACGAGGTGATGAATTTGAACGCGAAAAGCGCTTTTTTCGCGGCGCAGGCAGTTATTCCGGCGATGCTCGAAAAAAAATCCGGCGTGATTATAAATGTCACTTCGGTTGCCGGTCGCAACGGCGGAGCGCTCGGCTCGATTCATTATTCGTCGGCGAAAGGCGCGATGACGACGATGACAAAAGGTTTGGCAAAGGAGTTTGCCGCGCAGGGCATACGCGTTAACGGCGTATCGCCCGGAGTGATTGACACGCCGTTTCACGAAACGTTTTCCACGCCCGAAGCAATGCAGAATTTTAAGAATATGATTCCGATGGGACGCGTCGGCACCAGCGCGGAAGTGGCGAAAGTCATCGCATTTCTGGCATCGGACGCAGCAAGTTACCTGTGCGGCGAAACCATCGAAATCAACGGCGGAATGTTAATGGATTAAGTTTAAGGAGAAAAAAATGAAAAAGTTGATACGGATTTTCTTGTTTTCTTTAATGATTGCTGCTTTTGCCGGTTTCACAGTTTCTGCTCAAACATTTAAAGCAACGCTCGTCGGTCAAGTTTCTGATGCTACGGGCGCGTCTTTACCGAATGCGACCGTAACGATTAGTTCGCCCGCAACTAATCAAAGCCAGACTGTTCAAACTGACAGCGAGGGCAATTTTACGTTTTCGCAGCTTGATCCGGGCAGTTATACGGTGCGCGTCGAAGCCGCTAATTTTAAGGTTTTGGAACGAACAAATTTCGTTTTGGAAACGAATCAAACGGCACGTCTTAATTTAACGCTCGAAGCCGGGAACGTCAACGAAGTTGTCACGGTCGAAGCCGAAGCTCCGGCAATCAACACTGAAACATCAAGCAAAGGCGAAGTCATCACGCCGCGTCAGGTGCAGGATTTGCCGCTCAACGGACGCAATTTCACTGATTTAGCGCTGCTCACGCCCGGCGTATATCGCCGCCCGGCGGACGACGATCAGGGCGAAGGTTTAGCGACCAGCGGGACGCGGACGGATGCTTCTAATTTTATTCTCGACGGTATCAATAATCGTTCCGACCGCAACGCGAACATCGGCGTTAACACTTCAGTCGAATCAATTCAGGAATTTCGGGTCGAAACTTCGACGTATTCGGCGGAATTCGGACGCACGGCGGGCGCTCAAATCAACGTCGTCTCGAAATCCGGCACGAATCGTTTTTCCGGTTCGCTGTTTGAATACGTTCGAAACGACGCGTTCGACGCGAAAAACGCTCTCGCCTTTGACGTTCCGGGAACCGAAGCGGACGAAAGCGAAAAAGTTTTGAAACGTAATCAGTTCGGCGGAACGCTCGGGGGACCGCTGCCGTTTTTCAATTTCGGCGAAGGCGGACCGACTTTTACTTCCGGCAAAGACAAAACTTTCTTTTTCGTTTCTTATGAAGGCACGCGTGAGCGCCGTTCGGTGGTTTCGTCGCAAACCGCGCCGAATGCAGCTTGGTTTCAAGGAGATTTTCGTAATATTCGCGGCGCCGGCGCTGATGGAATTCTAGGAAACGCCGACGATACCGGACGCGTTCTTTGTCTGCAAAGAAGCGCGACAAATGCCAACGCGGCGACGCGCGTTGAATGTCCGACGCCGAATGTGATCCCGTTTGCACCAATTGCGAGCAATCCGAACTTGATTACAGCCAGCCCGATTGCATTGCAAATTTTGCCTTACATTCCCGCGTCAAATATTCCCGGAACGCGCGAAGGTTATATCGCAACGGGCATTAATCGTCCTGACCGAAATCAGTATTTGGCTAAATTCGATTACCGTTTTACAGAAAACAACAGCGCCTATTTTCGATTCGCGCGCCAGCGCAGCAACGGTTATCAGGCGTTTCCGTCCGCTAGAAATTTTTATCCGAATTTTGGGCGCGACGCTTTGAGCCGCAACGATACTTATGCGGTTTCGGACACGCATATTTTCTCGCCGAGCATCATCAATGAAATTCGTTTCGGTTATTTTAATCAGGACACTAAAAACCTCGGAGAAAATCGAGATCAGGATTACAACGCTTTGTTCGGCATTCAAGGCGTTTCTCCGGGCGCGGAGTTTCAAGGATTTCCGGCAATTCGTATTGACGGTTATTCGGAATTCGGCGACCGTCCCAACGACCCTTTTAATTATAATCTGAAAACCTTCCAAATTTATGATTCGATGAGCGTCAATACCGGAAAACATAACTTGAAATTCGGCATTGATATTATTCGCTCGAATTATCTGGAAAACGACGTGCGAAATTTACGCGGCGATTTCCGTTTTCGCGGGCAAAATACGAATCCGGCGAACCAAACTTCGAGCGGCGTTTATTCATTTGCTGATTTTCTGCTCGGTTTGCCCGGAACGACTTCGCGGCAAATCGGCGCAGAGCCGGCGAATACGACCGGCACGCAATACGCCTTTTTCGTGCAGGACAATTACCGCGTGACAAACTGGCTGACGCTTAATCTAGGTTTGCGCTACGAATACCAAACGGCGCTCAACGAAGCGACCGGACGTCTCGCCAATCTTTTGATTAACGGCAGCACAGGAACGCTTGTTTGTCCGCAGGAAGTTCGCACCTCGACGGGCGCGATCACCTGTGTTTCTGCGGCTTCGGTCGAATTGCCGGATACGCTCGTGCGCCCGGACAAAAACAATTTCGGTCCGCGCGTCGGTTTTGCGCTGCGTCCGTTTCGCGACGATAAAACCGTAATTCGCGGAGGCGCGGGAATTTATTACAGTCTCGAAACCTTCAATCCGATTCGTCAGCAATTAGCCGTTCAAGCGCCGTTTTTGAATCGCATTGATTACAGCCGCAACGCGACGAACAATCTGCTATTGTCTTTGAATAACGCGTTTCCGGGTGGTGCGGCGCAAGCTACGCCGCGCGGAATTAATCCCGACTACAAACAGCCGGAAATTTATCAATATAATCTGACGCTCGAACGCCAATTAATGAAGGACTTGGTGTTGGAAGTCGGTTATGTCGGTTCGCAGGGGCATTTTCTCGGCTTGCGTTACAACATCAATAATCCGGTTCCGACCGGCGTTCTGGTTAACGGAGTGCCGCAAACGGTCAGACGTTTTCAGGCTCAATACGGCACGGCTACGATTCAATATCAGGATCAGTTCGGCAATTCCAACTACAACGCTTTGCAGACATCGCTACGCCGCCGTGCGGCGAACGGTTTGACGATGCTTTTGTCATACACGTTTTCGAAATCAATCGACACCGGCTCTTCGACGAATCAATCTTCGACCGGCTCGCAGCAGTTTCCGCAAGATATTCGTAATATTCTGCAAACCGAACGCGGTCTTTCGGACTTTGACCGCCGTCACCAATTCAACGGTTCGTTCAACTATGAACTGCCGTTCGGACGCGGGCGACAATTTTTCACCGACGCGAGCGGTTTATCAGAAGCTCTGTTCGGCGGCTGGCAATTAAATGCTATCGTTTCTCTACTTTCGGGCAGACCGTTCACGCCGCAGTACAGCGCGGCAGACGTCACATCGCAGCGACCGGACATCGTCGGCGATCCGTATGCCAATATTCCGGCTGGACTGCTTTTTAATCCGGCAGCGTTTCGGCGTCCGACGGCGACGAATGGCGAAACCGATTTGTTAGGCAATGCGGGGCGCAATATTTTAACCGGACCGTCTTTCAAAAGCGTTGACCTTTCGCTTATCAAAAATATCAGATTAAGGGAAAGAACTAAGCTGCAGTTGCGCGCTGAATCATTTAACGTTTTTAATCACCCGAATTTCCAAATTCCGGTTTTCCAGCTCGACGCTTCCAACGCTGGACAGGTTTATCAAACCTCAACCGAAGGACGCGAGTTTCAATTTGCGATAAAATTGTTGTTCTAAATTAAATCGGCGGAAAACAAATGATTCAGAGAACCGTTTGTTTTCCGCCTTAACTTTCGGTTTACAACACGGTCATCGCGCCAAAAAACTCGTTCTTTCTTCGGAAAGCCGACACGCTTTGACCACCGAACAGACTGACTGCTTCAATAATTACGGCGCGACTTTTTGAAAGTGAAGAAAAGCGGAGTAAAGCAGCGGAATAAAGCAGCGGAATAAAGCAAAAGTAAAAAGTCGGAGGGCAAAAGCGCTCAATTTTTTGTAATTTTTTTAGATTAAATTATGTCGAAACATATCATCGCAATACTTGTAATTATAATATTTGCCCCGGGCTATTTTTTTGCGCAGGATAAACAGGAACTGGAAGCTGAACGCGCAGCGAGCGCGAGATTAAAAGGCGAACATCCGCTCGTCAATTTAATGAAAACGAAAAATGCTGCGTTAAAAACTGAATTAAGAAACGTTCACCCGCGAGTTTATTTGACGCAGGCTGAAATAAACTCGCTCAAAGAAAAAACGAAAACTCATCCCGAATTATGGCAGACCGCGCTTTCACGCGTTCGCGCTTTGACGATCGAGCCGCCGCCAGCTCCCGCGCAGGAACGGCGCGTGCAAAACGAAGTCGGAATCGGCATCGCCGAAGCCGCTTTTGTTTATAAGATTACCGGCGATAAAAAATACCTCGAAGCCGCGAAAAAATATATGGACGCCGCGGTTTCCTACGACATTTGGGGTTATGCTTACAATAAACCGAATGTAGATTTGGCGGCAGGGCATCTTTTGTACGGAATGGGCTGGGCTTACGATTTGCTTTACCATGATTTAACCGACGCCGAGCGCGTGAAATACCGCGAAAAATTAATCAAACAAGCGCGTCTTTTATATGATTTCTTCAAACCGAAATCCGGCAAATCGTACGCTTACAGTCAGAATCACACTTTTATACCGATTTCCGGCTTAGCCGTCACCGCTTACGCTTTGATGGACGAAACGCCCGAAGCGAAAGATTGGGCTTCGCTTTCTCGCGCGATTTTCGACCGAGTTTTAGCCACGTATTCGCCTGACGGTTATTATTACGAAGGAATGGAATACTGGATTTTCTCGACGCCTTGGCTCGTTCATTATATGGACACGCATCTTCACTCGACCGGAGAAAATTTGTATGAAATGACGCCGGGTTTTCGCAACGCGCACAAATACGTCGCGCACTCGACGCTGCCCGGCGGCGAGTTTAATTTCGATTTCGGCGACATCTACGCCGGACCGGTAACGCGTTCGCGCAAAGGCGACGATTACGATAGAGAGCGTATAAACGGTAAGTTTCGCACCAATTACAACATTCTTTATAATCTGGCGACGCGTTACCAGAACGGCGAAGCGCAGGGCGTCGCCGATTGGTTGAAAAGCGAAGGACAAGTCAACGCCGAAGAATTCTGGACGTTCATCTGGTACAATCCGGACGTAAAAACTGTGCCGATTGAAAGGCAACCGCCGTATCATTACTTTCCCGATCACGAAGTCGCCTTTTGGCGCAGTTCCTGGAACGACGACGCGACGGCTTTCGCCTTTAAAGCCGGACCGCCCGAAGGACACGCCGCGACCGAGAAGCTGAAACAATTTCCCGACTGGCGGCTTTCGAGCGGACACGCTCACCCGGACGCGGGCGGCTTTATTATCTGGTCCGGCGGCAGATATTTGACCGGCGATTCCGGTTACGCCGGAATTCCGCTGACCGAGCATCACAACACGCTCGTTTTCGGCGGCAGAGGTCAGGCGAAAGAAGGAAAAGGACACGACGCTTTTGCCGGCGTCGCATACGACAAACTCGATCAAATTCGTATTTCCGACGTGAATTTACGCGACGAAAAAGTTTCGCTGACGGCAAATCTAGCGGCGGCTTACGAGCCGGAAGTCGGCGTGAAAAAGTTCGTCAGAAAATTAGAGTTCACCGCGCCGGATAAATTTGTGATTACGGACGAAGTCGAAACGAACGAGCCGCAGATAATCACTTCATTTTTGCACGCCGACAGCGCAATAAACAAAATTTCCGGCAGCGCTTTTGTTTTTGAGCCGACCGGAAAACCGACTTTAATGGCGGAAATCGTCGAGCCGAAAACGTTCGACGCGAAAATCGAAAAAAACGTTTTAACCGCGCCCGGTAAACCCGGAAGCGTGGACAAAGGCGAACGCGAAGAACGCGGCGTTCGTCTGGCGATCTCGACCCCGGAAAAAACTTCAAAAACCAGATTCGTGATTAAACTTAATATTCAAAATAAATGACTTTTTGCGGTTAAAAGAGAAAGACAAACGTTGCGGCAATTTTCGATTCTCACGGAAAGCTACGCTGCGCCCAACTTCCAGACGCGCGAATTTATAACGCGCGTCTTTTCATTTTCGACGGCGGCATGAAATGTAAAGCCGCATACAACTTCATAAAAACTCTTCACAAAAAATCGTGGTTGCTACCGCTCCAGGCAAATAACTTAATCAGCGGATTTATCGAATTTTTTGTATGGCTGTAAATTTCAGCACCTGACCCGTCACGGAAAGTTTCGCTTATTCCGGCTTGACTCTATATAGGACTACAGAGTTTATAATTATAAATAACAAAAAGTATTCATCAAGAATTTTATAAAGCTAATCAGTTTAAGAATAAAAAAATAATGAATATTCAGAAAATTTATTGTTGTAAATTAACAATCGTTTTGAGCATCGCGTCATTGGTTTTTTTGGCGGGATCATGCGGAACGACGCAGACCACTCGAAACAACGAAAACGTCGTTCAGACTAATGTAAATAACGACGGCAGCGCGGCGAACAAATCGAAGCGAGCTTTTCAAGTAGAATTCAAAACAGAGCCTGCCGTCATTGAAGCCGGAAAGGAAACATCGTTCGTTTTTAATGTTAAAGACGGAAGCGGCGCACTCGTAAAAGATTTGCAGATCGTCCACGAAAAGCCTATGCATCTTTTGATCGCTTCAAAAGATTTGGCGGAGTTTTACCATATTCACCCGGAACCGCAGTCTGACGGCTCATATCGCGTCGCGCATACGTTTCCGAATGGCGGCGAGTATCGGCTTTACGCTGACTTTACGCCGCTCGATAAGAAACAAGTCGTCGAGCGGATTGACATAAAAGTTCAAGGCGCGCCGCGCGCTGAAATTCCTTTGCAGCCGGACGCGAAATTGGAAAAAACAGTCGAAGGCTTGCGCGTTATAATGAAACCGGGAGGCGAAATCAAAGCCGGAAACGAGCTGATGCTGAATTTTCAGGCGTTTGATGCGAAAACCGACGAACCGGCGACCGATCTTGAAAATTATTTAGGCGAGCTCGCGCATTTCGTAATCATCAGCGAAGATATGCAGGATTTCGTTCACGCGCATCCGATGTCGAATAGCGAGCACAACGCGGTGAAAACCGCGAGTCACAAAGCGGACGGGCATAATCACGACGTACATAATACCGAAACGAAACCGGCTGCCGTTTCGGAAGTCGCGGCGCACACGGCATTTCCGCGCTCAGGTAAATATAAAATTTGGGCGCAGTTTCAACGGCGCGGGCAGATCATAACCGTTCCTTTTATCGTTGATGTGAAAGAATCCGGTGAAAAGACCGGAACAAAAGCCGCGAATATTCCGCAGGGCGCTGTTAAAGTAACGGTTTCGAGCAGCGGTTACGAACCGTCTTCGATTTCGGTCAAAAAAGGCGAAGCGGTCAAACTTGCGTTTTATCGTGCTGATGCTGAAAATTGCGGCGGCGAAATAGTTTTTCCGAAATTGAATATCAGAAAAAAACTGCCCGTCGGCGAAACGGTTCCGGTTGAATTTACTGCTGATGAAGCGGGCGAAATTGCGTTCGCCTGCGGTATGGACATGATGAAGGGCGTAATTTCGGTGCAGTAAGATATTTTTGTCGGTTTTATAATCTTTCGCAATTTCTCACGAACAATAGCGATTTTCATTCGTTGAAACGTAAAAAGCCTTCTGCGTCAAAAACAGAAGGCTTTTTACGTTTGAAAACAAACAGCCGCAAACTTATTTGAAATGCGCGTTTTCGGATTGTTCGAGCAAAGCCGGAAGATTTGCAGCGCATTGCGCATTTAGACTTGACTCTACACTCGGCTACAGAGTTTATAATTATCGTTACGAGGCTTAAAAGGAGAAACACCGTTTGGAGATAAAATGATAAAAACAGGAAAACGAGAAAATTACACGAAAGAAACAACAGTCGGACGCGGTTCTTTGAAAATAGGCGAAGTGTCGAGCTTGTCCGGCGTCGGAATCGAAGCGCTGCGTTTTTATGAACGAAGCGGATTGCTCGGAAAACCTTTGCGCTCGATGAGCGGCTACAGACTTTACGATGAAGGCGTGCTGGAACGGCTGGCTTTTATCAAAAAGGCGCAGACGCTCGGTTTTTCGCTCGACGAAATCAAACAAATCATCAGCGATGCTCAAAGCGGCGCGAGTCCTTGCGAAGATGTGCGCGAGATCGTGCGCCGTCGTCTCGCCGAACTCGACGAGCGGATGCGCGAAATGCGTCGCTACCGAAAAGAGCTGGCGCAAACGCTCGAAGAATGGGACAAAGTCGGACGCGCGCCGGGACACATTTGCGGATTGATAGAAACGGCGGAAATCGAAAATCCTATTTCCCCTAAACGCCGCATCACGCCGAAAAAAAGGCATAAATAAATTGTTTAGAGCAGCAAGTGGTTTTTCTGAAAACATGATCAAACTCCTGTAATCTGCGGCTGACAAAACATCAAAAGTTTTTTGAAAAAAAATGCTTGACTCTTTACCCGGCTACAGGGTTTATACTTAATTTATAGAGAATGATATTGAAAGGAGAAAAATAATGACAAATTCAGCAAACGAAACAAACACTACAACACTGACAGCGCCGGAAATCGTGTGCGGCGGATGCGCAAGCTCAATTAAAAAGGCATTGGGAAACATAGCCGGCGTTTCTTATGTTGATGTTGACGTGCCGACCAAAAAGGTGACGGTTAGTCACGATGAAAACGTTTCGCGCGAGAATATTGTGAACGCGCTAGACCGCGCTGGGTATTCGGTTAGTCAATGACCATAGCTTAAGAACCGGTTTACTGATAAACGGCGGCATGTATTTTAAGGAGGAATTATGGCGATTACGACAAAAGTTAAAGACCCTGTGTGCGGAATGACGATTGATTCGGCAAGCGCAGCAGGAACAAGCGAGTATAGGAACGAAACTTATTATTTTTGTTCGCCCGCCTGCAAACAAAAATTCGACGCGAATCCGTCAGGGTTCATCGCTGTTGAAGAAGGAAAAGACGCCGCAGTTTCTAACGACAAAAACACAGGCTCGCAAAAAAACGCCGAAATTTCAAACGGTCAACAGGATGCTCATTCGATGTCTGACGAAGTTGTCGAACGCATTGATTTGCCGATTACCGGAATGACCTGCGCGGCTTGCGCCAACCGCATTGAAAAACAGTTAAACAAACAAAAGGGCGTTGAAAAGGCTGCTGTTAATTTCGCGACGGCGCGAGCGACGGTTAATTACGATCCTCAAAAAACCGGCGTGGCAGATTTGATTCAAACCGTCAAAGATGTCGGTTACGACACAAACGGAACAGCAACCGTCGAGTTCGTCGTTGACGATTCGGCTCGCCCGTCCGGTTCGAGCGTTCAGCTGGAAAAGCATCTTTCTAAGGTAAAAGGCGTCGTCGGATCGAATTTCAACCTCGCGACGAGAACCGTTGAAGTTGAGTATTTTCCCGATACGATCAGCGTAAAGGCTGTGAAAGAAGCAATCGAAGAATTCGGCTATCGCGTCGAGGAAATCGCAGGCAGCGATGTATCGGCGGAAGAATCTTTAGAAAAAGCGCACGCCGCCGAATACGCGGAGTTGAAAAGAAAATTTTGGGTCGCAGCCGTTTTTTCGCTTCCGATTCTCGTTATCGCAATGTCGCACGGAATAATCGAATTGCTCAATTTTCCGGGTGTTAATTGGCTGCAGCTCGTGCTCGCGACGCCTGTCGTTTTTTATTCCGGCGGGCAGTTTTATCGCGGAGCCTGGGCAGCTTTCCGGCATCGCGCGGCAGATATGAACACTTTAATTGCTGTCGGAACGGGAACGGCTTATATTTATTCGATTTTAGCTACTGTTTTTCCTTCAATTTTCGTCGCTTCCGCCGGACAAACGATGAATATGCCGGGGATGAACGAGCAAGCGCCGGTTTATTTTGAAGCGGCGAGCGTTATTATCGCATTGATCATTCTCGGGCGTATGCTCGAAGCGAGAGCGAAAGGACAAACCGGTGAAGCGATTAAAAAACTCGTCGGGCTTCAAGCGAAAACGGCTCGCGTTGTTCGCAACGAACGCGAAATGGAAATCGAAATTGATGAAGTCATGTCGGGCGACATCGTTATCGTTCGACCGGGCGAAAAAATTCCGGTTGACGGCGTTGTCATCGAAGGAAGTTCGGCTATTGACGAAGCAATGCTGACCGGCGAAAGCATTCCGGTCGAAAAGAAAGCGGGCGATGAAGTTTTCGGCGCGACGATAAATAAAACGGGCGCTTTTCAATTCAAAGCGACGAAAGTCGGCAAAGATACCGCTTTGCAGCAAATCGTCAAATTGGTTCGCGAAGCGCAGGGGTTGAAACCGCCGATTGCGAAATTAGCGGACACAATCAGCGGCGTTTTCACGCCGGTGGTCATTTGCATCGCGATAGCGACGTTCGTCGTGTGGGTTGTCGCAGCTTCGCCGGAAGTTCGTTTCACGATGGCTCTTGTCAGTTTTGTTTCGGTTTTAATTATCGCGTGCCCGTGCGCTCTCGGACTGGCGACGCCGACGGCTATTATGGTCGGAACCGGCAAGGGCGCGGAAAACGGAATTTTAATTAAAGGCGGCGATTCGCTCGAAACGGCTCACAAATTGAATACCGTAATTTTGGATAAAACCGGCACGATTACCAAAGGCGAGCCGAGTTTAACGGACGTAATCGCATCGAACGGTTTTTCGGAAAACGATTTTTTAAAAACAATCGCGTCAGCTGAAAAATCGAGCGAACATCCGCTTGCGGCGGCAATCGTGCGCTCTGCCGAAGAAAGAAATCTGACTTTTGAAAAAACGGAAAATTTCAAAGCGCTCGAAGGTCGCGGAATCGAAGCGCGAGTCGCGGGAAAAGATTTGTTGTTCGGAAATTTGCGTTTGATGAACGAGCGGAAAATAGATTTAAACGGCGCGCGAACGGTTGCCGAAAAACTTTCAGCCGAAGGCAAAACGCCTATGTTTGCGGCATTCGACGGAAAGTTTGCCGGAGTTGCCGCCGTCGCCGACACCATCAAACCTGAATCGAAAGACGCGATTCGCACATTACAAAATCTAGGTTTGGAAGTTGTGATGATAACCGGCGATAACAAAAGAACTGCCGAAGCGGTCGCCAATCAAGTCGGAATTAAACGCGTTTTGGCGGAAGTGCTGCCCGAAGGAAAATCAGCGGAAGTTAAAAAACTGCAAGCCGAAAAGAAAATTGTAGCTATGGTCGGCGACGGCATCAACGACGCGCCGGCGCTCGCTCAAGCCGATGTCGGAATCGCTATCGGAACAGGAACCGACGTGGCGATTGAAGCGAGCGACATTACATTAATCAAAGGTGATCTGCGCGGAGTGGTCACGGCGATTTCGTTATCGAAAGCCACGATTCGCACCGTCAAACAAAATTTGTTCTGGGCTTTTATCTACAACGTTTTGGGCATTCCCATCGCCGCCGGACTTCTTTATCCGCTGACCGGGTGGCTGCTTTCGCCGATTATCGCTTCGGCGGCGATGAGCTTATCGTCGGTTTCGGTCGTTGCGAACAGTTTGCGGCTTCGCTCTTTCAGAGCGCCGAAAATAGAGGCTTGAGGAGGTTTTATTTATGGACACAACGGAAATTTTAGTCGTTACCGGCGGTACGGCTTTGATCGGATCAGTGCTTTGGTATTTTTTCGGTGAGCGGGAAAAAACTTCAGCCGAAACGAACGAATCGGGGGTGCAGGAAATAAAAATAACAGTCAACGCCGGCTATTCGCCAAACGTGATTGTCGTAAAGAAAGATTTGCCCGTTCGGTTAAACTTTTACCGCGATGAAACTTCCTCGTGCAGCGAGCAAGTGATTTTCGGAGATTTCGGAATAGCCCGCGACTTACCCGCCTTCGAGACGACTTCTATTGAATTCACTCCTGAAAAGGCGGGCGAATACACATTCGCCTGCGGTATGAACATGCTGCGCGGAAAGCTGATAGTCGAACCGTAAAACTTCAAGGGTCTGCAAAAAGCTGCGAACCGGCTAATGCAAACTAAAAAAAATGCTTTAAATAAATCTGTTGAATTCTTTTGGTGAAGTTTTAGGATTTAGACTGATTAAAGCTTGTAAAATAGCTTACGATAATCCGAATTATAGAACCCGAAAAAAGAAAATTCTATTTTGATAAACACCGGTTTGATTTTCAGTCAGGCAAAATGTTTTGAGCGGCGCGATATCGAGTTCGGCGCCGCCCAATTTAATTATAAAAAATTGCGTCCTTTTTTTTCGTGGATTTCAGTTAAAAAGGGAAAAGTTTTATTTCTCGAAAAACTCGACTTTTCCGGTCGAGATGTCGTAGATACCGCCGACCAGACCGACTTCGCCTTTGTCGATCATTTCACGCAGAATCGGGCTTTTT
>DASVRD010000176.1:0-5283 GCA_036388775.1 Pyrinomonadaceae bacterium | reverse complement strand
AACGAAAGAAGAAGGCGGCAGACATACACCGTTTTTCACCGGATACAGACCGCAGTTTTATTTCAGAACAACGGATGTAACGGGAGTAGCACATTTACCGGCAGGCGTAGAAATGGTGATGCCGGGAGATAACATTCAAATGGAGATCGAATTGATCGCTCCGATTGCAATGGAAAAAGGCTTGCGTTTTGCTATCAGAGAAGGCGGAAGAACAGTCGGAGCGGGCACTGTTACCGAAATCGTTGAATAATTTGTTTGCGGCTTGAAGTTTTTCAAGCCGCAAACATGAAAGAAAAGAATAATGCTGAACGAAAAAATTCGCATCAAGTTAAAAGCATACGATCACCGGGTTTTAGATCAATCAACGCAGGAAATCGTTGAAACGGCAAAACGCACCGGAGCGAGAGTCGCAGGTCCGATTCCGCTTCCGACCATTAAAAATAAATGGACGGTGCTTCGTTCGCCGCACGTTGATAAAAAATCGCGCGAACAGTTTGAAATCCGCACCCACAAACGGCTGATGGATATTCTTGATCCGACGCCGCAGACGGTTGATGCGTTGATGAAATTGGATTTGCCCGCCGGCGTTGATGTCGAAATCAAAGCGTTCGGCAATAAATAGTCCGGCAAGTCTTGCAAGTCAAGAGTCTGATGAATCAACTAGAATTTATTTTCTTTTGATTCCTTTGGATTCGCTAGACTCGCTAGACTCGCTAGACTCGCTAGACTTTAAAGATGAACGGAATCATCGGTAGAAAAGTTGGAATGACGCAGATTTTCGCGGCGGACGGCACGGTAACACCCGTGACCGTAATCAAAGCCGGACCTTGCGTTGTCGTGCAAAAGAAAAGCGCAGCCGGAAGAGACGGTTATAACGCCGTGCAAATCGGATTGGTCGAAGATAAACCGATTCGCCTTAAACGAGTCACCAAGCCGATGCAGGGGCACTTTGAAAAAACCGGAGGCGGTGTTCCGCCGACCAGAATTTTGAAAGAAATTCGGCTTGACTCAGAAAGCGAAATGAATGTCGGCGATACGATTTTGGTTGACCAGTTTACCGACGGCGATTCGGTCGAAGTTGTCGGGCAATCGAAAGGTAAAGGTTTTCAGGGAACGATCAAGCGCCACAATTTTAAGCGCGGTCCCGAATCGCACGGCTCGATGAACGTTCGTAAACCGGGTTCGATTGGTCAATCGGCTTATCCTTCGCGCGTTATGAAAGGCGTCCGTTCTTCGGGACATATGGGCGACGAGCGCGTTACGGTCAAAGGATTGACGGTCGCGAGAGTTGACGCGGAAAACAATCTTTTAATGGTGCGCGGCGCAGTTCCGGGAGCGAACGGCAGCGTTGTAATCGTTAAAAAATCAGCAAGACAGAAAAAGAAATGATGAACGATGAACGCGGAACGATGAATTAAAAGCAAATTCAGCATTCAGCGTTCCTAATTCAGCATTCTATAAAGGCAATGCCAACAGTTAAAGTTCATAATTTAAAAAACGAAGAAGTCGGCGAAATCGAATTGTCCGATGCAGTCTTCGACGCGCCACTTAACGAAGCGTTGATTCACGCCGCCGTTAAGAACTATATGCAGAACGCCAGACAGGGAACTTCAGCGACGAAAACCCGCGGCAATGTGCAAGGTTCCGGCAGAAAGCTCTGGAAGCAAAAAGGCACAGGTCGCGCTCGTATCGCGTCTTTGCGCTCGCCGCTCTGGAAAGGCGGCGGTAACGTACACGGTCCGCAGCCGCGTGATTGGTCAACGAAGCTTCCTAAAAAGATGCGTCGCGGCGCTCTGCGCGCGGCTTTGTCGGAAAGACTGCGTGAAGGCAATTTGATTGTGATTGAAGATTTTTCAATTGCCAATCCGAAAACCAGAGATTTTGTCGGCACTTTGACGACTCTCGGTTTGAGAACGAAAGACAAGCAGACGAAAACTTTGATTGTTGATTCGCTCGACAACGAAAATCTGATTCGCTCGTCGCGCAACATTCAAAAAACGAAAGTGACGAACAGCTACGGCGTTAATATTTACGATTTGCTGTATCACGAAAAATTGATTGTTTCGCGCACGGCGGTTCAGGAACTGAGCGAATTGCTCGATCCGATGCGCGAAAAAACAGGAATTATGGAGGCGGCTGAATAATGAAAGCGAAATCTGTTTGGGAAGTTTTGAAGTCGCCCGTAATCACTGAAAAAGCGGTTATTGCTAAAGACGAAGCCGAGGACGGCGCGGCGCAGGTTTTAACCTTCCGTGTTGACCAAGATGCGTCGAAAACCGAAATCAGAAGCGCGGTCGAAGAAATCTTCAACGTTAAAGTAACCGCCGTCAGAACGGTTAATTACGAAGGCAAATTGAAAAAACGCGGGCGTTACGAAGGTCGTCGTCCATCGTTCAAAAAAGCGTTTGTCACGCTCGAAAAAGGCGCAACCGTTGAATACGGAGAAGCGATTTAGTTCAAAGTTCAAAGTTCAAAGTTCAAAGTTGGAAACAACAAAGAACCTTGAACCTTGAACCTTGAACCTTGAACCAGAAAAATGGGTATTAAGAAATTAACACCGACATCACCGGCGCGGCGCTATCAAACTTATTTGACGCGCGACGAATTGACGCCGAACGCGAAACCGGAAAGAGCTTTGCTCGAACCAAAGACACGTATTTCCGGTCGCAACAGCGACGGACGCATTACGGTTCGCCGTCGCGGCGGAGGTCACAAGCGTTTTTATCGAATCGTTGATTTTAAACGCAACAAGCTCGGCGTTCCCGGTCGCGTGACGCAAATCGAATACGATCCGAACCGCTCGGCGCATATTGCTTTGATTACTTATCTCGACGGCGAAAAGCGATACATTCTCGCGCCGGTCGGTTTGGAAGTCGGCAAAACCGTTGTTTCGGGACCGGATGCGGATATTCTGCCGGGTAATGCTCTGCCGATTCGCAACATTCCATTGGGAACGCAGATTCACAACATCGAATTGCGACCGGGCAAAGGCGGACAAATGGCTCGTTCAGCCGGTTCGTTTGCACAGCTTGTCGCCAAAGACGGCGATTTTGCGCAGCTTCGGATGCCTTCGGGCGAGGTTCGCCGCGTTCCCGTCGTTTGTATGGCGACAGTCGGACAAATCGGAAATATCGAACACGAAAACGTTTCTTTCGGTAAAGCCGGGCGCACCCGCTGGACGGGACGACGCCCGAAAGTTCGCGGCGTGGCGATGAACCCGGTTGATCACCCGCACGGCGGCGGTGAAGGTAAAACTTCCGGCGGTCGTCATCCAGTGACGCCCTGGGGACAACCGACTCGCGGCTATAAAACGCGGAGCAACAAACGCACACAGAAAATGATTGTGCGCGATAGACGCAGCAAGTAAAGGATGTAAGGATGAAGGCAGAAGGATGAAAAAGATTCCTCAGCTTGATCCAAAATCCAATATGGTGCGGTAAATTGAAAGATTTAATTAGAAGGTGGTCGAGATAAAGGGAAGTAAAAAATACTTCATCCTTCGTCCTTCATCCTTCATCCTTTAAGAGATGGCACGTTCAATCAAAAAAGGTCCGTTTATTGACCTCAGCATTAGAAGAGTTTTAGCCCGAATTGCCGAGGGCGCGGCGAAGCCGCCGGCGATTAAAACCTGGTCGCGTCGCTCGACGATTACGCCCGATATGGTCGGAATGACTTTCGGCGTTCACAACGGCAAACGACATATTCCGGTTTATGTAACGGAAAATATGGTCGGACACAAGCTCGGCGAATTCGCCCCGACGCGCACTTTTAAAGGTCACGCCGGAACAAAAGCCGAGAAATCAGCGAAAAGAAAGTAGTTCAAAGTTCAAAGTTCAAAGTTCAAAGTTGTTTCGCTTTTGAACCTTGAACCTTGAACCATGAACCTTGAACCTTAAAGATGGATGCAATAGCAAAAGGTAAATTCTTGCGCGGCTCGCCGCAGAAAGCGCGGCTGGTCATTGATTTGATTCGCGGCAAAAACGTCTCCAAGGCGCTGGCGATTTTGCAGTTCACGAATAAACGCGCGACGCACAATATCGAAAAATGCCTGCGTTCGGCGATTGCCAACGCGACGTTTAAAGCCGAGCAGCAAAATGTGGCGATTGACCCGGATGATTTGTGGGTGAAGACTTGTTTTGTGGATATGGGACCGCACAAGAATCGTCGCCGCGTTCGTCCCGCTCCGCAAGGTCGCGCTTTCCGCGAACAGCGTTATTACTGTCACATCACCATCGAATTGACGAGCGACAAGCCCGCCGATGTGGTGGCGAAAGAAGAAAAAGCGAAAGCGGCAAAAGCAAACGCCAAAACGCGCGCCGAGAAAAAATCTGCGCCGGTTGCTAAACCTGCGGCTGCCGCGCCCGCTGTTACGGAAGCGCCGGAAGAGATTGTGAATGCAGCGCCCGTCGAAGAGGTGACGGCAGAAGCGCCGCAGACCGAAGAAACAGTTGAAACGGCAGCGCCTGAAATGGCGGCAACCGCAACCGAAGCGCCGGTTGAAACCGAAACGACAATCGCAACCGACGGCGAAACCGCTGCGGCAACCGAAGAAACAGCAGCTACGGACAACGAAGAGAAATAAAATAAAATGGGACAAAAAGTTCATCCATACGGCTTTCGAGTCGGATACAACAAAGACTGGCACTCACACTGGTTTGCCAAAAAAGAATTTGCGCAGTTTTTAGCCGAAGACTTGCAGCTTAAAAAAGATTTGAAAAAGCGCTTTGCCGGCGCGGGCGTTTCGCACGTTGATGTCGAGCGCGCCGCAAACCGCGTGAAAATCATTATTTATACGTCGCGTCCCGGAATCATCATCGGGCGCAAGGGCGCTGATATTGAAAAATTGCGCGAAGATTTGTCGAAACGCACCGGACGCGAAGTTTTGGTTTCGATTCAGGAAGTTAGAAACCCGGAACTCAACGGGCAGCTTCAAGCCGAAAAAATCGCCCAGCAATTGGAAAAGCGTATAGCTTTTCGCCGCGCGATGAAAAAAACAATGGAAGAATCGCAGCGAATGGGCGCAAAAGGTATCAAAGTGATGATTGCCGGTCGTTTAAACGGCGCGGAAATCGCCAGAACCGAATGGTCGCTCGAAGGTCAGCTTCCGCTTCACACTCTGCGTTCGGACGTTGATTACGGATTTGCCGAAGCCCTGACGACTTTCGGTATTATAGGAATCAAAGTCTGGATTTATCGCGGCGAGATTTTAGACCCAAATGCTTCTCTCGCGCGCGGCACGAACACCGATCCGATTATCGAGCCGAAAATTATGGATCGCGGCGG
>DASVRD010000175.1:0-28967 GCA_036388775.1 Pyrinomonadaceae bacterium | reverse complement strand
TCAAAGATGAAAGCGCGCCGCCGCTTTGGGCGCGCTTTTATGAGATCGAGACGAATCGCCCGATTTTCACCGGGCGCGACGGAGTTGTGAAATACAACTATATGGAAATCGAAGCCGAGCGCCGCAACGGTTACGGCTATTACACGGACGAACCGAACCGGCTTCTCAACCAAACTTATCCGAAATGGCAGCAAAAGCTGGCGCGGAAAACTGCCAAAACTCAATCCAATTAACGAAGAAATTATGAGTAATCGTCGGGATTTTTTGAAAACGTTTCTAGCGGGCGGAGCAGGTTTGCTCGTCACTCCTCACCTTGTCGCAGCCAAAGATTTTGAATCGTCGTTTTTCTCAAACGCTTGGGCTGAAGACGCCTGGGCGCAAGTGCCGCAAATTTTGGCGCGTATCAAACCGCCAAAATTTGCGAAACGCGATTTTTCAATTTTGAAATACGGCGCGGTCGCCGACGGAAAGACCGATTCAACAGAAGGTTTTAGCAAAGCAATCGAGGCTTGCAGCAAAGCGGGCGGCGGGAGAGTCGTCGTTCCGGCGGGCGTGTTTTTGACCGGCGCGATTCACTTGAAAAGCAATGTTAATCTGCACGTTTCAAAAGACGCGATTATTAAATTTTCACAGGATACAAAAAAATATCCGCTTGTTTTCACGCGCTGGGAAGGCATGGAATTGATGAGTTATTCGCCGTTCATTTACGCCTTTGAACAGCAAAACATTGCCATAACGGGCGAAGGAACGCTCGACGGAAACAGCGACGATGAGCATTGGTGGTTTTGGAAAGGCAACAAAGAACACGGTTGGAAACAGGGATTGCCGACTCAAAAGCCCGACCGCGATAAGCTTTATGAAATGGTCGAAAAAGGCGTTCCGGTCGAACAGCGCATTTTCGGCGAAGGACATTATCTCAGACCGCAGTTCGTTCAGCCATATCGCTGCAAAAACGTTTTGATCGAAGGCGTCAAAATCATCAATTCACCGATGTGGGAATTAAATCCGGTGTTGTGCGAAAACGTCACAATCAACAAAGTGTGGATTTCGACGCACGGACCGAACAACGACGGCTGCGATCCCGAATCGTGCAAAGACGTTTTGATTAAGGATTGCTATTTCGACACGGGCGACGACTGCATCGCTATCAAATCGGGCAGAAACGCCGATGGGCGGCGACTAAAAACGCCGACTGAAAACGTCGTAATTACCGGCTGTACGATGAAGGACGGACACGGCGGCATCACTATCGGCAGCGAGATTTCCGGCGGCGTCCGCAACGTTTTCGCTGAAAACTGCAAACTCGACAGCCCGAATCTCGACCACGCATTGCGCGTCAAAAACAACGCTTTGCGCGGCGGATTACTGGAAAACTTTTATTTCCGCAATATCACCGTCGGGCAAGTCGCGCACGCCGTCATCACCATTGATTTTAATTACGAAGAAGGCAAAAAAGGCAATTTCACGCCCGTGATGCGAAATTTTGTGGTGGAAAACCTAAAGAGCGGCAAAAGCAAATATGCGGTTGACGTGCAGGGATTTGAAAACGCGCCGATTTATGGTCTGCAAATAAAAGATTCGACGTTTGATAACGTCGCTAGCGGGGCAGTAATCGCCAATTTAAAAGACACCGTGCTTGAAAATGTCCGTATCAACGGAAAAGTCGTCGAAAACCTGAGCGAAGTTGCCGTAAAGATTGAGCCTCGAAAAAACAGTTAAAACAAAGAATTGGAAATGTCTGAATCGAAAAATCTAAATCGTCGTGATTTTGTCAAAGCTGCGAGCGTTGCTGCCGCATCGGTCTTGTTGTCGAATTCCTCCTCCGTTTTGGCGCAGACAAATAAAAAACGTCGTTACGCGATTGTCGGAACGGGACATCGTGCAACCGGAATGTGGGGTAAGGATTTAGCCCAAAAATACTCTGAGAATGTTGAATTCGTCGGTTTATGCGACAAAAACGGGAAAAGAGCCGAAGCCGGAAAACAGCTTATCGGCGCCAATTGCCCGACGTTTACGAATTTCGACGAAATGTGCGCCAAAGTTAAACCCGATCTTTTAATGGTGACGACGGTTGATTCGACGCACGTCGAATTTATCACCAAAGCTCTCGCCAAAGGCATTGACGTTATCACCGAAAAGCCGATGGTAACGGACGAAAAGCAGTGTCAAGCGATTCTTGACGCAGAGAAAAAACACAAGCGCAAAATCACAGTCGCTTTTAATTATCGTTACGCGCCGAAACATCAAAAAATCAAGGAAATTATTCAGGCGGGTGAAATCGGCGAAATCACGTCGGTTGATTTTAGCTGGTATCTCGACACGGCTCACGGCGCTGATTATTTTCGCCGCTGGCACGGTTTTAAATCAAAAGGCGGCAGTCTCTGGGTTCACAAAGCCACGCATCATTTCGATTTGATTAATTGGTGGCTCGGCGCAGACCCCGTAGAAGTTTCGGCTTACGGCGATTTGAATGTTTACGGGAAAAACAGTCCGTTTCGTTACACGAATTGCAGACCTTGCCCACACAAAACGAAATGTCCGTTTTATTGGGATATGACGAAAGACGCGCGTTTGATGAAGCTTTACGCCGAATGCGAGACGGAGGACGGATATTTGCGGGACGCCTGCGTTTTCCGCGAAAACATTGACATTTACGACACGATGTCGGCGATTGTGAAATATTCAAACGGTGTCAATATGAGTTACTCGCTCAACGCCCACGAACCGATTGAAGGTTATCGGCTGGCGTTTAACGGCACAAAAGGCAGGCTTGAAGTGCGCGATTATGAAAGGCAGCCCTGGAAAGTCGAAGAAAAGAGCGAAGCCTTTTTGATTAAAAATTTCACCGGCAAACGCGAAAAAGTAGATATGCCGCAGATTGAAGGCGGACACGCGGGCGGCGACGACCGCCTGCGCGACGTGATTTTTAAAGGGGCGAAAGTGCCGGATTATCTGCGCTTGCCCGATTCACGCGCGGGCGCGATGTCCACTTTGACCGGAGTTGCGGCTCGAACGAGCGTCGAACAGAAACGCCCGGTGAAAATCTCTGAACTCATTCGGTTGTAAATCTATGAAATTATTCGGAATTTTAAGTTTAATTTTCGTTTTAAATGCGTTCGCTTTTGCTCAAAAGCAGCCGATTACGGTTTATCTCGCGGGCGATTCGACGATGGCTGGGAAAAAGCCGGAAAAACGACCGGAAACCGGCTGGGGCGAAATGCTGCAAGCGTATTTTGACGCGGAAAAAGTCAAAATCGAAAATCACGCCCAAAACGGCAGAAGCACGCGCACTTTTATCAGCGAAAATCGGTGGCAAACAATCGTTGATAAATTGAAAAAGGGCGATTACGTTTTTATTCAATTCGGACATAACGACCAGTCAAAGGAAAAAGTTGACCGCTATACGCCGCCCGAAGATTACCGGAAAAATCTGATTAAATTTATCGAAGAAGTCAGAGCGAAAAACGCAAATCCGGTTTTGCTGACGCCGGTAATGCGCCGCAAGTTCGACGCCGAAGGAAAATTCGTTGATCAGCATGGAGTTTATCCGGGAATCGTGCGCGAAGTAGCGCGAGAATATAAAACGCCGCTAATTGATATGCACCGGACGAGCGAAAAAGTTCTCGTCCGCTACGGAGTCGAAGAATCGAAAAAACTGTTTCTGCAATTACAGGCGGGCGAAAATCCGAATTACCCGAACGGTGTCAACGACAACACGCATTTCAATCCGCGCGGCGCGGAAGAAATGGTGAAATTGGCTGTCGAAGGAATTAAAGAACAAAAAATCGGTTTGCGAAAATATTTGAAAAAGTAATTATGAAAATCATTTCAGGCTTTATTCTTTTGTTGTTGATTTCAGCGGTTTTCGCTCAAGCCCAGACCATACCGCTTTCCGAGCGTTTGACGGACACTTTGATGAATAGAATCTGGACGGACGACAAAACTCCGCCGGGGATTCCCGCCAAGTGGACTTACGAACAAGGCGTTCAGTTAAAAGCCGTCGAGAACGTGTGGTATGCCACGGGCGATCCGAAATATTTTAATTTCATTAAAACGGGAATGGATTATTGGCTTCAGCCCGACGGAACGATTAAAGGTTATGAAATCGAGGAATACAACATTGACCATGTTACGCCCGGACGCGCGATGCTGACGCTTTATCGCGTCACAAACGACCAAAAATATAAAAAAGCGGTCGAATTATTGCGGTCACAGCTCAAAACTCATCCGCGCACGAAGGAAGGCGGTTTCTGGCACAAGAAAATTTATTCAAATCAGATGTGGCTCGACGGTCTTTATATGGGACAGCCTTTTTATGCCGAGTATTCGCAAGTTTTCGGCGAAGACAACTGGAACGACATCGCTAATCAATTCGTCTGGATGGAAAAACACGCCCGCGATCCGCGCACGGGATTGCTTTATCACGGGTGGGACGAATCAAAAGAGCAAAAATGGGCGAATAAAGAGACGGGTTTGAGTCCGCACGTTTGGGGGCGCGCGATGGGCTGGTATGCGATAGCGCTGGTTGACGTTTTGGATTATTTCCCGAAAAACCATCCGCGCCGGTCGGAACTCGCAGCGATTTTAGCTCGTGAAGCCGAAGCGATTACGAAATATCAGGACAAAGATGGTCTTTGGTGGGACATCGTTGATTTGCAGGGAAAAGAGAAAAATTATCACGAATCGTCAGCTTCGGCGATGTTTGTCTATTCTCTGGCAAAAGGCGTTAGGCAAGGAAATCTGCCCGAAAAATATTTACAGACGGCAAACAAAGGCTGGGCTGGAATTAAGAAGGAATTTATCAAGGAAACCGCAGACGGAAATCTCGATTGGGAAGGAACGGTTTCGGTTTCAGGTCTTGGCGGAAAACCGTATCGCGACGGCAGTTACGATTATTATATGAGCGAAAAGCTCCGCACGAACGATGCGAAAGGCTTAGGTCCGGCTATAATGGCTGCGATTGAAATGGAAAACCTCGACCGCGGCAGAATCGGCGCGGGCAAAGTCGTGATGCTGGATGATTATTTCAATCATGAAATCCGCAAAGACGGCTCGGTTTGGCATTACAAATGGAACGAAAAAAATCATCCCGGTTATTATGCCTGGGGCAAGCAGTTTGAATCTTACGGCGCATTACTCGACACGCTTTCCGCCGCGCCGACAGCCGCAAATCTAAAAAACGCGAGCGTTTACATCATTGTTGACCCGGACACGGAAAAAGAAACCGAAAAGCCTAATTTTATTTCGCAAACGGACGCTAAAAACATCGCCGATTGGGTGAAATCGGGAGGCGTTTTGGTTTTGATGGGCAATGATTTCGGCAACGCCGAGTTTGATAATTGGAATAATCTCGCCCGACAGTTCGGCGTCGAATTTAACAAGGACAGCAAACTGCGAGTCCAAAACGATCAATACGAGCAAGGCAGAGTCAATGTCGCGGAAGGAAATTTGATTTTTAAACGCGCGCGCGAGCTTTATTTGAAAGAAATCTCGACGCTGACGCTTTCCGGCAACGCGAAACCGATTCTCGAATGGAACGGCGATAAAGTGATGGCGGTTTCAAAACACGGCAAAGGAACAATTTTCGCGCTCGGCGATCCCTGGCTTTACAACGAATATGTTGACGGGCGCAAAATGAACGGATTGTTTCAAAATCATCAGGCGGCGCGGGAATTGAGCGCGTGGTTGTTAAATCAAGCAAAGAAATAATATGAAATCAAAATATATCTTCGGAATTCTATTTTTAACTTACGCATCCACCTTTGTCTCCTTCGCCCAAACGCGGCAGCCGGCAACGCCGATTCGCTCGTTTATCGTAAAAACGGCGCAATCGCTTGCGGATTTGGAAAAATCTTTGCGCTCTGAAAACAAAACGGAAGATTTGACCGGCGGAGAAGGAACACAGCTTCGAGTCGCCGTTCAGCACGACAAAAAACGAGACACATCGGAAGCCGAATCGCACGATGCTTCGGACGATGTTTATTACGTTCTGGAAGGCGCGGCGCAATTGACGCTCGGCGGAAAACTGGAAAATCCGCGCGAAGCTTCGACGGGCGAATGGCGCGCAGGGCGCATTGTCGGCGGGCAGACATTTGAAATCAAAAAAGGCGATTTGATCGTCGTCCCGCGCGGCACGCCTCATCACCGGGTTAATTCTCGCGGAAAAGAATTCTCGCTGATTTTAATCAAGATTTTCGCCGAACCGCTCCACGCCGCGAACAAGAAACCTTAATTTCTGCGGCTAAACGGGCGAAAAATAAAAAAACGAATTTCGGCAAATCTTGAATTGAGCAAACGGCTGCCGTATCTTTAAGATTGATCCTGACTTTTCAAAAACTGCTCAAACGAAATGTCCGAAACAAACATATTTAAATTTATCGAAGGCGAGCGGCACGGCACAACCAGCGAAGAAGTCGTGCAGCAATTGCGCGAAATGATTCACAGAGGCGAGCTGCGACCGGGCGACCGTCTTCCGCCGGAACGAGATTTAGCGAAGCTTTTGGGAGTTTCGCGTCCGACTCTGCGCGCCGGAATCCGCACTTTGGCTGCCGTCGGCATTTTGCAATCGCGTCAGGGCGCGGGAACTTTTGTCGTCGAAGCCGATATTTCACCGGCGCTCGACGCAAATCCTTTGCGAATGATGGCGTCTCTGCATGGCTTTTCCAATGATGAAATGTTTGAAGCCAGAATCGCGCTCGAAATGGCGATTGCCGGACTCGCCGCCGAACGCGCGACCGGCGAGCAATTAGCCGCAATGAGCGAAGAAGTCGCCGAAATGTTTGCCGCGCTCAACGAGCCTGAAGAATATCTCGTCCACGATATGCGCTTTCACCAAACGATTGCCGCCGCTTCCGGCAACCGCATTTTGACCGCGCTGATGAATATGGTGGCGACGATTTTGTTTGAAACCCGCAGCAAAACCGTGCATCGCGCTTTGGATTTAAAAGAATCTGCCGATATGCACCGCCAAATTTACCGCTGCATTCGAGACCGCAACCCCGTATCCGCCCGCGACGCAATGCGCGAACATCTTTTACACACGAAAAAGGCGCAGGAATCGGAGCTGATGAATCATCCGTCGGAAAACGAAAACAACTCAAACGGCGACGGCGCAAAAGCGAAAGTCGTTAAAAAGATAAACAAAAGTTAATAGAAATTTTTCTGAAATTTGTAAAAATTCCAACTTTATTAATGATTGTTTATCCGGCTAGCTCATAACCGTTAAATTAATGCAGGCTTAGGTTTCGTATGTTCAAAAAAGCTGTGCTTGTAGGTCGCATCCAACTATTTGTTGGTATTATGTCATAGCTTTAAGTGATCTTCTTGCTATATGAATTCACGTAAGTAATAATTTGACCGCTAGTATTGAACAGAAACAAAATAATTATGCGGAAAATGATAGCTTTTGGTTGGTATGGCGGCAAATATAGCCACCTTGATTGGCTTCTGCCGCTTCTTCCAAAAACTACGCATTACTGCGAGCCGTTCGGTGGTTCAGCAGCCGTTTTAATCAACCGCGACCCTGCACCGGTTGAGACTTACAATGATATATACGGCGAGGTCGTGAATTTCTTCCGGGTATTACGCGAGCAGAAAGAGGAGTTGATTGAAGCTATTGGATTGACTCCTTTTTCACGAGCGGAATTTGAGGCGGCAATCAAAGATGACTCGGCAAAACTTTCTGAGTTGGAACGCGCGCGGAGATTTTATATTCTTGCTCGGCAAGTGAGAACAGGATTAGCGCAAAAAGCCAGTGCCGGAAGGTGGGCACACTGTCTTTTGACAAGCCGCGCGGGCATGGCGGGCGCTGTATCTCGATGGCTCGGAGCGGTAGAAGATTTGCCGCTTATCGCTCAAAGACTGCTTCGCGTGCAAATAGAAAATGCTCCCGCCATTGAAGTTATAAAGCGGTATGATAGCGATGAAACTCTTTTCTATTGCGACCCGCCGTATCCGCACGAATCGCGCGGCGATTCGAATGCTTATGCCAATGAAATGAACGACAGCCAGCATCGCGAACTCGCCGAAGTGTTACATAGTATTAAGGGCAAAGTCGCAATATCCGGTTATAAATGCTCTTTGATGGAAGAGCTTTATGGTGACTGGCAGTTTGTAGAGTCTGAGGAAAAAGTTATTCACTCAGTAAAACAGGTACGGCGGGAAATCTTATGGACGAACTACGAATTACCTGAAAATATCAAATGGAACACGGAAAAACATCTCCGACAAGCATCCTTGATTTAGCATACCAACGAGCATCTCAAAACTTGGCTAATTCGCTTGTAGAGAATTCTGATATCAGGGACGACGTTGAATTTGTCTGTCGCTGTTCTAACCTCGCCGGGACTCGCTTTTTAATGGCTTGTCTGACCGCAAAACTTTCAAATCCGTCTTTTGACATCCGCAAACCCTACACCGAAATTGGTGGCGAAGGAATATTTTCGGGGCGTCATTACGATGAAGCTTATGTTGCTCCATTTGCTTTTAAACATAAATTACCCGTCAATCCGACGACAAGTTTTCTGACCCCTGCCTTTAGAACAAATAAAACCATTATCGAACCGGGAGTTTCGTTAATCGGACGACCGAAAAAACTTTATGACAAAATAGTTGATTTAATAACGACGGTTTATTCGGGTAGAATTTCGCCCGAAAATTTGCTTGCTGAAATAATTCGTTGGCTGTTAATTGTAAGAGACGAAAGAAGACAACGAATAGAAACACTTTTTGCTTCGCTGGAAACAACGAAAGGCGATTCAGCGCTTCCGGCTGAAAGTATTGTTACTTTAATTCAACAACACATGCGTTTGCCTAAATCATCGCGGTTGCCTGTTTTAGTCGTTGCAGCGGCTTATCAGGCATCGCAAGAATATATCGAAGAACAATATTTGCCGCTTGAAGGGCATAATGCAGCGGACAAACAAACCGGAGCTTTTGGAGATATTCAAATTGTTCTGAATGACGATAGTAATGTCGTAACCGTTTACGAAATGAAAGCGAAAAGGGTTACAAGAGAAGACATAGAAATCGCTTTGCAGAAGCTAACGTCAGTCGCTCAGAACATTGAGAATTATATTTTTATTACAACTGATTTAATCGAACACGATGTAAAAGAATACGCTTCAACAATGCATACGAGAGTAGGAGTTGAGTTTGTCATCTTGGACTGCATTGCATTTCTTCGACACTTTTTACATTTCTTCTACCGAATACGAACGCAATTTCTTGAGGCTTATCAAAGTCTGATTTTGAATGAACCTGATAGCGCAATTAATCCTTCATTGAAAGAAGCATTTCTCGCAATGCGTCTTGCGACGGAAAATGGCATAGCTCAGTCCGGCGAAATAACAGAATCGAATTTTGAGGCTGAATAGACTACACATAAACAAAGCAATCCAACAATTAATTTGCTGCCACACCAAAAAACGGTTGAGACAAATCGTTTGACCGGGTTAAGATGCTGTCAACTTTCCTTGAAGAGTTAAAGGCAAAACCCGAACGATGAAAAACTTTCAAATTTTGACGCTCGCCGTGTGGCTTGTTCTGCTCTCTGTTTCGTTAATAAAAGCGCAGGAAGACATTCCGCTTTTCACAACCGATTTTCCGCCGCAGGAATTTGCCGAGCGCCGGGCAAAATTTTTCGCGCAGCTCGGCGAAAACGGCGTTGCAGTTTTGCAGGGCGCGGCGAGTCCGGCAGGTTATGTGCGCTTTCGTCAATCAAACGAATTTTATTACCTCTCCGGCATCGAAGTGCCGCACGCTTATTTGGTGCTCGACGGCGCGCAGCGCACGGCAACTCTTTTTCTTCCGCACCGCAACGAGGGGCGCGAGCGCAGCGAAGGAAAATTGCTTTCAGCCGAAGATGCGGAAACGGTCAAACAGCTTTCCGGCATTAACGCCGTTCTCGGCGTCGAAATGCTTTCCGAACACTTATCGGGTTACGCTCGCGGAAATCGGACAATTTACACGCCGTTTAGCCCGTCCGAAGGTTTCGCAATGAGCCGCGATCTTGCCGTTCGCGCTGTCGCCGACAGCACTACGGATGCGTGGGACGGAAGCGTCTCGCGCGAAAGCCGTTTTATTGACTTGCTCCGCTCGCGTTATCCGCAGCTTGAAATCAAGGATTTAACGCCAACGCTCGACAAAATGCGTTTGATCAAAAGCCCCCGCGAAATTGCTCTGATCACAAAAGCGACCAGACTTTCCGGTCTGGCGCTGATGGAAGCGATGCGTTCGACCGCTCCGGGAATTACGGAATACGAGCTGGACGCGATGGCGAAATACGTTTATTACCGCAACGGCGCGCAGGGCGACGCTTATTATTCGCTTGTCGCGTCGGGACGAAACGCCTGGTATCCGCATTACAACACCGGAAAGCGCGTGATGAAGGACGGCGATTTTCTTTTGATGGATTATGCGCCGGATGTCGGCTATTACATGAGCGATGTCACCAGAATGATGCCGGTTAACGGCAGATTCAGCAATTGGCAGCGCGAGTTGTACGGCTTTTATCTCGATTGCTACAACTCGATTTTGAAAAACATCAAGCCCGGTTTGACGGCTCAGGCAATCAAACTAGCGGCGGCAGGTGAAATGAAACAAATGCTGGCGCGCTCAAAGTTTTCCAAACCGATTTACGAAAAAGCCGCCCGCGAGTTTGTCGAGAGCTATGAGCGTTCGGCAAACAATGCTCGCTCGATGCTCGGTCACTGGGTGGGAATGGCGACGCACGATGTCGGCGGTTACGACGGCGGCGCTTTGCAGCCGGGAATGGTTTTTACGATTGAACCGGCGTTGCGCGTGCCGGAAGAAAAAATCTACGTCCGGCTCGAAGACGTGATTGTTATCACGGACAAAGGCGCGGATATTTTGACGACTTTTGTGCCTTCGGATATTAACACTATCGAGAAATTAATGCGCGAGGAAGGAATGCTCCAAAAATATCCACGAGACAATAAATAATGCCCAAAGCAAACTTTCTATAAGCGCTTGCACAAAAACAGAAACCGCGCGTTAGCAAAGACGGATTTACTCGATTAATAATTGCGCTTTTGCTAACGTGCGGGCTTCGGATTTAAATTTTAACTTACTGCGGTTTCAATATTAGCCGGTTCGAGATTCGGCGCGAGCAAATGAATAATCAAGAGCGCCAACAAATAAGCCGAACCCGCGATGATGAAAACCGAAAGATAATTATTATTCGTGTATTGCAAAATCAAACCGACGGTGCTGGCAATAAGCATTCCGCCGACAGAGCCTGCCATTCCGCCGATGCCGACGACCGAACCTACGGCGCGGCGCGGAAACATATCCGAAGCCAAAGTGAAAATGTTTGCCGACCAGCCTTGATGCGCAGCCGCCGCAAGCCCGATGAGACAAACCGAAACCCATAAATTATCAGTCGTCGCGGCAAAAACAATCGGCACGACCGCCAGCGCACAAATCAGCATCGTCAGTTTGCGTCCCGCATTAACCGTCCAGCCGCGCTTGATCAGATGTGACGACAGCCAGCCGCCGCCGATTGAACCGACATCCGCGATCACGTAAATGACGACGAGCGGCGCGCCTAGTTCTAAAATGTTCAAACCGAATTTCGTGTTCAGAAATTTCGGCAGCCAGAATAGATAAACCCACCAAATCGGGTCGGTCAAAAACTTGCCGATGGCAAAAGCCCACGTCTGACGATGCGGCAATAAACGCCTCCAGGGAATTTTTGTCGTCGGTTCTTCGGCGTCGGATTGAATGTGCGCGAGTTCTGCTTTGGAAAGCTTCGGATGTTCTTCCGGTTTGCGATAAACCGCCAGCCAAAATCCGAGCCAGATAAAACCCAGCGCGCCGGTAATCACAAAAGCCCATTGCCAGCCGTAATTTACTGCAATGAGCGGAACCGTCAGCGGCGCCAAAATCGCGCCGACGTTTGAACCGCTGTTAAAAATTCCGGTCGCAAAAGCGCGCTCTTTTTTCGGAAACCACTCGGCGACGGTTTTGATAGCGGCGGGAAAATTACCGGCTTCGCCCAAACCCAAAGCAAAGCGCGCTACGCCGAACCCGAAAGCGCTCCGGGCGAACGAATGGCACATCGCCGCCACGCTCCAAAAAACGATTGCGACGGAAAACCCTTTGCGCGTCCCGAATTTGTCCATCAGATTGCCGACAGCGAGCAAACCGATGGCGTAAGCAGCCTGAAAAGCCGTGTTGACAAAGCCGTATTCGGCTTCGTTCCAGCCGATTTGCGCTTTGAACGTTTCGTCGGTGGCGAGAATTCCCAGAACCTGCCGGTCAATATAGTTGATTGTCGTCGCAAAAAACAGCAGCGCGCAAATCATCCAGCGATAACGCCCGATACTCCCCGTTACGTTAGGGTCGACTGTCGCCGTAACCGCCGTTTCAAATGCGCTGGTGCCCGGACCAAGCGGAGCAGCTTTTGAATCGAATCTTTCTTTCATTTTTTTACTCGCGTTTTAATTCAGATAGACAAAATACCGGGCGAAAGATATTCGCGCCCGTCAATTTCAACCGAGATTTGCGGAAATTCCGGCGAAGCCGTGATTGTTTCCGTTTCGTTTTCCAAAACAAGACAAGTTTCTTCGACTTTTGTCCCGGAAATTGAAGGATTCCACGCTAAGGCTTGATTCGTTTGGACGATTTCGTTCGATAACGGATGCGCCACCCAATCGCGCGTTCTGTATCCGGTTGCCCCGCCTTGATGATGTAAATTTATTTCGCCCGCAAAACCTGCCGCTTCGTAGGCATCAGCGGCGATTTTATAAAGTTCCGCTCCGGTTGTTCCGGGTTTGGTCGCGGCTAAAAGTTGAGCGTTGACGCGGGCACATGCGTGCGTTTTTTGCCTTAAATCTTCCGGCACTTTTCCGGCGCAAACGATTCGCGACAGAGACGAAATCAAACCTTCGCGTCTCGCGCAAACGACGATCATTACTGCTTTTTCCCAACGCTTTTCCGTTGGAACCGGATGTCGAAACTTCTGCAATCTTTCATCTGCGGCAGCAAGCGTCACAACCGAGCGAATATTTTTCTTAGCTAAAGCGTCAACGGCTAAACGAGCTATTTCAAGTTCGGTATGTCCCGGTTGGAGCGATTTTGCCAATTCGCCTATTATCGCTCCGGCGTCTTTGCCGAGCCGCCTGTATCTTTCGATTTCAGCTTCAGTCAGTTGATAACGGCAGCGAGCGATTGCGCCTTCGACGACTTTTGCGCCCAAAGCCAAATCCGCTCCGAGCGTTTCGCCGTTTTTCAGCAAACCGGAAGCCTTTTTTATCAAAAAATCCGGCGCGCCCTTTTCTTCTTCCCAGCCAAATTCAACCGGCTCGAAATCTTCCTCTGAAATTTCTTCGGCTAAAATGCGCGCCATCTCAATCCGGCTCGCTAAAACAAAACGCTTTCCGTCATTTCTGACGAGCAGCGAAGCCGCTCCGTTTTCGCGGCTTTGGTCAATTCCATTGTTTGCGCCGCCGGTTAACCAGGAAAAATTCGGTTGCGAATTGATCAGAACGCCGCCGAGATTTTCTGCTGCCAGCATTTTTACTAATCGTTCGGTTTTTTCCTGTAACTCTGAGCCGTTCACTCTTTTGTTCGATTTGCCAACTTAATTGCCAAAATTATTGGTTAACGCCCGACGCCAAAAATCCGCCGTCAACCGTCAGAACTTCGCCCGTCACAAAGCTCGCTGCGTCCGAAGCCAAAAACACGGCTGCGCCAGCCAATTCTTCGACTTTTCCGAAACGGCGCATCGGCGTTCGCAATTGAAATTCGCGCCCGCGTTCGGATTCGTCCAGCAATTTTTGATTGAGCGCGGTGCGGAAAACTCCCGGCGCGATTGCGTTGACGCAGACGCCGCGCGAAGCCCATTCGATTGCCAGCGATTTTGTTAAACTTGCGACCGCCGCTTTTGAAGCCGAATAGGCAGCGACTTCGTAAAGCGCGACAAATGTCGAAAGCGAAGCGATGTTGATAATGCGCCCGTAACCGCGTTCGAGCATATGGCGACCGAAAACCTGACAAGCGCGCAAAGTTCCGGTCAGATTCGTTTCCATAATCGCGTTCCAGTCTTCTTCGCTAAAATCCAGAGTCGGCGCGCGTTTTGTGCGTCCGGCGGAATTAACCAGAATGTCAACTTTGCCGAAGGCGGCGACGGTTTCATCCAAAACCGTTTGCAGCGAAGCGCGGTCGGAAACGTCCGAAATCAAGCGCAAGCTGCGTCGCCCGCGTTCTTCTATTTCGCTTGCTGCCGCTTCGACCTGCTCCATCCGGCGCGAAGTCGGCACGACATCCGCACCCGCCTCCGCCAGACCGTGCGCGATAGCGCGCCCGATGCCGCTCGTTCCTCCGATGACGACCGCAGTTTTTCCGTTTAACTCCAAAAGCGAATAGCTCATTAATTAATATTAATCCTGCTTTAAGATAAATTTAGGCGACAAATTAGGCTGATGCTGAAACGATTAAAAATTCGATGATTATCGAACGCCTAATTTTAAGATAAAATAGCAAAGGTAAAACCATTAATGTCCGGCTGTTTTATTATGTAACACCGCCAGCGCGTTTGTGTCAAGCCGATTGAGCTAGTTTTATAACTTCAAAATGGCAAATTATAAACAAACCAAAGATTGTTTGTGTTCTCGGTTTAAATGTGATAGAAATAATTATGCTTTAAGATTGGTTAAACCAATTTTGTATTTCTGCTTAGAGTTTGCTAAAATCGTCTGACCGGAAACAGCTTTTTGCCCGTTTTTCATACGACCAGTTAATCAATATTTAATCATCATAAATTTAAAAGCGGAGAACGAAAGAAAACGTGATTGCTTCAACCCAAAAAGATATAACGCGCAGAACAGTCGGGGAAAATGTTTGGCTCAACAAAGAGACGCCCGAAATTCAAAACATCTTTGCTCGCCAGAACATTCCGCCCTACAAATATGAAGTTCTGGAAACGGAAGCGGCGGTCGGTCGCACAATGCTCGATGAATTGCAGTCAGTCGCCCGGAACAAAAAAGGCGACGTTGTGATGCTGCTGCTCGGCGGGCGCGGCGCGCAGGCGATGTATCACATAATTAATCAAAAAATGCCGAGCGGCGAGCTGGACGATTTGCTTTCCCGGCTTCACGTTTTTACGCAGGATGCGCTCGCGCCGATGCGTATGAACAACGGTTTTAGTTTTGTCCGCGATTTTGAAAGACTTTTGGGCGATGATTTTTTCAGCCGCGTTAAAAGCTTTACGCCGATGCAGACCGACACCGAAGATTTGGAAGGCGAGTTAATTAAATACCTGGAAAAGCTCGAATCGCTTGGCGGCATTGATATTTTCTTTCTCGGTTTGGGACCTGAAGCTGAGGCGGCTTCGCATCTGGCTTACATCAAACCCGATTCCGGCGCGGTTTTCGGTGATTTAGCGGGAATTATCCCGATTTCGGAAACAATTTTGGAACATCACATCAGTAAATTTAAAGCGGGCGGAAGCAATGTCACCGAGACGGACGAGGCGGAATGCCGCGCGGCGACTCATATTTTAACTCTCGCTCCGGCAGCGATTTTGGGAGCAAGAAAAATCGTCCAGTCAATTGTTGACGCTTCGACCGCGCCGAACAAAATACCGAGCTTTCGCCGCGTTTTGGAAACCGAAATTTCAAATGATTTCACCGAACGCGCGAGGCAAATGGATGAGAATCCGGGATTGTGGCTGCGTCTTCATCCAAACGTGCGATCATTAATTTTGCCTGATCTTTTAGAAAAGTAATTTTAATTAAGTTTAATAAAATGTTGACTACAGAAATAGAAACCGCCGCGACGATCAGCGAATACGCGATTATTGTTTATCGAGAGGACAATGTGGCGGTTGTCAAAACTCAGATCGAACCCGGTTTGCAAGTTGCTTTGCCAAACGGAAAAGTTATTGAGATCAAAGCCGCAATTCCGCCGGGACATCGTTTTGCCACCAGAGCGATTCCCGCGGGCGAATTTGTGCGCCAATACGATCAGCCAATCGGCACTTCGCTTGGAATCGAAGAAGGCGAATGGATTACGCACGAAAATATGACGAACGATGTTCCGGTCGTGCGCGATTTGCCCGATGATTTACACACGCCCGCGCCGGATTATATTCCCGAATTTGAGCGCGAAACTTTTATGGGTTTTCGCCGACCGGATGGGCGCGTCGGAACCAGAAATTTTATTTTGATCGTCCCGACTTCGATGTGCGCCAGCCACGAAGCGCAGCAGATTTCGATGATGTCGGAATTTATTCACTATAAACGTGAAAAATTTCCGAACGTGGATGGCGTTGTCGCGATTCCGCACAACAAAGGCTGCGGTTGTCAGGACGGCTCGAATCTCGAAATTATGCTGCGGACGCTCGCCAATTACGCCGATCATCCGAATGTCGGCGGCGTGATTTTGATGGATTTGGGCTGCGAAAAAACGAATCTCGCCAAGGTAGAAAAATATCTTTTAAAACGCGAGCTTTCTTTTAATAAACCTTTTGCCAAAATCGGCATTCAGGAAATCGGCGGCACGCAAGCGGCGATTGAAAAAGGTTTGCAGCTTGTACAGGAAATGTTGCCGGAAGTTAATCAAAACGTCCGTGAAGAATTTCCCGTCAGCGAGCTTGTTTTGGGCGTCAAATGCGGCTCAAGCGACGGTTTTTCGGGCATTTCGGCGAATCCGGCTCTGGGCAGCGCGGCGGATTTGCTAATTCGTTCGGGCGGGACAGTTTTGATTACCGAGATACCGGAGTTTTGCGGCGCGGAACATATCGTTGCCAACCGCGCAAAAGACGCTGAAACCGGGCGCGCGATTTATCGAATGATTGATTGGTACAAAGATTACGCTTCAAAATTCGGCGGAGTTTTAAACAATAATCCGTCGCCGGGGAACATTGCGGGCGGGCTTTTAAATATCACAATCAAATCTCTCGGCGCGATGTCAAAGTCGGGAACAACGCGCGTAGAAGGCGTTTGCGAATACGCCGAAGCGCCGAAAAATCGAGGCTTAAATTTGATGCAAGGTCCGGGCTACGATCAGGAATCAACTCCGGCACTGGTTGCCGCAGGCGCGACAGTCGTCGTTTTCACGACCGGAAACGGCACGACCATCGGCAACGCGATTGCGCCCGTCATCAAGCTCGCTTCAAATAACCGCGTTTTCGAGCGAATGAACCGCGATATTGACATTTCCGCCGGAGACATTATCGAAGGCACGGAAACGATTGAGGCTGTCGGAGAGCGGGTTTTTGAACATATTCGCAAAGTCGCCGGGGGCGAGATTTTGGCGAAAGCCGAAGAAAACAAACACCGCGAATTCCAATTCTGGGCGGAACAAACCGTTACTTTGTAAAGAAAACGCGGGCGTAAAATCGCGGATGGATAATATTTTGAAAGAAGCCGGAATTTCTTTCCGACAATTCATTTTTTGAAAAGGAGTTTTTATCAATGACAGAGAATTTTAATATCCCTGCAATTACACCGGAAACTTGTTTTGTTCCGCAGACACATACACAAAAGGGACGCCGAATCAGCGTCAAGCCGGGCGAAACCGCCGCGCGCCATCTTCATTACGGACGCATTATTTTAGAAAACGGCGATGCTCCGGTGAACTTTAACAATCAGGATCACGAAACAGGATTCGTTTGTTTAAAAGGCTCGGCGACAATTTCCACCGGCGAACAAAGCTTTGAGCTTTCACAATACGACGCCGTTTACATTCCGCGCGATTCTGAAATTAAAGTTGCCGCAAACGGCGAAACCGGCTGCGATTTGGCGGAAATTTCGGCGCCGGTCGAGAAAAAATATCCGCTGCAATACGTCCGTTTCGCAGATGTGCGAAACGATTCGACTCTGCATTTTATCGCCGGGCAGCCGCCGACACAGCGCGATTTGAACATCCTTCTGGGCAAAAACGTCGAAGCCGGGCGAATTATGGCTGGCGTGACGTTTTCGTCGCCGGGAAACTGGACGAGCTATCCGCCGCACGAACACGCAGAAATGCTCGAAGAAGCGTATCTTTACATTGATATGCCCGCACCGCAATGGGGCGTCCAGTTTGTTTACACCGATTTCGACAATCCTGAACTCATCCAGGTCGTTCGCGAAGGCGATGTCGTTTTAATGCCGAAAGGTTATCACCCGAACGTCGCCGCGCCGGGCGGACAAATCAATTTCCTCTGGATGATGGCGGCGAACCGCGAAGGCGTTGACCGGCAATTTGGCGTTGTCAATGTTCAGCCGGAATACGCAGAGGGCGGTTCCGGTCTTGAAGCCGCACACGGAAAGAAATAAAAATGTCTGCTTCTGCGAAAGATCAGTCCGATCAAAGTTCAAGTGCGCCGATGATTGTCGGCGCACAACTTCTTAATTGGGAAAACATCCCTTTCGAGCAAATTGCCGCAGGCATTGAACGGCAAATGATTGTCGGCGAAAAATTAATGATTTGCCGCCTTCGTTTTGCTCCTTTCGTCGTCACGCCCGAACACGACCATCCGCACGAACAAATGACGATTGTTGAAAAAGGAAGAGTTCGATTTTTTATTGAAGGCGAAGAGAAAATTGCCGAACCGGGCGATGTGCTGCAATTCCGGTCAAATTGTTGGCACGGTGCGACAATGCTTGACGAAGAAGTCGTTTTAATAGATATTTTCACGCCGATTAGAGAAGACTTCCTGAAAAAATGAATTTGTTCGTTGTCCGTCGTTCGTTGATCGTTGCAAAAGCAATTAACAACGAACGACGAACAACGAACGACGAACAAATCTGTGATTTTGGACAAATTTAAACTCGACGGAAAAGTTGCGCTTGTAACGGGCGCGTCAGCCGGACTCGGCGCGGCGATGGCGATTGCTTTAGCCGAAGCCGGAGCGAGCCTTGTTTGTCACGGCAATTCGCGCTCACCGGAAACGACTGTTTCGGCAATTCAAAAAGCAGGCAGGAAAGCCGCTGCTGTCGTTGGCGATTTGAGCCGAAAAGATGCGCCGCAGGCGATTTTTGACGAAGCGGTGCGACAGTTTGAACGCGTTGACATTCTCATCAACAACGCCGGAACAATTCGACGCGCTCCCGCAGTTGATTATTCGGAAGACGATTGGGCAACGGTTCTGGAAGTTAATTTGTCGAGCGTCTTTCGTCTTTCGCAATTAGCCGGACGACAAATGATTGAAAATGGCGGGGGGAAAATCATCAACATCGCTTCTCTTTTGTCGTTTCAAGGCGGCGTCACCGTTCCGGCTTATGCGGCTTCAAAAGGCGGCGTGGCGCAATTGACAAAGGCTTTGGCGAACGAATGGGCGAAATTTAATGTGAACGTAAACGCCATCGCGCCCGGTTATATGCGAACCGATAACACGGCTGCTTTGCAGGCGGACGAAGCCAGAAATCGCCAAATTTTGGAGCGAATTCCGGCTGGGCGCTGGGGCGAAACCGAGGATTTAGCAGGAGCTGCGGTTTTTCTTGCTTCGGCGGCGTCAGATTATTTGAACGGTCACGTTCTGGTCGTTGACGGTGGCTGGCTGGCGAGATAGATTTCAAATTTCCGGTTTGAAATTTTAAATGAGCGAATTAATTATCAAATCAAAAACCAAATGCCGCTGGGACTCAGTTTCTTTGGGTGAAGTTTTGCTGCGTTTTGATTCGGGCGACGAGCGAATTCACACGGCGCGCGAGTTTCGCGTTTGGGACGGCGGCGGCGAGTACAACGTCGCGCGCGGATTGTCGAAAGTCTTCCGGCAAAAAACCGCGATTGTTACAGCTTTGACTGACAATGCGCTAGGGCGTCTCGCCGAAGATTTGATTTGGCAGGCGGGCGTTGATTCTTCCGAAATTTTATGGCGACCGGCGACGGGCGGCGCGCGAAACGGAATTTATTTTATCGAGCGGGGTTTCGGTTTGCGCGCTCCGGCTTCGTGTTTTGACCGTTCGGGAACCGCCGTTTCGAGGCTCGAAAAAGGCGAAATAAATTGGAGCGCGATATTTGGCGAGCAAGGCGCGCGCTGGTTTCACACGGGCGGAGTTTTTGTCGGATTGTCGGAAACAACGCCCGATGTTGCCGCCGAAGCGATGCAAGCGGCGCGCGCGGCGGGAACGCTTGTTTCCTACGATTTAAACTATCGTGATTCACTCTGGCGCGAGCGAGGCGGGCGCGAAGCGGCTAACATTTTAAACAAAAAACTGCTGCAAACGGCTGATGTCGCCTTCGGCGTGTTTGACTTCGACTCGAAATTGTCCAATTACAGCGAAGACGCTTTTCGGCAGTCGGCTGAAAAAATGCTCGCCGAATTTCCCAATCTTAAGGCGGTCGTTTCCACTCTCCGCGAAGTCCATACAGCCAGCCGCCACGATTTCAGCGCGGTTTGTTTTTTTGAGAACCAAATCTTCAAAGCGCGGGATTACAAAAATACGGATGTGCTTGACCGCGTTGGCAGCGGTGACGCTTTTGCGGCGGGTTTTATTTATGGTTTATTGAGCGGAAAAGGGACGCAATACGCCGTCGAATGCGGCGCGGCGCACGGCGTTTTGGCAATGACAACGCCCGGCGATAACTCAATGGCAGCTCTGCCGGAAATCGAACGATTAATGCAGGGCGCGTCGGCGCAGGTTAATCGTTAAGAAGCGACGTAAAAGCAAGATTAAAGTTGTCTCGGCTAAAATTTATGGACAAAAGAGAAGTCATTCAAAAAATCGTAGAAATCGGGCTGGTTCCGGTAATTCGGGCTTCGTCGGAAGACGAAGCGATGCGCGTGATTGACGCGATTTTGAAAGGCGGCATTTCGGTTTTGGAAATTACTATGACTGTTCCGGGCGCGATGAAAGTGATGGAAACGCTCGCCGTGCGTTACGGCAATGATGCCTTAATCGGAGCCGGAACGGTTTTGGATTCGGAAACGGCGCGCGCATGCATTTTATCCGGCGCGAAATTTGTGATTAGTCCGGCGCTCAATTTGGAAACGATTCGGCTTTGCAAACGTTATTCGATTACGGTTATGCCCGGCGCTTTAACGCCAACCGAGGTTGTTACGGCATGGCAAGCAGGGGCGGATTTCGTCAAAGTTTTTCCGTGCAGCGCAATGGGCGGAGCGAGCTATATCAAAGGCTTGAAAGCGCCTTTACCGCAAATCGAACTGGTTCCAACGGGCGGAGTCAACCTGAAAACAGCCGCTGATTTTATCAAAGCAGGTTCGAGCGCATTGGGAGTCGGCGCGGATTTGGTTGATGTGAATGCGATTCGAGCGGGCGAAGCGAGCGTCGTTACGGAAAGAGCGCGTCAGTTCCTCGAAATCGTTCAAGAGGCGCGTTCCGCAAATGCTTGATTTTCTAAAAATCTACTGTATGTTTCAGAAAGAAAGCGCGTGTTACACTCGCTTTCTTTTCTAATTTATGCATCACAAAAATTACGGGACGCAGGTTTGACTATCTCAAGCGAATTCATTGAAATAACAAGCCGACGAATAAATTTTATGAAATCTAGCATTTTAATTTTGACAATATTTTTCTTTGTTTCAATCGCTAACGCGCAATGGCAAAAGCAAACGGTTGACTCAAAAGCGAGCTTGCGCGGGCTTTCGGTCGTCAATGAAAAAATCGTTTGGGCGAGCGGCACGGGCGGAACTTTTTTAAGAACTACGGACGGCGGCAAAACCTGGCAAGTCGGTAAAGTGCCGGACGCCGAAAAGCTGGATTTCCGCGATGTCGAAGCGTTCGATGCAAACACGGCTTATCTGCTCAGCATCGGCGAAGGCGAGAGTTCGCGGATTTATAAAACCACCGATGGCGGCGAAAGCTGGAAGCTGCAATTTAAAAATACTAATCCGAAAGCATTTTTCGACGCCTTTGATTTCTGGGACGCGAACAACGGAATTGCGATGTCCGATCCGGTTGACGGAAAGTATTTGCTGATTGCGACGAGCGACGGCGGACAAACCTGGAAACAGTTGCCGAACGACAAAATGCCTCCGGCAAAAGAAGGCGAAGCGGCTTTTGCGGCAAGCGGAACCTGCCTCATCACAAACGGCAAATCCGACGTTTTTCTCGTTACCGGCGGACGAGCGGCGCGCGTTTTTCATTCGCGCAATCGCGGCGCAAGCTGGCTTGTCGCCGACACGCCGATAATCAGCGGCACAAACGGGAGCGGCATTTTTTCGATTGCGATGTTCGATCAAAGGCGCGGCGTTATTGTCGGCGGAAATTACGAAAAACCGAACGAAGCGGCGAACAATCTCGCTTTGACAAACGATACGGGACAGAACTGGGCTTTGGGAAAAGGCTTGAACGGCTATCGTTCGGGCGTCGCATTTGTTGATAAAAATGTTTTGATTGCCGTCGGCTCTTCAGGGTCGGACATTTCGCGCGACGGCGGAAAAAGTTGGACAAATCTCGATAAGGAAAATTACAACGCCGTTGTTGCGGAAGGAAGAAATGCGGTTTGGGCGGTCGGCGCAAACGGACTTGTTGCCAGATATTTTATTCCCAAAAAATAAAACAAAAGGCGAGTTAAAGAACTCGCCTTTTGTTTTATTGTTTATTTATGAATCTTATAGAGATAGATTCTACTCTACAGATTCATTGGAATTGAAATAGTTATCGTGTTCGGCGTGTTTCATCCGTTCCAAGCTCATCAATATCAACGTCCGTGCGGCGAACTGTGTCGCGCACGGTTTCCTGTCGCTCGGTAACTTCTTTGCCGATGTTTACTTCTTCAATTACACGCGCCTGTTTTGAAACAACGGGCTGCTCGGCTCTTTCCGTAACTTCAATCGTGCCTTCTTTGAAAGCCCCCATATCGCCTTCGCCAACCGGACGGTTAACCGGACGGCGTTCGACCTTGACGTGTTCTTCGCGCAGATTCACGGTCTCTTCAACCGGTCTTTCTTCGACGTGAGTTCGGACTCTGACGCCGCCCTGTTCGACTTCGCGTTTGCCGACCTGAAGTTGTTCCTCGGTGACCGGAATCACGGTCTCGCCTTGATTAGCGGTTCGATTATAGCTCTCAGTTTCCGTGCCGGTCGAAGCAAGATTCTGACCCGTAGCGGTCGCGGCGTTGGCTTGATAACCCGTATTAGCCGTCGCCGACGTTGTTTGATTTGCAAAATTGCCCGAAGAGTAAACATTCGCTCCGCCGCAATTCGTCCATTCGCGTTCAAAAAACGCGGCGTCTTCGCTTGAGCGGGGCGTCACGCCGAGAACTGTTCCGCCGGATTTGATGCCGGTTTCATATTCCTGAGCCGTGTCTTCGGGGATACCGGAGCCAACCAAAGCGCCGATTAATCCGCCCGTTATTCCGCCCGCACCGGCGCCCACCAAAGCTCCGGCAATCGGTCCGGCAATAAGCAATCCCAATCCGGGAAGCGCAACCGAAGTTCCGATTGCGGCTATCGCGCCGATGATTGCGCCGACCGTGCCGCCAATTCCCGCGCCCGTACCGGTTCCTTCCAAAGCCTTGCTGCCAAGCTCGGTATTACCGCCGTCGCTTCCCTCAGAGTAGTGTTTTTGTCTGGTTTCGTCCGACATCATTACGTTAACGTCGTCTTTATCGTACCCTCTGCTGCTGATTGCGCGATAAGCGCATTCCGCACTGTCTCTATCTCTAAATAATGCCGTTACGATTGGTGAATTGCCTGTGTTTGATTGATTTGCCATAATGTTCCCTCTCTCCTTTTTCTTAAGTAAAAATTTACAACGAACAATGCAGCACGATTGTTAAGCTGCGTTGCCGAGTGTATGAATTGCATTCCTATATCTGCAATTCAGAAGTAACTGCAATAAGCGCTCCTAAGTTTGAAATATGCTTATTGCTTTTGAAAGCGTTTTGACTCTCAGACGGAGATTCTTCACGCTTTTATCCGGTAATGGGCAGCATTTTTAGCTGCTTGCGCCTGAACGACGTTCAGGTTCTTCGGGAGAAATTTCTTCAAATTCCACTTGCTCACGTCGCAATGTGACTTCCTGCGGTTTGCGCGTTTCAAATTTACGACGCCGGATGCGTACTTCTTCTCGCAGCATCAAGCGCTTTTCGGTCACGATAACTTCTTCGACGAGCGGCACGACGATCACGTCGCCTTCATAGCGAATCGCCGGAGCGGTTTCAATCATCTGGTTAATCGGAATGCGCTCAACGTCAACTTCCTCAGCTTGAATCGGCTGGTCAACAACTTCCGTTCGTTCGACAACACGTTTGTGAACCCGGACTCCGCCTGTCACGACGCTCTGCCTTTCAACGTGCAATTCTTCGGCGAGAACCGGAACCACAAGCTGCTCTTCAATGTTTCTCGGCGTATTCTCCGTTCCCGTCGTTTGTTGCCCTGCCCCGGTGCTTTGCTGCAAATCAGCGTCGCTTGCGAGCTGCTGCGTTGTGCCGAATTCATCAAAGCTTTTTTCGAGAAGATAACCGCCGGCTTGCGATGCGACGATTTCGCTTGCCGGAACCAAAACGCCTGTTCCGTTCTCCAAACGTACAAGAAATTGACCGTTTCGCTTGACTTGCTCCGGCGTTCCCGCCACGTCCAGCAAGCCTCGTCTGCCGTTTCGATCAATTACCAGCGAATCGTTTTGCTGTTGCATATTCATAATTTCGTCACTCCTGCCTTACCTGATACTCTCTAACCGATTTATCGCGCTAATCGTTATTAAAGATAAATATTTTCACTAAACAGATTTTTCGTTTGTACGATTCCGCGCAAAAGTTTTAAGCGGCAGCTTGCAGCCTCTCAAATGCCCGTTTTAAAAAGCGCCGGAACCATTGAAACCAAAAAGCGAGTTTCTGCGCGTTATTAATTGGGAATTGCTTTAATTTCTTCGAGGTTTCAAATGTCGGTTCAAGAAATCAGCTTGCCCGCAAGCAATAACAAATTGGCAACAACAGCGATTGCGTATCGCCGGCTCGGCATAATCGGAATGATTTGCGCGCCCGGTCTTTATTTTGCGTCGTCTTTTTATTCGCAAAATTTTGACCAGCCTAATCCGAATCAGATTTATGCCAGCTTTCTCGGCGTGCTTTATCTTTGCGGCGCGTTGGCGAGCGCGACGGCAATGCGACAAATGCGCGTGACCGGAAACGGACTCGGCGCAAAGGTTTTATTCGGGGTGCAAATTGTCGGACTTTTTTTGGCGATGATGTTTGACGTGATTGAATATGCAGCGCCAAGCCTGAAACAAACCTGGCTTTTTTTCGTTACCGATATGGCGTATCCGTTTAGCCACGTTTTAATGATCGTCGTCGGCATCGCAATAGTTCGTGCGGGCGTATGGCGCGGTTGGCGCAAAGTTCCGGCTTTTTTAATCGGTTTTGCGCTGCCTTTGTTTTTCGCGGCAAGCGCGTTATTCGGTCGGGAAAACACCGGCTGGATTTTTATCGGTTCGGTTACTTTAGGATTTTTTGCGCTCGGATTAGCGGTTTTCAACGCAAACCAAAAGGAGATTAATTAATGATTTCTATCTCGAAAGCAGTCGTTTCAAAAGCTGCTGTTTTTATTCTTTTCGCGTCGTCTGCAACTCAGGTTTTTGGGCAGACAATCGGCAAACCGATAAAACTTCCTTCCCGTTACGACGCGCATCGGTTTTATGTCGAGCCGATTATGGCGGACGGCGCAAAGCTCAATTTCTTTACCGATACCGGCGGCGGTTTGTTCGTTTTCGCAGATGTCGTTGAAAAATTAAAAATTCCGGTCGAATCCGTCGCGGGCGACGGTGGACGAAAAATGGAAACAATCGCTTTGCCGAAATTTAAAACCGGAGCCGAAATTGTCACGCCGCTCGGCTCGCCAAACGAAAGACTTTTCGTCGCGCCGATCTCACAGAGAATGCCGCTCGCACAGGATTGGTCTGGAATGCTCGGACAACAATGGTTTGCCGGGCGTGTTTGGACTTTTGATTATCCGAAACAACAATTGCTCCTTCGCGCCGCCGGAGACGTTCCCGCCGTCAAACCGGCGCATCGCGTCACGCTCGGTTTTAAAGCAAACGATACCGGAAAGCGCATCCTGAATTTTCCGCGCATTGCGGTCAAGATTGACGGCGAAACTCTCGATTTGTTATTCGACACCGGCGCGTCAACCGAATTAACCGAAGCGGCGTTGAAAACATTGAACGACAAACAACCGGCGGTTCGCGCGACGAGCTTTATTACAACGAGCGTCTTTGAAAAATGGCGCAAAGCGCATCCCGATTGGCGCGTCATCGAAGCGGCTGAAAATCGAAGCGGAGCCGCGATGATCGAAGTCCCGGACATCGAAATCGGCGGACATCGAACCGGCGCGGTCTGGTTTACGGTCAGGGCGGACAAGAATTTTCACGAATATATGTCGCAATGGATGGACAAACGAATCGAAGGCGCAATCGGCGGAAACGCTCTCAGGCATTTTCGGATTACGGTTGATTACCCGAACGCCGTCGCCGCGTTTGAGAAATAAAAAGGAGAAACCGAGAGAAATGAAAAAGATAAATTTATTGCCGCTCGCGGCGTTCGCAATTTTATGTTCTGCTTTCAGCGTTTTCGCGCAAAACGAGCCGGAAATTATGAGCTACAAAGATTACGGGAAAATCCGCCACAAACGCCCGTACATTCTTGAATTCAAAAAGGACAAAGGCGAGCTTGTTTATTTCGGCGCGGGACATTTTTACAGCTACGACGACCCGCAGGCGGCGGAGCTTGAAAAACGTTTTGCCGAATTTAAACCGACGATTATTTTAAACGAAAGCGGCACGCCGCTGGCAGCCGAAACCGCCAAAGAAGCGGTCGAAAAATACGGCGAGCCGGGATTGCTTAGTTTTCTGGCGAAAAAACACAACATTCCGATTAAATCCTTAGACCCGCCGCGATTGGAAGAAATGAAATACATTCTCGGAACAAAGCGCTGGACGCTCGAACAAGTTTTTCTGTTTTACGTTTTGCGCCGCGTGCCGGAAAACAACAAAAAAACAAATCCGAAAAAGCCCGAAGAATTGGTTGAAGAAGCGCTTCGCGGAGCGGCGAAAATGCCCGGTTATGACAGCTTGCCGAAAACAATCGCGGAGTTTGACGCCGTTGCCAAAAAGAATCTGCCGCAGGTCGCCGATTGGCGCAAAATTGAGCAAAAGATTTTTGATCCAAACCCGGATTTGGGCAATTTCACCAACGACATCGCCGACGCTTCCGTCAACTATCGCGGGCGTTTTATGGTGAAAACCTTAGCGGCTGAAGTCGAAAAAGGCGAGAGAGTTTTCGCCGTCGTCGGCGCAAGCCACGTCGTCAAACAGGAAAAGGCGCTGCAAAATATCTTCAAACAAACGAAACCGGCGGTTGCCGCGAACGATTAAGATTCCGCATCAATAAATTCGTCAAACAAACAAAACGGGCGGGACTTGTTCCTGCTCGTTTTTGTTTGCGCGTATCGCCGTTTCTGGCGTTAAATAAATGTTTGAAAGGCGGTGGCGAGAAATGAATCCTTTACAAAAAGAACCCGACAAAAGGAGTCGTGCGGAGATTGACGCCGAAATTGAACGCCTCGCGCGCGAACAAGGCGTTGAACCGTTTGATTTTGATGAAGCATTCGGCTCCGGCGCAGATGCAGTTACCGATGAAGAACTCGAAGAGTTTTTAGAATGGCGGCGGCAAGTCAGGCAAGCCGACCGCGAAGCGCAGGAAAAGCTATGGCAGTCGTAGTTGATACCGATGTCATCTCGTTTCTCTACAAAGGCGATACGCGCGGCGCTTTATACAAACCTCATCTTGACGGTCAATTTATGTTCATCTCATTTATGACGCTCGCCGAACTACGCCGCTGGTCTTATGGACTGAATTGGGGCGCGGCGAAAAAAGCGCATTTCGACGTTTATCTACGTCGTTATTCCGTTCAGCATTCGACGCCGGAATTGTGCCGCATCTGGGCGCAAGTCACCGACGAAGGAAGACGAAAAGGCAAAGCGATTGCAGTTGGCGATGCTTGGATTGCAGCGACCGCGCTTTATCTCAAGATTGAGCTGGTTACGCATAACAGAACCGATTTTCAATCTATTAATGGTTTGCAGGTCATCAGCGAGCAGTAACGATAAATTGCCAATTCAAAAAAAAACGGGTGCGGCTTGTCCTCGCCCATTTTTTTCGTTATAAATGCGGACGCGCTTTAATGCTCACAAGTTAATTTAGAAGCGACAATTCATTTTAGCGATTAAAATATATGGCACTTACTCAACGTGAAATCCGCGAACGCGCGGTTGCCTTTGCTCACGAATGGCGCGATGCCTCGCGTGAAAACGCTGAAGCTCAAAGTTTCTGGAATGATTTTTTCAATATTTTCGGCATTGTCCGAAAGCGCGTGGCAGCGTTTGAAGAGCCGGTAAAACAACTTGGAGAGAGGCGCGGGCGGATTGATGTGTTTTGGAAAGGCGTAATGCTTGCCGAACACAAGTCGCGCGGACAAAATCTTGACAAAGCCGTTACTCAGGCGCTCGATTATTTTCCGGGTTTAAAAGACAAAGATTTGCCGAAATTCGTTTTGGTTTCCGACTTCGCGCGCTTTCGGTTATATGATCTGGAAGAAAACGCCGAATATAATTTCGCGCTTGCCGAACTGCCTGACAGAATTCATTTATTCGGCTTTATTTCCGGCTACACGACGCGCACATATCAAGATCAAGACCCGGTAAATATTGAAGTCGCCGAAAAAATGGGCGAGCTTCACGATGCTTTATTAGCAAGCGGTTATGGCGGGCATCAGCTCGAAGTTTTGCTGGTGCGTCTTGTTTATTGTCTTTTTGCCGATGACACGGGGATTTTTCCGCGCGACGGATTTCGTTTCTTTCTCGAAGAAAGAACCGATGAAAGCGGCAGAGATACGGGCGCGCAACTTAATTCTTTCTTTCAACTGCTTGACACCGCGCCGGAGAGTCGGCAAACGACGCTTGACGAAGATTTGCGGCAATTTCCGCACGTCAACGGCGCTTTGTTTCGAGAAGATTTCCGCGCTCCGACTTTTGACAGACAGATGCGGCAAAAGCTGC
>DASVRD010000174.1:0-23936 GCA_036388775.1 Pyrinomonadaceae bacterium | reverse complement strand
GCGCATCTTTTCGGTTTGAATCAGAACTTCCAGATTCACGTCCAAACCGCCGCGCTTTTGATTTTCTTCCGAATGCAAATATTCGAGCGGCTGCGGATCGCCTTCCGGTCGCTCAAACGCGGAAGTGCGAAACGGCGCGAGAGCTTCCATCGTGACGACGAACGGTGAAATCGAGGTGGCAAAGTTTTTCGCCAGAAACGGTCCGAGCGGCTGATATTCCCAAGCCTGAATATCGCGCGCAGACCAATCGTTGACGAGACATAAACCGAAAATATGTTCTTCCGCCTGTTCAATCGAAACGGGTTCGCCAAGCTCGTTTGATTTACCGATGAAAAATCCGACTTCCATTTCGTAATCGAGATTTTTGCTGGGAACGAAAACCGGCGGCGCGTCCGCATCGGCGCGGTTCTGACCTTTCGGGCGTGTTATTTCCGTTCCCGAAATCACGATTGACGAAGCGCGCCCGTGATAACCAATCGGGACGTATTTGTAATTCGGCAGCAGCGGATTATCCGGTCGAAACATCGAGCCGACGTTTGTCGCGTGAAAAATCGAACAATAGAAATCGGTGTAATCGGCGATGTGCGCGGGCATCCAAAATTCGGCTTCGGCAAGCGGAACTAAATTTCTCTCCACTGTTTTGCGCGTTTTCTCGTCCGCCGTTTCAGCCAGAATCGCAACTAATTGTTTGCGAAAAGCCGCGCGAATCTCCGGTTTTTTCCGCATTACGGCGTGGTCTAGACAATATTCGTCCGCCGCGCACGCAATTCTCAAACTGTCATCCTCAAAAAGCCCGGCTTGATAACAGGGATAAACGTCGAGAACGAAATCGCCGACGGCGACGCCGATTCTGACATCTTCGTAAGTTTCCGCGCGCCGGAACACGCAAAAAGGCAAATTCTGAATCGGAAAATCTGTTTCGGGCGAGTTGGCGGATTCAATCCAGCTTTTTAAATTAACGTCGTGCGTTTCGTTGATTTCGTAAATCATAAAAAAATAATAGACCGCAGATGACACGGATTAAGCAGATTTTGGCAGATAAAACTGAAAAAAGAAATCTGAGATTAACTGTTAAATCCGCATTATCAGCAGTCTGTTCGAATTCTATAAAAGTCCAAGCTGCCGTAAATCTTCGATTGGTTCAATGAATGAACAAGAGCCGAACGAAATTGCATTTCGCTCGCGCATCAATCGAATTTGCTCTATCTCGACGCGGTTTCCGCTCCAGCTTAAGCCTTCGTCATCAAATTCAAATTGGCTCGCGTCCCGTTCGGTCGTCAAACGATTGATAAACGGCGCGTTTAAGTTTTGACGCAAAAAAGCCGCCGCCAAAAATACGTTTAAAAAACCGTGCATCGTTCCCTGCGCGGCGTTTTCCTCGTAAGTCAAAGCGCGCTGGCAGCGCAAAGGATGATGCAGACCGGCGGTGGCTTTAAACGGCACGTTTGCGGCGATGCAGACGCGCAAAAATTTGACGATTTCATCAACGGGCGGAAACGCATCCTGCGTAACGCCGCCGGTGCGCACCTTTGCGCGCAGACGGCTGATGGCAACCGCCGCAACAAATTCGTTAATGCGGAGCTTGAGTGGAATCTCGAAATAAGTCGTCAGATTGCCGGACAAAAGTTTTTTTGCGGCATAAATCTCTTCGGGATCGGCAGCTTTGATTTCGAGTGTGTCAATCGTCGCTTGTCCGGCGCGCGCCGCGTTAAATTCTTCTATTTTTTGTAAATCTTCCGCCAGACTTTCACCGGCGAGCGCGCTCAGACGCCAAACGGATTCACCGTCCATAAACTTGCGGGCGTTTTCGCCGAATTCTTCAAGCCTGGAAACCGGACAAATGAACCTGCCGAGCATCCAGCGGTGTTCGCCGTTCAAATATTCGGCATAGTTTTCCACCGCTTGTTTCATCGGCAATTGCGAAGGCGGAAACAAACCGGCGTAATCAACAATTTCGGATAAAAGAACGCGGAGAGACTGCTTGATGTTTTCGCTCATTGTTCGGAAGTTTCGTTAAAATAAAATGGATTCTGCGCGATTTCGGGGAAAGTGACGCCTTCGTAAACTTCCGTTAATTCCAGCTCACAATCAAGCGACGACAAATAAAATTTTGCCTCTAAATCGTTAAACTCGCGCATCAGCCAATCGGTTTCGTTTTGTTTGATAAACTGCGCGACGTGCGGTCGGTCTTGCGCGATTAAAACGTATTCCGTGAAGCTCTCGATTGATTTGTAGTAAGTAAATTTATAGCCGTAATCAAATTCGGCGGTCGAATCGGAGAGAATTTCGATTATCAAGCTAGGATTAACCAGCAATTCCTGTTTTCCAAGATTTTCAAACCGCGCCTCGCCGCACAGCGCCGACAAATCCGGGTAACGATAAGGCGAATAAGCCGGAACTTTCACGCGCATCTCGGACAAAAACACTCGACAAGGTTTATTTCGCAATTTTAACCGTAATGCAAAATGAGTGTTGCTTTGAATTTGGTCGTGAACGTTGCTTGCGCCCGCGAGCGTAAAAACGTTTCCGTCCCAATACTCGATTTTTTCTTCGCTAAAATGATCGAGTTCGAGATATTCTTCGAGCGTGTAATATTTTTTATTGAGTTGCAGCATAACGATTACATTTTAAAGTTTTTCGGTAAATCCTGCCAGACTTTAAAATAATCGGTTTGCAGCAGCGCTTCGGTTTCGAGCGCAAAGCGCGTCGGGCGCAGAACGTACCGCGTTTCAAACATAAACGCGAGCGTGTCGGTTAATTTTTGCGGTTTCAAATCGGCGTTCGAGGCTTTTTCAAACGCTTCGCGATCCGGTCCGTGCGCCGACATCTGATTGTGCAGCGAGCCGCCGCCCGGCACAAATCCTTCTTCTTTGGCGTCGTAAGCGCCGTAAATTAAGCCCATATATTCGCTCATCGTGTTGCGGTGATACCACGGCGGGCGAAAAGTGTTTTCCGCCACGAGCCAGCGATCCGGGAAAATCACAAAATCCAGATTTGCCACGCCCGTTTCGTATGAAGGCGAAGTTAAAACCGTGAAAATCGAAGGGTCCGGATGATCGAACGAAACCGAGCCGATGGTGTTAAAGCGGCGCAAATCGTATTTGTACGGCGCGTAATTGCCGTGCCACGCGACGACATCAAGCGGCGAATGCCCGATTTCGCAAGCAAACAGATTACCGCCGAATTTGCAAACCATTTCAAACGCTCCTTCGCGGTCTTCAAACCAAGCCGCGGGCGTTTCAAAATCGCGCGGATTCGCCAAACCGTTCGCGCCAATCGGACCCAAATCCGGCAAACGCAGCAGCGAGCCGTAATTTTCGCAAATGTAACCGCGCGCTTCGCCATCGGGCAGTTCGACGCGAAATTTCAAACCGCGCGGCAAAACCGCGACTTCGCCCGCCGCGACTTCGACGATTCCGCATTCGGTCAGAATCTCAAGACGACCTTTTTCAGGCACGACGAGCATTTCGCCGTCGGCATTGTAGAAAAACCGCTCGCGCATCGGTTTATTCGCGCGAAAAATGTGAACCGCAATTCCCGCTTGCGCGAAAAGATCGCCGCAGCCCGCAATCGTCGTCAAACCGTCAACAAAATCGGTTTCCTCCTGCTGCATCGGCAGCGGATTCCAGCGCAATTGATTCGGCGTCGTTACGGCTTCGTCAAACGGCGTCGAACGCAGCAAATTATTGTCAATCTGCCGAAACGGTTTGTGCATCACCGATGGGCGAATGCGATAAAACCAGGTGCGTTTGTTCAAAAGGCGCGGCGTCGTAAACGAAGTGCCGGAAAACTGCTCGGCGTAAAGCCCAAACGCAGGTTTTTGCGGCGAATTTTGCCCGACGGGCAACGCGCCCGCAATCGCTTCGGTCGCAAACTCATTGCCGAAGCCGCTGTTATAACGATATTCAATCGGTGCCGGTGCGCTCATAAAATAGTGAATCGTAAATAGTGAATCGTGAATGGAAAAACCAAACAACGATACACTATTTACGATTTACGATTCACTGATTAAAGATTTCCGCGTTTCGCCTGCTCTTCTTCGATTGAAACGAACAGAGCTTTGAAGTTGCCTTTGCCGAAGCCTTTGCAGCCTTTGCGCTGCAAGATTTCGTAGAAAACCGTCGGGCGATCTTCGACCGGCTTGGTGAAAATTTGCAGCAAATAGCCTTCTTCGTCGCGGTCAACGAGAATGCCGAGCCGTTTCAAATCCTCAATGTTTTCGTCAATCTCGCCGATGCGCGCCGGGATTTCGTCGTAATAAGTGTCCGGCACGCGCAAAAATTCGATGCCGTTTGCCTGTAATTTCTCGACCGTTTGCAAAATGTCTTTGCAGAGCAGCGCGACGTGCTGGACGCCCGGCGTTTTGTAATAATCGAGATATTCTTCAATCTGGCTTTTGCGTTTCCCCGCCGCCGGTTCGTTAATCGGAAACTTGATGTTATGTCCGCCGTCGCTCATCACGATTGACATCAGCGCCGAATATTCGGTCGAAATATCTTTATCGTCAAACGTGATATAACGCTGAAAGCCCATCACATCGCGGTAAAAATCGCACCAGTAATTCATTTTGCCCAGCTCGACGTTGCCGACCATATGGTCAACCAAAACAACGCCGACCGGCTCGCCTTCAACCTTTTGTTCGACAAAACCGGGCAAAAACGGTCCCGAATAATTTTTGTACGAGATAAGCGAGTGAATCGTGTCGCCGTAAGTGTGAATCGCTGCGCGGCGAATCGTCCCGAAATCGTCGGAAACGTCGTGCGGCGGCATAAAAACTTTCGCGCCACGCTTAACCGCCTCGTTAAAAGCGGCGTCCGCATCCTCGACCTGAAAAGCGATGTCGCGCACGCCGTCGCCGTGCTGCTTTATATGCTCCGACGCCGGATGTTCCGGCGAAAGCGGAGTCGAAAGCACAAAGTTAACGCGGTTTTGCGTCAAAACATATGAAGTCATTTCGCGATTACCCGTTTCCAAACCGGAATAAGCCGACCGCGAGAAACCGAACGCTTTGCGATAATAAAACTCGGCTTGTTTCGCATTGCCGACGTAAAACTCAACGTGATGAATCTTTTTCAAACCTAAAGGATTTTGTTCTGCCATAACTTGCCTCTCATAAAACTATTTTTTAAAACTTTCGATATATTTGCGTGTCGTATCTTTCAAATAAGCATACGACGGAATGACGTACAAAATCGGCTGCATATCCGAGTAATCGTAAGGCGTGTTGATAACCCGCTCCAAATCAAACGGGCGGCGCTCGACGTTATCGGTAAAAGCGTTTTCCAATTCGCCAAAGCTCGACAACAAGCCTGCGCCGAAAGCTCTGATTTCGCCGTCTTCTTCAATCAAACCGAATTCGACCGTGAACCAGTAAAGACGCCCCAGTTCTTCCAATTGCTGATCGGTGCAAATGCGCGCGCCGTGTCCGATGAATTGCGAAAAATCCGCAAAATCGCGGTTGGCGAACATCGGAATGTGTCCGATTGATTCGTGAACGATGTCCGGTTCGGGCGTGTATTCGGGGCGTGAATGATGCCGGATGTATTGTGTGCAGAGCATCGTTCGATACGACAGCCAGCTTAAAAATCCGCGCGTTTCGACCAAGCCTTCAATCGGCGCGAGGCGAAAGCCCGAAAGCGCGCCGAGTTTTTTATTTAATTCGGAAAGCTGCGGAATACGTTCGTTGGAGATGCCCAATTTCTTTTTCGCTTCGAGATACAATTTTGAAGCGCGGCGGCTTTGAAGCTCTTCGAGTTTGTTTGAAACGTGCCGCCAGACGTTTTGCTCGCGTTCGTCATAATCAACGTCCGTAATGACGCCGGTTTCGCGGAATTTTTTGGCGAGCGAAGCGATGTAATTCCGTCGCTCAAGATATTCCTCGTCGCTTGCGCCCGGATGATCGAGATGCAGTTGATTGATGTTTTCAAACTTCATATCACGAAATTCGGGCATTTTTTCGCTTGTCGAGTTATCAAACGTAAAATCGGGTTCGGCGGCTGTCGCGGCGGCGGTTTCGTTCAACATAATCGGCTTTCTCCTTGTTTGAGCAAAATTTCTGCTAATTTTAAATTTTACTCTCAAGCGGTTTGATGCTAAATAACTTCTGTAAGTTTTTCATCGCCATCGGCATTAGATTTTAAGTTAATTTATAAAAATGACTTTAGAAACTGAAAAGCTGCTCGATAAAATCGGTTGGAGCATCTTGCGCGAATTGCAGGAAGACGCGCGCCTCTCTTACGCCGAGCTTGGCAGGCGCGTCGGCTTGACGACTCCGGCGGTGATTGAAAGAGTGAAAAAACTCGAAGAAAACGGAATTATCAAAGGCTATCGCGCCGAAATTAATCCAGCGAAAATCGGGCTGCCGATTCTGGCTTTTATCCGAATGAGCATCACGGGCGTTGATTTCGCGCATATCATCGAAGTCGCGGAAAATTCGACCGCAGTTTTAGAATGTCACAGAGGCACGGGCGGCGATTCTTTTATTATGAAAGTCGCTGTCTCGGACGTTGAGCATCTACAAAAAGTGATTGACGAACTGATTCCTTACGGCGTGACAACGACTTCGATTGTTCTTTCCTCGCCCGTCACGCGCCGCGTCATCGAGCGGGCTAAACCGGAATAAGTAATAAGTAATCAGTTAAAAAGCGATTACTTATTACTAATTACTTATTACTTATTACTTATTACTTATTACTCTAATCGAAATGCGCTTCTTCAAAACGGTCAAGCTCCAGGTCAGCCCAGGAAGCCGGGTCGTCGAGCGATTCGAGATGCGTGAAAACAACGGCGTTTTTGATTGCCGCGCGAATATCATTTTCGATTTGCTCGCAGAGCTGATGACCGCGCGTCACCGTCCATTCGCCCGGAACGACGACGTGCAGGCTGATAAATCTGCGGACGCCGGATTCTCTGGTTCGCAGCGCGTGGTACTCGATTCCCTCGTTTTTGACGTATTTTTCCAGCACTTCTGTAATCGTCTTTTTCTCTTTCGGCGCAACCGCCGCGTCCATCAAACCGTTTGCCGAGCGCCGCATTAATTGAAATCCCGTCCAGGTAATATTAACGGCAACCAGCAGCGCGATGATCGGATCGAGAACAAACCAGCCGGTGACGGAAACGAGAAAAACGCCTGTGATTACGCCGACCGAAGTCCAAACGTCGGTCATCAAATGCCGCCCGTCGGATTCAAGCGTGATTGAACGATGCTCGCGTCCAGCGCGAATTAAAACGAATCCGACAAATAAATTGATGATTGAGGCGACGGCGGAAACCGCCAAACCGATTCCGACGGCTTCGAGCGGATGCGGAGCGAAAAGGCGCTGAACCGAAGTCCAGCCGATGGCGAAGGCGGCGATGAGAATCAGAGTTCCTTCGATTCCGCTGGCAAAATATTCGGCTTTGTCGTGACCGAAAGCGTGTTCCTCATCGGGCGGCGCGGCAGCCGCGCGGAGCATCAGCAAAGCGATAATACCTGCCGCCAGATTAATTAGAGATTCGAGCGCGTCCGACAATAAACCGATTGAATTGGTCAGATAATACGCCGCCAATTTTAAGGCGATGGTCAAAGATGCGGCTAAAATCGAAAGCCACGCATATCTGGTCAGATTTTCGCGCTTCATTAAGAGTATTATTAAACTCTACTGCATTATATTGGATTTATGAAATACGCTTTAGGATTGTTTTTCTTTCTGTTTTTCGCTGCCGCCCCGTGCGTCGCGCAAAACACTACCGAAGTTTGCGATTTGAAATCTAACGAAGCGCCCGCTTTGTTTAATCTGCGGCTCGGAATGGCGCCCGAAGATGTTCAAACCGTTTTCGGACGTGATTTAAAAATTAAAATCAAGAAAAACGGCAATAAAGTGTTTTTTCAAAATTTCATCAACAAACCTGCGCCGCCCATTTTAAGCGGCGTACGCGCTTTGTATCTCAGGTTTTTTGACCGCCAACTTTATGCTATTGAGATTTTTTACGAAGACAAACCAGAGATAAAAAACCTTGAAGATTTCACAAATTACCTCTCGGCGACTTTGAGATTGCCGAATTCGTGGCATGAGGAACGCAGCAAACAAACAATAAATTGTGCGGATTTTAGTGTTTTCGCCGACAAAATCTTAAATCCACGCGTCGAATTAATTGACAACGCAATTGCCGCCAAAGCCGAAGAGTTTTTACTGGAGCAGCAAAAGAAGGAGAAAAATTGATTTGTCACCAAATCGAAGCCAGCGCTGCTTCATCAAATTCAATCGAACTGCCGTTCGGCAAAATATGGATGATTCGAGCTGCACCTTTGGCTTTTAAGAGCGGCGACAACAAACCGACACGGTGACAATGCGCTCGCGGCTGTTTGTGATTTGTCAGCGGCTGCGATTCGGAACACATAATTGCAGTTTTAACATCGGCTGCAAGCTCTAAAATCCGCTCGATTCCGCCAGCCAAATCTTCCGGCTTGGCAATGGTTTTTCCGCCCGTCTCAGGAAGATGTTCGTAACCGATGCCGTTTTTCCGCAATTCTTCAGACAAAACCGCGCCGTTAAACTGCACCCAACGCGAACGCGCCGCGCTGCGAACATCACACAGAAACGCGATTTCGTATTTTTGCAAAAGCGCCAGAAAATCAGCGAAAGCGTGTCGCCCGTGACCGATTGTATAGACGGTTATCGAATTATTTTCCATTCTTTTTCGCGTTCTGTTTTTCCGGCACAGTCCATAGATAAACCGTGCGATACAGATTTTTCCAGGGAACTCTGATTGATTGTTCGGGCTGCCAATCGCCCATCCGAAAATCGTGCGAGACGATTCGAGAGCCGGGGCGCAATTCTCTTAAAAGTTTCGGGAGCAGGCGTTCGTTCAAGCTGTCGGACAAATAAAGCGTGACGACGGTTGCCTGGCGCAAATTCAAACGAAACAAATCGGCGTGGACGAAACGCGCCAGCTTTTCCAAGCCTTCGTCTTTCGCGCGCCGGTTGGCTTCTTCGACCAGATGCGGTTTTATTTCGACGCCGACGGCGCGGATGCCGTATTTGCGCGCGGCTTCAAAGACGACTCGCCCGTCGCCGCTGCCCAAATCATACAAAACGTCGCCCTTTTTCAAATTCGCCAGCCGCAGCATTTCCGCGACGGTTTCCGTCGGCGTCGGAATCGAAGCGACTTCGATAAACGTCCGCTTTCGCCGTATTTTTCGTTTTGTTTGGCGTTTTGCAATCGCGTTTTGTTTGCGGCGATTGAAAGAGCGTTTTTTAACTTGCGCCGAAACGGTTGATTCGCCAACAAACGAAAACGCCAGCGCCGCCAGCAAAATGATTTTAATTACTTTTCCGGTTGACATTGTTTTTCCGCATTGTCTTTGTTTTTGCCGAAAAATTCAAAAAGCGACGAAAATTCGCCGCTTTCGAGTTTATTCCGTTGTCCGCGCTTTATCTCAAAGCCGACTGCATTTTTTCGAGCGCGCCCTGCAAAACCGAATCTTCGCGGGCGATGCATAAACGCATATAAGAATCCCAATCGTCCGTATCGGCAAACGCGCTGCCCGGAACCGCCGCGACTCCCGCTTTTTCCATCAACATTTCGTTAAACTTAAGCGCATCGTTGAATTGTTCGGGAATCCGCGCCCAGATGTAAAACGCCGAGCCGGAATTGTAGATTTCAAATCCAAGCTCGCGCAGAATCTGCGACGCAAAATGCCGTTTTTCGTCAAATTTAGCGCGCAAGCGATTGTAATAATCGGCATCAGCCATCAAGACTTTGGAAAGAGCCGTTTGCAGCGGCGTCGCGGCGCAGACGTAAATCACGTTGGTCGCATTATTCAAAGGCGCGACGATTTTGCCGTCGCCGTAAGCGTAACCGAGCCGCCAGCCGGAGATGTTCCACGATTTTGAAAACGAATTGACGGTAATCGTCCGCTCCCACATTTCTGGAAGCGACGCGATGGAAACGTGCGGCTGCTCGCCCGTGACGTAATGCTCGTAAACTTCGTCGGAAACGCAGAGCAAATCAAGCTCTTTGCAGATTTCGGCAATTCCTTCAAGCTCGGTCGTCGTCATCACTTTCCCGCTCGGATTTGCAGGCGTGCAAACGATGATCGCTTTTAAAGGAAACTCGCTCCGGTCTTTAAGCTCCGAACAGCGAGCGCGCAAAGCGTCTTTGTCAAAACTCAAATCCGGCTGCAAATTAAACGTCTCGGTTTTGCCGCCGAATCTCTCGATGATTATTCGGTGATACGGATAATACGGCTCGAAAACGAGCGCCGATTTGTCTTTTAAATAAGTTTGCGCAAAGGCGACGAGCGCGCCCGTTCCGCCGGATGTAATTAACAATTCAAGCTGCTTCGCTTCGAGGTCAACTTCCACATTGTTGTAAGTTTTGATTTTCTCGGCAACGGCTCGTCTCAATTCCTCGACGCCTTCCGCCGCGCCGTAATGATTTTGGCTGGCGGCGATAATTCTGGCGGCTTCCGACGCAAGCTGCAGGTCAATCGGCAATTCGGATTGCCCTTGGACAAGATTTCCGCTCGGCGGCACAAGGCGCGTAATCGCGCGAATATCCGGTTTAACTTTCATTTTAATCGCTTCTTTCGGCTGCATAATAATATTTAAACTAACATTTTTTAAAAGAAAATGCTTGCCTCCGACAGTAAAAAATTCGTTCGATAATTTTCAGCAGCATTTTGTACAAACGCAGACTTAAAACCGAGCACTTTCCAATTATCGTTCGGATTGGAAATGCAAGACTTTGTAAATAAGATAACACGTAATTTACATGCAAATCACATTTCCGCGAGCCTTAAAATCGAGAGCTTTTTCGCAGTAAAACTTACCGGCTTTGATTTGTTTTCAACCATTCGGCTCGGAGCATAAAACTGCCGCCGGTCGCAACTCGCTCGCCGACGTTTAAGCCTTCAAGAACCGGATACTGTCCGTTTGTTTCTGCTCCGAGCCGCACCGGGCGCAGCTCAAAAACGTTCGGCTGCACGGTTGCCACAAAAACAATCTGACGATTGTTGACGTTTTGCACGGCTGCGGTCGGCACTGCGGGCATCGTTCGCTCGGCGTCGCCGAGAGCGCCAAAAGCGACGCGGACGTACATTCCGATTTTCAAAAGATTATTCGGATTTTCAAGCTCGACGCGCACCTGCGCCGTCCGTGTCGCTTCGTCGAGACGCGGGTCAATATAAGTCACCGTTCCGCGAAAAACGCGGTCTGGAAAAGCGTCGCTCGTCACGCTCGCGCCGCTGCCCGTCCGCAAACGCGCCAAATCTTGTTCAAAGACCTGCGCGACAACCCAGACGCTTGACAGATTCGTGATTCTGGCAAGCTCTTTGTTCGCTTCGACGACTTCGCCGAGATTGACGGCGCGGCTCGTGACTGTGCCAGAGACGGGCGCGGGAACGGCGATTTCGCCGGAAATTTGATTTGCCGAACGCAAAGCCGCAATGCGATTTGAAGGCATTCCGAGCAGCAGCAATCTTTGACGCGAAGTAGCGAGCTGGGCTTCGGCATTTTTAAATTTTGTCGTCGCCTGCTCAAATTCTGATCTGGCGACGGGATTTATTTCGAGCAATTGTTCGGCTCGTTCAAAACGGCGGCGCGATTCGATTGCCTGCGCTTCGGCTGTTTTGAGTTTTGTCGTCGCCTGCTCGAATCCTTCACGGCTTTCGGCGCCGATTTTTAAAAGTTTTTCCGTGCGTGCGTGATGGCGGTGATGCTCGTCCAATTCGGCTTCGGCTATTTGCAAATCTCTGCGCGCCTGTTCAAGCTCGGTTCGCCCGGTTTGATTAATTCGGATGAGTTTTTCAGCGCGCTGCTGAGCAAGACGCGATTCGTTTAACTGTGCCAGCAAATTTAAATAATTCGATTGCGCTTCGGCAAATTCGTTGCTGAAAACGACTGCTACTGTTTGCCCGTTTTGAACATTTTCGCCCGCCTGAATTCCAATTTGCAGGACAACGCCGCCGACCAGCGAAATTACGGGCGTTTCACGATAAGCGTTTGCCTGAACGGTGCCGTTCGCCAAAACTCCGGTTTCCGCCGCATTGATTTGTTCGCCGACCGTTTCGATTTTAATATCGGCGTTTTTGAGCTGATCGGGTTCAATCGTAATGGTCTGCCCGGCAAACGTTTGATCGGTTGTTTCGGCAGTTTCAAAACTGCTCGAACGCGGCGCGGGAACGGGTTTTCCGGCTTGATTATTCCCGGAATTGGAAAAAGCCCAGATCAAAACGGCTGCGACCGCGACGACAGCCAAAGCAATTGCGGCAAACAATAAGTTTTTCGATTTTCGCCGCCCGGTTTGCGCCGCTTTTTTGATTTCTTCCAGTTCGATTTCTTTAACAGTTTCTTCGCTCATTTGTTTGTTAATTCGGGCGCGTTTGCGGCTCGTAAAATTTCGATTCGCGCCAAGTAAGTTTCAAGCTGCGCGTCAATAAAACCGCTTTCGGTTTCGATAAAACGGCGCTGTTCGGCGATGTAATCAAACAAAGGCTTTGCGCCAATCTCGTAAACTTGGCGGACGACGCCCAAATTTTCGGCGGCTTGTTCGCGGACGCCGACGCGATAAATCTGCATCGCGCGCGCCGCGCCGTTAAAGCGAACGTAAGCGGCAGCCACTTCGCGGCGGATGGTTAATTCGCCGAACTGGCGGCGAAGGCGCGCGGCTTCTTCTTCCGCAGCGGCAGCGGCAATCATTCCCTGATTACGATTGCGAACCGGCAGATTAAGCGTCACGCCGAAGGTGAAAAAATTCATCCTGTTTTCAATCGGCTGCAAATTTCCCGCCTCGTCAATTCCGCGCAAAGGAAACCCCGTCCGCATTCGCTGATAGCCGAGCATCGCGTCCGCATCTATCTTGCCTTCGGAGCGAGCCTGTTCGATTCTCGCCTGCGCGAGTTGTTCGACCGCGCGCGCGCCCTGCAAATCGGGACGCCGCGCCAGAGCGTTTTCTACCGAATCGGTTTGCGGCACAGGCGTGACAAGCAAATCTTCAAAACTGCCGCTTACGCGCAAAGGCTCTTCCGGCGACATTCCGACGAGATTGCGAAGCTCAAGCAGACGAATTTCGACCGTTGCTTCGCTCGTTTCGCGCATCGCGCGGAGGCGATTCAGCTCAACCGTTTCCACGTTTTGTTCGAGCGGCGGGCGACGACCTTCTTCGACGCGCGCAACAACGATTTGATAATTTTCGTTTGCCAGCGCAAGCATTTCTTCGGTAAACCTGAGTTTATAAGCCGCCGCAAGAGATTCACCGAATTTTGCCCGGACTTCCGCGGCAAGCTGTCGTTCGCGCTCGGCGACAGCCAATCTTCTGATTTCCAATTCGCGTTCGGCAACTCGAATTCGCGCTCCGCGTCTGCCGCCGAGTTCGAGCGGAAGCGAGCCTTGCACCATCAAACTGTTGTCCATTCCGCCGATTTGCCTTGTTCCGCTTACTTCCAGATTCGGATTCGGTCGCAAACTGGCTTGCCTGACGAGAGCTTCGGCGGCTGTAGCTTCGCTGCGCATTGCGGCAAGTTCGGCGTTGTTAGCGAGCGCGTAAGCAACGAGTTCGTCAGCGGTTTTGCCGGTTTGCAAATCGAGATATTTTGGGATTGAAACGACTGTTTTCTTTTCCGAAATCCAAACCGTTCGCGCTTCCTGCGCGTGATTGTAAGGCGCAAACAAAGCGAACCAAATTAACACGACGGCAAATCGCTGTTTCGACGAGAATTTTACTTTCCTAAATAACATTTTCACTCCGTTTCACCGCTTTCGCGTTTCAATTCCCACAAACGCAGCCAGTAAAAAATCACGGGCGTAACGATCAAAACGTGAAGCAGGCTCGACATCATTCCGCCGAAAACGGGTGTTGCAAGCGGTTTCATCACTTCCGAACCCGCGCTTGTGCTCCACATAATCGGCAGCAAGCCGAAAATAATTGTCGTGACGGTCATTACTTTCGGGCGCAACCGCAACAGCGCGCCTTCGGTGACGGCTTCGAGCAAAGTTTCTTTGTTCAATTTTCCGAGTTCTTTTCGCTTGCGCTCGACGGCTTCTTCCAAATACACGACCATCACGATTCCCGTTTGCACCGCCGCGCCGAACAGCGCGATAAAACCGACCCAGACGGCGACGGAAAAGTTGTATTCGAGCAGCCAAATGAGATAAACGCCGCCCGTCAAAGCAAACGGTACTGCGAGCAGAACGTGCGCGGCTTCGAGAAATGAGCGATACGTCATATACAGCGTGGCGAAAATAATCAGAATTACAATCGGCACAACGATCATCAATCGCTGCTGCGCCCGCTGCTGGTTTTCAAACTGTCCGCTCCAATTGATGTAATATCCCGCAGGAAGCTGAACTTTTTGCAAAATCGCCGTGTTCGCTTCTTCGACAAAACCGCCGATGTCGCGCCCGCGCACGCTTAAAAGAACCGTTCCGCGCAGCAAGCCGTTTTCGCTCTGAATCATAGCCGGACCTTCGACCGTGCGAATCGCAGCGATCTGCGCGAGCGGAACGGGAACGCCCGTTGGCGACGTGACGGGAATTTGTCCGATGGCTGCGGGCGAGCGGCGAAACTCTTCGGCGTAACGGACGCGAATCGGAAAACGGCGGCGACCTTCGATAGTCACGGTCAGATTCGTTTCGCCGATTCCCATTTCAATCGCGTTCTGTATCGTTCCCGCGTCTATTCCATAACGTGCAGCCGCTTGACGATTGATGTCAATGTCAACGTAAGGCGCGCCCGTAATTTGTTCGGGATAAACATCCGCCGCGCCGGGAATTGTGCGGACGACATCGGCGATTTTTCTCGAATAATCTTCTAACGTTTTTAAATCATTGCCGAAAATCTTGATGCCGACTTGCGAACGGATTCCGGTGGCGAGCATTTCAATTCGGTTGATAATCGGCTGCGTCCAAATGTTCGTCACGCCCGGCATTCGCAAAGCCGCATCCATTTCCGCCACCAATTTTTCGCGCGTCATTTCTGCACGCCATTGTTCTTCGGGTTTTAAATGAATGACCGTCTCGTTCATATTGATTGGCGACGGATCGGTCGAAGTTTCGGCGCGTCCGGCTTTGCCGACAGCCCATTCGACTTCGGGGAAAGTTTTGATGATTTCGTCCTGTTTTTGCATAATCCGCGTCGCTTCGTCGAGCGAAATCGCCGGATCGGTGACCGGCATATACATCAAATCACCTTCATTCAAAGGCGGCATAAACTCTGTGCCGATTTTGGTTGCGACGAAAGCCGCGCCTAGAAAAAGAACCAGAGCTATCGAAACGGTTGCCGCGCGATGCCGTAAAGCCCAGACGAGCGCGGGTTTATAAATCCGTCGCAAAAAGCGCATAATCGGATTCCAATCTTCGTCGCGCAATTTGCCGCCTAAAAAGTAAGTGCAGAGAACCGGAACGAGCGTCACAGCCATAAAAGCCGCGCCGATCATCGCAAAGGTTTTTGTAAAAGCGAGCGGGTGAAACAGTTTCCCTTCCTGTCCGGTCAGCGCGAAAACCGGAACGAAAGCCAAAATAATAATCGCAATCGAAGAAAAAATCGGACGCCCGACCATTTTTGTAGCTTCCAAAACCTCGCGCCAGACAGCAGCTTTGTCTTTTGTATCAATTCCCTTGCTTTCAATCGCTCGATAAGCGTTTTCAGTCACGACGATTCCGGCGTCAACAAGGTCTGAAATTGCAATCGCAATTCCGGCGAGCGACATAATGTTTGACGTAATTCCGGCGAAATACATAAACAAAAACGAAATCAACACTGCGAGCGGGAGCGGAATCGTGACGATTAAAACCGAGCGAAAATGCGCTAGAAAAAGTAGATTTGCCAGCGTTACGAGAATCAATTCTTCGATCAACGCGTCTTTGAGCGTATCGGCGGTGCGATTGATTAATTGAGTACGGTCGTAAAAGGGAACAATCTGAACGCCTTCGGGCAAACCGGGCTTGATTTCCTCGATTTTTCGCTTGACGTTTTCGATGACTTCCAATGCGCTTGTGCCATAGCGCGAAATAACCACGCCGCCGACCGCTTCTTTGCCGTTTTTGTCCAGCGAGCCGGTGCGAAAAGCATTGCCGAGTTTGACCTCAGCAATGTTTTTGACATAAATCGGCGTCCCGTTCTGAGAACCGATGACGGTATTTTCGACATCGGCGATTGATTCGACCAAACCGATTCCGCGCACGACAGCCCATTCGCCCGCCTGCTCGATGACGTTTCCGCCGACATTGTTGTTTGAACGCCCGACGGCTTCGACAATTGTCGAAAGCGGCAGATTGAAAGCGCGCAGCTTGTTCGGATCAACGTTGATTTGATATTGCTGAACAAATCCGCCGACCGAAGCGACTTCCGCGACGCCGGAAACCGAATTGAGCTGGTAACGCACGAACCAATCCTGAAGAGTCCGCAAATCGCGCAAATCCATCGAATCGGATTCGAGCGTGTACCAGAAAACCTGCCCGACGCCGGTCGCGTCGGGTCCAAGTGTCGGCGTCACGCCCGCTGGCAGTTGTTTGGTGACAAGATTGAGGCGTTCAAGAACGCGCGTTCGCGCCCAATATAATTCTATATTGTCCTCGAAAATAACATTGACCATCGAAAAGCTGAACGCCGAGCTTGCCCGGACGACTCGCACGCCGGGAAGACCTTGCAGATTCGTCACGAGCGGATAAGTTATCTGGTCTTCGACTTCCTGCGGCGAGCGCCCAGCCCAATCCGTAAAAACGATTATCTGATTGTCCGAAAGGTCTGGAATCGCATCAATCGGCGTCCGCACCAAAGCCCAATAGCCCGCTACCGTCAAACCGAGATAAATCAGAATGACGATCACGCGATTTTTTAAAGACCATTCGATGAGCCAATTAATCATAAAAATATTTGTTCGTTGTTCGTCGTTCGTTGAAAAAATCAATTTGCAACGAACGACGAACAACGAACAAAAACTATTTCGCCCAAGCGGTTTTCCAATCGTTCATTTTTTTGATTTCCGCTTCCTGAGCTTTGATTATGTTGTTTGCCAGCGTTTTGATTTCTGCGTGTTCGGCTTTTTGCAAAGCGTCTTTCGACATCGCCAGCGCGCCTTCGTGATGAGGAATCATCATGTCGAGAAAATGTGTGTCGGAATCTTTGCCCGACATCGTTTCCATCATTTTCATGTGATCGCCGGACATCATTTTCATTGAATCCATCATTCCGGGCATTTCCATATTTTTGGCGGGCGGTTTTCCCGCAAACCATTTTTCGCGCCATTGCGTCATCTGCGCGATTTCCTTTTGCTGATCATTAATTATTTGTTGCGCGAACTTTTTCAATTCCTCGTTCCGCGTTTTATCTAAAAACCCTTTCGACATCTGAATCGCGCCTTCGTGGTGATGCATCATCGTGTCAATAAACTGCAAATCGTAGGGCTGCGAAGCTGCGCCCGCGTCACTTTTCATTTCGCCGTGCTGCATTTGCGACATATTGTGATTGGCAGCATTCATCGGCATTCCATTATGATTCATCGTTAAGTTGTGATTCATTCCGGCGTGATTAACGGTCGTGTTGCCGTTGTTTGTCGGTTGACTGCAAGCCGCGCCCAAAACCGCCAGCGCGAGGAACAGCATCAAGAAAACACTTTTTTTCATTTTTCTATTTCTCCTTAATTGAAAAGCTGCTACTGCACGAGAATTTTCCCGCGCATCATATTCATCCCGCAGGTAAAGGCAAGATCGCCGGTTTCCTGCGGCGTAAATTCAACCATGACGGTTTCGCCGACGGGCAATTCTCTTTTAATGTCGAGCTTCGGAAACACGACTTCGCCGCCGCAGTTTTTGTCGTCCTTTCGATAAAAAGCGAGCTTGACGGGCTGACCTTTTTTGACCGCGATTGATTTCGGCTCATAGCTTGTCGAAACCGTGATTTTAATCGGCTCGGTCGGGGCGGCGTCATCGGTTTTGACAGAGGCGCAGGAAATTAAAAAGATTGCGCTTACCGAAAACGCCGCGAAGAAAAGTAATTTGGGGAATTTATTCATCTTTCGACTCCTGATTTTTATAGACAATTCTTATTGGGCGACAATCGGCAAATTCGCTTTGCCCCGTCCGGCAGCGCCTTCGTAAGTGATTTGCGTTTGCCATTCGCCAGCCATTTGCAAATTGACCGTGCCTTTGTAAACGCCGGGCGTTCCGGTCATTGTAAGCTGCGCCGCGTCGTTCATCACGGGCATTGTTCCCATTGCGGGCATATGGAAATTAACACTGACCGCGCCGGCATCAACGGGCTTGCCCGAAGCGTCTGCAAACGTCAACGTAAATTCGTTTTTGCCGTCGCGCAGAACGCCGTCTGTGCTCGACAGGGTGACGGTCAAATTGTTTCCGGCACTGCCGCTTTTGATAGTTTTTCCGGCGGAATCGTTAGAAGATCCGCCGCAAGCAGCGGTGATTACAGCTAAAACGCTGAGACTGATGACAAAAAAAATCTTTGACATTATTTTGTTCCTCTTGATTGAATTAAAATAAAAATTGACGACGCCGCAGCCTGTTTTCGGACACACTGCGACAAACTAAATTCGCGCCGTTTCCGAAGAAAAGGCGGAAAACAGGCACACTAAGGCTCTCCTGGAGTTAAATTAAAAAGGCGTGACCGCGAAGATATAAATTCGGCGGTTTAATAAATAGCTGCGGGCTGTCTCCGGCTCGTTTGGAAATCGAAATTGCGGGCTTAAATTTGGATTTTGCGTGTAAATCCGCCAGTAAATTTTCAACCGCCGCGAGAACGGGAGCGGAAATCTGAACGGACGAAGCGTTTGCCGAACCGGGCAAACCGCCCGTCGGGTCGCCGCAAGCCTCACGACAGCAGCCCATTAAACTTGAAATTGCGGCGCGTTCGGATTTTTCCGACTTGCAGCACGACATTTTGCCGTGATTATCTTCCGCCGCGTCCAGACACAAACAGATTCCCGCCAAAAGCTGAGCGGCGAAAACTAAAGCAAGCGACAATGCGACGAGGCGTTTGATCACTGTTAAGCCAAGCATAAAAAGCTAATTACAAACTGTCAAGCCGCCGGTTTTTTTTATTAAAACGTTGAATAATATCGCGCCGCAATTCAGAAGCTGCGCGGAGAAATTCAAAAATCAGAGTCAAAATAAAACGCCGTGAAAGGGCTGCTTCTTAGCAGCCTTTTGAAATTTAGCTGTTCATTTGTTTACGCTCGACATCCGCCGAGCCTTTTTTAGTTGCTTTCAAAAACAAAAAAACCTTGAAATTTCAAACGGAACAGAGTTAGAATGAGGTCACTCAGCCGGGCAGTTATAATTTAAAAAGTAAGAAGTATTAGATACCGAGCAATTAATATATAACTACAAACATTAGCGGAGGTGTCAGAAAATGAAAGATGCGATTTATGTGATTCTTGCTTTGATTTCGGCGGGCATTGCTGCGTACTTTATGTACGGCTATGTCAACACGGCGACCAGAGAACAGCGAATGATGGATTTGATTATTTCGGTAATCTGCATTCTGATTGCCATCGTTTTCGGCGGATTGTTTCTCGCCGGGCGCGTCAATAAAGAAGAAGAAATCCATATTACCAAATAATTTAGAAAACACTTTCCAACGGTTTTAGTTGCTATATCTAACCGTGCGATAAAATCTCGAAACCGTCCGAAGCGATTACCAAAAAGCCGCCGGCGTGTTTTTCTTCGTTTTAAATAATGAAGAAGCGCGGCGGCTTTTGTTTTGACATTTTTGCCTTATCTCCTTTTCGTCCGCTATCATCTGCTTTTGGTTCAAAATTCAAGGTGAACTGTTTTTCTTTTTAACCTTGAGCTTTGAGCTTTGAACTCGTTGATGCAGTTGGAAATTGTTGACGATTATTCGCTTCCCGATGAGCGAAAAAACAAAATGCAGGAGGCGCGCGAAGCGATTATCGAGCGTCTGGCGCAAAATTTCCGCCCCGAAACAATTGACCTTGACCGCTTTTTGCGCGCCGTCGTTTCGGAAATCGGTCGAATGATGAAAGCCGACCGCTGCGATGTAATTCAATTAACCGAACAAAGCCAGCTTCGCATCAGCCACGAATGGCAGCGTTCGGACAAAATTCCCTCGACCGTCGGAATGACGATTCCGCTTGGCGCCGAACAATTGGCGCGGCATTTCGATCTCAAAAAACCGCTTCGGATTAACGACACGACCGCCAAAGAAATCAATCCGCAGGCTCGGCTGCTCGCCGCTTCGCTGCAAACCCGTTCCCTGCTCGTCGTGCCGATTATCTTAAACGAGCGCGTGCTCGGGCTTTTGGGTTTGCACGACACCAAAAAGCCGCGCGTTTGGCTGGACGAAGAAGTTCAATTTTTGCAGTCAATCGCGCAGCAATTGGCGGTCGGTTATCAATACACACGCCTTTTCACCGACAAACAACAGGAAGCCGCGAGAACTCACGCACTGCTCGAAATAGCCAACACTTTGAATTCGCATTCGGATTTCGGCGAAGTTTCATCGCGCGTTTTGGAAAAAGCGATTGAGTTGGTCGGCGCGGATTACGGTGCTTTGGGCGTAATTGACGCGGGCGGAAAACGGATTAGTCTGGCGGCTTTTAAGGCTTCGGCGACAGCCGAAACCGAAAACGTTCGCGGAATGATTTCGGCTCACGGGCAATCGCTCGATTTAACGGCTTTTCCCGCGCTCACCGATTTGCTTGAACAAGGTAAAACTCTACAACTTTTGGACACTGAATTGCCGCCGCCGATTCGCCTGATTTTCAACGCGCAGCTCGGCGGACGCGCCGCTTTGGTTGCGCCGGTCAAAGTCGCCGGTCACAGCTTCGGGCTGCTCGGTTTCGTCTGGAGCAAACAGCGACAGGGATTTGACGAAAACGAAATCGCTCTCGTCGAAGGAATTGCGGATCAAATCGGCACGGCGCTCGAACGCGACCAGCTTTCAGCGGAAGTAATGCGCCTGAAAAGCGCTCTTCTCGAACGCGCGCGCGGCAATCAAATCATCGGAAATACGCCGCAAATACGCCGCGCCATCGAATTCGCACTCAACGTCGCCGATACGCAGACGACGGTTCTCGTGCAGGGCGAATCCGGCACGGGAAAAGAGCTGCTGGCAAATTTGATTCATTACAATTCGGGGCGCGAAAAAATGCCGTACATCAAATTAAACTGCGGCGCGATTCCCGAATCTTTGCTCGAATCAGAGCTTTTCGGACACGAAAAAGGCGCGTTTACCGACGCCCGCAATCGCCGTCAAGGGCGTTTTGAAGAAGCCGACGGCGGCACGCTTTTTCTCGATGAAATCGGTGAAATGAGCCTATCGGCGCAGGTTCGGCTGCTCAGAGTTTTGCAGGACGGCGAGTTAACGCGAGTTGGCGGAAACGAAGTCGTCAAAACTGATGTCCGGGTTATTGCCGCGTCGAATGTGGATTTGGAAAAAGCGGTTGAAGAGGGACGTTTCCGCCGCGATTTGTATTATCGCCTCTCGGTTTTTCCGATAAAATTGCCGCCGCTCCGTGAGCGCCGCGAAGACATTCCGATACTCGTCGTGCATTTTCTCGAACTCTACAAACAAAAAACCGGGCGTTTTGTCTCCGGCATTTCGCGCGAAGCGATGCGCGCAATGGTCAATTACGATTTTCCGGGCAACATCCGCGAGCTTGAAAATGCGATTGAGCGCGCCGTTATAATCGCTTCCGGGCGGCAAATCGAATTGGAGGATTTACCCGAAGCAATCGGCGGAAAGTCCGTCAGCCTGAGTTCCGACGGGCGACAGGAATCAAACGGCGACGCAAGCCGTATCTGGTTTGAAATGCCTGCGACGATTGACGAAATCGAACGCGAAGCCATCGAAGCCACACTTCATTTTACAAAAGGCGACAAATCTCGCGCCGCTCGCCTGCTCGGAATCGGGCGCAAAACTCTTTATCGAAAACTAGAACAATATGGAAATAACGGAGAACGGAGAACTGAAAACTGAGAACCGTTTTTTCTACAGCAAGTGTCGTCAATTATATCGTCTTCTGTTCTCCGTTCTCAGTTCTCCGTTCTCCGTTATTTATGCTAAACTCACGCCGAAAATAAAAAAATAATTAGCGGCGTTAGCGTCGCGGAAGGATTTTAAATTATGGGAGAGGAAGAAAATCGTCGAAGAAGCGAATTTGGGGCGACTGACAAATTGACTTATCTGTTAATCGGAGGCGGCATCGGCGCGCTCGTCGCGCTGTTGCTAGCGCCGAAACCCGGTTCTGAATTGCGCGAAGACATCGCCGATGTAACGCGCAAAGGCGTTGACAAAGGACGCGAAACAGCCGCGCAAATCGGTGAACGCGCAGGCGAATATTACGAAGGCGCGCGCGAACGAGCCGGAGATTATTATGACGCGACAAAAGAGCGCGCCGGCGAATTAGCCGGAAAGGCGCGCGGCGCGACGGAACGTCCGAAAAACACGCTATCAGCCGCCGTCGAAGCCGGAAAGCAAGCGTATTACGAAGAAAAACGTAAAACCGAACCGTCCGTCATCGCCGAAGGACGCCCGTCGTATCCAAACGAACTGGGCGAAGGCGGCAAAGAACCGGAAAATTAATTTTCAAAACAGTTCTGTGAAAGGGCGATGATTTATTGTCGCCTTTTTGTTTTTCGCATTGAATTTTGTTGCAAAAAAGCGAATCGAATGTAAAATCACTTTGGAAATTGGCTGCTTTGCGCCGATTTTTAAAATCGTTTGAGGAAAATAAATAATGCCGGTTTTAGCTTTTCAACTCAGCAGCGAAGCTTCTCTCTTCTGGATTCTGATAATTATCGCAGTTTGTTTTGCGGTGATGGCGATTTCGATGCTTTCAATTGCGATTGCCGTTTTTCGCGTCGCCGGAATTGTGCGGCAAGTCCACGAACGAGTCGAGCCGCTGATGCAAACCGCCAGTCAAATCAGTCTGCAAGGCAAGGAAATTGCGGCGCAGGGCAAAGAAATCGCCGAGAGATTCGGCGAAATGTCAATTCATCTGTCGAGCGCGACAAAGAATTTCTCCGAATCAACCGCGCTCATCCGCGAAGAAGTCGCCGAAATCAAGGCTTTAGTCAGCGATACTGCCATTACGGCGAAAGAAAAAGTCGCCCTTGTCAGCCGAACGGTTGACCGCACAAATCTTCAAGTCCGCGATACCACCGATTTTATCCAAACCAAAGTCGTTGAACCGGCGCGCGAAGTCGCAGCCGTGATGGCTGGCTTGCGAAAAGGCTTGGAAGTTCTCTTCGCGCCGACGCCTCGCCAATTAGACCGTGTTTATGGTGAGGACGAAATGTTTATCGGCTGAAATCTAAATGTTAATAGCGACATTAATCGAAAAGAAATGGTTATTTAGAAGACTTAATGTTGTTACACCAGAAGGAGTTTTTGAAGTCGCTTACGACGGAACCGGCGCGGGATACGAATCTGTTTTGATAGACGGAAACCTTGCCGTTAAAACGATTAGCTATCTTTGGTACGTTCCCGAATTCAACTTTCAAATCGGCAGCTTGTCCGCGAATATTAATGTTCGAATTTCGTGGAAATTGGAGATTAGTTTTTTCAGTTTAGAAGTTGACGGACACCAATTATATTCTGAAGAATAGATGGAATTGTGAAGCGTTCCAATAATGTGCCGCTATTTATGATTGCCTCAAAAAGGAACGCTTCTGAGACGCTCTGAGCCGGAATTTCCAAATGGGGTATTATCGGAAGATTATGACCGAGCGATTACCAAGCACCGAAGATCGTTTATTAATCAGGGAGCGTCCGTCAGGAATCCCCGTTATGCATCAATCGTGGGATAAGCTGCTTTTTATGCATTGGGAGATTCCCGTTGAAGAGCTTCGCAAAGTAATACCGGAGCCTTTGATGATTGATACTTTTGACGGGAAAGCCTGGATCGCAATAACGCCTTTGACGATCTGGAATGCCAGACCTTCGTTTACACCGCCGCTTCCTGTTTTAAGCAGACTTCA
>DASVRD010000173.1:0-34000 GCA_036388775.1 Pyrinomonadaceae bacterium | reverse complement strand
CAAGAAAAACACGGCAAAACTACTAGAAGACAAGCCGTTTGAGACTATTCCAACTAGCGTCACCGAGAGAACAACTGATTTGCTTTACGCCGAAAAGCGAAAAATCACCGATGAGCTTAGCTGAAGTGCAAAACCTTTTAGCGCGGCTTTACACGGACAAGGATTTGCGACACAAATTTTTGTCCGCGCCGGAAAAAACCGGGCGCGAATTTAATTTAACTGAAAAAGAAATTGCCGAGCTTGCCGCAGTTTTGCCCGCAGAATTGGACTTTTTCTCGGAATCGCTTTTATTCAAGCGCCTCCGCGAAGTCGAAAAACTTCTGCCTCGCACGAAAGAAATATTATCCGCAGATTTCGAGAAATATTTCCGCGAATTTTCAAACGGATTTCTGCCCGCCGCTATCAAAAAGCATCTGGAAGACGCCGTTCAGTTTGCAGATTTTTTATTAAAACAAGAATTGAAATCGGCTTGGTTAAAAGATTTGATTCGCTACGAGCAGGCGAATTTAAGTTTTAACGGTTACGGGAAAAAGTTTTTGTTGCGGCGGTTTAATTTTAATATCAAAGAAATTTCGCGCACAGGCGCACAGGCGCAGAGAAAACCGAGCGTTGCGGTTTGGTTGAAAATCGGCGGGAAAACACGGCATTTTGTTTGGTAAACAAGAGTTGTGGCAAAATAGTTTTATGTCATTGCTCAAAATTGTCAAATATCCTGAGCCTGTTCTGCATACTGTCGGGAAGCCGGTCGAGGATTTTAACGACGAGCTGCGCGAGCTTGTCGAAAATATGTTTGAGACGATGTACGAAGCGGACGGCGTCGGATTGGCAGCGCCTCAGGTCGGCGTTTCGCAGCGTGTTTTCGTGATGGATTGCTCGTTTAAAGACGACCCGAAGCAAAAGCTGGCGATAATTAACCCCGAAGTTTTGTTTGTCGAAGGTGAGCAAACCGGCGACGAAGGTTGTCTTTCTTTTCCCGGAATTTATCAGAAAATTCGGCGCAATATGCGCGCAGTTGTGCGCGGAAAAGATGTTTTTGGCAATGAAATCGAGATTGACGGAATGGAATTAACCGCGCGCTGTCTGCTGCACGAAACAGACCATTGCGACGGAATTGTTTTTTTGGACAGAATGACGCCGCTTAGACGCGAATTCGCCAAACGCAAGATTAAAAAATTACAACAAAATGGAGAATGGGATTAAAAATGAAAGCAGAAAGAGCTTTAGACGAATTTAAAAACGAGCCTTTTACAGATTTCACAAATGAAGAAAACGCGGCAGCGATGCGCGCGGCGATTGAACAGGTGAAATCAGAGCTTGGACGCGAATATCCGATAATTATCGGCGGCGAGCGAGTCGAAACCGAGAAAAAATTTGAAAGCATCAATCCGGCGCGCAAAACCGAAGTTGTCGGACGTTTTTCGGAAGCGAATGAGGAAATCGTCAACCGCGCGGTTGAAACGGCAAATGAGACTTTTAAAAGCTGGAAAAATGTTCCGGCTGCCGAAAGAGCCGATTATCTGTTCCGTGCAGCCGGGATTTTGCGCGAGCGAAAACATTATTATTCGGCGTGGATGATTCACGAAGTCGGCAAAACCTGGTCGGAAGCCGACGGCGACACGGCGGAGGCGATTGATTTTCTCGAATTTTACGGGCGCGAAATGCTGCGCTACGCCGGAGAACAGCCTTTAACCAAAATCGAAGGCGAAGACAATCGGCTTGAATACATTCCGCTCGGCGTCGGCGCGGTGATTCCGCCTTGGAATTTCCCGCTGGCAATTATGGCTGGAATGACCGTCGCATCGGTTGTGACGGGAAACACCGTTGTTTTAAAACCTTCGTCCGATGCGCCGACGATTGCAGCGAAATTTGTCGAAGTTTTGGATGAAGTCGGACTTCCGGCTGGTGTGGTGAATTTTGTCACGGGCGGCGGCGATGTCGGCGAAGCGATGGTAACGCATCCGAAAACCCGTTTTATCGCTTTCACCGGCTCGAAACAAGTCGGGCTTCATATCAACGAACAGGCGGCGAAAACGCGCGAAGGGCAGATTTGGATAAAGCGCGTGATCGCCGAAATGGGCGGCAAAGACGCGATTATTGTCGCCGACGACGCCGATTTGGATTCGGCTGCTTTAGGCGCAACGCAAGCGGCATTCGGTTATCAGGGACAAAAATGCTCGGCTTGTTCGCGTTTGATCGTTGACGAAAAAGTTCACGGCGAAGTTTTGGAAAAAGTCGTTGAATTAACCAGAAAATTAAAGCTCGACACGCCGGAAAAACCCGAAACCAATCTTTCGGCGGTAATTAATCAGCGCTCGTTTGATAACACTTTGAAATACATCGAAATCGGGCAAGCCGAAGGCGGCAAACTGGTTCTCGGCGGTGGAGGCGACGGCGAACAGGGCTTTTTTATCGAGCCGACAATTATTGATGATGTAAAACCGGGCGCGACAATCGAGCAGGAAGAAGTTTTCGCACCTGTTTTGGCTGTCATCAAAGCCAGAGATTTTGATCACGCTTTGGAAATCGCCAACGATACGGAATTCGGTTTAACCGGCGCGGTTTATTCGCAGAGCGAAGAGCGACTGGAAAAAGCGCGCCGCGAATTTCAAGCCGGGAATCTTTATTTCAACCGCAAATGCACGGGCGCGCTCGTCGGCGTGCATCCGTTCGGCGGTTTTAATATGAGCGGAACGAACTCAAAAGCGGGCGGGCGCGATTATCTCGGATTATTCTTGCAGGCAAAGCTCGTTTCCGAAAAAATCGGCGGCAGACGCGAAAGTACCGAGGATGTCGGCAGCGCGGCGGATGCCAATGCGAAAGGTTTTTAGGTCAATTTGAAAAAATCCGCTTTTTGCATTTGCAAGTTTTGGGCGAGTTGTGCATAATTCAAGGCGTTCACCTCCCCGGTGAACACAGCTGGTTACGAGGGGTGAGGACTCGTGACCGCACTGCGGGGGCGTGGGAGACTCCGCTCTAAAAAACTTTCTTCAATGGGCTGATTTTTTCTCCTTTTGCAGATTAGTGAAGCGAAAGAAAGCGGGCGACAAAAAAGTCGTCCGCTTTCTTTTTTTGTTTTAGGGCTTGACCAAACATTTAATAAGCGTGAAAATCAAAGGCGTTTTTTTTATTCTTGAAGATTGACGAAACGTTGATATTTTCGGTGTTTGTCAGACAAGATTGGCGCTTTGAGCGCGTTAAATAATCACACGAGACGCCAAGGCAAATTGTTTTGCCTTTGGGTCTTTTTTTATTTTGAGGAGAAGAATGCCGGATATGAAACCCGAACAGAAGAGCGAAAGCAGATTTAAAAAATGGCTTTTGCAAGGCGTGCAGGAACCTGAAGGTCCTTATGAAAAAGAGCATTCGCATCATCATCAACAGCCCTGGTGGAAAGTGATGTGTTTGACTGGAGTTGATTATTTCTCGACTCTCGGTTATCAACCAGGTATCGCTTTTATAGCGGCGGGCGCTCTCTCGCCGATTGCAACTCTCGTTCTGGTTATCGTTACGCTTTTCGGGGCGCTGCCGATGTATAACCGCGTGGCGGCGGAAAGTCCGCACGGCGACGGCTCGATTTCGATGCTCGAACAGCTTCTTTCTCGCTGGAAGGGCAAATTGTTTGTTTTGGCGCTACTCGGTTTTGCAGCGACAGGCTTTATCGTCACAATAACTCTCTCGGCTGCTGACGCAACAGCTCACATTGTCGAAAATCCTTTTGTTCATCACACATTACCGTTTCTGGAAAAAACTTCGAGCGAAGTGGTTATAACGCTTCTTTTGATCGCCGGTCTGGGCGCGGTTTTTCTCAAAGGCTTTAAAGAAGCCATCGGTATCGCAGTGTTTGTTGTCGCCATTTATATCGCGTTGAATTTGGTGGTTGTCGGGCGCGGGCTTTACGAAGTATTCACGCATCCCGATTATCTCTACAACTGGAAAAACGCGCTGATGACTTATCCGGGCGTCTCGGGCAATCCGATTTTTATGGTTGGACTTGCGCTGTTTGTTTTTCCGAAACTCGCTTTGGGACTTTCCGGTTTTGAAACCGGCGTCGTCGTAATGCCTTTGATCAAAAGTCCGAATCGAATTGAAAATACGCGCAAGATGCTGGCGACGGCTGCCGTTATTATGAGCTTTATGCTTATTGCGAGCAGCGTTGTGACGACGGTTTTGATTCCCGGCAATGAATTTCAGGCACCGGTTTTGGGTGCCGGCAGAGAAGTTTTAGAACCGGCGGGTCGTGCTTACGGTCGCGCGCTGGCATTTTTGGCGCACGAATATCTGGGGGATATTTTCGGAACCGTTTACGATGTCAGCACGATTGCGATTCTCTGGTTTGCCGGAGCGTCGGCGCTGGCTGGACTTTTAAACATCGTTCCGCGTTATTTGCCGCGTTACGGAATGGCGCCGGAATGGGCGCGCGCGACTCGTCCACTGACAATAGTTTTTACAATTATTTGTTTTCTGGTGACGATTTTCTTTCGAGCCGATGTTAACGCGCAAGCGGGCGTCTATGCTACGGGAGTTCTCGCATTGATGACAAGCGCGGCAATCGCCGTGACGATTTCGGCTTGGCGGAGAAATCAAGCGGTCAGATGGGCGTTTCTCATCATCTCGATTGTTTTTATTTTTACGATTGTGGTCAACATTACGGAGCGTCCCGAAGGTTTGGCTTTCGCTTCGTTTTTTGTTTTTGGAATTATTTTAACGTCGCTCGTTTCCCGCGCGTTGCGTTCGACGGAAGTGCGAATTGACACAATCGAGTTTGACCGTCAAGCGCTGGAATTTGTTGATGATTTGAAAAGAGGCGAAATCCGAATTGTTACCAATCGGCGCGAACTTGGCGATGTTGCCGAATATCGTTTTAAAGAGCACGAAAAACGGCTCGACAACCATATTCCGTCGGGCGATCCGGTTTTATTTTACGAAGTTGATCTGGGTGACGCCTCCGAGTTTAAAGGAAAATTGAAAATTCGCGGAGTTGAGGTTGAAGGTTACAGAGTTCTGCGAACGCAGGCTCCGGCTGTTCCCAATGCGATTGCGGGACTGTTGCTGCATCTACGCGACAAAACCGGAAAAATTCCGCACGTTTATTTCGGTTGGAGCGAAGGCAATCCGGCGATATATCTGATTCGCTACGTGCTGTTTGGCGAAGGCGACACAGCGCCAGTGACCAGAGAAATTCTGCGGCAAGCCGAACCGGACCCCGAACGCCGTCCAAACGTTCACGTCGGAGGTTAAAATTAATTACGAATTACGAATTGCGGAATTTTATCTTAAAAAATATTCCTTCATTCGTAATCCGTAATTTGAAATTCGTAATTGACTAAGGGTTTTGCATTGCGAGAAAGCAGGAGCGGCAGAAGACCGGGCGACCTTGTGACGGATAAAATGGCACTGTTGTTGTCGCTCCGCATTGAGCGCAATTGACGGCGACTTCGATTTTTTGTTTGACGCCGGAGGTTTGCGCCGCCTGGGCGGCGGCGATTCGTTCATTTTTGGCTTGTTTGCAGGGCTTACATCGTTTCGGCGGGTTTTGCAGCCCCTTGTCGTAGAAAAACTGCTGCTCGCCGACCGTCCAAACAAAATCCAGTCGGCAGTCTATGCAGTTGATTAAGGTGTCTGTAAATTCTTTTTTATTAGAATTCATTTGAACATAAAACCCGTTGTTTGAATGTTCAAAATTTGTCGTTGACATAATTTTAAACTCCTTTGGCGCATTATCCAACGCAACAAACGTCTGCCGAGTAAGCAGCGAACTCGGAACAGGGGAACAAAATGCGCTTGAGTCAAATGAAGGTGAAGAGCGAAATTACTTAAAGTAATCGTTCTAGGGGAAGTTATAACTTCGGTATTCTTGCTGTCAAGTCAGCAAATTTGAGTATAACAAATTAGGATAAATAAATGAAAATTCTAGTCGTCGGTTCCGGCGGGCGGGAACACGCCATTTGTTGGGCAATCAAAAAAAGTCGGCACAATCCGCAGATCTACTGCGCTCCGGGAAACGCCGGAATTGCCGAAATTGCGCGGTGCGTTAATATTTCCGCGACTGAAATCAAAAAGCTCGCCGAGTTTGCCGGAGAAAATTCGATTGATTTGACGATTGTCGGCGGCGAAACATCGCTTGCCGCCGGAATCGTTGACGAATTTGAAAACAGAAACTTAAAAATTGTCGGCGCAACCCGCAAAGCCTCACGGCTTGAAGCGAGCAAAGTATTCGCCAAAGATTTTATGACGCGCCATAAAATTCCGACCGCCGGATATAAAGTCGCCGATTCAGCCGCCGAAGCGCTCAAAATTTTGCAATCCGGGGAATTCGGCGACGCCGATGCGCCGGTTGTCGTTAAAGCTGACGGTCTGGCTGCCGGAAAAGGCGTCGTCGTTGCCAAAAACAGGAAAGAAGCAGAACAAGCCGTTATGCACATGGCTGAATTGGTCGGCGCGGAAGCTGCCAACCGGATTTTGCTTGAGGAAACATTAATCGGGCGCGAGGTTTCCCTGCTGCTTTTCGCCGATGGAAAAGACTTTGCTTTAATGCCGCCGGCTCGCGATCATAAAAGAATCGGCGAAGGCGACACGGGCGCAAACACCGGCGGAATGGGAACAATCGCCGATAAAAGCCTTTTGAGCGAAAATCAAATTCAAGAAATTATCGAAAAAATTATCAAACCGACGCTTGCCGGAGCTGCGGCGGAAGGTTTTCCGTTTCGCGGAATTCTGTTTTTGGGTTTGATGATGACCGGACGCGGCGCGCAGGTTTTAGAATACAACGTGCGTTTCGGAGACCCGGAAACTCAATCAATTCTGATTCGCTTAAACAGCGATTTCGTGGAGATTTGTCAGGCAATTGTTGAAGGAAAACTGGGCGAAACTGCGGTTGAGTTTTCCGACGAATCTTCGGCTTGCGTGGTTTTAGCGGCGCGCAACTATCCTGCGAAACCTGAAACGGGCGATCTAATTCAAGGTTTGGAAAACGCGAAAAGCTGCGAAAACGCGGTTGTTTTCCACGCCGGAACTGCACGAAGCGAAAACGGCGATTTTGTTACCGCAGGCGGGCGGGTTCTGGGAGTTACAGCAACCGGAAAAGATTTGGAAAACGCGCTGCAAAATGCTTACTCGGCAACAAATGAAATTTCGTGGAACGGAATGCAATATCGCCGCGACATCGGAAAATAAGGCTTGATTTTCGGCGAAAAGAAAATATCATTTTCAATCCATCGTTTATCGTTCAAAAATCATCTTTTTTCCTGCTATAATGCGGATTGGCTTTCGGAACTAAATCTGTCAAGTTGTCGTAAGAAAATCTGGCTTCGGCTGTGGCATTAAGGAGACTGTTTAATAATGGGTGTATGGAGAAAATTAAAACGTTCGGTGCGAGCGATTTTCGGCGGGATTGTCGAAAGAACTGAAGACCCCGAATTGATTTTGCAGCAAACGATTCAGGATATGCGCGAGCGCATTCCCGAACTCAACAATTCGGTCGCTTCGGTGATGGCTACCGAGCGCCTACTGGCGAGAAACAAGGAAAAGCTCGAATCGCAAGTCGTGGATTTGGATTCAAAAATCAAGGCTTCGGTGAAAATGGGACGCGACGACATCGCCACCGCTTATATCGGTCAGTTGTCACAGGCGCAGCTCGATTTGCAGAAAACAACCATACAACTCGAACAAGCGACGCAGGCTTCAAAACAAGCGTTGAAAGCGCGCGATAATTATAAATTGCAGCTCGAACGCCGTTCTTCGGAAGCGATGCAATTGATTAACGCCTCGAAGCAAGCCAAATTGCAGGAACAGCTCGCGCAAACGATGGAAACCTTCAACCTTGGCGACGATGCCGCGACGTTTAATGAAATGCGCGAGAAAGTTGATCGAAGGGTTGCAGCAGCCGAAGCGAAATTACAGCTCGGCTCAACGAGCGTTGACGCGCAAATGCAGGATATTGAACGCGAAGCGATGCAAATGCAGCTTCAGGACAAATTGCTCGAATACAAAGCGCAAATGGGAATGCTGCCCGGCGCTCCGTCCGGCGATAACTTGCTTTCATCGGGAAATGGATCGGGCACGGCAAATTCAAACAAAAATTTGTTGAGCGGAACAAACGAATCTTGATTGAAATGTAAGAAATCGGACGGATTTTTTTTCAGGTTTTTATTTTCATAATCTTATGGCGGATTTGGCGAAATACAATTGGAAATATGTAAAAGAAGCGGTCATCGAGCCGGTTAATTTTTGGGGTTTGGCGGGTTTTGCCGTCGCCGCCGCTTATACGCAGTCGGTTATTCCGCTTGCGGTCGCGCTCGGAATGGAAGGCGTTTATCTGGCTTCGGTTCCGGCAAACAAGCTTTATAAAAAATTGGTTGACAACCGCGAAAAAGACCGCATTCGTCAACTGCGCGACGTTCAGCGCGAAAAATTAATCAAAGCCTTCGACCCGCGCGAGCGCGAAGCGGTCGAATATTTGCGCTGGCTGAAAGAACAGATTTACACGAATTATAAAAAATTTACGGCGTCGAAAGATGTGCCGCAGAATATCAAAACGCTCGACCAGCGGTGGGAAGATTTCGTAGATTTGCTGGACGTTTATCGCCGCCGCAAACATCATTTGAAATCAATCAATCGCCAAGCCGTCAGCAATCAGCTCAAGCAAGCCGAATACGCCGCCGAAAACGCGCCCGACGAGCGCACGCGCCGAATTCAGCAAGCCAACGTCGAAATTTTAAAACGCCGCGTCGGTGCATTTGAAGAGCTTGAGCGTTCGGTTAAGTTGGTCGAAGGTCAATTGCAGTCAATAGAAAACTTTTTCGGTTTGGTCAACGACCAAATCGTCACGCTGCCGACGCCGGAGCGCGTTTCATCTCTCGATTTTGAACAGCTTTCCGATTCGATTGCGATGACTAAACAAATGCTCGACGCAACGAGTGACGCAATCGGCACGCTCGATTCGCACAACCGCGAAATCGGAAATTATCAATTATTGACTTCAAATCCCAATACCTGAATCAAAACAACAATTTATTAAGGCGGCGGGTTTACGAATCCGCCGTTTTTTATTACAAATGAGTCTCCACGTTGCTCTAGTTGAACCCGAAATTCCGCCGAATACAGGAAACATCGCACGGCTTTGTGCGGCAACTTTTACAAATCTGCATATTGTCGGCGTTCCGGGTTTTCGGATGGACGAGCGCGCGGTCAAACGCGCCGGGCTTGATTATTGGGACGAAGTGCAGCTTTTCAAACACCGCAGTATTGAAGCTCTCCGCGAAGCATTACCAGGCTCGCGTTTTCTTTTTTTCACGACCAAAGCCGAACGCATTTACACCGATTGGAAATATGAAGACAATGATTGTTTAATTTTCGGTCGCGAGACTCGCGGTTTGCCGGATGAATTGCTTCGCGCCAATTGGGAAAGATGTTTGACGATTCCGATGCCTAACGATAATGTTCGCAGCTTGAATTTAGCAACAAGCGTCGGGATTGCTTTGTATGAAGCCCTGCGTCAAACCGACAATTTTTCAGTCGAATAACTTCTCTTTCCCGCTAATAAAATCTAACAATTCCGCACTCAATTTTGGCATCTTTTCACAGCTTTTCGGCGTCTTAAATATGCAAAAGAAATGAACAATAATCGTCATTTTCTCACAGTTGGAGGAACAACAATGAACAGGATAAAAAGTCTTATTTTTACATTAATTGCAGTCATTGCAATTACAACTTCAGGGGCTTTTGCCGCGTCGCCGGTTAAGAACGATACGCCGCAATTGTCCAATATTGAAAAGAAAGTTCGCAAAGAGCTGATCAGCGCTTCGTGGGACGGCGTTTTTGACAATCTCGCTTTTGAAGTCAACGGCAGCACTGTAACTCTTTACGGGCAGGTTTATCGTCCGATTACCCGTTCGCGCGCCGAAAAATTTGTCAAAGGCGTTAATGGTATCGAGCAGGTAATTAACAAAATCGAAGTTTTGCCGCTTTCCGGTTTCGACGACCGGATTCGCAGTCAGGCGGTTCGCTCGGTTAACGACACGGCGGGTTTATACCGTTACTTGCTCGGCACAAATCCGTCGCTTCGAATTATTGTCAGAAACGGTCACGTAACGCTCGAAGGCATGGTTTCGGATGAAACCGACAAACGCCTGGCGTTTTTTGCGGTCAACAGTATTCCCGGCGTTTTCTCGGTGACCAATAATCTGAGAACCGAAAGAAGCCGCAGATAATCAGGAAAAATAACAATCAAACAAAAAAGCCGGACATTTAATTGTGTCCGGCTTTTTTACTTTTTAAATCGCATTTCAATAAATTGAAAGACAAAGAATTAACCGGGATAAAAGGGATAAAAGGGATATTTCTTGTTTTTGGTTTATCTCTTTTATCCATTTCATCCCTGTTACTTCTCTTCTTTTGTATTTCGACAAATTGAAATTTGCTCTAGATAAAAGCGTAGCGTCTTTTTTGCGGGGCAAATGGCTTACTTTGTTACCAGCGGCATTGATTGAATTTGCCCGGCGATAAAAGCGATAAAAGCTAGCGTCACCAGCAAAATGACGATAACTACCGGCTCAAGCCGCAATAAATCGCGCCATCCGACTTCATCGGATTTTTCGATTAAATCTTTCGCAGCCTTGAAATCCTCCTCGCCGACGATTATCAAGCCTTGAGTCTGCTCTTCGAGCGGAGCCAACCGGTCAGCGGCTTGCTCGGTTTTCGTTCCGTTTCTCCGTGCAGACTTTATAAGGGATTTAATGTGTTTTATATCCATTTCGATTTCTTTAAATAAAGATAAATTCCAAGTCCGACCGCAACCATCGAGCAGAGAGCGAAAATATACCCGAAACGCCATTTGAGTTCGGGCATATAGTCAAAGTTCATTCCGTAAATGCCCGCAATCAGCGTCACGGACATCAAAATCGTGGCAACCGAAGTCAAACGCTTCATTACCAGATTCGTCCGGTTGCTCGACACGGAAAGAAAAGCGTCCATCGTCGAACCGAGCAATTCTCGTAATGCGTCAATCGAATCGGCGACGCGAATCAAATGGTCGAAAACGTCTTGAAAATAAACGTAAATCTCGCGGGCAAAGATTGGCTGCTCGCGCCGCAGCATTACATTGAAAACTTCTCTGAGAGGCGCGACGGAACGGCGCAAATGAAGAAGTTGTTTCTTAATACGAAAAATACTTTGCAAGCTTTCCGGTTTAAAATCCGTAAAAACTTCGTCGCCCAAATCATCCACGCGCTCGCTCAAAATGTCCAAAAGCGGCAGATAATCGTCAACAATCGCATCGAACAACAAATAAGCCAGCAGCCCTGCGCCGTGTTCCGAACGATCCGACCATTCGCTCCAGAGCCTCTTGGTGGTTTCGATTGCTCGAATCGGCTTGCTGTGAACGGTGACGACAAAATTTGCGCCGAGAAAAATGCTCAGCTCGCGCAGTTCGAGCCGATCCATCGGACCGGCGAGCTGCGCTTCGTAAAGGACGATAAAATAATATCCTTTGTATTCCTCGATTTTCGGGCGCTGATGCGCGTGGCGGACATCTTCGATTGAAAGCGGGTGAAAATTAAATTCTTCCGCCAAATCCAAAAAGTCCTGGCTTGAAGGATCGTTGACATCAACCCAGACGACGTTCTGCTCGCGCAGGCAATAATCGCTGATGTCCGCCGTCGGAACATCCTGTGTAAATTGTTTTGATTGGCTGTCAAGACAGATTGTCGAAATCATAGCTCGAATCAATCGAATTCCTGCGTCGTTGGCAATTTATCCTGCATCGGCGATAATTACAAATAATACTTCAATTGCAGCAGTCTGCGTTGAGAAAATGTATTTTAGCAAAGGAAAACTTTTTTATTTTCAATTTTGAATCTTAAATTTAATAATGAATAACAACAACATCAGAAACATCGCTATTATCGCTCACGTTGACCACGGTAAAACGACGCTCGTTGACGCGATGCTCCAACAATCGGGAACTTATCGCGACAACGAAACCGTCGTTGACCGCGTGATGGATTCAATGGATTTAGAACGCGAACGCGGCATCACGATTATGGCGAAAAACACCAGCGTCAGATACGGCGATTACAAAATCAACATCGTTGACACGCCCGGACACGCCGATTTCGGCGGCGAAGTCGAGCGCGTTTTGAAAATGGTTGACGGCATTGTCTTGCTCGTTGACGCGGCGGAAGGCTGTCTGCCGCAAACCCGTTTTGTGCTCCGAAAAGCTCTCGAATCAAAACTGCCCGCAATCGCCGTCGTCAACAAAATTGACCGGCAGGACGCGCGACCGGAAGAAGTCGTTGACGAAATTTACGACCTTTTTATTGATTTGGGCGCGAACGACCAGCAAATCGAGTTTCCGATTCTTTACGCGATTTCGCGCGAAGGCGTGGCGAAAAAATCTCTCGAAGACGAATCGAAAAGCCTCAAACCGCTTTTCGACCAGATTCTTGAAACGATTCCGGCTCCGCATGAAGTCAGAAAAGATACGCTGCAAATGTTGATTGCAAATCTCGATTACAGCGAATACGTCGGCAGACTCGCCATCGGGCGAATTTTTTCCGGCGAGATTTCAAAAAATCAGGAAGTCGCCGTCTGCAAACGCGATGGAACGACAACGAAAACTCGCGTTAAAGAATTGTTTGTCTTTGAAGGCTTAAAACGAACGCCGGTAGAAACCGCCAGTGTAGGCGAAATCGCCGCAATCGCCGGTTTTGACAACATCGAAATCGGCGAAACCGTGACGCTCGCGGATAATCCGAAATCTCTGCCGGTGATTGCGGTTGACGAACCGACGATTGCAATGATTTTCGGGGTCAACACTTCACCGTTTTCAGGCATTGATGGGAAATTTGTCACTTCAAGGCAAATCAAAGAACGCCTCGACCGCGAATTGCTTTCAAACGTCGCTCTGCGCGTTGATGAAACCGAGCAGCCGGAAAACTTCAAAGTCTCCGGGCGCGGCGAGCTTCAGCTTGCGATTTTAATCGAAATGATGCGCCGCGAAAATTTTGAATTGCAGGTTTCCAAACCCGAAGTCATCACCAAACGCGGCGCTGACGGCGAATTGCAGGAACCGATTGAATTGGTCGTAATTGACGTGCCGGAAGAATTTATCGGCGTCGTCACCGAAGCGCTCGGACGCCGTAAAGGGCAAATGACCAAAATGATAAACAACGGTTCGGGGCGCGTCCGGCTCGAATTTGAAGTTCCGTCGCGCGGTTTGATCGGTTTTCGAGGCGAGTTTTTGACCGAAACCAAAGGCACAGGACTTTTGAACACTCTGTTTTTGCGTTTCGACCGCTGGCAGGGCGAGATGAAATCGCGCTCGACCGGCTCACTCGTCGCCGACCGAATGGGCGAAGCGACAACTTATGCGCTGTTTAATTTGCAGGAACGCGGAACGCTTTTCATTCGCCCGCAAATCAAAGTTTACGAAGGAATGATCGTCGGCGAAAACGCCCGCGCGGTTGATTTGGATGTCAACGCGATTAAAGAAAAGAAACTGACAAATATGCGCGCCTCCGGCTCGGACGACGCGATGCGGCTCGTTCCGCCGAAAGAATTAACGCTTGAACAGGCTCTCGAATTTATCGCCGACGACGAATTGGTAGAAGTCACACCGAAATCAATTCGCCTGCGAAAAAGATATTTAAAAGCCAATGAACGTCCAAAAAAATAATTCTATTCAATTTCTATTTAAAAAGGGCGGTTTTTACCGCCTTTTTTTATTTTGAATTTGTGATATTATCGCCGCATAAAAATCAGTTTTTCAATCGTCAAAGCGATGCTCAAAAGTCTCTTACTTTTAACCTCAATTTTCTCGTTTTCGATTAATTTTGCTTCGGCGCAGGAGAACGAAAATAAAAAATCGCCTCAATTACTTGATGAATACGACAGAATAATTGTTTCTGCGGAAATTGCGCGTTTGGATAATTATGCGATTGCGCTGCAAAACGATCTGACGGCAAAGGCTTTTGTCATTCATTATCGTTCGCATTATCAGCTTCAGGGAGCAGGGTTTCGTCACCTTAAAGGAATCGAAAATTATTTAGTAAATTCTCGCGGTTTCGACCCGAAACGAATTGTTTTGGTTGACGGCGGCGCGGTTAACTGCCCGAAAACGGAATTGTGGCTCGCGCCCGCCGGAACCGCCCCTACAGTAAAAGGAACTTATCAAACTTTTTACGAAGATAACGAATCGGCTCGTAAATTCGACCAATTTCATTATTCTTTAGCTACGGACAAACCCGATGATTTTTTCGACGATTACTCATACGGTTTCGGTTCGGTAAATTCGCTGGAAGCGTATGCGGCGGCTTTGTTTAATGAACCGAAATCAATTGCATATATCATTGTTTACCCGCAATTTTACGTGCAGAAATACGAAACTCAAAACGAAAGAGGTAAAATAGTCAAAACGCAAAAAACGTATTTGGATTCGGCGGGAACTGCGGCTCAATTGATGAGAGCCGTCAAGACCGAGATGATTAGAAAATACAACTTTCCGGCTTCGCGCATACAAACTATTAATGGCGGTTATCGAAAATTTAGAGCAGTTGAAACGTGGATTTTGCCGCGCAGCGAGCATCCTCCGATTGCAACGCCCGATTCTTTTCCCAATTTTCGCAAAAAATAAGGTGTAAATTTATGACGAATTGGATTGACGAGAGATCTTCTAAATATCGAGAGTTTTTTGGATTATCAAGCGACGTACCGATCGTTCCGGCGCACGCCGCCGGTTTTGAATTGAGTTCGCTGGCGACCGAAGGCTTGCGGCATTTCAATATCGAATGGCATTTTGTTCCATCGGAAGATGTCATCCGCTTTGACGATGCTTATCTGGCTCGAATGTATCCGACGGCGTATCGTTTAAAACATCGCGCGTCTTCGCACGAACGCAGCGTTCAGTTTCATTTAACAAATGGGCACAGGAGACAGCAAGGCTTTCTGATCGGAGTCGAAACAACGCAAAAGCCTGTTTATCTGCCGCGTAATCGGCAATTTTACGGAACTGCTTTCGGTCACGATCCTTCAGCCGATCCTTTAGCGGAATATTTCGGTCTCGCCGGAATTACGACCGGAACGCGCTACGAGCAAAATTATCCGACTTTGCGCCGATTTTTTAATTTGCTTAACGAAGATTGGCAGAACAGAAATTTATTGCCCGCAGGCTACCGCGCGACGGTTTGCCCGCCCGCGATTTTCAATCTTATCGGCACGATTTTTCACCCCGAATGGAGCGAAACGCCTTCGCTGGAACTAGGTTTTTACCGCGACGAGCGCGGAAACGCCTCGTGTTTTGCGGTCGGAGCAAACGCGCCCGGCGATTTTTCTTACATTGATGTCGTTGAAGGCGAAGAATGGTCTTTGACGGGATTTCGTCTCGCGCTGCTGCCGGAGCAAACGCGCTACGACGTAAACAGTAAAGCCGAAGAGAAAAAATAATTTTCCTTTGAGATAGAAAATTTCGGTCAAATCGTTTCCGGTTTAGCTGCATCTGAGATTTTATGTTTGTTAGTATGGGAAAATTTATTTGGCTGAAATTCGCTGCTTTGTTTTTACCTGTTTTGCTCTTGACGTTTCACATCAGCGCCGGAGCGAGCGATTTACCGATTTCGGATAACCTTTTTTATCAAACCTACGCGAGCGCGGAATCCGAGCGCGAAGATAAATTTACCGGCGGGCGAATCGAGCGCGGCAAGCTCGCGCCCGGCAAAGGCGATGTTCGCATCACGGTTGATGTTCCGGCTTTTGTGATGACCTTGTGGCAAGGCGATAAAGAAATTGCGGTTTACAATGTCGGTGTCGGGCAAAAAGATTATCCGATTGCCATCGGACCGCGCAATGCCAATCAAATCATTCTCAATCCCGATTGGATTCCGCCCGACAGCATTTGGGTTCACGCATCGAATATCAAACCTGGAAGAATTATCAAAGCCAGCAATTCATTAAATCCGCTCGGCAAAATCAAAATTCCGCTTGGCGACGGTTATCTGCTGCATCAAGCCAAAGGAATCGGCGATTTGGGCAGTCTGGTTTCGCACGGCTGCGTCCGCGTGATGCTCGCCGATTTGTTCGATCTGTCAAAGAAAATTGCGGTCGCCTACGATTTGCCTGTTACGAATATCGAGAAATCGCGCGGCGATAAAAAACAAAGATTCGTTAATTTGCCAAGCACAATTCCCGTAGAGATTTATTACGACACAATGGTTGTTGAAGGGGGCGTTTTGCGCATTTATCCTGATGTTTACGGCTATAACAAAAACACGGCGGAAAAACTGCGCGCCCAGCTTGAAGGCTATGGAATCGAGCAGGATGAAATCAGCGACGCCGCGCTGCGGAAAATGCTCGCGTCTGTCAAAGGAAAACAGCAATTCGCTGTCGCTCTCGCAGACATTAAAAACGGGCAAGCCTTAACAAAAGGAAAAGTTTTGCCCGTTGTTGCAAAACGCAGAGCGGCAAAATAATACAGAAACAAAAAGGAGTTTCCGATTAGAAGCGGGCGCAAGGCGCGCCTCTAACCGGAATGCGGAACTCCGACAGTCGCAGATGCTTTAACAATGTAGGCAATTATAATTGTCCGATTGTCATTGTTTTTTGTCTTCATCGTTTTCAGCGAAAGAACCGGTCGGAGTCCAGTTTCCGTTGACTTCGCCGACTAAGATGGCGGTGTAGTTTTCTCCTGACAGCGAATTGAGCATCGCGTTGTAGCTGCGCAGATTTGGAATAAGTTTCCAGGTGCCGGTTTGTCCCGTCACGGCGGTTGTTTGTCCGTTAGCAGCAACAAAGCGAAGAATCAGCGTTGCGTCAAACGGGGTAATCGAGTTGCTGTTGTTTGTATCGGCGGCAATTCGTTGATTTTCCGACAGAGCGCAGCTTGCTCCGGCGGCAACGCAGCGCAAGATTAGGGTGGCGTCAAATGGAGTGATGCCGTTGACGCTTCCCGTTTTTTGCGGAGTAACAGTGTAACTGCCCGCAGTATTTAGATTGTTCAACAGATAACCGCCCCTTGAATCTGTCGTCGCCGTTTGAGAGATTGGACCGGCGGCGACCATCGAAACGCCGGGAACGAATTTGGCGGGCTGTCCAGCCGGTGTTGTGCCGTAAATTATGTTTCCAGACAACGCCCGTCCTTCCGCCGCCGGAATTATTTCGACGACGACAAACGGCGACAGCGATGTAACCGTTTGCTGGAGGGTGCAAACGCCCTGGTTAAATGTCGGCGTTGAATTATTCGACATGTCCCAGTTACCGTCAACGATTTGCAGGATTCGCAAGCCTGAGCAAGTCTGAGCGTCGTGAACATTCGGCACTGTGAATTTAACGTTGACGCCGGTGTGTAAAGCTGAAGTGCGGATGTCGTAGGCGAAACCGGATCGCAGAAAGAAATTTGGAGTCAGACGCGGAATCTGAGTATTTAAGAGCGGCGTGGCGATGGTGTAACCCGCCTTCGTCACGTTTGGGAAAGTCAAACTGACATTGATTGCGGGTGAAACCGTTACGTTTCCGACCGGCTGCCACGCCGGATAAGAATCAAACGCCGCGTTGTTGGTAAAGCGAGCCTGATTTGTGCCGTCGGCATCCATCACATAAATTTCATAGTTGCCGTTATCGCGGTTTGTTTCAAAAGCAATTTTAGAGCCGTCGGGCGACCACGCCGGGATTGAATCCGTCGCCGGATTGTTTGACAGATTAACCGGATTACTCCCGTCCGCGTTCATCACAAAAACCTCCTGATTGCCGGTTCGAGTGCTTAGAAAAACAATTTTCGAGCCATCGGGCGACCACGCCGGAAATTCGTCAGTTACTGAATTTATAGTTACTCTGGTTTGATTCGTGCCGTCAGAGTTCATCACGTATATTTCTCTGTTTCCGTCGCGGCTGCTGACAAACACAATCCGCGAGCCATCCGGCGAAAACTTCGGAGCCAGATCGAACCCGGCGGCGGTTGTTAATCTGGTTTGATTCGTGCCGTTGGCGTCCATCACGTAAATGTCTCCGCCGCCGGTGCGGTCGCTGAAAAAAACAATCTTTGTGCCGTCGGGCGACCAATGCGGCACCGCATCCAGAGCAGGATTGTCGGTTAATCTGGTTTGATTCGTGCCGTCCGAGTTCATCACATAAACCTCGTAGTTATTGTCTATAATTCGGCTAAAAGCAATCTTGCTTCCGTCGGGCGAAAATGCAGGTTCAAAACTTGGATTAGCAGAATTGTTTGAAACGTTAATTTGATTTGAGCCATCCGAATTCATCGTGAAAATCTGATTGATTCCGGTGCGGTTGCTGGAAAAAGCGATTTTGCCGTTTCCGTAACTGCTCGTAAAAACCGAGCTTGTGCAAACACCAGCGCTTCCGCCGTGATAGATTGATTGAATTTCAGACGCCGAAAGAGCGCGGTTGTAAATTTGTACTTCGTCTATTTTACCCTTGAAGAAATAGTTCAAAAATTCGTTTTCATATTCCGCACCGATTGTTATCGGATGCGCGTCATAAACAATCGAAGCAGTCGCCGCTCCACCTGCGACGGCAACACCGTTGATGTATAAAGCCTGCACGTTTGAAAGATCGTCGAAGGTGTAAGCGATGTGATACCATCCGCCGGCGGAGATATTAAAAGGAAACGAAATTATTTCGCCCAGACCTGAAGGTCCTCCGACTGCCGCTCCAAGAAATGCGCCGTCGTAATACAGAACAAACGATTCATTCGTTCCCGTGCCAGCCGTCTTGGCGACCAATACTTGCGCGGGTGTGTCGGAAAAGTTAAACCAGCCGCTGACGGTTAAATTGGTGGGGCGCAAAGAAGGCGTATCCGCCACATTGATGTAATCATTCGTTCCGTCGAGATTAAAAGCCTGACCGACTTTTCCGGCTGTGAACTTCGCTCCGTTTTGGAGCGTACCGTGTTTTCCGCCTATCGAATCGTTAGCATTATCTTCGCTCCGATACCAGGCGATCATTCCGGTTGTCGGCGGCGCGCAGAGCGGTTCGATCTGACCTCTGATCTCGCCGTTCGGAAAAGCTGAAGAGCGAACGTTGAAATACCACAATCCAGCTTTTAAAGCCTCTACCTGCGCCGGAGACACTGAAAATGTTTGCGAAAAATTTCCGTTCGGTAAATTGATTTCAACCGGACCAGTCGTGCGCGGTTCGCCATTCTGAATCTGCCCAGAGATTTGTGTTCCGGTTAAACCGGAAAAGTTCAGCGTTACGATTACCTGTGTTTGCGCCGCATTCAAAACAACGCTTCCCGCGCCGGTTGCGGTTGAATTATTCGACGGTGTTTGCTGTGCGCCGTTTAAAACTGCTGTAAAAGTTGTGTCAGCGTAGGCTGAAACAACAAAACATTGGCTAATGATGATTATTTTTATCAAACGTAAAAGAGCGAAGTGTTTCATTTATTTTTGAAATATGCCGTGCGAGCGAACGACTGGAGATATTTAGTTTTTCTTTATTACCCATAAAAATGCCTGCGCGCTCGTTGGACAAACTGATATATCCTTTCTTGAACATCTCTGTCGCTGACCATACGAAGCGTTAAATAAATATTGCGTGAGAAACAGATGAGAATTAGATTAGACTTTTCCTAAATACAGGAAACATTTCAATACCAAGCACTTACATAAATTCGGAGATTTTCTTGATGCGAAAGAACAGATTGAAATTCCCGGTATTCAGACACACAGAGACCCGCACATTGATCTTTAAATGCGATAAATACGCTGCTCCTATCACAGCTAAAACAAGTTGTCAGCAGAAATTATTTTCGGTAAGAAGCCATTTTATCGGCTAATCTCGTGGTCTCCGGCAAGCGATATTTCGGCGTGCAGCGCAAAACATAATCAATCGCTGTTTTCAGGCTGATTCGATTTCCCACTGAAACATAAACCGGCTGCACACCGTCTTTTGTTCTGAGCGCGACGCCGACTTGTTCGTTTTTATGAATCAATGGCGCTATTGAACCGCGTGTTTCTCCCAAATTTTCAAACTTCCCGACCAGAATTGATTTGCCAACGCCGATTGTCGGCACATCCGTAAACAAACCGAGATGACAGGCAATTCCAAATCTGCGCGGGTGCGCTTTTCCCTGCCCGTCGCACAAAATTAAATGGGGCGTCGTTTTTAACGTTTCCAAAGCCTTGAGTGCGACCGGAGTTTCACGAAACGAAAGAAGTCCCGGAACATACGGAAACTGAATCGGCAAAATCGCCTCGCTCGATTCAATCAATTCGAGCGCGGGGAAACTCAATACGACAACTACAGCGCGGCAGGTGTTTGTTTTTTCGCTGTAGCCCAAATCAATTCCGGCTACCGTTTCGATTGGTTCGTTTAAATCATCTTTTTCGACAATTTCGCTCGCCAATTTTTTCTGCAATTCGATGGCTTCCGATGGCGTCAAATTCCAATCGTGCAGCGGTTTAATCTTCATCTTCTTCCTCGTCGTCCTCTTCGTCAGGATTATAAACTTCGTAACCGTGCGCGTCGTCATAATAATAACCGCGCCGCTTTTGGTCGTTTTCCCAATTTTCTTCTTCAGATTCCGGCTTTTCTTTCTCTTCCTGCATTACTCGATTTTAAAACAAAAAGGGCGAGATTGTTCCCGCCCTTTTAAATTTGTTTTCAATCGCCGTTTTAACCCTTTGCCTTTTTGATTTCCTCAATCAAAACCGGCACGGCTTCAAACAAATCTCCGACAATTCCGTAATCGGCGATGTCGAAAATCGGAGCTTCGCCATCTTTGTTGATGGCGACGATTGTTCCGGCGTTTTTCATTCCAACGATGTGCTGAATCGCGCCGGAAATCCCCAAAGCGATATAAAGTTTCGGCGCGACGGTTTGCCCGGAAGAACCGATTTGACGGTCAAGCGGCAGCCATTCGGCGTCGCAAATCGGACGCGAAGCCGCTAAATCAGCGCCGAGCGCGTCGGCTAATTGTTGCGCCAGCGCAATGTTTTCCTGCGATTTGATTCCGCGACCGACGGCGACGACAATTTCCGATTTCGTCAGATCAACAGCCGCTTTGACTTCCTGAAACGGCTCTTCCGGCTGCATACGGATTTCGCCCGCGTCAACTTCGACTGTTTCGATTTGTGCCGATCCGCCTTTCGCCGCATTATCGCCGCGAAATGCGCCGGATTGAAATGTTACGAAATATGGCGCATCACCTTCGACTCGGACATCCGAATCAATTTTGCCCAGAAAAATGCGCCGCGTGAAAACGAGTCCGCCGTTTTCGGTTTTATGGCGAATACAATCGCCGACCATTTCTTTGCCGAAACGCGCGGCTAATTTCGGGAAAAAGTCGCGAACTTGATAAGTGTGCGCGGCAATCACGAATTGCGGGTTGTTGGTTTTGATAATCTGCTCGAAAGCGTTGGTATAACCGTCGGGCGTGTAAGTTCCGAGTTTTTCGTTGTTGGCGACAATGACTTTTTCCAAATCGTAACCTGTAACTTGATTTGTCAGATTGCCAATTTCGTGACCTCCGCTTGCAGGAATCACCGCCGTTACGCTTAAACCCAATTCTTTGCCCAAAGTTTGCGCGGCGGCAATCGCTTCGAGCGACGCTTTATTTAAATTTCCGTCTTTGTGCTCAATAAAAACTAAGATTTTGCTCATTTTCCGATTGCCCCCTTAAAGTACGCGAACTTCCGCTTTGAGTTTTTCTACTAACTCCTGTGCGCCTCGTTTTGCATCGTCGCCGCCGAGAAGCTGTGTTTGCTTCATCTTGAGCGGGAAATAAACTTTCTCGATTTTCTGCGCCGAATCAAACGCGGCATCGGCGAGCGCGGCTTCGCGGATTTCTTTTTTCTTCGCAGCCATAATCCCTTTTAATGTGGCGTAGCGAATTTGTGAAATCCCCGATTGGATCGTCATCAAAGCCGGAGTTTGATATGTGTACCACTGATACCAGCCGCTCTCCAATTCCCTTTTCAAACGAATCTTGCCGTTAATGCTCGTGCGATCAACTTCGATAACGAGCGTCGCATGTGGAATTCCCAAAAGCTCGGCTAAAATCACGCCGATTTGACCGTAACTATTGTCGTCAGACTGTAAACCACACATCACCAAATCCGGGTTTTCTTCTTTGATTGCACCGGCGAGAGCTTTGGCGATTTGAAACGGCGACATTTTGTTCATTTCATCGGCGACAACGTGAATCCCGCGATCCGCCCCGCGCGCCAGAGCGTCTTTGATCACCGTTTTTACTCGCTGCGGTCCGAGCGAGCAGACGATTACTTCGCCCTCGCCTTTGGCTTCTTTCATCCGCAGAGCTTCTTCCAAAGCATAGCCGTCCGATTCGTTCGTCTCGTAAGCAACGTCCGATTCGTCAATCCATTTTTCGTCCTTGCCAATACGCAAAACCGCGTCTTTATTGGCTACCTGTTTCATTAAAACAACTATCTTCATATTTAAAATAAATTTGAAACCAGATTTTTATTCCCAGATTTTTATTCAATGAGTTTATCGTTTTCAAACCAAAAACTCCACCGAAAATGAATGAATATTCATTCATTTTAAATTCTTTCTGATTTGTTTTTTATTTAACTTGTCAGCCTATTGACAGGGCGTAATCCGGTTTTCCAAATCAGCCGTCAGATTTAAAGCCGTCCGGGTGAAGATACAATCTTCGGGCGATTCCGGCGGCTCATCTTTTATTTAGGTTTATTCATTAAAACGCTTGAAAATCAAACAAGCGTTTGTGCCGCCGAATCCGAAGCTGTTTGACAAAGCATATTCAACCGTCGCCTGACGCGGCTCATTCGGAATATAATCCAAATCGCAATCAGGGTCTGGAGTTGTATAGTTCGTCGTTGGCGGCAAAGTATTGTTGTGAATCGCCAAAACCGAAATCACGGCTTCAATTCCGCCTGCCGCGCCCAAAGCGTGTCCGGTCATTGATTTGGTCGAGCTGACGGCTAATTTGTAAGCGTGTTCGCCGAAAGCCTTTTTGATCGCTAGAGTCTCAAATTTATCGTTGTATGGCGTTGAAGTCCCATGAGCGTTGATATAGCCGATTTGTTCAGGCGCGATCCCGGCGTCTTTCATCGCTTTCTGCATCACACGAATCGCGCCGCTGCCGGTTTCATCCGGCATCGTGACGTGAAAAGCGTCGCCCGACATTCCGTAACCGACAAGTTCGGCGTAAATCCGCGCGCCGCGCGCTTTAGCAAATTCCAATTCTTCGAGAATCAAAATCCCCGCGCCCTCGCCCATTACAAAACCGTCACGCTCGGCGTCAAACGGACGCGACGCGTGTTTCGGATCGTCGTTTCTAGTCGAAAGCGCCCGCATCGAAGCAAATCCTGCCGACGACATCGGCGTAATCGCGCTTTCCGCGCCGCCGCAAATCATCGCGTCTGCGTCGCCGCGCTGAATGATTTTAAAGCTGTCGCCGATAGCGTGAGCGCCCGCCGAACAAGCCGTCGCGGTCGCCGAATTCGGTCCTTTCGCGCCGTGACGAATCGAGACGTTTCCAGCCGCGAGATTAACAATCGCCGAAACGATAAAAAACGGCGAAACGCGGTCGGGACCTTGATGAAGCAGCTTTTCGTGTTCGCGCTCGATTGCCCAGAAGTCGCCGATGCCGCTCGAAATATACGTGCCGACCATTTCAGCATTTGATTCGTCAATTTTCAAGCCGCTGTTTTTGACGGCTTCGTCCGAAGCGGCGATAGCGAAATGCGAAAACGCGCCCATTCGACGCGCTTCTCTTTTATCTATGAATTCGAGCGGATCAAAATTTTTGACCTCAGCGGCGAATTTCACCGGAAATTTTTCAGTGTCAAATTTTTTGATATAATCCGCGCCGCTCTCGCCGCGCATCAACGCGCCCCAAGCAGCCTCGACCGTATTTCCGACAGGTGTCACCAACCCCAAACCGGTGACGACAACACGACGTTTCATAAAAATTTGTTCGTCGTTCGTCGTTCGTTGTTCGTCGCAAAAAGCAATCTACAACGAACGACGAACGACGAACGACGAACGATTATCCTTTTTGATGTTGTTCGACGTAACTGTAAGCGTCGCCGACCGATTGAATCTTTTCGGCGTCTTCGTCCGGGATTTCTATTCCGAACTCTTCTTCAAAACGCATCACCAGCTCGACCAAATCGAGCGAATCTGCGCCGAGATCGTCAATAAAACGAGCGTTTGCGGTAACTTCCGCCTCGTCCACGCCGAGTTCGTCAACGATAATTTGTTTAATTCTGCCTTGTACATCTTCTGATGCCATTTAATTTTGCTCCTTGAAATTTATTATTCTTTAAAATCTAAACTACCAAAGCTATTTTCGTCGTTTCAAGACTTGCTCTGTCTTCGACGTTCAAACAAGCCGCCTCGCGGTCAATTTGTCTGACTAGTCCGCTTAAAACTTTACCCGCGCCGATCTCGACATATTTAGTTACGCCGCGCGCCTTTAAATATTCGACTGACTGCGACCATTTAACCGGCGCGGCGACTTGTCGAATCAACAAATCTTTCGCACGTTCGGCTTCGTCATTTTCTTTCGCTTCGACATTTGTCACGCACGGTGCTGTCAAATCAAAAAATCTGGTTTTCTCAAGCTCGACGCTCAAACGGTCCTGCGCCGGCTGCATCAACGCCGAATGAAATGGCGCGGAAACATTTAATTTAATCGCGCGCTTCGCGCCGCGCTGTTTTAAAAGCTCACTCGCTCGCTCAACGGCTTCGGCGTGTCCGGCAATCACGATTTGCGTCGGCGCGTTGATGTTTGCAGCGCTGCAAATCTGATTTTCGGCGGCTTCGGCGCAAGCCTTTTCAACTGTTTCTAAATCCGCGCCCAAAATTGCCGCCATCGCGCCGATTCCGATTGGAACGGCTTCCTGCATAAAACGCCCGCGCATTCGGACAAGCCTTACCGCGTCAGCGAAATTTAAAGCTCCCGCCGCAACCAAAGCCGAATATTCGCCCAAACTGTGACCGGCGACATAATTCGGGAGCGGAAAGCCTTCCGCTTTCATCGCTCTGAAAGCCGCAACCGAAACTGTCAAGATCGCGGGCTGCGTGTTTTCCGTCAAAGCCAATTCTTCGGCTGTTCCCGCAAAACACATTTGCGAGATCGAAAATCCGAGAGCATCATCAGCTTCCTCGAATACTCTTCGCGCGGTCGGAAAATGATCGTACAAATCTTTTCCCATTCCGGCTGCTTGCGATCCTTGTCCGGGGAAAATATAAGCGATTTTAGATTTCTGATTTTCTGTCGAAGAATTTACGTTTTCCTGCATTATTTTTACTGAAAATCAAAATCTAAAATTGTACAAGCGTTGCGCCCCAAGTTACTCCGCCACCGAAAGCGCACATTAAAACCAGATCGCCTTCAACAATTTTCCCGCTTTGAATGCATTCGTCGAGCGCAATCGGAATCGAAGCCGACGAAGTGTTCCCGTGATAAGCGATGTTTGAATAAACGATTGTTTCGTCAATTCCGAGACGGCTCGCCACAGCGTCCGTAATTCGCTGATTCGCCTGATGCGGAATTACCATTTTCAAATCTTTGGTCGAAACTCCCGCTTTTTCCATTACTTCCTGCGAAACCTCAGCCATCGAGCGCACGGCTATTTTGAAAAGCTCGTTGCCTTTCATTTTAAAATAGTGCATTCCCTGTTCGATTGTTTCCGGCGTGGTTTTCATTTTAGTGCCGCCGCCGGGCGAATAAAGCTGTTCGGCAAAACGACCGTCGGAGCGAATTTTCGTCGCTAAAATTCCTTTTTTCTCATCAACCGGAGAAAGAACCGCAGCGCCCGCGCCGTCGCCGAAAATTACGCAGGTCGAGCGATCAGTATAATCAACGTATTTTGTTAAAACTTCGGCGCCGATTATCAGCGCGTGCCGGATTTGCCCCGTGCGAATCATACTTTCCGCAACCGTCAGACCGTAAAGGAAACCCGAACAAGCGGCGAAAAGGTCGAACGCGGCGGCATTGTTTGCGCCAAGCTCGGCTTGAATCAAACATCCGGTCGAAGGGAGAATTTGATCGGGCGTGGTCGTGGCGCAAATCAGCAAATCTATTTCGCTGGCATCAATTCCCGCGCGCTCCATCGCCTGTCGCCCGGCTCGGACGGCAAATTGTGAAGTGTATTCATCATCGGCAGCCTTGCGGCGTTGCTTAATCCCGGTGCGAGTCGTAATCCATTCGTCGCTTGTATCAACGATTTTTTCCAACTCGGCGTTGGTTAAGATTCCTTCGGGATAGGAATGTCCCGTGCTGATGATGCCTGCGCTTTTATGTGTCATTTTGATTGCCCGCTTTGCAATTTAGCCACAAAAACCAACGAAAAAGCAACGGCAAAACGAAGAATGGAGAACTAAGAACGGAGAACCGAAATACAAACGAGCAATTTCGGTTCTCCGTTTTCCGTTTTCAGTTCTCAGTTATTCTTTTTCTTCTTTAACTTTCAAGATTTGGCGACCTTTGTACATTCCGGTTTTCGGATTGATACGGTGCGGCTGAGCCGGTTCGCCGGTTGTCGGGTCAATAAAATATTGCGGCGTAACGAGCGCGTCGTGAGCGCGGCGCATTCGTGTTCTCGATTTTGAATGTCTGCGTTTTGGATTCGGCATTTTTTTATAATTGAGAATCGAGAATTGAGAATTTGTCAAAATTCTCTGATTCTCGATTCTCAAACGTTCTCAATTTTTATTTCTTAATTCTTCAAGCGCTTTCCAGCGCGGGTCAATTGTCTCGGCTTCGCACGAACAATTTTCCGTGTTTTTGTTCACGCCGCACGTTTCGCACAAACCGGCGCAGTTTTCTTCGCACAATTGGCGAGCCGGTAAATTTAATAAAATCTGCTCGCGCGTAAGCTCGTTAATATCAATTCGCTCGCCGTCGTAAATCGAAACATCCAAATCCGCTCCGGCGACCGCGTGATTTTCCCCGCCCGATTTTTCGTAAACGTCGAGCGTCACGAAATCGTCTTTAAACTTGATGTCAATGGCGGCTTCGAGCGGTTTTAAACAACGATGACAAGCGATTCCCAATTTGCCGACAATTCTGCCCGCCACGTCCGCGAACGCCTCTGTTTTCCGCGCCGTCCCCGAAATTTCAAGCTCTCCGGCGACGCTTGCGGTTTCGTCGTCAAGATCAATTTCGCCCGGCTCGAAAACGTGGGCGAAACTGATTACCGTCTCGTTGCTATGACTAAAATCAACAAACACTTCTTTGCGATGTATCAAGGTTCAAATCCAACCTAAATACAAAAAGTTTAATTATAGCTTCCAATGATTTTATGTCAAACAAGCAAAGCTTAAAGGCAGCCTCTTGTAATGCGATGCTGAAAATAATTGTTTTTAACGAAAGGAATTTATTCTAAGCGGAGACAATAAAAAAGCGGTCTGGAAACCGCTTTTTTATTGTTTTGTTCAGCTAATTCTAATTAGCCGCATTAAGTTTTTTAGACAGAACGAACATTATAAGCGCGAGCCAAAGCGTTCAATTCATTTCTTAGATTTCTCCAAGTATTTTGAACACCGTTTCCTATTCGCCCGCGACTGACCGCGCGATCAATTCGAGAAGCAATGCTGATGCAGCGTTCAACTTCGTCGCGGTTTTCCTGCAAACTGTCGCTCCGGTCAAACTCACGACGCAATTGGTTGGTTGCTCTTTCGAGTTCGCTGGCAAGCTCATTTAATCGGTCTTCGCGCCGTGTTCCGTCTGCGCGGCTGTTATCAAGCGCTCTATCAAACTGCCGGACAAACGAATCAGTCCGATCTTCGACTCGACGAACGAGATTTTCAATCGCCCGTTTGTTGGTATTGCCCCAACGATTGTTTCTTCGGTCTTCTCTGCGGTCATTATTTCGGTCACGCCATTGAGCTTCGGCAACGGTTCCCGAAACGATGAAAATTCCAAAAAGGAATACAAACGCCATTGCTATGCTTCCAATTCGTTTAGTTAATTTCGTCATATTCATAAAAAATCTCCTTTGAGAGTGATTTCAATTTTCCCGACGAGAGCTAATACAAAAGGCGTGCCATTTGCCTTAATTGCTAATAGAATTGACTTTATTTCTAATTGACAGATTTCTTTAATTATTGTTTTAAACCAAATAGAACAATAAAAGACTGTTTTAGTATAAAAGTGAAGGTTTCTGTAATTTACTAGAAGCATCTCCATATATCTCAAAAGGTTTTTTAGACGAACCGTAACTTTAAGGCTGCTCTGTTCAGAGGAGTACAGAATATTTTTTTTGCATATGTTGATATTAAACAAACAATAATTGCTCACAGGAAATCAATAAACTATTTTCATTTTCCTGTGAAAATTTTTGTTCTGTAATAAATATGACGGAAATCGGAAACAATACAACCAATAACAGAAGCATTTTTCATACCTCTATCGCCGATGCTGATCCGATGGCGTATAACGTCGAAGCGATAGCCAAAATGGAGCGCGAGGCTCTTCACGAACGTTCTTTCGGCGAGCGAGTCAGTGATGCAATCACCGGATTTATCGGCAGCATGGCATTTGTCGTCTTTCACATTTTATTATTTATCAGTTGGGGAATCATCAATTTAAATTTTGTCCCCGGCATTCCGGCTTTTGACCCGTTTCCTTTCGGTATACTCACACTAATTGTCTCAGCAGAAGGCGTTTTTATCACAATCTTTATTCTGATTGGTCAAAATCGCATGAGCAGGCAATCCGACCGGCGCGCTCATCTGGATTTGCAAATCAGCATACTCGCCGAACAGGAAATGACAATGATGCTGCGAATGCAGCAGAAATTATGCGAGCATTTCGGAGTTGATGTTGAAGCTATCGAAACTGAAGCCGAACAGTTGATGAGCGAAACCGATGTCAAACATCTGGTTGGCGAATTGGAAGAAAAATTGCCATAAGCAAAACATTATAATCGAGCAATTATACGACTGTATTTTAATTGGGGCTTCAATACACTTATTGCTACTAACTTTAAATGGTATAAGCTGGCGAGAGCCATAAGGAATGTATTTTGGATAAATCCCAGTTCTATTTATTTTCAGTCAAAATCCGCTCGATTTCTTCGCGCAAAATTTTGACAAATCTTTGCGGCGAACCGCTGACCAGATTCTTTTTGGTTTGAGCGATTCTCGAAAAAAGCAGATTTATCGAAGCGTCAACATTTTTCTTCGGATTTTTCAAAACCGCGTGGCATTGCGCGCTCGCGTCTTTCGCCGACAAAGCGCGGGAGAAAGATTCGCGCGCCGTTTTTTCATCGTCGAGACGCAAATAAACCGCGCCGAGCATAAACCAGGCGTCGGCGAAATTGGCGTCCGTCTCAACCGCTTTTTGCAGATTCTCCAGAGCGTTTTTCGCCTCTCCGGTTTCGGCAAAAGCGGAACCCACGAGATAAAAAGTTTCGGCTGAAGAATTCACATTTTCGGCTTGTTTGAACGCAGCAACCGCGTTTGGAAAATCGTTTTCCGCAGCGTAGATCATTCCGAGAGGAAAATTCGCAGCAAAACCGAAATGGTCGCTGCAATTTTCAAGCAAAGTTTTCGCTCGTTCAAATTCGCCCTCGTCGGCTAAAATCAAACCGAGCAAAAGCGCCGTTTTCTCGTCTTTCGGTTCGAGCAGATACGCTTTTTCCAAATATTCGCCCGCCTGGCGGCGTTTGTCCGCGCGAAAATAATGCTCGCCGATAAAGGCGAGAAGCGGAAAATTTTCCGGCGATATCGCCGCCGCGCGTTCCAGAGTTCGCAAACCGTTTGCTTCTTCGCTCTGCTCAATCAAATGGAAGCCTTCTTTGACCAAATGCGTGAACAAATCGAGCTTTGTTCCGCCGGTTTTCGACAGGGCGTTGTCGCGCGCTCGCTCGCGCTGCTCGTTTGCGGCAAACCTTTTATCTTCAGCCTTTTGCCGATCTTTCCAGATTTGGCTGACCTGCCCGTCCTCAATAATTTTCGCTGTTTCGAGTGCTTCGACCAGAGTTTCGACCAATAAATGCTCGCGCTGAAGAGTTTGCGATTGCCTGAGCATTAAATCCAGAACTTTGCTCAAGCGGTCGGTTACCTGCATCAGACGCAGTTCGAGATTTGAAATGCGCTCAAGCAAATGCTCTTCCGAATAATTATCCCAGACCGATTCGTGCTTTGTTGAAGGCGGCACGACGACGAGCATCAGCGGCGTGCCGCAATTTGCACAATTTTCCTCGCCCGGCTGATTAGCCTTCCGACATTTCTGGCAATAACAAGCAAACGATTTCACAACAAAATACTAACCCAGCCGCTGATAAAGATAATTTCGCAGATTGCTTTCGAGATTATTTCCCTGCAAATCCTGAACATTAAGCTGCAATTGCGCGTAAGATTCGTTCATTCCGAAAAGCTGGCTCCAACCGCGTTTATCAAGCTGGAACGTAACGTTAATACCGCCCGGATGCGGTTTGAAATAAGCTTCCAGCTCGTTCATCCGACCGCGAAACTCTCCGTGCGGTTTAAATTCAAACTCCTGCACAAACGGATATTGCCCTCCGAATTTACGATTGTATTCGCAATCAACTTTGTGCAGCGAAAATCCCAGATTTTGAATCGCTCCGATCATTCTTTGGAGATGCGGATGCGGCTGAACCTGTATGTAATCGGTATCGCTCGGATCGAAAATCGCGCTCGTTTCGAGCGTGGTTTGCAGAAAAACCTTTTGATAACCTGTCGTTGTCACCGGAGTTTCAAAAGGAATCGGAATTTGAAACGGAATTGATTTTTGCTCGTTCGCGTTAATTTGAAATCTGTCAAACAATTTATGCTGCGCCAACACGCAGTCATGAGTTGATTCGTGTTCGTCATTTTCCTTTTTAAATTGCGTGACGACTTTTAAATAAAGCTCGTCAATAGTTGTGACGCTGTCGCTGCCCGTAATATAAACATCGCCGCTCAAACCTCCGCCTTGCACCACTGTTGCGTTGTGCAAACGCGCGTCAACTTTTGCGTTTCCGAAACCCAGCTTTTTAAATATATTTCCAAACATTCGACAGATTCTCCTTTTATCCAAATTTTATCTGATAGAAAAGAAAATTTATTTTTCGCCGTAATCATAAAAGCCTTTGCCGGTTTTGCGTCCGAGCCAGCCCGCGTCAACGTATTTTTTCAATAGCGGACACGGGCGATATTTCGGATCGCCCAAACCTTCGTGCAAAACGTTCAAAATCGCCAGACAAACATCCAAACCGATAAAATCCGCCAATGTTAAAGGTCCCATCGGATGATTCATTCCGAGCTTCATAATTTCGTCAATCGCCTCGCGCGTCGCAACGCCTTCGTACAAAGCGAAAACAGCTTCGTTAATCATCGGCATCAACACGCGGTTCGAGACAAAACCGGGGAAATCGTTGCATTCGACCGGCGTTTTGCCCAATTTTTCGGAAAGCTCTTTGACCTGTGCATAAGTTTCGTCCGACGTGGCGATGCCGCGAATAACTTCGACCAGTTTCATCAGCGGAACTGGATTAAAAAAGTGCATTCCGATAACTTTTTCCGGTCTTTTCGTAACGCCCGCGATTTTTGTGATTGAAATCGAAGAAGTGTTTGAAGAAAGAATCGTTTCCGGCGGACAAATTTCGTCGAGAGTTTGAAAAATCCCTTTTTTGATGTCGAAATTTTCAGTTGCGGCTTCGACGATGAGAAAGCAGTTTTTTAAATCTTCGAGTTTGGTCGTGGTTTTAATTCGACCTAAAATCTCAGTTTTCTGATCGGCGGTGATCGTTTCTTTTTTGACGAAACGGTCGAGACTTTTATCAATATTCGCAACGCCGCGCTGCAAGAAATCTTCTTTGATGTCGCAGATTAAAACGTCATAGCCTTTCGACGCTGCGGTTTGGGCGATTCCGTTGCCCATTGTTCCCGCGCCGATAACACCGATAATTTCGCTCATTTTTTTATAATTCCCTTTTAGACAAAGTTATAGCCACGAATTTACACAAATTCGCCGAAAATTTCGAGCGACCGTAAAATTCGATAGTGTCCTAATCCTGTGGAGATAATCCACCTGTCTTTTCAAAAATGGATGCCCGTGTTAAAGTTTGTCCACAAAATAATCGGCGGCGAAACTGTTTTCGGAAAATTCCCACCGGATGTCCGGCGAATTTTCTATTCCGCATTGATTTTTTGAAATTAAAACCAACCCTAAAAGGACAAGACTATGGCGTTAATACAAACATTGATTTCCGGTGCCGGACCGCTTCCGCTCAAGAATACTTTTACCGCCGAGGGAGACGGAGACGTTGTTTTCTACGTCGCAGGTTCGGCGTGGTCGGCGTCGGCGGGCAGCCCAATTTCAATTTTTCTTACTTTGGACGGCAAGCCGATTGGAACGATATCCGGCTTCACCAACGAACCGTCATCGCATAAAACTCTGGTGCCCGCCTTTTTCCCGGCAACTTTGACCGCTGGACAGCACACAGTCGGCTTGGCAGTACAAACGAGCGGAACGATGACCGATTACAACGATAATTTTAGCGTGACGCTGATTTATTAGAAAGTTTCCTCAACCGATAAGAAAACGCCGGCAGTGTCCTAATTTTGTGGTGGTGAATAAAAGTAATTTCTAGCACCACAAAATTAGGACACTGCCTAAAATTCGTGGCTATCGCGTGCAGCTTATCGCCAATTGTTGGGCGGCGGTGGCTGATTAAAAGAGTTTCCGGTGCTGCCGCCCGAATAAAACGCTTTGCCCTGATCGCCGAACATAAACCAGAGCGCATAAACGCCGAGCGCCGTTCCGAGCGGGAAATTTAGCAGAGTTAGAATCGCGGCAATCAAAATCCAGGTTTTGGCTCCCGGTTTTTCTTTCCGCATTTTCAAACCCGCGATGATTGCCGGAATCGCAAGAATCATCGCAATCACCAGAATCACCGTTGTAAAACCAAACACCGCTGCAATCGGTGCCGCATCGCGCGAATGTGCGCCGGACAGAGCCGCGCCGCCAACGCCCAGCATAACTAAAATCGCTATGCCGAGACCGAGAATCTGCAATCCGCCCCAAATTAAGAAAAACAAGCCGATTAACCTGTTATGGTCTTTTGCCGTCATAAAATTTGCCTCCTGAAATTAAACTGCCAAGAATGTATAAAAAATCCGACAAAAAACAAAACGCTTTTCGTCGGATTTTGTTCGGCAAGTTTTATAAACCGTTAATTTATCGCTCGACAGCCATTGCAATCGCGTTGCCGCCGCCGAGGCAAAGCGCCGCCACGCCGCGTTTCGCGCCCGTTCGCTTCATTTCATAAAGCATCGTCGTCAAAACACGCGCGCCAGATTGACCTATAGCGTGTCCCAAAGCGACAGCGCCGCCGTTGACATTGACTTTCGCCGGATCAAGACCTAATTCCTGCATCACGCCGATCGCCTGCACCGAAAACGCTTCGTTCAACTCAAACAAATCAACTTCCGACATCGCCCAGCCCGCTTTTTTCAAGACTCTTGTCACGGCTTCGACCGGAGCCATCATAATCATTCGCGGCTCGATTCCCGAATAAGCGTGCGCGACGACCCGACCTAAAATTTCCGCGCCCATCTCATTGGCTTTTTCCATCGAAGTCAAAACCATAGCGGTCGCGCCGTCGTTGATTGACGAAGCGTTTCCCGCCGTGACCGTCCCGCCTTCTTTTTTGAAAGCCGCTTTGAGTTTTCCGAGAGATTCCGAAGTCGTGTCCGCGCGGATTGTTTCGTCTTCGGCAAAAACGATTGGCTCGCCTTTTTTCTGCGGAATCGAAACGGGAACGATTTCGTCTTTAAATTTTCCGGCTTTTTGAGCGGCGGCGGCTTTCAAATGCGAATTCATCGCGTATTCGTCCTGCTTGTCGCGCCCGATTGAATAAGTCTCGGCGACGACTTCGCCCGTATTGCCCATATGCCAATTTTCAAACGCGCACCACAGCCCGTCGTGAATCATCGCATCCACGAGCGTGCCGTTGCCGAGGCGGTAGCCTTCGCGCGCTTTCGGCAACAGGTACGGCGCGTTCGACATGGACTCCATCCCGCCCGCGACGACGATCTCGGCGTCGCCGAG
>DASVRD010000172.1:0-8580 GCA_036388775.1 Pyrinomonadaceae bacterium | reverse complement strand
GTTTATTTAAATTTGTCGCGCCACTCAAAAATGCACCAAAATTTCATACTCATCTAAACTGGCACCGCTTCGCAGATGCGTTTACGCAGATCTACTTCGAGGGTAAAATTGCCAAACTTTGCTCTTGTTTAATGAATAAATAGATTAAAATATTGCTCAAACGAATGATTTATAAAAATTACTTGAATATAAATTTCAAGGTATCGAAACATCAATTATTCAGAGCAATATTCAGATTGATTAATCCCGTTTTGAAAACCGATAAAAATCATCGGCGCTTTTCGTTTTTCAAGTTGTAATTACTTGAAATGCAAAAAGTTAACCTTTAAAGGATTGATTTTAAACTGCAAAAACGATCCGGCTTGAAAATCGAAAGATTGATTTGGGACGGGTAAAATCCAAATAAATATACTTCGCGGAAAAATTTATTTCAAGTAGAGACGGCGTATACCAATGTTAACTTTATGTGTATAAACAATAATTCGCGTCTTTTCAATTTTTATCGAATAAAAGTCTGCGAAGCGCAGTTTCTCTCAGGAATCATAAAAATTTGCGCTCGAATCTAAAAAAGGTTTTTCGCGAAAACAGGCGGTAAGCGGAATCACTCGGCAATGTAAGTGATTTTACTGATGCCGTTTGCGGCGCTTCGCTGAATAATTTGAATGGTGGTAGTCTGTTAGACAAATTAATTTATTTTGAATAAGCGGGGTTGGTTTGCTGGAAAATTACGTTTTTTATTTGCGAGATCATAATCATGTTCTCGCCATTTTAGCAACGCTGGTGCTGGTCGTATTGATCGGAACGGCGGCGCAGATTTTGGCTGACCGTTTGCGCGTAGCGGCAACCGGACCGCTTTTGTTTGCCGGTTTGATTTTCGGTCAAGCCGGTTTGGGTTTGGTTCAACCGGACGTTTTGGGCGAGATTCTGCGCGTCGTCGTCAAAGCGTCCGTCGCCGTCGTCGTTTTTGAAGGCGGTTTGCTGCTCGACGTGCGCGAGATGAGGCACGCTTCGCGCGCTGTCCTCGGACTGGTTACAATCGGACTGCTTATAACGACTGTTTTAGCCGGAATTCTGGCGCATTTTCTGTTCGGCTGGTCGTGGGAACTGAGCTTTTTGTTCGGCGCGATTGTGTCCGTAACGGGTCCGACCGTTATTACGCCGATTCTGCAGCGCGTCCGCGTCAATCGGCGGGTCAAATTGACATTAGAAAGCGAGTCAATTATTGCCGACCCGCTCGGCGTGATTTTAGCCGCACTGGTTTTTACGGCAATTACGTCGCCGCGCGGGTTGCAAGCGGCGATTCCGGTCGGTTTGCTGACGCTCTGCACCGGCGTCATAGTCGGTTTAAGCGTCGCGCTCGTCGTTTGGCTTTTAAGCGACCGATTTCGGCTTTTGCCTTCAAAATTTACGCGCGTCGGCATTCTCGGTGCGGCTCTCGCTTCGTACACGATTGCCGAACTCGTCGCTCACGAAGCCGGAGTTATGGCGGCGGCGGCGGCTGGAATCGCCGTCGGTTCCTTAGACATTCCGCATAAAGAAGAAGTCGAAGATTTTAAGGGAGATTTGGCGAGTCTGGCGATTTCCGCCGTTTTCATACTGCTCGCCGCCGGTCTCGAAATCGCCGCTCTGGTTGCGCTCGGCTGGCGTGGATTGCTCGTCGTTGTTTTGCTGATGCTTTTTGTTCGTCCGATTCGTGTTTTTCTTTCGACTTTCGGTTCTGAATTGAGAACGAACGAAAAGTGGTTTATATCGTTCCTTGGTCCACGCGGTATCGTCGCGGCTTCGGTCGCCACTTTTTTCGCGCTCGAACTTGTAGATAACGGCGTGCCGGGCGCGGATTCATTTGTCGCACTCGTTTTCGCCGTAATATTGGCGACTGTCGCGGTACAGGGAACATTTGCCGGAAAATTGGCGCAGTTTTTTAAAGTTATGCCCCAACACATCATCATCGTAGGCGCGGATGAAACCGCGCGAATCTTAGCGGAAAGGTTAACCGAAGCGGGCGAAACCGTATCTATGATTGATACGGACACCGAAAGCTGTTCAATCGCTAAAAATTTACGCGGCGCAAGTATCTTCTGCGCCGATGCAACGAGTCCTGAGGCTTTGAAAAAAGCCGGAATTAGCGAAGCAAAATGCGCCATCGTCGCTACTTCGAGCGACAAGGTGAATATTCTGGTTTGTCAGGCAATTCGCGCCGCTTTCCCAAATACGAGGCTCGTCGCGCGTGTAAACGAAACGGCGAATCTGGCGGCTTTTGAGCAAGCCGGAATCGAAGTGATGAGTCCGCTGCAGGCGACAGCTACTATTCTGGAAAATCTCGTGCTTCGTCCTTCATTATTTAATTTTCTTTCGCAGGGAATGGGCGAAGAGCGTATTCGGGAAGTGCGGCTCGGAAATAAATTCAAAAATGGTATGACTTTGGCTTCACTAAAACTCGACAACTGCGTTGTCGTCGCCGTCCGCCGGGATAATGACTTGATTACGCCGAAAGGCGCGACGGAGCTTAGAAGCGGCGATATTTTAACTATTCTCGGAGAAGAGGAAGATTTGGAGAAGGTTTTGGCGCGCCGGTTATCGGCACCGGTTTAATCCGGCATTCTTGCTTAAGAAAACACAAATCATTGTTGTCGAACAAAGGATTCAATTCCTTTAACTGTCCTCGAACAATTCCATTTATAAACAAAACCAATGGAAAATTTTTTATCAACCGAAACCTTAATTATCGAATTGCTGTTGATCGTTTCGCTTGTCGCTTTAATTGTCAGACGCCTAAAAATTCCTTATACAGTCGCGCTCGTTGTGGTCGGACTGCTGATCAGCGTACAGCATCCGCTGGAAATCGAACTTACGCCGGAATTGATTTTGTCGCTTTTCATCCCGCCGCTCGTTTTTGAAGCGGCATTTCATCTCGAATTCAAATCTTTGCGCGAAAACTGGCTCCCGATAATCGTGCTGGCAATTCCGGGCGTGCTTCTGACGACGGTTATCGTCGGTTTGATCGTATCTTTCGGAATCGGCATATCGCTTTCAACCGCTCTTGTTTTCGGTGCGCTGATTGCGGCGACCGATCCGGTATCGGTGGTTTCTTTGTTCAAAGCTTTGGGAGCGCCGAAGCGTTTGACCACGCTCGTAGAAGGCGAAAGTTTGTTTAACGACGGAACCGCGATTGTCCTTTTTAAGTTAATGCTTGTCGCAGCTTTGCCTGCTGTCGCCGGAGTTTCAGGCGAAATACACGGCGAGTCTTTTAATTTTTTGCGGGCAATCGTAGACTTTGCGCTCGTATCGGCGGGCGGCTTGCTTGTCGGCGTTGGGCTGGGTCGTCGCGCAAATTATCGCGCGAGTTGACGATTATTTAATCGAGACGATGCTGACGACCGTTTTGGCTTTCGGCGCGTATCTGGTTGCCGAGCGATTTCACGTTTCCGGCGTTTTGGCGGTCGTCGCAGCGGGAATGCTAACCGGCAATATCGGTCTCGAAGGAATGTCTCCGACAACGCGCATCGTTTTGTTTAATTTCTGGGAATTCCTCGCTTTTGTCGCCAATTCACTTGTTTTTCTGCTCATCGGTCTGGAAGTGAATCTGCCGGAAATTGCGAAGCATTTGCTGCCGATTTCGATAGCGCTCGCGGCGGTTTTACTGAGCCGCGCTTTAGTAATTTACGGGTTGACGGCATTGACGAATCTGCGCGGTTTATATCGCGTTCCGATCGGTTTCCGGCACGTTATGTTCTGGGGCGGGTTGCGCGGCGCGATCAGTCTAGCGCTAGCATTAAGTTTGCCGGTCGCACTCGCCGAACGAGACCAATTGCGAGTGATGACTTTCGGCGTGGTTTTATTTACCTTGCTTGCTCAAGGCACGACGATGCAGTTTTTGCTGCGCCGTTTGGGAATCGGGCAGCCGGCTTTGCTCGAACTCGAATACGAACGTCGTCACGGGCGGCTTTTAGCTTCTCAAGCCGCTCTGCGCCGCATCGAATCAATGCTTCAGAACAATTTGATTTCAGTCGCGGCGTTCGAGAAAATCGCTCTTTCGCTCGAAGAAGAAATCAAAAACAACCTTGCCGCGCACCAGGAACTGCTCAAAGAAAATCCGAACCTCGAAGCTGAGGAGCGCGAAGATGCTGAATTAGAAAGCCTTCGCGCGCAGCGCGCCGCTCTTACGACGATGCTCAGCAACGGCATTATTTCCGATCAGGTTTACGAAGAACTCGTCGCGGAAATTGACGCTGCGATTGCCCGCGCCCGCAATTACGAAATGTAAAAATCAGCACAAAATAAACAAAATAATGAAAAGCGGTTTCCGATTTTCGGCTTTTTGCCAAAGATGCTTATTGGTAGCGCTTGAGCATCCAAACCGAAAATTTTTGCAAAATTATCAGCACGGCAATTAAGCCGACAGCAAGCGCGAACAAAACCAGGTTGTTTTCGGAATTGGCGCGAAACGCGAATCCGAGCGCTGTCGAAACGGCTGGCGGATGCATCGCGTCGGCTAAAATCATCAAAGTAATCGTGGCAACCATAGCAACGGACGCGGCTAAATATCCTTCGCCGACGATCAAAAAAGCGATAAAGCCGACAATCGCCGCGCCGATCTGCGAAAGAGCGAGCGTGCGAATGCTGTTTGTGCTGTGCTGCGGATCGAGATAAATCAAAAAAGCGCTCGATGCGAGCGAGGCGAACAGAAGCCTCTGACGGCTGAAAACTTCGACTAAACTGAAAACGGCGAGAATTGTTACGGTGGGCATCAAAGCCAGAACAAATTCGCCGCGCAGAGTCAGACGCCGCCTGAAACTCTGCTGCGCTTCTTCTTTCAACGGTTGAATTGTTTCGCGCGGTAATGACACAACAGATTTCTACTAAAAAAGTCAGCGAACTTCAAGAAACTCGCTCGTAAAGTTGTTTTTTCGCTTTATATCCGCTTTTATTGCCCGGACGAATTGGTTTTACTTTTCGCTTCCTGTTCTCCCTTTACTTCCACGCGCCTTCCGAGAAAGTCTTCGACGTAAATCATTTTCACCGCAACGAATACCGCAGCAAACAGCGGCACGGCGAGCAGCAGCCCAAGAAAACCGAACAAAATCGCTAACAGGAGTTGTGAACCGATAACCAGCACGGGCGGCATCAATACGGCTCGCTGCTGAATGAGCGGCGTTGTGACGAAACCGTCAATGTTCTGCACTGCGACATACAGCAGCGACGTACAACGCCTGTGTCGGACTTTGCGAAAAAGCGATCAAAACGGCGGGAACGCTCGCCGCAATCGGACCGATATTCGGAACGAAATTTAAGAGCCCCGTGAGAATGCCCAAAGGAAGCGCAAACGGAATGCCCAACACCCACAATCCTACAGCCGTTATTGCGCCGTTTATCGTCATTGCCGCAGCGATGCCGAGCAAAAAGCGGCGCAGCGTGAACACGATTGTCGAGAGAATTTCGCGCGTTCGTTTTTCCCACTTTTTCGGAACGAGCTTGACCGCGCCTTCGCTGTAAAGTCGCGGGTTATAAGCGAAATAAATGCCGGTTATTAAGATAACCAGAATATTCGTCACCGCATCGAAAACTGTCGAGAAAAGCCCGGTGATCCGACCGAAGATATTCGTTCTTTGGCTGCCGAGAATGATAGATTGCGGCGCGGGAATCTTTTCGACGATGCGCTGACCAAGCGGGTATTGAGCGATCACCTCGCGCAGTTTATTAAAAGCGGCGGGCAGACTTTCCGACAGTTCAAAAAACTGGCTCTGTATCGAATCGGACAAAAACCATAAGCCGAGTCCCGCGAGCGCCACGATTGCGAGTAAAACCGTCGTTAAAGCCAAATTTTCCGAAAGCGGCGTGTGCTTGCTTAAAAAGTCACTCAAACTGCGAAGAAAAATCGCCAGCAGCAATCCGGCGAAAATGAGCAGAAAAACTTCAATGCCCTGCCACAAAACAATTCCCGTCAAGGTCAGCACGGCAAAAATGCCGAGCGCGATTAAAATTTTTTGAGTGAACGTTTGCGGCGACCGTTCGTCGCGGTGTAAATTGTTTTGCACTTGTAAATCGGCAAGAGGCGTTTCCGGCGGCATATTTTTCCTTTTTCCGCGAAACTCCGAGCGGCTTTTTCAACTTTACTCCACAAATTAAATTACGTCTTTGAGAGCCGTGCGCGCGGCGGCATCGGATTTTTTAATTACGCTGAAGTTGCCGTTAGTTTCGAGAACGACGGCTTCGACTTCTTCGACAGCGGCGATGCCTTTGTCGCGAATCGCCATTCGGATTTCTCCTTCGGCAACGCGCACCCGCTTCATCGCTTCGGTTAAAAATTCGCCTTTGTCGAGCAGAAGCGTCGGTTTGGCTTTGAGGAGATTTTCCACCCAATTATAGCGAACCGAAAGCCAGGTGATGATAAACTGCAGCCCCACGAGCAATCCAAGCGCTAAAACGCCTTCGGCGAGAACGACATCTTTCGACATTATCACCGTAGCCAGCATCGAACCGAAAGCTACCGTGACGGCAAAATCAAACGCATTCCACTTCGACAAAGTGCGTTTGCCGGAAATTCGCAACCAAAAAATCAACGCGGCATAAGCGAGAATGCCGACGGTCATAACACGAATCAACCCGAACCAATCATCAAAAAACATAGTTTTATAACTAAAATATATTAAATCCTTCGCTGAATTTAACTGTTTAACCATTCTTGCGCCGCAATGTAAAAAAAGTTAACTCGGGACGGCAGTTGATCCGCACTGGAAAACTGCTGAAACCGATACCGCGATTGACGTACAGACGATTGCCCGGTTGACCGAAGCCGTCAATCCAGCCGTCGGCTTGAATTTTTTCGTCCGTCATCAGCGCCATCCACGACCATTCGGGCAAACCAGGAACGCGAATTTGCCCGCCGTGCGTGTGTCCGGCGAGAGCGAGCGGCGCGGCATTCGCCGGAATAGCGGCGAACGAATCAGGATTATGCATAAAAATTACTCGCGGCGCTCGATCAGGAACTTGCAACAAAGCGGCTTCCGGTTTGTCGTTATTGGCATAGTGCGAGCCGATGCCGACGATGTAAAGATTTGCTGAATCGCCGTTTACCGCCGGATTATTTTGCTCGCCGCTTTGACTGCCCGAAGCGAACCGAACAGCGGCATTGTCCAGGACAATCACGCCGGCGGCTTCGAGCTTTTCACGCACCGCGGCGGCAAGCCGCTCGTTTTTCACCGAATCGGGATAATTCATACCGTAATCGTGATTGCCGAGAACGGCACAAACGGGAATTTCGGCGTCGGTCAAAGGACGCACGAATGCTATGGATTCGTTGACTTCTTTCATAAAATCAACCGCGTCTTCGCGTTCCACGTCTTCTCGTTCGTCCTCGTCAGTCGGTTTATACACAAAGTCGCCCGCAATAAAAACGGCGGCGGGGCGGCGTTCGGCAATGCGATTGACAATTTTTTTTACCGTATCCTCATTGCCAAACCACATTCCGATTTGAAAGTCTGCAATCAACGCGATCTGCTTGTTTTCCAGCGCCGGCGGAAGGTTGTGAACAACAACCGTTTCTTCATTATAATCAACCAATCGCGGTTCGATTGCCACGCCCCAAATCAGCAAAAGCAGTAATGCGATTGCCGAACCCAGCATAAGATATTTTATCGTTTTCCTTTTCATAAAAATTCAAACCCGCTCCCGCAAAACCGATTTTCATTCAGCTGAAAACGCAAAAACGAAGCATACGCCCCATTTTCTATTTTACAACCTCGACCGGAATTCCTTGGGCAGTCATTTTCAAAAGCGTCTTCTGGAATTCGTAGCGCGTGCACTCGCCGCATTTGCCGCCGATGCTTGCTGTCCGGCGTTTGAGTAAATCTGTTCGCCGCCGCATTCTCTCCATCTGTTTTCGATAAACGAAGCGTCTTCATTACTGCGCGGATTAGCGCGAAGCACGATGCCACCAGATTTAACTCCCGACTCGTAAGCGGCAGCGTGTTCTTCCGGGATTCCCGAACCGATCAGCGCGCCGAGGAGCCCGCCCGCCAATCCGCCCGCACCTGCGCCGACCATCTTTTAGTGCGCTGGCTGTCCTGACAGGTTCTTTAAAGTTAATTACGGTTACGGTCCGACTACTTCTGTTCCTTGAAATGGATTGTAAATTCCCGTCAAAGCCGAGACGATGAAAAATATCACCACTCTCAAAAGAAGAAAGCCGTACAAAGCCGTTCTTCTTCCAGTTCCGATATCATCGGTTTTTGCCAACGTCGGCTTATTTAGCCCTTCGTACATAAAATTATCCTTGTTCCGGCACAGCATAACACTTAAAAAGCCGGACTTGATTTAATTTAATAACCTTATTTTATCGGCTTTCTGGCGAAAAAAAATCCGTGTTAACACTCATCGAACGTGAGTAATAACACGGAAAAAGGTCGCTTGATGCGGCAGATGCGATTTGCTTTGCCGCCCGAAATTAACTTATTCGATTAACGATTCTGATTCGAGTTCTCATTTGTCGCGGCGGCAATGTATTTCGCCCGCTCGATGTCGCCGTCGCGCGTTCCGGTCGCGTCGTGAAACAGCACGACGTTGTGCGGGTAAGGCATATCA
>DASVRD010000171.1:0-14254 GCA_036388775.1 Pyrinomonadaceae bacterium | reverse complement strand
AAGCGTGTTCGTTTGATTGGAGCAAAGTTTCGCCAGCGATATTCGGTTCGCTCTTTCAATCGGTGATGAATCCGGCGGAACGCCGCGAGCTTGGCGCGCACTATACGAGCGAGCGCAATATTTTGAAAGCCGTGCGCGGTTTGTTTCTCGATGATTTACGCGCCGAGTTTGAACGGATTAGAGATAACGCGAGTGCGCTGCGTCGTTTTCACGCCAGGATTGCGAATCTGCGTTTTTTCGACCCGGCTTGCGGCGCGGGCAATTTTCTGGTTATCACTTACCGCGAAATGCGGCGTTTAGAACTTGACGTTCTCAAACGAATGCGCGATTTGTCGGGCAGCGCGCAGCAGAGGCTTTATGTCAGCGCGATTGATGTTGACGCATTTTACGGAATCGAGATCGAAGAATTCGCGTCGCAAATCGCCACCGTCGCTTTGTGGATTACCGACCATTTAGCCAACCGCGAGCTTGCCCTCGAATTCGGAGTCGAATACAACCGTTTGCCGTTGCGCCGCGCGCCGAATATCCACAGAGAAAATGCGCTGCGCATTGATTGGGCTGAAATAGTTTCGCCTGAAATTAGCGCGGACGAAACCAGAGTTTATATTCTCGGCAATCCGCCGTTTGTCGGGAAACATTTGCAGACCGCCGAACAGAAAGCCGATATGGATTTTGTTTGCTCGTCTTTACCGAGCAACGGCGTACTTGATTACGTCGCGGCGTGGTACATCAAAGCGGCGCAATTCATTCAAGATACAAAAATCAAAGTCGCTTTTGTTTCGACTAACTCAATTACGCAAGGCGAACAGGTCGGCGCTTTGTGGTCGTGGATGCTTGCCAATCATGTCAAAATAAACTTTGCGCATCGCACGTTTCGTTGGACGAACGAAGCGCGCGGCGGACACGCCGCCGTTTTTTGCGTGATTATTGGATTTGCAGTTGACGACTCACCGACTAAAAAGCTATTCGATTATCAAACACCAAATAGCACACCAATGGAAAGGATCGTTAACAATATCAGCCCTTATTTGGTTGATATGGAAAACATCATTATTCAAAGCAGACCTGCGCCCATTTGTAACGTGCCAAGAATGATTGCGGGTAATAAGCCAAATGATGGCGGTCATCTTATCCTTACCGACGAAGAAAAAAATGAATTATTAAGAAAAGAACCGAGAGCCGAACAATTTATTAGAAGGTTTGTTGGAAGCAATGAGTTTATTAACGGAAAGTTTCGTTGGTGTCTATGGCTTGTCGGTGCCTCTCCAACTGAATTAAGAACAATGCCTGAAATAATCAAGCGAATTGAAAGAGTTAGAGAAAGTCGTTCGGCAGGCAGAAGCGCAGAAGCAACAAGACTAGCCCAAACCCCAACTTTATTTCGAGATACAAAAGAGTTTGATAATTATCTGGTAATTCCGCTTATTTCATCTGAATCTCGTTACTATATTCCAATCGGTTTTTTACAACGAGGAGTTATTCTTAGCAATCGCGCATCTTTTATTCCTAATGCTTCAACTTATCTTTTTGGCGTGTTGTCATCGCTAATGCATATGGCTTGGACTCGGCAAGTGTGCGGTAGATTAGAAGGCAGATATAATTATTCAAACAATATTGTCTATAACAATTTCCCGTTTCCCGATAATCCGACCGCCGCGCAGCGCGAGCGCGTCGAAGCAGCGGCGAATCGTGTTTTAGAATCGCGCCGTGCGTTCCCAAACTCGACTCTGGCTGATTTGTACGACCCGAACACAATGCCGCCCGAACTCGTTCGCGCGCACCGCGACTTAGACCGCGAAGTTGATTTGTGCTATCGCCGCGCCGCATTTAACACCGAACTCGAACGGCTGCAATTTTTGTTCGCCCGCTACCGCGAACTCGTCGCGCCGCTCGCCGCCATTGCAACTGTGCCGCGCCGTCGCCGCACGACGCGGTGATTTTGACAAAAGATATTTGGCGAATACCGCCAAAGTTTGTGAAAAGTTAGCTGCGCGTGTGAAAAGTCGCTTGCGCGGCTTGCAAAATGGTTTGCGCAGGGTGTAAAACGATTTGCGCAGGCAGTAGAACGGTTTGCGCAGCGTGCAGAGTCGTTTGCGCGAGTGAATTTTGATTTGCGCAGCGTGTAGAACGAGTTGCGCAGGGTGTAAAGTCATTTGCGCAGCGTGCAGAGTGAGTTGCGCACCGTGCAGAGCGGTTTGCGCGGGTGAATTGTCATTTGCGCGGACGTTCTTCAAAAACAATTCAACGAAGCTGTTTGAAAATTCGGTTGCAGTCATCTTCGATGACAAAAATGGAAATTTTGAATTTCAACACAGCTTCTTAACTTCTTAAATCCACAGTGGGAGAAAATAAAATGGACGATAGAGAAAGACGCAGATACGAGATGCTCCGTCGCGTGCGCGATTTCGGAGCGGAAAACGCGGCGGATTTTCCCGCCGCATCAATTGGCGGGCAAGGTTTCGCGAATATCGCTGCGGCTGTCGCGGACTTGGAGACAGCGAGCGGCGAGCGCGCCGAAAGTCAGGGCGAGAGCAGCCAGAGCACGCAGCGCAAAGCCAACGTCCGCGAAGAGCTGCGCGAAGATTTGCGCGCCATTGCAATGACCGCGCGTTCGATAGCGGTTGACACGGACAGCGAGATAGACGAGCAGTTTCGCTTGCCGCGCAACAACAGCGACGCCGAGTTGTTGGCGACCGCGCGCGGTTTTGCTCTCGCCGCATTCCCGCACGAAGCCGAGTTTGTCAGTTTCGGCTTGCCCGTAGAGTTTCTGACTGATTTAAACGCCGACATTATCGCTTATGAGGAAATGATTACCGCCGGCAATGCGGCGCGCTCCGCCGGCGTCGCGGCGACCGCCGCGATTGATGAGGCAATCGAAAAAGGAATGACGGCGCTCCGCCGAATCGAAGCCGTCGTCCGCAACAAATACAGCAACAACGCCGAAAAGCTCGCCGCGTGGACAAGCGCCGCGCACGTCGAACGCGCTCCGCGCGCCCCCAAACCACCGACGCCGCCGCAGCAATAGAGCGGTTTTGAAATAAATGCAGAAGCCCGCACGATAATCGAGGGCGTATTCGCTTTTATGCCCTCGATTATCGTGCGGGCTTCTGCATTGTTTTGATTTGGGTTGCGTTATGATACTTTAGTTTCCCCACCCGCCTGAAAATTTAATTGAAGAAAGATTTGATTCAATGAAAACACAACCTGCTTTATTTTTTATCATCGCTGCACTGATTTTTTGCTTTTCCGCGCAAGCGTCCGCGCAATCGGCTGACCTGAGAATAGTGAGCGTAACGGACTCGCCCGATCCCGTTTTTCCCGACGGCGATATTACTTATACCGTTACAGTCTCGAACAACGGACCCAACGCCGCGCCGAATGCAGCTTTCAACGTTCCTCTCAACAACACATTGCGCTTTCAGTCAATCACAGTACCGGCAGGCTGGAACTGCCCTTCACTGCCGTCGGTTGGAGGCGGGACTTCCTTCACCTGCACAAATCCGAGCTTTGCGTCGGGAGCAACTTCTACTTTCACAATAGTATTGCGGGCAAACGATGAACAGTTCGGAATCAAAGACCAAACCATTTCCCAGACTTTCAGTGTCAACAGCAATGCGGCTGACCCGAACAACAATAATAACAGCGAAACCGAGACGACCGAATATGTAACACCCGACGCAGATATAAGCGTATCTGCGTCGGATTCGCCCGATCCGGTCTCTGCGGATGGCGACATAACTTATACCGTTACAGTCTTGAACAGCGGACCAGACACCGCACCGAATGTCAGACTCAACGTGCCGCTCAACAATACGCTACGGTTTCAATCAATCACCATACCTGCCGGTTTTAACTGTCAAAACACACCACCTGTTGGCGGCGGAACGAGCTTTACATGCACAAATCCGTCAATGGCGGCGGGCGGCAGTGCTGTTTTCACGATTGTGCTGCGAGCAAATGACGAGCAGTTTGGAGCCAACAGCCAAACAATCGTACAAAACTTTAACGTTAACAGCGACATCTCCGACCCTGATAGCTTTGACAACAGTGTCAACGTTTCCACGCAATATGCGGGCGTCACTGCCGCTTCCGTAACGGTCACCGGGCGTGTGACGATGGCAAGAGGAAGAGGAATCAGAAACGCTCTGGTGAGATTAGTTGATGAAAACGGAGAGGTCAGAACGGTTGTAACTTCCCCGCTCGGTTATTACAGATTTGCCGATGTCGCCGCAGGTCGCAGCTACACGGTCAGCGTCACGGCAAAAGGGCGCACATTCGTTCAACCTGCCCGGTTGGTCTCGCTTGCAGGCGATACAGACGGAATAAACTTCGTTTCCGAAAACTAACGTAGTCGAGAGACAAAGAAAAAGGCGAGCTTGGAGAAACTCGCCTTTTTCTTTTCAAAACTGTCAATAGATTAAGCCGTAAACGATGTACCGCAGCCGCAGCCGCCGGTTGCGTTCGGATTCTCGAAAGTGAAGCCCGAACCCATCATATTTGAGGTGTAATCAACTTTGACGCCATTCAAATATTGCGCCGAAAACATATCAACAAAAAGGCGCACGCCTTCTTTGTCTAAAATGAAATCGCCCTGGCGCGATTCTTCTTCGATGTTGAGGCTGTACTGAAAACCCGAACAGCCGCCCGGCACGACGCGGACGCGCAATCCGGCGGTTTCGGGCAAATCTTCTTCGCCAGCCAAAAATCCTTTAATTTCTTCCGCAGCCTGACTCGTTAAAATCAAATCAAAAGCCGGAGCGGCAACTGTTGGTGTCATTTTTTTATTTGTCTCCTAAAAATCTAAAATTACTTTTGGTCGCAGGGGTTAATCCTGACTTTTTAATAAACTTTCCTCGATTATTTTACTGCGCTCGGCGCGAAATAACAAGGTCTGGTTTCATAGCTTCGATGGAAACGTGGCGCGCGACGTTTTCCGCCATTTCGCGGAACGATTTGGCTTGCGGCGAACCGGGCTGCGAAATGACGACGGGAACGCCTGAATCTCCGGCTTCGCGCACTTCCATTCCGAGCGGGATTTCGCCCAAAAACGACAAACCGTATTGGTCTGCGACTCGGCGTCCGCCGCCTTCGCCGAAAATGTTGTAGCGTTTTTCGGGCATATCGGGCGGCACGAAATAGCTCATATTTTCCACCACGCCCAAAACCGGAACCGCGACAGTTTCAAACATTCTGATTGCGCGGCGAACATCCGACAAAGAAACCTCCTGCGGCGTCGTTACAACAACTGCGCCCTGAACGGGAACAAGCTGCGCCAGACTAAGCTGCACGTCGCCGGTTCCCGGCGGCATATCAACAATCAAATAATCAAGCTCGCCCCACGCGACATCCGCCAGAAATTGCCGGACAAGCCCGTGCAGCATCGGACCGCGCATAATCAGAGGTTTATCGCCCGGCTGCAAATTGCCCATTGACATAACTTTGACGCCGTGCGCCTCAATCGGCAAAAGCTGCTGCGCTCCGACTTCCGGCTGTTTATGTCCGATTCCGAGCATTATCGGCACGTTCGGTCCGTAAACATCGGCGTCCATCAAACCGACTTTCGCGCCGTCCAGAGCGAGCGACACGGCGAGATTTACGGCGACGGTTGATTTTCCGACTCCGCCTTTGCCCGATGAAACGGCGATAATGTTTTTCACTCCCGGCAGCGCCGGAGAGTTTGCCACGCCGCGACCTTTCGGGACTTCGGCGTCCATTGTCACTTTTACGCTGGAAACGCCGGGAATTTCTCGCACAAGCGCGTGCGCTTCCGCTTCAAACGATTCTTTGACGGGACAAGCCGGAGTCGTCAAAACCAGCCGGAACGAAACGTCCGAGCCGTTGATTATTAAATCTTTGACAAAGCCGAGCGTGACAATATCTTTGCCCAAATCCGGGTCTTTGATGTTTGATAAGGCAGCTAATATTTGCTGTTCTGAAATTTGTGTCATTTCTCTTTTGATGCTTATTTTTGTTAGTTTTATCTTATTAGTTACATAATGCACAACGCTCTGACAAAAAACAAACAAGCCGTTTTCCGCCAACTCGTAACGGAAGCGCAGGTTTGCCGTAAATGCGAAAATTTATGCGAGCGCGTAGCGGTTTTGAGCGAATTAAACGGCAATCTCGATTCGCCGATTTTGTTTCTCGCCGAAGCGCCGGGCAGAAACGGCGGAGATAAAACGCGAATTCCGCTTGTCGGCGACGCTTCGGGCGTAAATTTTCGCAAATTTATCGGCTCAATCGGTTTAAAGAGAGAAGATATTTTCGTCAGCAACACGGTTCTTTGCAATCCGCGCAAAGAATCGGGCGCAAATCGCAAGCCTTCGCTCGCGGAAATCAAAAACTGCTCTGAATTTCTTCAAAGACAAATCGAAGTTTTGCAGCCGCAAATAATCGTGACGCTTGGAACAGTCGCGCTCGAAGCGTTGAAAACAATCGAATCGCACGATTTAACAGTGCGCGAAAACGCCGGGCAAATTTACCGATGGAACGGCAGATTTCTGGTTCCGCTTTACCATCCAAGCCCGCAGGTTCTGGCTTCGCATCGCCGCGAAAAACAGCAGCTTTTCGATTATCGCGCGGTCGCCGAAGCGCTGCGGAAAATTTCGGCGACGGTCGAAGGTTGACATTTAAAATCAAAAAACCGTCAACTATCAATTAATAACTATTAACTTTTTCGCAGTGTTTTTGATGAACAGCAATTTTGAAACAGAATACAGAGCCGTGCGAGAATCGGGCGCAGGGCTGTTCGATTTTCCAAAGCGAGGCTTGATCGAAGTTTCGGGCGGCGAAGCGGTGCAGTTTTTAAACGGAATGCTGACCAACGACATCGCTAAATTACCGGAAAATTCGTGGATGCTCGCCGCTTTTCCGAATGTGCAGGGCAGGCTGCTGGCGTTTGTCAGAGTTTTAAAAATCGGCGATAAATTTCTTTTCGACACAGAATCCGCCACGCGCGAAAAGGTTTTTAATAATCTGTTTCGCTTTACTTTCGCCGGAGATTTCAAAGTCCGCGATTTGTCGGAAGAAATGAATTTGCTTTCGATTCAGGGCAAACTCGCAGGCGAAATTTTAAATTCCAAATTCCAAATTCCAAATTCCAAAGCCGAAGTGGTTGACGCGGAATTTAACGATGAAAAAGTATTCGTTATCAACTCAACGCACACTGCCGAAGACGGTTTTGATTTGTTTGCTCCGGCAAATTTAATTCAGACTTTGGCGAAAGAATTTGAAAATGCGGGCGCGGTGAAAATCGGCGACGAAATGCGCGAAGTCTTGAGAATCGAAGCCGGAATTCCGCTTTACGGCGTTGATATGGACGAAACGACCGTTGTTTTGGAAACCGGGCTGGACGAAGCCGTCAGCTTTACCAAAGGCTGCTACGTCGGGCAGGAAGTTATCATTCGCATTCATCATCGCGGTCACGTGGCGAAAAAGCTCGCCGGTTTGATTTTCGACGAACCGGCGGACGTTGCGCCGAACGGCGAATTAAAATCGCCCGAAGGCAAAAACGCCGGTCGCGTAACTTCCGTCGCGTTTTCGCCTGTTTTAAATAAACAAATCGCTCTGGCTTATGTGCGCTACGATTTTCTTCAGCCCGGAACTGAGCTTTTGATTAACGAAAATGCGCGCGCGAAAGTCGCGCAGTTGCCGTTTGTCGGCGGCAATCTGAATTAAAATGAATGTCACGGAAATTAATATGTCGGATATTAGAGATTTAGATTTACAAAACGCCAAACTCGCTTACACGATTATTCAACGCCTTCTCGAACACAACGATTCGGTCAGCGATTTGGTCGCGCTGCTGGCGCGCGCTATTGACGAAGATACGCAGCGCGCTTTAACCAACACGTCGCAATGGACGAAATATCTCGAAGCCCGGCGCGAATTGGACGTAACGCGCCAACAAATCGAGAAATTCACCGAAGAATTACAAAAACTCGAAAATAACGAATAATTTTTAACTACTAATCGATAAAGACTTAAATAAGATTATTGAACCTATCAGTCTTTGTTTTATCCATTTTTCTCAATTTTGCCCTTGTCAAATATTCATTTTTTCGGATACGATACTCGACAGCATCTGAGCCACACTGCGCTGGCAATTCTAAAAAAAATTAACTTTCGCCACATCCGTTAGGGCAATTTATTTTATAAATTTGCGGAAGTTTTACGGCATTCGAGCCGTTTAGTCTCTTAGAGACTCTTTGGGCGTCCCTTTTCTGAGCCTTTTTGCCGAAGCAGCGCAGCAGTTAATCAAAATTTAAGCAACAGGAGTTAATTGCCGATGAAGAGATTTGTCCCGTTTGGGCTTTGCATAGCCATTTGTTCATTGTTTTCCCTCGCCACAACAGCTTCCGCCCAGCAATCGCGTCCGCGCCGCGCTCCCGACACAACGCAAAATACCGTTTTAGTCGTTCCTTCGGCAAACAATCAATCGCCCGCTGCTTCGCAGCAACCTCTTGTAAAATCCGGCGTTATGTCGCAGCCGCGCAATGCACAAACGCCAAAAGCTCTAACTAACGACATCTACGTCCGCCCGACCGTTTCTTCGCGCCCGGCAAATGCGGCGAGCGCGGCAGCTTTAAATGCCGCATCGTCGTCTTCTGCTGCTTTTCGCGGCAAAATGCTGCAAGCGATGAACAATTGGTTAGGCACGCCATACCATTACGGTTCGGAAGGACCGAACTCGATTGATTGCTCGGCGCTGGTCTGGAGAGTTTTTAACGAAGCCGGAATCAGCTTTGACCGCAACAGCGCGCGTTATTATTGGAGCGATTTTCCGGTTGCCTCTGAAGAAGAAAAAAACCGATTCGGCACGCTCGTTTTCTTTAACCGCCTCGGTCATATCGGCATCGTGATTGACGAAAACACTTTTTTCCACGCTTCTTCGAGCAAAGGCGTCACGTTCTCGAAATTCGACGGCTACTGGCAGAAACGCATTGTCGGCTATCGCCGCGTTCCGCTTAATCAACTCAATCAAATCGAAAACCTATTGAAATAAAAATCGGTAAAAACCGCTTTCTATATTTTCTTTTGCCGATTATGGAATGTTAGAGCGCTGACCCGATAGAATGTAATCGGCAATAACCGCTTTTTTGTCAAATTCAGTCGTATTCACGTCTCTGATAATGCTCAGCAACCAAATTTGGCGGGCGCGCTTTTCCTCAGGGCTGATTAGCTGATCTTGCTCGATGTACATTCTGGCTTGGGTCGTTAAATCGCCGAGGGCTTTGGCGCTTGCCAACTCCATTGTTTCTGTAAATCTTGCCTGCTTGGCAATATTATTGATGCGTTTAAAAACAAATGCCTTGCCGGCTTCGTAGAAAGCCTCGATTCCGAAAGGAACTTCCTTATCCTGAAAATTGAACGTGGTAAATTTTAAACGAATTAACGCCAGATAACCGATTCCGATCACAACAGCTTTCAACCAGCCGTTCATATCCTTAAATCCGTCAAGGTCTTTGACGATGAAATACAATAAAATCGCCAATAATCCGTTAATTACCACAAAGCTCCACCACCAGACATACAAGCTTAGCTTGCGTTGAACTTTGGCGGGGACGTAAAAAATACGGTCTAAATCGAACAGCGTCAGAAGAGCGGCAGTAACACCCGTAACTAAAGTTTCCACAGCGGTAACCTCACATTATTTTTATTCTAATCTTCTAATTGCTTCATCCAGCGCGGAGCTAAGCTCATCAGGAGTTAGTTTTTCAGCCTCAGCTTCGGTCGCGCTTTTCCGTTCATCATCCGGTACTATCTCTACCGGAGAAAACGAATATTTTGATTGCTGAGACATTTTCCTGTTTTGCTGGTCGAGAAATGAACGCACCTTAAAACCTTCGCCGGTAAGTTTGAAATAAGGTGAATTCGGCTCGCCGAGTTCAATAAAGTGCTTTTCCGACAGTTCCCTGATAACCTCGCTAACCTGCGTCGGAGTCATCCGCGCCGCTGAAGCCAGCTCGTAATAATTATTGATGTTATAATCGCTGGCAGCGCGCAGCGCTCTGGCTTGGCTTTCGGTCAAAATGTATTTTGGAATCATTGTTTAACCTCTATTCTTAATTCGGGTGTTTGCCTAATCATACATCTCTCGCAATGTATTTCACAGTAAACAAACCGGCAAACACATCGGACAAGTGAGATGAGGATAATTCTTTGATTTCATGATGCAGCCCAAGAATTTTCGATTTGTCGTATTTTTCTTTGTGAAGCTCTGGGCGCAGCTAAGTGGCTGAACAGCATTTTCGTTGTTTTGAAAATTTATGATTTTGGCGCGCGAAAAAAGCACGTTGGCAAAACCTCCTACAAACACTTTGCAGCCCGTTTTAAAACTGTTACTGCTGGCTCAATGACGACTGTTTTACGCCTGCCAGTTTAAAATGTCAAGAGTTTTTGTTTAGCTTTTTTTTGCTGTCTGGAATCATTTATACGATTGAATAGACAAAATCGGCTCGTTGTCAATCAATTGTATCTAAGTTTGGCACGCGCGGTTTGCAAGGTTTCTCGCATTCTATCAACTTGCCCTTTAGTGAACATATGCATTACGGCATCATCAACGTAATCCATATAGTTCATAAACATATCGCCGTTCGGACCGTTATCGCACGAAACATGGGGAAATTCGGGTTTCCCGAAATTCGGTCCCGCCGCGTTTGGCGTGTCAGAGACTAAATCCGAGCCGGAGCAATCTTCCGTATCGCCCCAGATGTGACGAAGATTAAGGTAATGACCGATCGAGTGAGTTGTCATACGCCCTAAATTAAACGGCGGCTGCACTATACCGCTTGTACCGAATGCTTTGTTATTGATGACTATGCCGTCGGTTTCTTTTGGTCCACCGGGAAACTGCGCGTATTCCAATATTCCGTTGCCGAGTGTACAAACCCAGATATTCAAATATCTTTCCGCATCCCAAGCGTCCTCGCCGCCTCTATTTTTGGATTTCACGTCATCGTTGGAACCGAAGGATGCTTTATTCGTCTTGGTTCGCGTGATTCCGTCAGTTGATTTACCGTTGGGGTCGGTTTTGACGAGGGCAAATTGAATTTGCGCGTTGCCGATAGAATTTTTAAAGACATCAGGAACTTCCTCTAAATCTTTGTTTTGCGCGCTGAAATCACGATTCAGCACCTCAATCTGACTGTTAATCTGCTCTTCGGAAATGTTTTCCGAATCGTTTTTATAAACGACGTGAACGACCACAGGAATTGTGATTACGCCCGATTGCTGATTTTCATCCGAAGTTATAGTTGGAGCAGTTGTGTTTTGCGAATCCCTCCGAATCGAAACTACCGCTTTATTTTTCTGCTCTATAAAATCGTTTTTTTCCTTTTCAATATCATTAAGAGCATCTTTCGACTTCCTCCGAAATTCAACTACCCCTTCGAGCATATTGTCTTTGAATTCATTGAATTTTTCACTTTCTTTATCAACAGCGTCCTTAACTCTGCCATTAACAATGCCGGAGACCGTTATCCAACCGCCAAGAGTCGCGGCGCCCAATACAATAAACGCAATCGTCCATACTCGCTGGATCAAAGAATAAAGCTCTTGTTTATATTTTTCCGACAGCTCTGCGGAGTGCAATTTTATATTTGTCGTGATTATTTCCTCAATGCGTGAACGCAAATTGCTAGATTCCTCAAAGTAAATATCCCGCTCTTTGCGAAGATTCTCCCTTTCTTCAAGTAATCGGGCGTTTTCTTGTTCTGCGCTTTCATCGCTCATTTTGTTTTCCTTCCAGAGGCATAAATATAGTTGTCACTGTTAAGTCGATAGTGTTACTTATTCGTCTTTATCTACAGAATGAATCAGGTATGAAAATGCTTCGTTAAATTAAGTTTCAATCAAGATAACTGTATTCTTGTTATTATTCGCATTTTAAACTCTCATTAATTAACGCACTGAAAGAGAGTGAAAACAATCATTACTCGAATATTGGTGTTTTCCGTTTCAAACGTTGAATTTTGATTAAAAAAGTTTTGGGCGAAAATTTGGAGAATCTTCGCCGCTTTAGAGCGAATCAAGTTTCGATTTACGAATCAGAACCGCTCTAATCTGTATTAAATTTAGACCGGTAAGTTTTACGCCAAGTTTTTCATTGAGTCAAGAGCATTTTTTCTGATTGAATTTTCATCAAAAATAGTTTCCTTGCGCCGCTTTTAGTCCAAAGGCGTTTGATCTGACGAAACAAAGCTGTCTCGAATTTAACTTTTTGCTGCAAACCCACCGATAAATCCGGTGCGGCTCGGTTTGTCTTTGGTTTCCCAAACGACCGTGATCTTATCAATCGCCACGTAGCAGACTTTTTCTTCGTCATCTTTTAACACCAAAACGTCCGCTTCGATTGCTTCGACTTGCCCGCTCACAGAGACGCCGCCGGCACAGACGACATCAACTTTTTTTCCCACAAATCCATTCAAAAATGATTTCATAAAGCTTCCTTTCAATAAAAAACGCTGTGAGAAGTTTAATTAAATTCGGCTCCGATGCAAAGCCGCGCGACCGGCAATTTTCCAGCGGCTTTCCTGCGCGCCGTTTGTGCCTGTTTGCGCAGAGGCAGCGGCGGAATTTGTTTTGGTTTGATTTTGATAATCGAGCGCGGCGGCGATCAACGCCATATCGAGTCTGATTTCGTCGTCTTCCGCCGTCTTCTCGGCTAAAACTCGTTCGCGGCGCTCGAACCAGCGCGAGATAAATCCTGTGTCCAGCTTGCCTTCGATAAATTCCGAATCGCGGATGATTTCGCGGAAAAATGGGAGCGTCGTGCGGATTCCGCCGACTGTGTATTCGTCCAGAGCGCGGCGCATCCGGTCAATCGCCTCGCTCCGGTCGCGTCCCCAAACGGCGAGCTTGGAAATCATCGGGTCGTAGAAAATCGAAACTTCCGTGTTGTCGGTCACGCCGCCGTCATCGCGCACGCCCGCGCCGTGCGGAACGCGCAGCCGCGAAATCCTGCCGGGCGAAGGCAGAAAATTGTTCGCCGGGTCTTCGGCGTAAACGCGGCATTCAATCGCGTGCCCGCGCAAAACAACGTCTTCTTGTTTGACCGAAAGGTCGTAACCGGCGGCAACGCGAATCTGCTCTCTGACCAAATCAATTCCCGTAACCAATTCCGTAACCGGATGCTCGACCTGCAAGCGCGTGTTCATTTCGAGAAAATAAAACGAGCGGTCAATATCGGAAACCAGAAATTCGACCGTTCCCGCGCCGACATAATTGACGGCGAGCGCGGCTTTAACTGCCGTCTCGCCCATTTTGCGGCGCAGCTCCGCATCGTTAATCGGCGAAGGCGCTTCTTCGATCACTTTTTGATTGCGCCGCTGAATCGAGCATTCGCGCTCGCCCAGATAAACGCAGTTGCCTTGTTTATCTGCAAAAACCTGAATCTCGATGTGACGCGGGCGGACTACCGCTTTTTCGATATAAACATCACCGTTACCGAATGCCGCGATTGCTTCGGACTGTGCGGTTTCGAGCGCCGATTTTAATTCGCTTTCCTCAAAAACGAGCCGCATTCCCTTCCCGCCGCCGCCCGCCGCCGCTTTGAGCATCACGGGATAACCGATTTCCGCCGCCACGTCGCGCGCTTCTTCAAATGTCGAAAAGGCTTCCGTCATTCCCGGCACGACCGGAACTCCTGCGTCCTGCATCAATTTTCGAGCGGCGGTTTTGCTCCCCATCGCTTCCATCGCATAAGGTTCGGGACCGATGAAAACGAGTCCGGCGTTTTGCACGGCTTGGACAAATTCGGCGTTTTCCGACAAAAAACCATAGCCCGGATGAATCGCTTCCGCGCCCGATTTTTTGCAGACTTCAATAACTTTGTCCATCCGCAAATAGCTTTCGCGCGACGCCGCCGGACCTAAAAGATAGGCTTCGTCAGCCATCCGCACGTGAAGCGCGGCAGCGTCTGGCTCCGAGTAAACCGCAACCGGCGAAATCTGCATATCGCGGCAAGCGCGAATCACGCGCACCGCAATCTCGCCCCGATTGGCAATCAGTATTTTTTTGAACATATTAATTGGATAGCCGTAAAGATACGGCAAAGCCCTAATAAAATCAAGGCATTAACATACTTGATTCAGTATCACGCTTTGACAGCAAAAGACTGCTGTTTTTTATCACGCTTCAGGGATAAATAAAATTTTCTGAAAAAAAACTTTGAGTGATGATAGTTTTTCCATTCTTTTGGGGCGTTAATTAATTGAGTGCTTAAAAACACGAAAGGGCAAATACAGTTGTCTCA
>DASVRD010000170.1:0-27243 GCA_036388775.1 Pyrinomonadaceae bacterium | reverse complement strand
CAACAACGAAAATTGTATTCAGTGCAATCTCTGCCACATCGCCTGCGAAGACGGCGCGCATCAGTGCATTGATTTTACAATGGTTGATAACAAGCGTTTTCCGATTGTGGACGAGCACGAATGCGTCGGCTGTAATCTTTGCTATCTGGTTTGCCCCGCGCCCGGCGCGATTTCGATGGTTCGGCTCGATGACGGAAGCCAGCCGATGAATTGGAAAGAATATTCTGCGGCTAAAAATTAAAGGTAACAGAAAAAATTAACAGGGATGAAGGGGATAAAAGGGATAATCTTTGTTTTTGTTATCCCTTTTATCCCCTTCATCCCTGTTAATAATTCCTCTTAATTTCTGCGCGGAGTCGGCGATGCCGCCGGAGTTGGCGAAGGTGACGGCGCAGGATTCGGCAATGCCGGCATTTCTTCGCGTTTGTAGCGCGGTAGCAATTCGTCGCGCATTGCGAGCGCGTAAACCGCCGCCGCAATTACAGCCGCAGATTTTTTCACGTCGTCTTCGACAATTCGCTCGTAAGTGTCGAGATTCGTATGCCAGGTGTGCGTACCGTATTCTACCGGGTCTTGAGCAACGCCGATTCCGGGCAAACCGGCTTGGTTAAACGAAGTGTTGTCCGAACCGCCCAAGCCGCGACTTCGCGAGTTTAACGCGCCGACAACGCCGTAATCGGCAAACGGCGCGACAGCTTCGCGCAGAACGGCAGCAGCTTCCGGCGGTCCGAAAACCGATAATCCGCGAGCGCGTCCCGTGCCGCTGTCAATGTTGAAATAACCGCCGAATTTCTCGTAACCGGCAACCGGAGCTTCGAACGAGCCGAAATGTTTTTTGACGTAAGCCTGCGAACCGAGCAAGCCTTGCTCTTCCCCGCTCCAGAGCGCGACGCGAACTGTGCGGCGGGGTTTTACGCCGAGCGTTTTTAAGATACGCGCGGCTTCCATCATTATCGCGCACCCAATGGCATTGTCGGTCGCGCCGGTCGCGGCGTGCCACGAATCGAGGTGTCCGCCGAGCATAATCACTTCGTCCGGCTTCTCGCTGCCCCTGATTTCGCCGATTGTGTTGTAGGAAGTTCTGCCTTCGGGATACGAGTTGTTCCGAATGTCGAATTCGAGCGAAACCGGAGTTCCACCATCCAAAAGACGCCAGATTCTGCCGTAATCTTCGTTTCGCATAACGACGGTCGGGACGACTTTCGCGACATCGAACGTGCGGTTGTTAAAAGCGCGAATCTGCCCGTGTTCGCGCCCGGCATCGCTGATGCGAACGAGTGCGCCCGAATCGAGCAGAAATTTATCGAGTTGTTCGGATAACTGCGCGCCGCCTACCTGCCCGGGACGCGGAGTCTGCTGCGGCTGCGGTCTCTGCTGAAAAGGAGGCTGTTGCGGTGTCGCATTCGGATCGAAACGCCGTTTGATGTCCTCGTCGCTGATTCTTTTTGCGGGCGGTTCAAAATTAACCGGAAGAACTTGAGGTTTTCCGATTAAAACCATTTTTCCCCTGACATCGTTTCTGATGCCGTTGAAATAAGCCGTTAATTCGTCCTGCGTCGGTCTTTCCGGCAGAGTCATTCTAAATGCCTGACCTTGCGCGACGCCTTTTGTGCTCGGCGTCCAAGCCAGAACTTCAAAGACCAGCGAATCTTTGACCGGCGCGGTGATAAAACCCGAAGCCCGTTCGTTGAGCCAGCCGGGATGTCCGAAATCCCAAGCCTCTAATTGGGCGTTGTCAAAACCCCAATCTTTCATTTGTTTGACAGCCCATTCGGCAGCCGCTCGATGATTCGGCGAGCCGGTCAAGCGCGGACCGTAAACGTCGGTAAAAAAATGCAGAGTTCGCATAATCTGCGAATTGTCCATCGCTTCTTTGCGAATGCGGTCGTTGATGTTTGCATCAATCTGTTGAGCCTGTGCAAACGGCAGCGATTGAAAAACAAAGCAAAAAAGCAAAAGCGCGGTTGTTTTAATTCTGATTGTTCGTTTCATTTTTGTTCGTTTTGAAAACCAATTGTTCACTTTCAATTCAAAGAATGTTATATCGAAAGATAAACTGATTTTTTTTTTGTTTCAATCAATCCTGCCCAAAAACAAAAAAAGCCGTTTTGATGACGGCTTTTTTTGTTTTTGGGATGAATCGCGCGTTAAGGGTTACGTGAAAGTTTTCCAAAGAAAAAGCGAGCCGTATTTGCCCGCTTTTCCATTAGATATTACTGTGGCGGAATTGTCCCGCCCGACGGTGGTCCGTTACCGGCGTTATTTCCTGCAATTCTATTATTTCCAAAGGAAAAAATGTTTATCCCCGATAATCCTGTAGTGTTTCCGGTAACCATTGTATTGGAGAGACGGACAATCGGCGAACCGCTGAATACATTAACACCCGTTGCGTTGTTTGTAATTGTGCAGTTCTCGACATTTACATCAACGCTACCGGCTGCCTCTTCCACAAAGATTCCTGAACCGGCGTTACCGGAGATAACCGAATCTCTGATCAGAACATTGGCGCTTCTCGAAACCGCTAACCCGGAATTGCCGGTGCTTCTTTCTAAACGCACATTGGTTATTGCAGCGTTTACAGTTGCGCCCACCCCCGGATTAATAACGATGTGAGTTTGACCGATATTATAGCTGCTAAAATTGGTTACAAAGAGATTGCCCGCTCCGGCGGTTGTTCTTTCATCGGTAATAGCGCGATTGCTTTGATTGAGAACCGTTACATTTTCAATAACCACGGTTTTAGCAGCTATAACTCTAATTCCATTTACTCCTCTAGTGACGCCGGCACCGTCTACTTGCAGATTGCGCAAAATTACAGTCGCATCTGTATCGGCAGGGTCAGTTATGTTGATAGTAAATCCGCTAACAGCGGAATTCAATGCAGAACCGATTATCCCGGCGCCATCAACCGTAATGCTTTTGGTGATTGTTAAGGCGCCGAAACCGCCGGGATCAAGGATGCTAATTTGCCCTCCTTTAGCGGTTTTGGATATTGCTCCGGAGAATGTTTTACAGGGAGCGGTTCGGCTGCAAGGGTTTACATCGTCACCAACGCCTGAAACCCATGTTCGGGTGGCTTGTGCTTGAGCAAGTGTAGTAGAAACGAAAGCGAATGCAATTACTGTTAAGGCTTTAATGAGCCATTTATTTCTCAAAGTCATAGAAATCTCCTTTAATTTAAGACGGGATTTTAGTCGTGGTTTTTTAGTCGAACGACCGAGTTAAGCTAGAAGGCTGAACATTTGAAGTTTAATCAAAAAAAATGGATTTGCCAAGTTAAGAACTCTAATTTCACAAAACCCTCAATTTAGCCATTTAAAGGTATTTATTGTCTGGGGTTTGGATGATAATCATCAATTTTCATTTTTAGCCTGATTCATTCCATTAACGCGCCTCATCTGTTCAACTTTTTCCTCCTACAGCCGGACGCATTTGTATTTTATTTTTGCCTAAATTCTTTTTGGTTTTAAATACAGAGCGCGCACAAGCTGATAATTAAGGCATTAATATAGCTAATTCAGAAAACGCTGCTACCGATTTATCTCTTTTTATCAAGAGAAATGATTTGAAATCGGGATGACAAATCTTCGCTTCACAAATATTAATCAAGTCAATCGCGTTCCTGCCCTTTCGCGTTTTTTTTGCCTTCATTAACTAACGCACCGAAACGGACAAAAAACTATCATCACTCGGATATTTTTTTCAGTTTTTTTTTCACTCCGCTGCAAACTAAAAGATGGCAGGATTAGCCGGTAAAAGTGTGCCGCTGAATCAAGTATGTTAATGCCATAATTAAACAGCTTCGGATTGCGACGTAAAATTGAAAGCCTTTAATTTTAACGCCGGAAGGAGCGAGGCATTTCCGCCTTCTCCGCTTCCGACTCGTTCGGGCGCGCCCATCATTTCAACGTTTCCGGGCGCGAGCATTTGCACGACCGATTGATTAAAGCGGAAATTTTTAACCGGATATTGAATTTTACCGTTTTCAACATACCAGACGCCGTCGCGCGTAAGTCCCGTAGAGCTTGCGGTGCGCGGATCGGTCGAGCGAATGTACCAGAAACGGCTGATGATTAAACCTTTCTGCATTGAGCTAATCATTTCGTCCATCGTCGCCGTTTTCGCGCTCGTTTCCATAATCGTATTCACGGGTCCGGGCGTCGGCTCGCCGCCTTTTTGTTTCGCCCAGAAACGCGAAAAGATTAAATTTTCCAGCACGCCGTTTTTGACGAGATAAATTCGCTGCGCCGGAATTCCGCCCTGCGCCGATTGCGAGCCGGGCAATTCGGGATTCCACGGATCGCTGTAAATGCTGACGCGCTCGTCGAAAATCTTTTCGCCCTTGCGCGTTTTGCCACCCGCCATCGAATACGGGCTGCGACCTTCTTCGGCGCTGCGCGCGTCAAAACCGAACGCTAAACCGCCCAGAATATCGGCGACCGCTTGCGGTTCGAGAATGACGTTGTAAATGCCCGGCTCCATCGTACGCGCGTTGCGACCTTCCAGAGTTTTGCGAATCGCTTCGCGGGCGATGTGATTTGTGTCGAGCTTGGAAACGTCAAAGTGATTGCGCGAAAAATAGCCCGAACTCGTTCCGTCAGCCGTGCGCGGCGTGACTGACAAGCTGACGACTGTAGTTCTGTCAAAACCGAAGTTACCGTTTTTGGTCGCAAACGCCGAAGCGCGGGCGCGCGATTGGTGAAAGCCTGCGGTAATGACTTTTTCCTTTTCACTCATCGTCAAAATGTCGCCGATGGCTCTGGCGCGGGCGGAAAGAGAAATATTCGCAGTCGCTTCGACAAAAGCATTGACGGGTTTATAAGTTTGCTTTCCCAAAGACGGCAAGTATTCGCGGTCAACCGGGGCGAGACGCGCAATCTGTTCGGCTTGTTCGACCGTCGCGCGCAAAGAAGCGTCGTCCAAATCGTTTGTGTTTGCCGAGCCGCGCTTTCCTCCGATCCAGACGGTCACGCTCGCGCTGCGATTTTCGGTCTGCCCGCTTGTCAAAAACGAATTTTCGGCAAACCGCAGATGCGCTAAATTTTCGCTGTTGACGCCTACGTTCGCATCGTCGGCTTTGACAAAAGACAGCAGTTTTTCGGTAATCGTTCGGGCTTCCTGTTCGGTTAATAACATTCTTTTCAAAACTCCTTACGACGTTCTTGCGGACGTATTTAAAACGTTAATTTGTCGAAAACGCGCGACTGGACAACCGTGCGAGACAGCGTTTGATTGACCGGGTTCGCCTTTGCCGTCGTTAAATGTTCCGGGCAATTGATACGTCGCCTGCCCGCCGAGACCGTCACAGGCGTTCCAGAAATCGGTTGTTCGCGATTGATAAGCGACGTCGCGGAGCATTCCGGCGACTTTGCCGTTTTTGATTTCCCAGAAGGTTTGCCCGCCGAATTGGAAATTGTAGCGCTGTTGGTCAATCGAATAACTGCCGCGACCGTGAATCATAATTCCCTTTTCGACGCCGCCGATTAAATCGTCAGCCGTGACGTTTTCTTTCGCCGGTTCGAGCGAAACGTTCGGCATTCGCGGAAACGGCACGCTGCCCCAACTGTCGGCGTGGAGACATCCGTAAGATTTTTCCCTGCCGACGCGAGCCGCCAGATCGCGCGTAGTTTGCCAGTCAACAAACACGCCGTCTTTGACGAGATACCATTTTTGTCCCGGCACGCCTTCGTCGTCGTAACCGACCGTCGCCATTCCGGCGGGCTGTGTGCGATCTGCGAAAAAGTTGACAATTTTTGAACCGAATTGGAGTTTGCCGGTTTTGTCGGGTGTTAAAAACGAAGTTCCGGCGTAATTTGCTTCCCACAGCAGCGCGCGGTCAAGCTCGGTCGAGTGTCCGACCGATTCGTGAATCGTTAAAAACAGGTGCGACGGATGCAGAATCAAATCGTATTTTCCGGGTTCAACCGATTTTGCCGAAAGCTTCATCACGGCTTCTTCGCCCGCTTTTCTGGCGTCGCCGATCCAATCGAACTGGTCGAGATATTCGTATCCGGCGCTGTTTCCTTCGCTGCCGGAATTGCGCGATTGAAAATCGCCGGTCTGCCGATTTGTCGCCGTCACCGTGAAATTCGGAAAACCGCGCACGATGTATTGATCAATGCGCGAGCCGTCCGACGTGGCAAGAAACTTCTGCTCGTTGACCCAATTCATTCCCGAATTGACAAAGCTAACGCCTTTAACTTTTAAAGCCTCTTCGTTGAGCTTTAAAAGAAACGCGATTTTTTCATCAATCGGAACCTCGAACGGGTCTTTGACAAACTGGCTGCGCCACGTTGTGACAACTTTTTCAACCGGCGCGAGCTTGATTTTTTTACGCTGAAACTGTGAATTTGCTTTGGCGATTTCCACCGCTTGCTGCGCAACGCGGCGAGCGTTTTCTTCGGTTACGTCCGGCGAAGCGGCAAATCCCCAAGTTCCGTTAACCAGCGCGCGGACGCCAAAACCGTAATTTTGATTGCGTGCGAGATTTTGCACCTGCCGTTCGCGGGTTGAGATAAATTCGGTGCGGTAACGATTGATGCGAATGTCGGCATAAGACGCGCCGAGCTTTTTCGCCGTTGCGAGCGCCGCGTCCGCAACTTTGTTTTTATCGTTGGCGAATCGCTCGCCGATTGCCGCTTCCGCGTCCAAAATCCAAGCGGGCAAAGTAATCGCGCAAGCGGTTGCCAACCCTGCGTTTTTCAAAAAGTCGCGTCGTGAAAAAGCCATTTCCGAGTTCCTCGTAGATTCGTTGGAATAACAAAGCAAGTTTATTGTTTAATTGCTAAGAAATTAAGAATAGTTATTTACCACGATAAAGCCGTCTCTGCAATAAAAACTTTCGCGGTATTTTTATTTCGCTTTTATCGAGGATAATTATAGATGACGCACCTCAAGAGCGGAGCTTGAAAATCAGGAATCAAATTCCTCTCTGCGCCCTTTGCGCTGACCTTTGCGATTAAGTTTCCTATGCTTTTACCGAATTAACCTGCAAAGGACGCAAAGGTTTCTCGCAAAGGGCGCAGAGATTTTTTATTCTTGATTCGCATTTGAGAAGATTTTTTATGAATATCACCTTTTTTTGTTCTATTTTACTCTTACTTTCGCTTTCAGTCTTGGGTCAGGAGGCAAAACCCGGTCGCCCGGATCAGCTTAATGTTGGCGTCGAGGTTTATGCGGCTGCTTTTCCGAATTTCACCGAAGCCGAGAAAGCCGCTCAAAATCAAGGCAAATCGCTGGTCATTACCGACAACCGGATTTTTGCCGCCAACAAAACAATTTCAGTTCCGCTCGTCTTTAAACCGGGCGGCAAATTCAGCATTAATGCGGGCGTCACCATAAACATCAACGGCTCTCTGGAGGCTCCGACGGAGAGAATTTTCGACGGCGCGGGAAAAGTTGATTTCCAGAACGCCAAAACTCGCCGATTGCTTGTCGAATGGTGGGGAGCGACCGGACAGGATTCTACGGATGATGCGGCGGCGATAAACGCGGTTGTGGATTCGCTCGGAGCGGGAGTTGAACAAAGCGGCGCGACAATCGTGTTCGGGAATTACGGTTACACATTCAACAACCAACTTGATTTTACTCTGTCCAACAACATTACTTTTGAAGGTCACGAATCTGAATACATCGGCGGGAGACCGACGCTCAGCTACAACGGCACGAATTCTCCGGCAATCAAGCTCGTTTCAACGCGCGGCATCACCTTCAAAAATATTAGGTTTTATGTTCCCAAAATGTTTTCGGGCGTATTCGTTCAAGGCGGCGATTCAGTTCCAAGGGGCGACACCGTTCATCTAAACATCGAAAGCTGTAGTTTTATGGCGGTCGAAAGCGCGGCGATTTTGCTCACATTGGATAGAACCATCACCTCGCAAGTGCGCGATTCTAATTTTATCGGCGGCTCGGTTGCGATTGTAGGCGCGATTACTACACCTGACTCGAATGTAATTCTGATCGAAGCCAATCATTTTAAATGGCAAACCCGAGCCGCTATCAAATCTCCCGGTCAATGGTGGACGATGATCAATAATACCTTTTCCGGCGGCGCACCCGACTCTTATGTATTAACAACCGACGACGCGCAGCTTTTTACATCGCGCGCGTTATTGTTTTCAAACAATTATTTTGAATCAAACAAAGGCTACGACGCGCCGCCGGCAACGGGAAATCTGATTAAAGTCAAAGTCGCCGGAGCCGCTTTCGTCGGCAATACCTTTTCCGAATCGGGAAGATCGGGAAATGTCATCGAGCTGGTCACGTCGCGCGGAGTTGCTTTTGTCGGAAACCGTTTTGAAGGCGGAACAAATCTAATCGGCGTTTCGGGTACGCTGAACGCTTACGGCATCTCGTTTACCGGAAATGATTTTATCGGCACAACTCCGGTCGGCGGCGCGGTTGCCGCCGTTTATTCGGCATCGGGAAACACCGGATTGGGGGATAAAATGAATGGTTTATACGTCACCAACGAAGCAGCCTCCACCGGAGCGAACGGCGCGCCCGGCGTCACCTTCGGCAACAAAACAACTCTCGGCGGCGCTAACTCGCTCGCGCAAATCGGGGTCTTGGACAGCACGGGCACGGGATATTTAAACCGCTCGCTCGGATATTTCGCTCCCAGCAATAACAACAATCCGCATATTTTCTTTACCTGGAACGGCAGCGCATTTGTTGATAGATTTTCAATCAATCTTAATTCGGTAACTTCAAGCGTTCCGATTACAGTTCCGGCTGATCCTTATAACGCCGGAAAATGGAACGATTCGGCGCAAGTTCCGACAAAAGGAGCAATCGAAGACAAATTCACTTCGCTAACCGCATCGGACATCAAAGGCGGCACAATCACTAACAACATTTCAACAAATAGCCTGACGGTCGGCAGCGGAGCGGCGATTACGAAAGTTTTATCGGTTACGGCTTCGATTGATTTTGGCGCCACTCGCGCCGGTTCGTGCGAAGACTCGAACCCGATTGTCGTTCAGGGCGCGCAGGACGGAGACGTAGTTCAAATCGGCGTACCGTCAAGCTTAGCTTCAATTACAGGCACAAGCTTTACCGGCTATGTTTCAGCCGCCAATACGGTAAAAATTAGAAGATGTAATTCCACCGGCTCGACTGCTTCCGATCCAAACGCAGCAATTATCAGAGTTGCCGTAATGAGATTTTAAATATGCAAAGCGCCAGACTTATTAACCAATATGAGTTACGCAGTTGGAAGCAGAAACAGTGTGTAAAAATAAAGCACACTCCCTAACGGTCGTGTTTCCGTTCGCACAAAATAATTACATCAAGGATGAAACTTTTTCCTGTCTCAAGACAATAAGAAATCAAGTGAGCTAATTTTCAGCGTTTCCGGGTTGAATCAAATTGAACAAGATTACCGAAGACAATTTAATCAAAAAAATCGCACAAGGCGACGAGCTTGCATTTAATGAAATCTATTCTCTCTATCGTAATCGCGTTTACGGTTTTATTTACCGGATGACGTTCAACAAAACGCTCGCCGAAGACATCACGCACGAAACCTTTATGGTTCTGATTGAACATCCGACGCGATACCGGACGGAACGGGGCGGCTCACTTTTAACCTTTCTTTGCGCAGTAGCTCGCAAACAAGTGATGAATCATCTGCGGCGTAAACACAATTCGGATGTCGGATTCGATGAAATTGAAAATTTTGATTCTCTTGAGGATGAGACAACGGACAATCCGCTCTCGAACTTGCTTAATCAGGAGCTTGCGGCGCAAATTGACGCCTGTGTCGCCGCTCTGCCGCCGCTTCAGCGAGAGGTGATTGTCCTGCGCGAATACGAGGAGCTTTCATACGAAGAAATAGCGAGAGTGACCGAAAGCGAGCTGGGATCGGTTAAAGCGCGGCTGCATCGCGCCAGACAAACTTTAGCCAAACAGCTTGCCGCCTACATCGCTTCCGCAAAAGATAAATGTTATGAAGTGCATTGAAAATAAAAAAAATATTGAAGCATTAAACGACGATGAATTGGATGACGCGCTAAAAGATGCGGTCGAGCATCATTTACAGGTTTGCTCCGTTTGCCGCGAATTGAAAGAAGAAGCCGCTTCTCTTTCGACGTTATTGCAAATGAGCCGAATTCCATTGCCGTCAGCTTCGCTCGACGCGCGCATAATGAAATCTTTTCGGGAGCAGCACGCAACAGTTCCAATCTGGCGGCGATTTATCTTAGGTACTTTCGCCGTTCCCAAACCCGCGTTTGCGGCGCTCTTGATTCTGGCAATGGCGGGATTTTGGACGGCGTTTCAAGTTGGGAAAATCTATTCGACTTCGATTTCGATCTCAGAACAGTTGGGCGAGATGACGAAAGCTCCGATTCCGATGCCTGAACAAACAGAAATTCAAACCGTTGTAGTCGAAGTTCCGGTAATCAAAGAAAAAACTGTGACGCGCACGATATATGTGCGCCAGCCCAAAATTAATAAAAACGAAAAGAGTAAATCTTTAGATGTGCTGCGGCAAAGCGATTTGCCTTTGTCGAGCGCTGTCGCAAACAACGGTTATTTTACCGACGTGAGCTTGAAAGGCTTTCAACCGTCGGCGGAGATAAACGCGAAAATTATTAAAGGAGTTAAAGAAGATGAAAAATAAATATGTGTTGGCTATGTGTTTGGCATTTTGCTGCTTTTTCGCAGCCGCAAACGACGCGGCGGCTCAACAGGCTTCCGTCAGCTTCAACAAAAAAGGGATTTCGGTAATTTTCAAAATCGAAACATCTTCGCCCGATGCCACGAAACAATCGTTCGGCAGCGTTTATTTTACCGGCTACAACGAAACCGAAAAGGAAAGCCGCGTTCACCGCGTCTTGGCGGATAAAGCGAGCGGCGTCTATTTCGGTTACGATTTAGTCATCGAATCGCAAGCCGAGCCTAATAAATTCAAAGTTTCCGTCAAACCGCTTTCGATGAATCCGCCCGAACAAATGCGCTTGAGCGATTTGACGATACGTTCGCTGCCGAAATACCCGGAAGATATGATTGTCGAAGACGGCGACACAATCGCTCTGGACGTTCTGGTTAATCCGCAGACCAAAGTTAAAATCGTTGATTTAATCAAAATCACGACGAAAAAACCGCAAACTACTTCCGATGATTCTTTATTCACCTCACGGGCGAAAAGCGCGGGTTTCGGTTCCGGCGGCAACGATAATTTATTTAATCGTCAAAAGACGAAAGATTTTACGCTTAATGACGTAAAGCTGAGATTGACATCGCCGAAACTGCTCGTTAACGGCGCGCCTAGCACGATTCGCGGAAGCGAGTGGGAAGGCATTATCGAAGGTTCGGCGATTTATATTTATATTCCCGAAAAAGGTCGCTTTATCTTTTCTCTTTTTCCGCAGGACGGTTTCAGCTTTCGCAAAGACGCAATTCTTGAAAACTCAAAAATCGCTTTTCAAGCGAATGACGAGCGTTATGAGCTAATTTCCAGCGCGCCGATTGTCAGCAACGGCGGAAGTTGGAGCTTGTGGATTTTGAATGACCCGGATTACAAACCCGACTTAACTCTGGGTTCGACGGCTGACTTGCTGCAATACGGCGCTTCGGACGAGGTCAAATATCTTTTAACGCAGAAACGCCGCCGCGTTTCCAATTCGACGGCGCAAGCGGCGAATACCAAATCATTTTACCAAAAATGGCTGGAAAGCGACGTTCGCTATATTGTAACAGAAGCGGAAAAACAAACGTTCTCTCAACTAAATACAGATGAAGAACGCGAGCAATTTATTGAATCGTTCTGGCAAAGACGCGATTCCAAACCCGAAACAAAGGAAAACGAATTTCGCCGGGAATACTACAACCGCATCAGTTATGCCAATCAAAACTTCGCCTTTGGCGAGACGGCTGGTTGGTTGACCGACCGTGGGCGCATTTTTATTACTCACGGAAAACCCGATACGGTTCAGACAATTTCATCGGGAGAAATATGGACATACAAATCTTTGGCGGGAATCGGAGATAACATCAAGTTTGAATTCGTTAATTCTGCAACAAAGGGAGAGCTTCGCCTCCAATAGTGAAAGCCTCCCGCAAAAACAAAAAAGTCACCGGAAGGCGACTAATTTATTGATTTTATTGGTGGAGCAAAGGAGCTATTCCGAAGCATTTTTGCTGATAACGGCGAATCTTACAAAAGCAATAATCCCATTTTCAGCCCTTGTGTTACCGCTTCGGTGCGTGTTGTGACATTGAGTTTCCCAAAAATTGAAGAAACGTGAAACTTTACGGTGTGCTCCGAGATGCTCAAGCGGTGAGCTATTGATTTGTTGCTCGCTCCCTCCGCGAGCATTCCCAAGACTTCCTGCTCTCGCGGCGTTAAAGTCTCAATTAACTCTTCCGGTAAATCATTTCCGGCATTGAGAAGCGGCAATGATCGGTTGTTCGCCAATAACTGCAATATCGTTTCGACAATTAACGGCGGAAGAACGAGCAGCCCGCTGGCAGCGGCTTCAATTGCCGCCGTTATTTCGTTTTCATTTGCATCGCGCCCCAAAATTCCGCGCATATTGCGGCGCACCATCTCCGTCAGCCATTCCGAGTCCGTTAAATCCGGCACAAGCGCAACGATTGCCGGAAATTCCCCGCTTTCTTCGGGTGAACCCGCCGATTGCGGCAGGACTTCAAACCAATCTTCATTTTGATTTTCGATGTCGAGCAGTAATACGTCCGCCGTTTGAGTTTGGAAAGAATCTGTGGGCAGTGCAGTAGAAATCTCAGCCGCGCTGCCGACAACAATAAAACGCTCATCGGCTTCGACCAAAGCAGTCAAACCGGCGCGAACAATCGCCGAGCCTGCAACGATAAAAACCGTTATAGCGCTGCCCTCTTTTTCAGACATTATCTTCTGCGCCTGTGCCGTCTTTCGCTTCTTACCGGGCGTTCTTCAAGTGTAATTTCAACCGTCTTCAATTCCCCTCCGCGCAGCAAATCGGCTTTGACCGCACTTCCGGGTTCGTGTCCACCGAGAATTGTCTGTATGTCCACAATGTCGGTCATTTCTTTGCCTTCTAATCGAAGCAAAACGTCACCGATAAATATTCCGGCTTTTTCCGCCGGAGAATCCGGTTCGACTGTTACGACCATCAATCCGCTCGCTTGTTGCAAATTTAATTTATCGCGCAGATTTTGCGAAAGCGGAATAGGCTGATGCATGTAGATGCCGAGATACGGGCGAGTGATTTTCCCTCTTGTCAATAGCGTTTCAACCACCCGATTCACCGTTGATGACGGAATGGTCAAGGCGGTTCCGCGCCCGAAAGCCGAGGTGTTTACACCATAAACTTTCCCTTCGGCATCAACCAAAGCGCCGCCCGAAAAACCGAGATAAATCGCCACATCAAGACTGATAAAACGGTCAATCTCATCACCGCGCCAGGTTCGCCAAGCGCCCGCTACCGAGTTAACAATTCCAAAACTTGCCCTCGCCCCACGCTCGGCATCGGTGCAACCGACCGCTAAAACGATGTTGCCGACTTTCAGATTTGCAGCATCGCCGATTTCGACCGGCTGCAAAGATTGCCCAGCCGCTTCATCCGATATTTTCAGCACGGCAAGGTCAGTCCCTGCGTCGCGCCCAACAAGAGTTACTGCGTGCCGCGCGCCGTCGTGCAACTGAATCATAATGTCTTCGTCGCGGCGAATGGTGTGATTTGTCGAAACTATAACGCCCTCGCGCCAAATGATTCCGCTCGTCGGCACACGCGGGCGAGCGTCAATAGCCACGATTGAGCGTGAAGCCTTTTCGACTGCTGCCGCTAATTGCTCTGATAAATTAGCCAAAGAATTATTTGTGTCCATCTCTAAACTCCATTTTATTTTTTTGCGTCAAAAACGCCTTTGTCTGAAGATTGTCAGAAAAGAAATGCCCGCGCATCAGGCGTTCGGCTAGGAACCGGACCCGGAAGTTCGGCTAGGAGTTTTATCGGGCAGGGTATCTATGTAGTTACTGTATTTTCAAGCACAAAATTGTGCTTTTTTCATTTGCGCAGGCTGTTTTCTTATGTCAATCGCAACATAAACTGCGGTCGGGGTTTTTAAGAAATAATCAACGGTTGGAATTTTGCGCGGGCGGTTTAGGAAGATTTTTGTACTTCATAGAGATGTTCTCAGTTTTAACGATTTCCCACCTTCGCAGCACCCAGCCGGTTTGCAGCTCCCACTTTGTGCGAATTTGTCCGGCGAGGGAACGTGGGTTGCGCACATCCGGAGCTGACCGGGTTTTGATGTCTAAGACGATTGTTGCGCGCTCGCCTTCAATCTGTTTCTCGACGACGGTGATTTCTTTTGGCTCATCTTCGTCGAAGCTCCAAAAGATTGGGTCGCCTGTTCCGTTCTCTTCCGGAATTTCCCTGACGCGCGCGTCATTGATTCGCTCATAGATTACCTCTTCGGAAAGTTCCGGCACGTCGTTTGACGTTGAGGAAGCTGACCCGCTCTGTTTGCCGTCGCCCTGCGAAGAAGACGGCGCACAGCCCGATGAGCAGGCTAGCAGCAAGACTAATCCTAAAAATGATGAACGTAAGAATCTCGCGCGCGGCACATTCCGAACGCGCCGAATCAAGCTCATCGTTAGCTGTAAGAATTCATCCGTGCGCATATATTTCCGGTTATTCGCCTGCATAGCTGATCTCCATGCGGCGTATGTGCAGGCTCGCGAGAAAGAGCACGACGCCCGTAAATAGAAGAAGACTCGGCACGGAAATCCACGCGGGCGTCGGTTCGACGAGCACCGCGAACGGACCTTCGGACATTGGCACGGGGACGAGCGATGTTAAGTAATGAATCACGCTTATCTTCTTCAATAGCGGCGGCAGCAGAAAGTTGAGCCACTCCCAGCCGTAGAGCATCAGACCGGGAATGATCGGGTTGCGGAAAAACAGTCCCACAATCAGAAAGACCGCGCCGTATCCGACGCACGCAAGGATTGTGACTCCAAGATAAGCCAGCATCTGACCTGCGCCCGCGCCGTCGAAAAAGAATCTGGCGGACTCTGACGGGAAAAGCCAGAAGTAGTAAATAAACATCGAGCCAACCGTTGTGATGCTGAATAACACGATTGTCGCGATTAGTCCCGACAGATATTTGCCGACAACAAGGACTTCGCGTCTGACCGGCGCGAGAAAATAGTAGTGCAAGCTTCTGTCAACGACTTCGCCGCGAAATAAATTCATAAAAACCCACGCGCAGCCGAAGAAGATGAGCGTGCGAAGAATAAGCCCGCCGTAAATCGCCGCAAAGACCTGGCTCATTTCGTTGAAACTCCCCAACTCGTCTGTCGGCGGCGGAAAGAGCGCGAGCGCCGACAGCAGGACGAGCGGTAATCCCGCCATCAAATAGAGCAGAAGAGCGCGACGGCTCAAAAAGTTTTTCTTGATCTCAAGACGCAAGATCGCAACGGTTTGCCGCGTCCACAGCGACCAGGAAGACGCTCGCGCCCTGCTCACATTCGGCTGGTTCGCGTTTGTTGCGGCGGTCTGTTCTCTGATCTCAGATGTTGAACTCATCGAGTTTGCCCTCCGTCGGATGTAATTAAGTATTGATAGACGGCATTCAAATCGTCATCAACGGGCGCAACCGATTCGATTTGAAGATTCTGCTCCGTTATCACCTTGTTGAGCAATAGATAGAAATCATCCGGTCGGCGCGTTTTAACAAACAAGCCTTGACGGTCGTCGTGGATGCGCGCTTCAAGCGTTTGCTCGTGTTCAAACAGACGCGCGGCTAGGATTTGCGGTCGGTCGCAGCGAATCAGAATCTGAATCGGGTGCTCTTCGATTTCATCACGCACGCCGTGTACTTCGCCTTCCGCGACGACATAACCGTTGTGCAGAAGCACGACGCTGTCGGACATCATATCCACTTCGTGCAGAATGTGACTTGAGATGACAAGATACATTCCCGCGTCGGCGAGCTGGCGGAACAACCGGATGATTTCGGCGCGCGCCATCGGGTCAAGCCCGTTCAAAGGTTCATCCAACACAAGCACCGAAGGATTGTGCGCGATAGACTGTGCGAGCCGGACGCGCTGGCGCATTCCCTTACTGAACGCCGAAACTTTGCGGTCTGCCGCTTCTAAAAGCGAAACTCGTTCGAGCGCAGCATTGGTCAACTCGGCGGTTTCCTGTTTCGTGTAACCGTGAACGCGCAGATAAAATTCGATAAACTCGCGGGCGGTCGCGCCGCGCGGAAATGAATCGAACTGCGAACAGTAACCGAGTTTTTGAAACATCGCTTCCGGCTCATTGGGCGATGTGCCGAGAACACGTATGCGCCCTTGTGTCGGCTTGAGCAGCCCCGTCATCAAATTCATCAAAGTAGTCTTGCCCGACCCGTTCGGTCCGACGAGACTCGTAATGCCCGGCGCGATCTGCAAATTAACTCGATTGACGCCGAGAATCTCCCCATAGAATTTCGACACGTCTTCAAACACGATCATCTTTTCGGAAGAAACGGAAGCAATGGACGCGGGCGATGCTGTTGACGTTGGGGGCGATGCGGGCGTCTGTGACGATTTTGTTGTCGTTGATGTTGTTGTCGTTGGTGTCATTTGATTACCTCGTAAGCGCGCACCTTGCGCGAGAGCAGCCAAACACATACGGCACAGACCAGCGCGATGACCAGCCATGAAGCCCACAGCGGCGGCTCCAAAAGTGCGATGTCAAAAAACTGTTCATTGTAAATCGGATTGCTGACTTTTCCGCGAATACTTCCGGTCTGCCGCACGAAAAGTCCGAACAGCCCGCGCCAAATGCTGTCCATCGTCGCCCACAAACTGATCAAATGTCCCGCGCGTGTCAGAAAAAGCTGATTGACGATCTCGCCAAATGCGCTCGGCACGAAGAACAGTCCTAACAACGCGCCGCTCGCCACCACGCGCCACTTGACAACCGACGACACGGCGAGCGCAAGTAAAGACAGCAGGATGATCCAGACCATGCATCCTGAGAAGATCGCCCAGATCATCCATAGATTCGACCACAACCACCCGATGCCGGCGAGAGACGCTTGAAAAAAGAAGATCAGCAAGCCCGGAATCCACGTCACTAACGACAGCAGGAACACAACGACAGCCATTTTGCCGAGCACGTATTCGGCGCGCGAAAGCGGGCGGCACAAATAAAGCGGCAAAGCATTGTTCGACAAGTCGCGCGAGATGAGCGGCGGCGCGACGAGCACCGTCAGGATAAAAGCAAACCCGCATTGAAGCTCCACGAAAGAGCGAAAGAACGAAGCATTGATGGGCAGCAGCTCGCGAACGTTTATTTGCAGCAGCGCGAGCGCGTTCACATTATGATGCAGATAAACCAGGATGGTCGCGACGAGCGGGTAGATAAAGCACAGGATAAAGATCGTCGTAAACAACTTCGACTTGAAAGTTTCGCGCAGCGCGTATCGCGGTATCACGAGAAAGCGCGACCATGCGGAGTGGGACTCGCCTTCATACGCGCCGTACAAATGTTCATAAACTGCCATGGCTCGTCCCTCCGTTTCCATTCGCGTTCTCAACCGCGTTTCCGTTATTGATTGATACGCTCGCGCCATCCCTCATATTTCCGTTCTCCATCGCCTTTAGGAAAATGTCTTCGAGCGAATCGCGCTTGAAGTTGAGTCGTCTAATCTGCACCCCGTGTGCAAGTGCAATGCGATACAAATCGCCGATTTCGACCGTCTCCTGCATAATTAATTTTATGCGGCGCTCGCCCGACAGAGCATATTCACAACCTAAACCGCTAATGGCTTCGACAAACGCCGCGCGGTCGCCGCCGCGCGTTTCAAGCTCGATAAATTTACGGTTCGCCTTGCGCTCCTCCTCCAGATTACAGTTGGCGGCGATGCGCCCGTCCTTCAACACGAGAATTTCGTCGCAGCACTCTTCCACGTCGCGCAGCAGATGAGACGACAAGAGTATTCGCGCCCGCCCGCCGTCGCGAATCTGACGAATAAGCGAGATCATGCGGCTGCGCGTCGGCGGATCCAGACCGTTGGTCGGTTCGTCCAGAATAATCAGTTTGGGTCCGTGAACTATCGCCTGCGCGAGCTTCGCAAGCTGTTTCATGCCGAGCGAGTAACTATCAACCGGACGATAACGCGCTTCGCCCAAGCCGACGAAAAAGAGAGCTTCGTGTGCGCGTTCGAGCGCGTGACGGGCGGGAATGCCCGAAAGCTCCGCCATCAAACGCACGAAGTGGACGCACGACATTTTGGCTATAAACGAATCGCTCTCCGGCATATAACCGACGGTCGCACGCACCTGCTTTGCGTCCGTCGTAATGTCCTGCCCAAAGATGCGCGCCGTGCCTGATGTCGGCGGATGAAAGCCGAGCAGCGTGTGGATGAGCGAAGTCTTGCCCGCGCCGTTCGGTCCGAGCAAGCCGATGGCGCGCCCGCCCAACACGCCGTTGAGAGATTTCAGAATTGGACGTTTTCCAAGCGTCACGCTCAGTTGTTCAAGTTCGATAACACTTGTCATGTCGTTATCACCATATGTTTATCAGTTTTGGTAAATACTCTTTATCATAACGGTTGTGCCTCACGTTATGTTCAAAGGATTTATAATCTTTCACGCCCTTCGCGGACAAACTCGACGATTTCTTCGGTCGAAATGCCTAAATCAATGCCTGCTTCGTCAAAAGCAGGACGCTCAGATGTTTCCACCTTGAGAACAAATATCTGCCCGCCGCAACGTCTAATCCGAATTTCGCCTTCCTCATGCCCTCGCTCATGCAAAGCCGATAAAATTTCTTGTGTTTCCAGGTATGTTTGCATTTGTTACTTGCCCCATTGCAGGCTCCACAGTCCGCGCGCCGAGAGAATGACGGAGAAGAGCGTGGTCACGCCGAGCGCGATGAGCGTCCAGACGAAGAAGAAGGCTCCGCCGGAATTAGCGATGTCCCCGCCGACAAGTCCCGAACCCGTCATATGGAGAACGGGGATGCCCAACCCAAGGAGCGACAAGACTAGGATGATGACGTATCCCGACCGCCGTTCGGCGAGCACCAGCGTTGTTCCGTACAGCCAGACGACCAGGAAGATCACCGGAACGAGGTTCGAGAGACCTCCCGGCGCCATCCCGCGAACAACGTCGTCCGCATGGTGAAACGTAAAGAAGAGAATCGAGAGCAGAGACCCGATGGTTAACATAACGTTGTTTTTCATTTGATATTCTCCTTGCCGGATTCGGGTTTGCCAAATATGTAATTCCCTTTGGTAAACACGCGCCACATAATACGACAAAAACCGATGGACGCTCGAAATCGTCCGCCGGTTTTTCGCCATCACATTTATTGAATCATCAGCCAGCCCGTCATTATAGCAAACGCCTTTTCTTATTAACCTTTAGATTTACTTTGCAAATTAAACTTTTGAAACCGCAACCTTTTAATAAATAAAAGGTTCTACGGTGTCTGAATAATATCCTTCGGAGCGTTGTTGTATTCGTTCAGACATTTATTGAGCGGCTCGCCGTTTGTGTGAATACAATTGCAGAAATTTTCACCTGCTTTGGTGCGTTTGTCTTTAAATTGCCTTAGACATTGCGGCAGAGTGTTGCGCGGTCTGACGCTGTAAAGGCTTGGAACGACTATCATAAAAAAGACGACGGCGGCAAAAACTCCGGCAAAGAAAAGAGCCGGGAATTTATCGCTGAAAAGTTGTTTAAGAAAAATACGGAAACGCGCATAAAGCGAGCGCGGTTTATATCTGGAAAAGATGCCGCCGTGCCCGACGGTTTCTTGTGTTTGAACGTCGCTATCGAGGCTATTCTGCTTTGTTACGTCATTAAAGGGAAGAATGTATTTCCATTTCTCATAATTCCAACCGAGAATATACAAATTAGCCAGCGTCATCAAAGGCGCGGTGAAAAGCGAGCCGTCGAAGCGCGTGGCGAATGTCAGAATACAAATATTCAATATGACCGGAAAATAGATAAACGCGCCAAGTGTTGACGTGCGCGGAATCAGCAGCATAATCGCCGCCGCCAACTGCGCGACGCCGATAAATGTGTAGTAATAGCCCGTCAGGTGAAGCGCTTCCAAATAATGCCCCATCGGATGATTAACGTGTAAGCCGCTGGCGAACCGCTCGTCAATAAGTTTGACGATTGCCGCAGGTATAAATCCGAGTGCTAAAGCGAGGCGACAAAAAATCGAAAAAAGCCAAAGCCAACTGTTTTGCTTTGCCTGTAAATGAAGCCGGTCAAGAGTCAAAGAAATACTCATAAATCTTTAAAACCTAATTCCGCGGGAAAAAGGTTTTCAAATAAAACAGGTAACAGAGGCGGATTAAAAGTAATTACTAAATAAAAGCCCGCCTGATTCAAAAGAAACGGCGGGCTGACTCGCGTTGCTTTAGTTCATTATTTCTTCTGTACGTTCTTATCGCCCATTGCGTTCATTAAAATGTGCTGCATCTCGAACGAGTGCGGCAGACCGATAAGACTCGCCGGACTTAAGCCGAACGCGCCGCCCTCAGTGTTCGCCGCAAGCGTAATGCGGTCGCCCTGCGCGTAAGCATAAGCCAGAGTCGGCGGCGCATTCGCGTCAATCGAGCCGAGCATCTGACGCTGTTCCTCTGTCAACTCCGCACCGCCCGCATTCTTCATTCTTTCCGCGAGCGGTTTCATGAGCGGCGCGAGATCGTGATAAAGAAGCGCGGAGAAATTCGTGTTTCCGTCCTGCGGCAGCGCGCTCATAAATCTCGACGAACGGGCGAGCGTGTTGCCCGCGTCGCGATTCGCAATGGACTGTTCCAGCAGCGCGCGGCTCGGCGCGACGACGAGGTAACCGTTCGCGTATGTGTAATGCACTTCGGGTCCCGCGCCGGCAAATTTTATCGAATAATAAGTGCGGTCGCCCGCAGTCGTATTCTCAAGGCTCAATTTGCCTTTGCCGTGCAGCACGGAAAACTGGTTCAACTTTTCGATTGCGCGCTCGAACGTTCCCTGCAATTTCGCCTGGTCATAAACTTCCAGGATGATTTTCCACGAAGGCGTCGGAAAGATAGGACCGTCAATCGCGAAGGCGAACTCACCGCCGAGCGGCGCGGCAAAGTCGTTGCGAATATCGAAACCCTGCTGCTTTTCGATGTCCTGCAAACTGCGTCGCAAGTTCGGGTCAACCGTCTCTAAAAATCCGAGCAGATCGTCAACCAGCAGCGCCGGGTCTTTAACCACGAACGCGGTCGCGACGTTTGCGGTCGGTGAGATGAAGTCTAATGCGCCCATCGAACCCGGCGCGGCGAGCCAAGTCGCAATACCGCGATTCGACTCGTTGAATGTCAACGCCGCGCGGCTCAAAGTTTTGCCTTTTACTTCTTTCTGTTCGACGACGAAGTGGCGCAAGTTCATCACACCAAGCTGTTTGAAACCTTCGCGACGACGTTCAGCGCCCGGCTCGTTATCTTTGCTAACCGCTTGTGCGACAATTTTTTCAAGGTCGGCGGCGACCACGAGTCCCGCGCCGTCCCTGTAAACGTCGTTGATGCGCTGATGAAATGCCGAACCCGCGAAACGATTCGCGCCCGGCGCTTTCAGTGTTGTCTCAAGCCCGCGCAGACGTTCGATCTGCGGTGATGCCGCGAAGATGTCGTTGTGAATCCAGACGAACAGTTCTTCGGATTTAGCCGCCGCGTTTTTCGCGCCCGCCGCGTTTGGTGTCGCGGTCGTTGTTGATGCCGAAGTATTCGTTACTGTTGCAGTCAGCGGATCGTCAATGATGCGGACGTTCACCGCGTTGCCTGATTCTTTCGCGAGGTTTGCAAGCTGTCCGTCAAGATACGTGCGGAAATTCGCTGCGTTCTTTACTTCGCCCAACACGAGCACGCCGTTCGGCTCGCCCTTCGCATCCATTTCCGCGCTGACGACGATTTCTTCGCCGAGCTGCGAGCCGAATTCGCGAATGCGCGCCAATGTCTGTTCGTTAATGCCCAAGCCATTTCCTTTGTTGCCTTTCCACCACTCGGCGAGCGCTGGATTCTGGCTGATGCGCTCTTGCATAATGCGCTGCGATTCCGCGAGTGTATCGGTCAAGTTCGGCAGAGCCGCGTAGAACACCGTGTTCTCCGGCACGAGATCAACGAACTTGGAAGAATAACGGACACCGGGTAATTGGACGCGTTGATTAACGTCACGTCGCAGTTTCGCCAACTCCGAGACGAGATTCGCATAACGCGCGGCATTGCGGCTCCACGCGACGTTCTGCTGCACCGGAGTTTTGTCCAAATTACGGTTTGTCGTCGTCTGATCGCCGGGAAGCAAGGTTTCGTCTTTGCCCGCGTGATTGACCTGCACTTCGCCTTCGACCACCGAAACGCGCGAACCCTTCGTGCCGCTTTCGACCGCGAAGATCGTGCCCTTGACGGAAACGAGCGAGTCGGGCGTCTGAACATAAAGACGACCGTTATGCTGCTTCGCGGCTTCAACAATCACATCGCCGCGTTCGAGCTGTACGGTTACGCCGCGCCTGTTTTCGCTCACCGAAAACTCGGAGCGTTCGCGCATCTCAACCGTCGAACCGTCGGCGAGCCGCAGCAGGGCGTTCGAGTCCTTCGCCGTGCGCACGCGTTCGCCTTTCTGAAGCTGCTCGCCCGCCGCAAGCTGGCGACTCTGCGCGTCGGAAACCACATAAACCGCGCCGTTCGCATTCTCGACCGTTGCCGCAAGCGTACGCCCGGACAAATCCAGACGCTCGAAGACAAAAAATCCTGCCAGTCCGACACAGATGGCGAACACGGCGGCGACGCTCCAGCGCGCAACGTTGGTTTTGCTCCATCCGTTCATAAATGCGCGTTGCTGTCCAAGCGCCGGGTTCTGCGCGGGTTGACGAGCGCCAACCGTCGCCGTCTTTGGCGTTTGGTCTGCGCTTTGGAATTTTAGCGCCCGGCGACACGGAATGCATTCGTTGGTATGGTCTTTGAAGAGCAGCGTGCGAGCCTTCGAAAGTTTCCCATCGAGGTACGCCGGAATGAGCGATTGGAAATCAGCGCATCCACGAATTTGTTCGGTAGTGTTATTAATGTTCATTGTATTTAAATTTCCTAAATGTGAATTTGCGGATGACGAATTCTCTGCCGCAGCGAAATTTTCGTCCGACATCTGTCGGCTGACCCGCGCCCAAACGCGCGTTGCGGATTGCTCAATGATCGAATCATTGATTTGCTCGTCGCGTATGCCGCGCGCGGCGTCGTCTATAATTGCGTCCAAATCTTGTTTATTAAGCTTCATGATGTTTCTCCAAATAAGTGCCGATTTCTTTGCGCAAACGTGTTCTGGCGCGGTGCAGCGTGACTGCGACGACCATTTGCGACATACCTAAAACTTGCGCGATCTGACCATTGTCGTAACCTTCAAAATAACGGAGCGCGAACGCGGTCGCGGCGCGCCCTTCGAGTTTCGCGACCGCATGGCGGATAAGCTCGCGCAGCTCCGCATCTGCAAAATCGTCTTCGGGACTCGGATGCGAGAGCTTTGAGCTTTGATCGAAATCTATGACATCCAAAGAGACCGAATTGGCGCGCGTGCGACTCCTGAGCAAATCGAGCGAGGCATTGACCGCCGCGCGATGCAGATAGCTTCCAGCGTTCGGCAAAAAATCGCGCCGCGCATGGTTCGGAGTGAGCCGCAGGAAAATAGTCTGCAACACATCCTCCGCATCGCTCTGGCTGCCCGTGATACGATACGCGATGCGAAAAATCGCTTTATGATAATCGCGAAAAAGAACTCCGAGTTCTTCAAGCTCCGCATTTCCCGCGACCGCTTTAAGTGGCGTCTCGCTTTTTGCGGAGTCTATTAAATCGCTTGGTAATGGCATGTTGGCTGTGGCGGTGCTCACGTTAGTCTCCTTTGAATCGTCGTCCATATATATAAACGTGCGCCGCGGCGGATTATTAACAACGAAGAAAAATAAATTTTCACATCCGATGAAAGAATTATATCTTCTCTAGGTATTTAGTCTTAGAGTGGGAATTTTGATGCCTAGCTTTTTACCGGGGGAAGATAAGAAGCGTTCATCGGTGCGGGCGTGGAAAAGAAATAATGCGTGAAGCTGTAGAACTGTTTGAAAATCCTACCGCTAACACGCACAGACAGACAAGAAAGTTGTAAATTATTGATTTGGTGGAGCAGAGGGGGGTCGAACCCCTGACCTCCGCATTGCGAACGCGGCGCTCTGCCAAACTGAGCTACTGCCCCACAAGTACGCCTTTGATGATAAAAATACGACGGCAAACTGTCAAGCGAATCAGGCGCGCTTTACTGCGGATTAACAGCTTTGAGCGTAGAACGGCGGTCAGAGGCGACTGCCCAGCCGTCGGCGATTTGTCCGATCATTCCGTGAAACGGGATTTCCTCGCCGTCCATCAAAGCAAGCACGTCGCCGGCGTTGTATGACGGTTCTTCAAGCCGAAATTTGATGACCGTCGCTTTTCCGTTTTCCTGTTCTACAGTTTCAAAATCGAAACCTTCCAATTTGTAGCAAAGCGTTTTCGCCAGGCTGATATTGCTTCTTGAATCGGGTGACATTATTTAATCAATTACGAATTTCAAATTACGAATTACGAATTTTGTTTCGAGATTCGTTTAATTTGAAATCTAACACGATTGCGTCGTGGTCGGAAAGCGGGACGCCGTTTGGCTGCGTCAGATTACCGACGACTTTCGGTTCAAATTCTTTCGCTGGTTCGATGTTGCGTCCGGCGAACCAATCCAATCTGAGAGAAAAACTGTCCCCAACATTTTCCATTGCCCAGAAAATCCACGCAAAACACCAGTCGGGAATCAAATCGGCGAGCATCTGATTTTTCGACAGGCTGTTTACCTCGTAATGCAGTGTGCCTTCGCCGAGCGAATTAAATTTTTTGTATTCAAAACCGAAATTTTCGAGCGTTTGAAACAATTCGCGCTCGAAAAAGCGTTCCGGGCGCGGGTAGTGATTTTCGGTGACGTTTCGCGCTCCCATCAAAATGCGGCGGACATAACCTAAAATCGCGCGCGTTGAATTTTGCGCGTTGTGAGTCGTCGTGTTCCAATCGCCGCCGATAATGACGGGCAGTTTCGGTTGAAGCCGATCAATGTTTTCGAGCAGGATGCGCATTTGTCGGACGCGATGCGCGCGGCTCGAATGCGCGTCGAGATGAACCGTTACGGCGTAAAAATTGCCCGCCGGATGTTCGATTTCGGCAACAAGCCCCCGTAAACCGCCGATGCGTTTTTCCGCGCCGTGCATTTTGTCTTTGCCATTTGGGAAGCGGACAACGAGCGCTTGTTTGATTGGAAAACGCGAGAACAGCGCGAGTCCGTGAATCGCATACTCGTTCTCGCCTGCGATGTCTATTTCGACGCCGTTGCCTTTGTTCAAAGCCAGATAACACGGAGCGAAAACGTAATTTAGTTTTAATTCGGCGGCGATTTCGCGGGCGACGAAACGATTTTCGGAACGCGCCATTCCGTAATCAAGCTCGGTCAGCAGCAGCAAATCCCGATTGCGAAAATCTTCGTGAGCTTTAAGCGTGTCAATGATTCCGTCAAGCTCTTTGCCGCGCTCGATGTTCCAGGCAAGAGCGCGAATTGTTTCCGTTTTTTCGAGAACAGGCGGCGCAAAGTTTTCGCCGACGATTGAATTTAAAAGCCGCTCGATTTCCGGTTTTAGTTTTTGATAAATTTCCGATTTTTCCAGCGCTTTGACGGAATCAAACTGTGCCAATTCGGAAAAATACGGCTTTAAATCGTGTTTTAAAATTGCGGGCGACAAAACGCCGTTTGCTTCGGAAACCGCTTGCATAAAAATATAGAGAGTTTGGAATAAGCAGAATTGAACCGCCGGGACGCTGAGACGCAGAGAAGATTTTTTTTAAAAAACGTTATTTCCGAAACTCTCAAATCCTAGTGAAAACTCTCAGCGTCTCTGCGTCTCGGCGGTGAAATAATCCCTAACTTAAATTCACATTAAAAATACAAAGCACAAAACCGCAAAAGTGTTTTGTGCTTTAAAAATTATGATTTTATTGCACGGATTTTACAAATCGTCGTGCCGCTCGCGCGCCGGAGCGAACGCCATAAAATCTGCAACGAAACGCTGCTGGTAATGTTCGAGCAAATACTGCACGCGGTCGTAATCGTGCGAAGCGACGATGAAACCGACGTGATTTTTCTTTTTGATGCGGTAAACGATCTCCGATTCGGTGTAGTTTGACGTATCGGGCGTTTCCTGTCTGGCTAAAGTCAAAACGACTCCCGCGTAATGCTCTCGCAAATTCGGCGGCTTGTATGGATTTTCCGGCGTCGAAATATCAACGCTCGCCCATTCAGCCCAGAGATTAACGCCCGTCGCGGCGTCCAAAGCGTCGGAAATATAAGCGCCGCCGACACGCGAAGCGACTTCCAGAAGATAAAATTTCCCGTCGGCTTCGGACTGCAAAAATTCGGCGTGCGCGACGCCTTTTTGCAAACCGAAACCGCGAATGAGTTGACGATTTAATTCGAGCAGATCACGTTTTTCGCTGCAATCGTAACGACAAATGCTCGTCGTAAAAATTCCGCCGCCGTGCGTGACCGTAAACGGCGGTTTTCCGTAGCGGCTGACGCCCGAAAAAACCGGCTCGCCGTCGAAAATGACCGAATCAACGTGAAAAACGTCGCCTTTGATAAATTTTTCGAGGAGATATTGCGAAGGATGGTCGCGCCAAACGCCGCGATTGTCGAGTTCCGCCAGATTCTGCCAAAGCTCGTCTTTTGTGTGCAGCTTGCGAATCCCGAAAGCCGAAACTTCCGTGCGCGGTTTGACGATCCAGGGCGGCTCGACCCGCTCGGCAAACTTTTCAATATCCAGCGAATTAAAAAGCGCGACGTAATCAGGGATCGGGACGCCTGCTTTCTCCGCCGTGCGGCGCATATTGAGCTTGTCACGGAAGCGCGCGGCGCTCTCGATTCCCTGCCCTTCGATTTGCAGATGATCGCGGGCGAAAGCCGCCGGCAAAACGTCAAACTCGTCCATCGGGCACACCAGATCGAATTTTCTCGAACGCTGTAATCCCGTTACAATTCTGATGTATTCGTCGGCGGTCGGGTAATTTGAAGTCGGATGAATTTCGTCAATCGCGCTCCAGTCCCACTCGTCGCGGAGGTGTTTATCTTTAGTCAAAAGCGTGACGTGACAACCCAAATCTTTAGCTCTTCTTAAAAACGGTATGCCTTTAAAATCCGAAGCTAGACAGACAATG
>DASVRD010000169.1:0-69540 GCA_036388775.1 Pyrinomonadaceae bacterium | reverse complement strand
GAGCGGCAGGCGAGCGATTTTGTTTTCACCACGCCTGAAAGATTAACCGACGCCGAGTTTCTGGAAACAATCAAAGATAAACAAATTGATTTCGTCGTCATTGACGAGGCGCATTGCATTTCGCAATGGGGACACGATTTTCGACCGGCTTTTCTGGAGATTCGCGCGGCGCTGAAACAATTAAAAAATCCGCCGATTCTGGCTTTGACCGCCACTGCGACTCCCGAAGTCATTGAAGACATCAAGCGACAGCTTGAACGACCGCAAATGCGGGTTGTTAATTCCGGTATTTTCCGACCGAATCTGGTTTTTGAAGTCGTTCACACGACAAACGATTTGGAAAAACGCGAGAATCTGGCGAAATTTTTGCGAGAAACCGAAGGCTCGAAAATTGTTTATTGCGCGACCGTTAAAGCGGTCGAAGATGTGTTTGATTTTTTGGAGAAAGTAGGAATAACGGCGGAAAAATATCACGGGAAATTGAGCGCAAAACAACGGCACGAAACGCAAGACCGTTTTATGTCGGGCGAGATCGAAACGATTGTAGCGACGAACGCATTTGGAATGGGCGTTGATAAAGCGGACATTCGAGCCGTCGTTCACTGGCAAATTACCGGCTCGCTCGAATCGTATTATCAGGAAGCCGGAAGAGCCGGACGCGACGGCGAAACGGCGCGCTGCGTTTTGCTTTACGACACGCGCGACCGCCGCGTGCAGCAGTTTTTTCTCGGCGGGCGTTATCCGACGGCTGACGATATTTTGGCGATTTATCAAACGCTGGAAAACTTTTCGACTGCTGCAAACTTATCGCAAATTCAGGAAACAATAGGTGACGCTGTGGCGAAAACCAAAACGCGAGTTGCGCTCAATTTGCTCAAAGACGCGAAAATAATAAGAGAAAAACGCGGCGCGAAATTTGAATTGGCGAAACGCGATTTGAATGATGCGGAAATCGAGAAAATCGCGGCAGAATATATCGAAAAGGGCGAAACCGACCGCGAAAAGCTCGAACGAATGATGCTTTACGCGCAAAGCGCGTTTTGCCGCTGGCGAATTTTGTCGGAATATTTTGAAGCAGAATCGGAAGAGATTGAAAAATGCGGAAGTTGTGATAATTGCGAGCGCCCGGTTGAAGAAAGATTGGAAATCAAAACCCCGGAAATTCAGGTAAAACCGGAGGAAGAAGAAATTCTGCGCGAGTTGAAAGAAAATGCCGCCCCGAAAATCGCGGTCGGCGAAATCGTCAATTTGCCGCAAAATTTGGAAGGCGAAGTAAAATCAATCGAAGACGATAAAGTAACGGTCGTGCTGCCGAACGGAGAAACTAAAATGTTCAAAATGGAATTTGTTTCACCGCAAAATCAATAATTTATGCAGCCTTGTTGTTATTTGAATTTATAAATCATCATCATAAAGCGCATTGTTAATGCAAATCATCCGCGAGTTTCTTCAATAGCTTTTCGTTTTTCGGGAAACAAATGTTTGACATTTATTGTTTCTTTTTTCAGACTTTTTTGCGGATTACGAGATTTAATTAGCCCTAAAATTAACCTGATTATTTCAAGACTAAAGAGAAAAAGGAATAAAACAGCAATAGTAATGACTGTGGGAGCGACGCCTAGGCTAATCGTTTGGGAGTTTTTATCCGAATTCGGAATAAAGGCTTCCAAAAACTTAACCGAAATAGGAATAAAATAATCAATCAGAGCGCCGGTCACGCCTAATGCGGCGAAGATTCCGGTTGCAAGCGCAAACTGTGAAAAGACCAGCCTCCAATTCGATTGACGCTTGCGACCGTTAAGAAATCGCGCGATTTCGGCTAAAGGCATCCAAAAAGCGCTTAATAAATAAAACAATCCGCTAATTCCGGTTCCGGGCAATCCTGCAATCATAATATTTTAAAAATCCTTTCTTAATGTCCTTTTTCATATACTCGAAGCGGTTTGCGCATTAAAAGTTCGCTCCAAAATGCTTCGAGGAAAAATACGGCATTAACCATCCGCAAAACCAGGAATGCCGGAAAGCTCGCCAAAGCCCGCCAAAACTCATTTCTTTGCTGAGCTTTAAACAAAATCGGGACAAGCACGGCGGGCGCGTCAATTACATAACCCAGAAGAAAAAATGGGCTAACGAAAATCGAAAGCAAGGGAATAAGAATCAGGAAAGCGAGCGAAGCAATCGTCGCATCCCACATTGCCAGACCTACAAGAGTACGCAAATACTGAATTTCGAGAACTCCGCGCCAATGAAGCTGAACGTTTTGGATGAAACCGTGAGACCAGCGTTTGAGCTGTTTTCGCATAAATGAAAAGCTATGCGGCTCAATCGGATAACAGACGGCTTCGGGAACGAAGCGCACGCTGTGTCCGGCTTGGTAAAAGCTCCAGGTTAAATCCATGTCTTCAGCCATCGTGCGGGTTGACCACCCGTTATTGGCTTTAAGAATGTCTGTTCGATAAATCGAAAAACAGCCCGACGAAATCAGAGGCTTTTCGTAGTAATCCTGAATCGGTTTATAAAAAGTGAATGCGAAAAGGTATTCGACGTAGCGACCGCGTTCCCATACGCTTTTAACGCGGCGCGGAACAACGAATCCGCAGGCGGCTGCGGCGTCCGAATCATCAAAAGCCTTGAGAAGCAGCTCGATTGCGTCTGCGGCGAGAGTAGTATCGGCATCGAGCGCCATTGTATATTTGGTTCGGACTCTTTCGAGAGCGAAATTCTGCGCTCCGGCTTTCGTGCCGGTATTAATCGGAGGTTTGATGACGGTCACTCCGCAAGCGCGTGCAGCGTCGCCGGTTCCGTCGGTGGAACAATCATCTACGATGATTATTTCGTCCACCTGAACGGTTTGATTTTGCAAGCTGCGAATTGTGTCGGCGATATTGTCAGCTTCATTATATGCGGGCACAATTACTGTAAGGTCGGTGCCGGTTTTTTGAAGAAGATGCAGTTCACCCGTTTTTTCCGCAAATGAGGTTTCTAAAATCATAAATTTGATTTGCTTTATGGGGAGAAGCGCTTCTAAATCTCAAATATCTAAATCTCATGCCGAATATAACCGGCGGATCAGCGCCGTTTAAAATGCCGGGACAATATGCCCAACAAATTTCCAATAATTGCTAATGTATAGAAATACTAACAGCCCTACTTTTCGATGTCAAAATTTGAAAATCAGTCAGATTATTGCTCTAATAAATCAAATTTCTTTTATGCTGCTAATATTTTGCGTCGTAATTTGAAAAACGATTTCGAAGAGATGTTAAGCGATAAAATATCAAGAACTTAGATTAGTCAGCACTTAAGCTCTTACGGGATAAATGAAAACAGTTGTTTTTCGACTATCTTGAGAAACCTGATTGCAAATTTCTCCGTAAAAATGTAAATGTTCGTCACCAGTTTTCTGATACGGAGTGTAAAATAATGAAAATCAAATCTTTTTTAGCGGCTGCGCTGCTGTTCGGCGCGATTCCGCTTGTTTCTATCAACGCACAACAAACGATGAATGAGTTAAAACCGCCGGTTCCGGCAAAGAAAGTAAAAGTCACAGAAATTCACGGCACGAAGCTCGAAGATAATTATTCGTGGATGCGAAGCGACAAAGACCCGAAAACCGGCAAAGTCCGGCAGGAAGTCGAAGAGTATCTGCTCGCCGAAAACGCTTATACCGAATCGGTAATGAAGCCTTACGAAGCATTGACGAAATCGCTTTACGACGAAATGCTCGCGCGCATCAAGCAAACCGACCAAGGCGTTCCGTATCGTTACGGCGATTACGTTTATTACACCCGATCTGAAGAAGGCAAACAATATCCGATTTTTGCCCGCAAGCGCGCCGGCGATAATGCCAAAGAAGAAATCACGCTCGACCAGAACGAGCTGGCAAAAGGCTTGAAATATTATTCAATCGGCGCGTATTCAATCAGCGATGACGGCAATTTGCTCGCCTTTTCTTCAGACAATACGGGTTATCGCCAATACACGCTGCAAGTCAAAGATTTACGCACCGGACAAATTTTGCCCGACAAAATCGAGCGCGTCACGTCCGTCGTCTGGGCGAACGACAACAAAACTCTGCTTTTCGTCACCGAAGATCAGGTGACAAAACGCTCGGATAAATTCTGGCGTCACACAGTCGGCTCAAACGACAATCAGCTTGTTTACGAAGAAAAAGACGAGCTTTTCGACATCGGCGTCGGTCGTTCGCGCGATAAAAAGATGATTATCTTATCGGCGTTCGCCAAAACGATGAGCGAAGCGCGTTACATTCCGGCGGACAATCCGACCGCCGAGCCGAAAGTCATTTTGCCGCGCCAAAAAGACCACGAATACAGCGTTGATTACGACGAAGGCAAGTTTTACATCACGACGAATAAAGGCGCAAAAAACTTCCGCGTTGTGACGGCTCCGATGAACGATCCGTCCGAGAAAAACTGGAAAGAATTTATCGCGCACAACCCGAAAGTTAAAATTGACGACATCACGTTTTTCTCAGGTCACGGCGTCATTTCCGAACGCGAAAACGGTTTGGAATATTTGCGGATTCTCGACAAAAAGACCGGCAAATTTCACCGCATCGAAACACCGGAACCTGTTTATTCGATGGGTCTGGGCGCAAACCGCGAGTACAATCTAAGCAAAATTCAATTCGGCTACAACTCTTTCGTCACCGCGCCTTCGACTTTTGAATACGATATGAATTCAAAAGAACGCAAGCTATTAAAACAACTCGACGTTCTCGGCGGTTACGATAAAAACCAGTATGTTTCCGAGAGAGTCTGGGCGACCGCGCGCGACGGCGTGAAAGTTCCGGTCGCAATCGTTTACAAAAAAGGAACGAAGCTGGACGGCTCGGCTCCGATGCTGCTTTACTCTTACGGTTCTTACGGCGCTTCGTTTGCCCCGACTTTCTCTTCGCAAAGGTTGAGCTTGCTCGACCGCGGAATGATTTACGCGCTGGCTTCGATTCGCGGCGGCGGCGAGCTTGGCGAAGAATGGCGCGAACAGGGCAGAATGTTCAAGAAAATGAACACTTTTACCGATTTTATTGACGTTGCCGATCATCTCGTCAAAAACAAATACACTTCGTCTGACCGTTTGGTGATTCAAGGCGGTTCGGCTGGCGGTTTGTTGATGGGCGCGGTCGTCAATATGCGTCCCGATTTGTTCAAAGCGTCAATCGCGCAGGTTCCGTTCGTTGACGTGATGAATACGATGCTCGACGCTTCCCTGCCTTTGACGACGAGCGAATATATCGAATGGGGCAATCCGAACGAAAAAGAAGCGTTCGATTATATGATTAAATATTCGCCTTACGACAACATCAAACGGCAAAACTACCCGAATATGTTGATCGAAGTTTCGCTCAACGACTCGCAAGTGCCGTATTGGGAAGGCGCGAAATTCGCCGCAAAAATCCGCGAGATGAAAACCAACGACTCGCAGATTTTGCTCAAAACCAATATGGGCGCGGGACACGGCGGCGCTTCGGGCAGATACGACGCGCTCAAAGAAACCGCTTTCCGCTACGCTTATATTTTGAGCCAGGTCGGATTAGCAAAATAAACAACTCCGAATCAAAGAAAAAAGTACGGGCGAGTTTGATACTCGCCCGTACTTTTTTCTCAGCCGAAATCAAATTGTCGCTGTTGTTAAGGCTGCGGCGGAGGCGGCGTTGGAGTTTGGGGCGCTCGTTCCAGATGTGAAGCAATTGTCCAGGCGGCGAGTTTTTGCGCGTTTTGGGCGTACTTGTTTCTGACGATTGAATCGAGCTTGCGCGAATGCTTGGCGGCGGTTTTAAAAGTTTCAATTAAACCGCCGGTCGCGCCGCCCTTCTGTTCGATTGCGGCGTCGCGGGCGGCAAGCTGGTTTTCGGCGTGCGTAATGAGCGCGTCGAGATCGGCGATAAACGTTGACGGCAGACCGTATTCGATAAAAGTATCGCTGTGCGGCGCGGCGTCCGTCTTAAACTGCCGCGCCGCATTGAGAATGCCGAGATCGGCGCGGTTGCGCGGCATCCGAAACACCTCGTCAATGTTCGGAATATCGTCTTCCATTGCGTTGGCGGCGCGGTTGATGTTGCGCAGCAAAACGAGCAGCCTGTCAATCGCATCGTCTTTATTTTCCCCGCTCATCTCGGCGCTGCTCGTACCGGAAAGCTGCGTCGAGTCGAGACTTTCGATTTGATTGACTGTTGATTTAAACAACTCAACCGTTATTTTGCCGGGCGAATTGGCTGGAAAATCAGCTTCGCTCTCATCCATAAATACGATTTCGCGCGCGTACTTTTCAAATTTGCGTCTTTGTGCATCGTTCATTGTCAAAAATCTCCTGTTATGCCGTGTTTTTTGTCTGCGAGAGGGCATTATTTGCCTGCGATGCCCCGTTTTTCACCTGCGAGACCTCATTATTCACCTGCGAGACCCCGTTATTCATCTGCGATGCTCCGGTTATTCTGCTGCGAGACCCGATTATTTTGCTGCGAGACCACGTTTTCGGTCTGCGAGACAGCATTATTTGTCTGCGAGACCGCGTTGTTCGCCTCGCACAAACGATTTACTCGCTGCGAGACCCGATTATTCGCCTGCAATGCCCTCTTTTACATCTGCAAAAGGCATTTTCAGCCTGCGAAGCACCGTTTGAAGTCTGTTATTGTGTGATTTTCAGGTGTGAATGAATGATTTTCAGTTTTGAACGAATGATTTTCAACTGTGATTCAGCACTCCCACCTGCGAATCAGTTATTTGCAGCGGAAATGTAACTCAAGTAAGACGGATTTAGCAAGAGAAATTTTATCTTAATCATTCAGCAGCGAAATCAAACTATCAGAGCAACCTCTTTTTTGTATTATGGAGGTATTGATACGAACCGGACGCGCATCGCAGGTGTTTGTTTCTCCGACAAATATAATTGAATATTTGACTTTAAATTGATTTAGCTGCTCTCATCCTCTTCGTAAAACTCTAAATTTGGATATTCTCCGCCTTTTATTCTATTACCATCAATCCAGATCGCATTAACAAGATTTGCTTCTTCAAGATTTGCTCCTTCAAGATTTGCTCCTTCAAGATTCGCGAATTTGAGTTCAGTTTCGTGAAGTGCTGCGCCTTTAAGATTTGCGTTTCTAAGGGATGCGCCTCTAAGGGATGCGCCTTGAAGATATGCTTCTTGAAGATACGCCCCTTCAAGATTTGCTCCTTCAAGAATTGCTACTTCAAGATTTGCGTGTTCAAGATTTGCGTGTTCAAGATTTACCTCCAAAAGCACTTGGCACGTAAGCATCGTCGCTTTTGCATTTAAATAGGATAAAAGAAAAGGTGTAATAACTTTATAAACATTTGCCGGATGAAATAACTTAGTAAGCCAAATTCCCAATGAATATTTATCTGGAAAAGAAATATTTAACAACTGTTCATTGGAAATAGCGCAGGCATTTGCAAAGGCTAATAATGCCTCTTCAGAGTTTCTGGACTGTTCAAAATCTTCTCTAAAAGTACTCAACCGAGGCGCAAGTTTTTCCATAGGTGTTCCATTTCTCAGAAGAAAAACGATTAAATCGCAAAAATTCTGCTGCCATTCCTTTAAAATCTCAGAATCTTTTAAAGCAACTTCACGTCTAATGAATTCAAGAAGATAACGATCTATTGCTGACTTTCCACAAATCTTGATCCATTCCACTAAAGCTGTAACGTCATCCCAGCCATCGTTATAATCAATTTGCCTGTCTTTTCTTTCCTTAACTATTTTCTCAGCCGCCCGCACGATGCGCCGAGCGGTCAGATATTCCCCAAAACTTTTATGAGTAAATTCAAAGGTTTCATTTCCTTCGACATCACGAAAACCCGATTTCTTGAAATAAAATGCCACCAGCAAATCAGCCACACCTTGTTCCGCATTTTTCCTAAATTCATCTAGTAAAAAACCGAGTCCGCTATTGCAGCATTGTTCTTCGATTTCTCTCAACGTGACTTTGCGCCCGCCATTATGCCAGGTTGTCAAAGCGACTTCTTCAAGAATTCTAAAGAAATCAGCTTGTTTTACACCTCGCAATGTTGGGTGTTGCTCAGCCGCCCAAACGCCCCGCCGTTTGAAAACAGATTGCAGTAAATCCTCATAAATCAAATTTATATTTGTCTGGTTATCAAACTTAATCCTGCCGCCTCGATAGCTCAAAGCCACTAGATAATTGAGCAAAGGCAAACCTGTCACTTCGCTTAAATTATCGCGGTCAAGTTCTTTCGGAAGCTGTTCATAGTTTTCGCCTGTTAATTTACCGTATTGACGCCACCATTGGTTTCTCCGATCATCATCTAATAGTTTCTTTTCGTCAATAAACTCGTCTTTTCCTTTATCCAAATAGTAAGGAAGCAGATGCAGAGTTTTAGTTGAAGTCAGCAATTGGCTTCCTCTTGATTGAATTGCGAGATCGCGCCCGCAAATCAAAACTTTTAGCTTTGATTTGCGAGTGTTTGCCGTGCTGACCGCTTGCTCGACCACGCGCATAAATTGTTGAGCGACTTCCGCTCCGATTTTTCCCTGCGAAGAAAGCTCGTCCAAACCGTCGAAAATAATCAACAAACGTTGGTCGCCGTTTTCAGCGTCGAGCGGATTGTGTCTAAAGCCTTCTTCTTTGGCGAATGCTCCTAAAATATCGGCTAAATTGTCAGAAAGTTTTGAAACCAAATGAAGCGGAATAAATAAAATGCGGCGGTCTGTTTTATCAACCTGTCGGTCGGCAAACATTTTGGCGACCGATGATTTTCCAAAACCGGGTCCGCCGCTCAACATTCGGATTCCTTCCAAACGGTCTTCATCGGTAAGCCAATCATCAAGCGCGTCATCGAGTTCGACAACAACTTTTTCAACTTCTCTTTCTCGCCACAAACTATGTTCCCTTGTTTGTTTATCGCTTATCTTTTCCGGTTCGCGCTCGTAATAAGCGCACAAGGGAACATAGACTTGACGCAAACCGAAAGCCTCTTGAAACATCGGCTCGTCAATCCGCTTTTGCAAAAATGCGTGGTATCTAAACCACGATTCTTCAATTTGCGTCGCTTTGGTAAACGGCGTGTCAACTTCCTTTTCAATCAGCTCATACTTCTTACGTTCCAAACGCCATTCTTCATTGAGAGCAAAAACAAAATAAGAAGGAAAGCGTTCGCCGAGTGAAACAGCTTTTGTCTTTTCCAAACCGAAATTCTCAAACCAACTGCTAAAAAGAGTTTTTAATTCAGGAATTATCGGCAATTCTTTCGGGCGCTGAAAGAAATCACGGTCAATCTTTAATTCGCTGGCATCAATAGACCAATTTATCTGTTCTTCTATTTCTTTTAATTGTGAGTCGTCGAAATCAATCTCATCAGCCAAACTTGCAAAGCCTCTGGTCACTTCACGAAACAATGCCGCGTTCTCTTCAACCAACATAAACAAGGCTCTCGCTATCGAGCGATAGATTAAGAGCCATGCCATTTGTCCGGCATCTTCTTTAAACTTAAAAGCGGCAACACCGTCAACCAAGCTGTTAATTGCCGTATCAGTCTTTCCAAGTTTGGCGCTAACAATAGTTTTGGCTACTGACTTGAAAAGGTCTTTAAAATTTACTTCGATTGCTTTATTCCAAATAGAAACGGGCTGTTTTACGGAAAAGCCATGGGATTGAGACATATCATTTTCCTTAATTTTCGGGGAATGTAATATAGCGGTTGAATTACGCCAGATAAGCAATAAAAAATCAAGCAGAGTTTGTCAGTAATTCAAAACAATAGACAAAATCGTGAGAATGAATTCATTCTCACGATTTTGTCTGTCTCGCAGGTTTGCCAATTAAGAAATAAAACTCAAAATCCAATCAACATTTGCCGATAAGCTGTGACGGTTTTATCGGGCGTGAGTTTTATCGGGCGCGGCGCCGGGTAAAGTTTAGCGGCGCAGACTCGAAAGGTTAAAGCGGTTGCGGCGGGCGAATCGAGCGGCACGCGTTTGATGATGTCCGCGATTTCCTGTCCGATTTTTAGAGACTGCTGCCATTTGTTGTCGCGGTAAATTTTGCGTAGAGCTTCGATGTCCGCGGCGTTTTGGTATTCCAAAAGCGCTCGCGCGAAATTAATAGCGTCGGCTTGAGCATCAGCTTCGCCGCGTCGTGCGAGAGCGCCGCGTTCGGTTTCACCTGCCAGATTTAACGCTTCGTTTAAGCCGAATCGTTCCATCTCCGATTTAAAAGCGCGGTGTTCGATTAAGCTGGTCAAATCGTTGACGTTTGACTGCTCGACATCCTGCGCCCGACCGCGTTTGGTTTTAACTTTCGGGTCAAACAGAAAAACCGGATAGCCGTTTGCCCGCAAGCGTAAATGCAAAAGCTCGTGCGCGATGACGGCTTCCGCTTTTTTCGGCTGGTCTTTGAGATCAATGCTGACCGCGAGATAAGGGACGCCGTCCGAATGAATAAAGCTCGAACCGAGCATAAATTGTTCTTCTCCGGCGTATTCGACAAAATGCGCGGAAATCTTTCTTTTCGTTTTGTTTTCGATTTCGTCGGCTAAAGCCTGAACTTCGGCGCGCAGTTTGATGCCGAGAAAAAGTTTCGCATTTTGAGCAAAAACATCGGTTTTGACAAATAACAAACCGGCGACAAACAGCAAACAAAACGCCTTTTTAACTGTTGCTTTATTCATAAACAGGCTGCGACGCCAGGCGTTTGATAACCGTGTCGTCGTGCAAAATATAAACGTTGTTTTGTTTATCGAGCGCGAAAGCGTCAACGCCTTTTAAAGGGTAAATGCTCGAAAAATGCTGTCCGTTATTGGTATAAACATTAATTGAATTCCGATCCGAGATGAAAATGCGGCTTTGATTATCAACCTCAATGCCGCAGGAATTCATTGTTTCGAGAAATTTGTTGACGTATTTGCCTTCGGGCGTAAAACGAAAAATCTGAAGTTCTTCACGGTTGTAAGAGAGTTCATAACTGCCCAAATCGCCGAAAGCGTAAATCGAATAAATGTTTCCCGCGCCGTCAACCGCAAGACGAATCGCCGCCAGAGCAGTTGTCGGCGGATCAAGCGCGGCGTCGGCAGTTTCGGTGTGAAAACCGACAACCTTTCTTACGGTTTTGCCTTTGTCGTTAACATGATACAGAGTTTCGATATTGTCGTCCGTAACCACAAACAATTTCCCGCCGTCGCTGCGAAAAGCGAAATCGAGAATCGCGTCGGGCGAAAAATAAATGGCTTTTTTCGGCTCGCTCGAAGATTCTTCATAGACAAAAATCACTCCGCCGACAAGAACGTGAAGCCGGTCTTGAGCATCAACCGCGATTTTTTGAATCGAGCGGGCGCGTTTGTAAAATTGGGTTTCTGATTGAATCTGCCAGAGCTTTAAAAATTGTCCTTTGTCGTCAAACTGCTGTACGCGCAACGTGCCGTCCGAAACGTAAATTCTGCCCTTTGAATCAACCGCGATTGAATCTGCGTCTTTAAACATACCGTTTCCGGTTCCTTTTGCGCCGAATTCAAGCAAATTCGGATTCGGCGTCGGAGTCGGAGAAATGCTCGGCTTGGGCGTGGGATAAGGCGTTTGATAAACCGGATATGTCGTTTTCGGCTCATTTTTACCGCTCATCAAAAGTCCGAGCAAAACGAGTCCGCCAAATCCCAAAAACACTGCGACCACGATGCCGATGAAAATATTCGGATTTGCGCCGGATGTTTGAGGCTGTTCATAAACCCGCTCTGTCTGAGGCTCGGGTTTGCTTTTTTCCCGTTCGATGAGAAATCTCGTCCCGCAATATCCGCAGTTTGCAAAGCTCTCCCACAGTGAATAATTCGTGATTTTTCCGCCGCATTGCGGACAAATTAAAGGTTTCATAATCTAAATTAATTCCACCCCGTCTGACGGTTTTGAGACTGAATTTTGCTTGTGAGATTTTTTTATTGTTTCCGCGCGCTAACTCGGCACCAACAATTAGTGCGTTTTATGGAGGCAAATTTAAACGGTTTTGGAAAAACGAGCGGCGTGTAAAAATTTATTCTTTGGGCGTCGAAGATTCAATGATGCGGCGGCTGACTGCTGCGGGTTTATTGGAGACGAGCAGAATATGATTCAGCTTAACTTTATTTTTATTGCCTGATAAATCATAGTCGAGACCAAATTTATAATGCCCCGTCGAGAGCTTCTTACAAACGTCTTCGGGTAAGTGAAACAAAAATGCGTCAACATATACACCGAGACTGCTGTCGGCATAACCGACGGGTTCGTCCATTTGGTCTTCAATAAAAACCGGAATGCTTTCCGAAACTTCGCAACTATTGTAAAGGTCGCCTAAAACGTGCTTGCGTTTGATTGCTAAATGATTCATCGCTGCAATTTATTTTAACATCAGAGTGAAGAAAGAACTAGTTTCAATTGAAAATTTTGTAGCGCAATTTTATTTTGAGACAAATGTTTTATCAATTTTATTTCGATAAATTTTAGAGAGCGCTTCAATTAATAAAAAAGGGAAGCTCCCGAAGAAGCCTCCCTTTTTAGTGTCGCCAAATAACCGATTTTAGATTCTGGTATTCGGATTGTTGTCTTCGTCCGAAGGATTGGCAACTTCGGCTGCGCCGTGTCCGGCTGCCGCTCCGGCGACTCCACCTACAACTCCGCCGACCGCCGTGCCTACGCCCGGAACGACCGAACCGATTGCCGCGCCTGTCGCCGCGCCGCCTAATGCGCCGCCAGTGGTTCCGACGCCGTGGACTTTATGTCCGCCGCTGGTGCGCCATTCATTGTCGAAATAAGCGGCATCATCATCGTTACGAGCATTGACGCCCATATAAATTCCGCCGCTCTTGATTCCTTCTTCGTAATCTTTGGCGTGTTCTTCGGGAATGCCCGAACCGACCAGAGCGCCGATTAATCCGCCAGTCAAACCGCCCGCGCCCGCGCCCGCAAGAGCCGCTGCCAAAGGTCCGGCGACGATCAAGCCTAAACCAGGAAGCACAACGTTTGTGCCGATGGCGGCGATACCGCCGAGAACTGCGCCGATTGTGCCGCCGATTGCCGATCCTGCGCCCGCGCCTTCGAGAGCTTTACTGCCAAGCTCCGTATCCGGCGTGCCTTCGCCGAAATGGCGATTGCGTGTTTCGTCCGACATTAAAACGCTAACGTCGTCCGTTGTGTAACCGCGGTCGCTGAGAGATCTGTAAGCGCGCTCCGCGCTGTCTCTGTCGTTAAAAAGTCCGTGAACCGATCTCGATCTGTTTGTTGTTTCGTTCATAATTTCCTCTTTCTCCTAACTTTTTTGCTGGAAAGCATACATCCTGCCAGATGTATGTTTTCCGTTTTTAATACTCAAAAGCACGTTTTTCATACAACTGAAAGGATGTGACATAAATCTGCAAAAGACGTGCCAACACCGATGGCTCAAAACATGTCCGCAAAAGAAAAAGCAAGCATTTATTAATTAAATGCTTGCTTTTTTGTTTTATTAGAAACTTGTTTTAAGCCGATTTCGTCATAGTTTCCTGTTCGGATTTCCAACGCAAAACAGGTTTGCGCGCGGCTGCCGCTTCATCCAACCTGCCAATGCGTGTTGAATGCGGCGCGCCGATGACTAATTCGGGATTGTTTTCGGTTTCCTCGTTAATTGATTTCATGGCGTCAATAAAAGCGTCCAAGTCCTGCCTGCCCACCGATTCGGTCGGCTCGATCAGCATCGCGCCTTCGACAATCAGCGGAAAATAAACGGTCATCGGGTGAAATCCGTAATCAATCAGGCGTTTGGCTATATCGAGCGTGTGAACTCCTTTGCGCGATTGTCGTTTGTGCGAAAAGATGACTTCGTGCATCGAATCGCCGGGAAAAGGCTTTTCGTAATCTTCCTGCAAAAAATGTCCGAGATAACGCGCGTTCAAAACCGCCGCTTCAGTCGCTTCGCGCAAACCTGAAGCGCCGTGCGTTTGAATATAAGCGTAGGCGCGAACAAACATTCCGAAATTGCCGAAAAACGCTTTGACGCGCCCGATTGTCTGCGGGAAGTTGAAATCTAATTTGTAAGTCTCGCCGTCTTTGACGACGCGCGGAACAGGCAAATACTTTTCGAGTTCAGCCGTGCAGCAACACGGACCGGAACCGGGACCGCCGCCGCCGTGCGGAGTGGAAAAGGTTTTATGAAGATTCAAATGAATCACGTCAACGCCCATATCGCCGGGACGAGCAACACCGACGAGCGCGTTCATATTCGCGCCGTCCATATAAACCAGACCGCCCGCTTCGTGAATAATATTGCAGATTTCTTTGATGTTGACTTCAAAAAGCCCCACCGTATTCGGATTTGTCAGCATCAATCCGGCAATTCCGCCTTCGGCGCAAAGCTGTTTCAAATGCTCCAAATCGGTCAATCCTTCTTTGGTGGATTTCACGGTTTTGACCGTAAAACCAGCAATCGCGGCTGACGCCGGGTTTGTTCCATGCGCCGAATCCGGTATCAGCATCACGCGGCGGTTTTTCGATTCTTCACCGTCGCGCTCGTCCAAAAACGCCCTCATCAAAAGAACGCCGGTCATCTCGCCCTGCGCTCCGGCGGCGGGCTGCAAACTGATTCCCGGCAAGCCCGTAATTTCCGCGAGCATTTCCTGCAACTCATACATCAGACGCAAAGCTCCCCGCGATTCGGATTCGGGCGCGAGCGGATGCAGATTCGCAAAACCGGGAATTCTGGCGACCTTTTCGTTCAAGCGCGAATTGTATTTCATCGTGCAGGAGCCGAGCGGATACATCCCGAGATCAATCGAATAATTCCACGTTGACATTCGGGTAAAGTGCCTTACAACGTCAACTTCGGAAACTTCCGGCAGTCCTTCCAAATCGTCTGTCCGGCGCAGCTCGGCGGGCATAATTTCATCGAGATTTGTTTCCTCAACGTCGAGCTTCGGCAAAGCGTAGCCGACGCGCCCGGTTTGCGAGCGCTCGAAAATCAAAGGCTCGTTTTGCGATGGATGTTGTGTAACTTTTGTAATGCTCATAAGTATAAAAACTATGTTTTATGCTGATTTCGGCAATCCTTTTCGCGCAATTTGTTCAACAACCTGGGTAAAGCGGTCAAGCTCCCAGAGCGTTGTATAAACGTTTGGCGTGATGCGAATGCCTTTAAATTCTTCGTGAACAATCGGCGTCGTAAAGATTTTATGATTCGCCATTAAATAACCGCCGATTGCTCCGGGTTCTAAATTGCCGATTTGGAAATTCGCAATGGCGCACGATTGTTTGTCGTCAAAAGAAGTGTTGAATCGAACGCCGGGTACGTTTTTCAAACGGTTCATCCAATAACGCGAAAGATAGCGCAGACGCGCTTCTTTGCGTTTGTCACCGATAGCATTGTGAAACAAAATCGCTTCGCCGATTGCCAGACGCGGCGCGGCGGAATGCGTCCCGATTTCTTCAAACTTGCGAATATCAGCGACGTTCTTATTTTCCGCCGCCATCAGCGCCCAGACTTTTGGAATCTTCTCTTTTCTGACATAAAGCATTCCGCTGCCTTTTGGCGCGTAAAGCCATTTGTGCAGTGAAGTTCCGAAATAATCACAGCCTAAATCGGCTTGTTTAAAGTCAAACTGCGCGAACGAATGCGCGCCGTCAATTATTGTCTCAATCCCGCGCGAGCGCGCCATTTCGCAGACGGTTTTGACCGGATTGATTTGTCCGGTCAAATTTATCTGGTGCGCGATTAAGATCAGCTTGGTTTTCGGCGTTACGGCGCGTTCAAACGCAGCGGCGATTTCGTTAATGTCTTTCGGTGCAAGCGGAATTTGAATCAGCTTGAGCTTTAAACCTTCGCGCAGTTCGCGCTGCCGCAAAGTCGTGAGCATTCGCGGGTAATCCTGCGTCGTCGTCAAAATTTCGTCGCCGGATTTAAGGTCTAAACCCATCAACAAAATTTCGAGCGATTCCGAAGCGTTTCGCGTAATGGCTATTTCCTCGCGGTCGCAGCCGAAAATTTCCGCCAATCCGGTGCGAATCGTTTCCGATTGCGGCTCTAAAATCTGCCACATCGTATAAGCCGTCGCGTCTTCCTGTTGCCAGATGTAACGCACCAGCGCTTCGGTGACAATTCGCGGACTTGGAGAAACGCCGCCGTTATTTAAATTGATAATTCCCCGCGTGACCGAAAAGGATTGCTGAATCTGCGCCCAGAAATCTTCGTCCGTCGCGGCTTGTTCCGGTGTTAAATGCGCCACTCCCTTTGTCGCGGCTTGCAGATTTTTAAATAACGAAGCAACGACTGACGAAGAAACAGCCATTGCGCCGAGTCCTTTGCCAACAGCGGACAAGAATTTCCGCCGGTCGAAATCACGAGTGCGAGCTTCTTCGACAAACATAATTTGCTCCTTTCGGCAAAGAACTTCCTATTTTAATTACGCTGAAACGCCTTTTAAGCCTTCAACTAAATTGTCAATTTGTTTGCGCGAGCTTGTTTCGGTCACGCAAACGAGAAAATCGTTCGGATTTTCCGGGTAATAGCGCGATAGAGCAAGTCCGCCGACGATTCCTTTTTCGCTGCACAGATTTTCCAATAATTCAGAGGCGCTGCGCGAAGCGCGGACGACAAACTCGTTAAAGCGCGGCGCGGTAAAAGCGAGCGAAAAGCCTTCGATTTCGGTGATTCTTTTTGCAGCATAAGCCGCTTTTTGCGCGTTTTGCACGGCGACTTCCTGCAAGCCTTTGCGTCCCATCGTTTCCATATAAACGGTGGCGGCAAGCGCAATCAACCCTTGATTTGTACAGATATTTGAGGTCGCTTTTTCGCGGCGGATATGCTGCTCGCGCGTCGAGAGCGTCAGCACGAAACCTCGTTTTCCGTTTTTGTCGTAGGCGACGCCCGCGAGTCTGCCCGGCATTTGGCGAACGAATTTTTCGCGCGTCGCAAACAATCCGACGTAAGGACCGCCGCACGAAAGCGGAATGCCGAACGATTGACCTTCGGCGACGACAATATCAGCGCCGCATTCACCCGGAGTTTTCAATAAACCGAACGAAATCGCTTCGGTCACAGCGACAATCAGCAGCGCACCGACCGCGTGAGCCGCTTCCGCGAGCGCCTGCAAATCTTCGACGCAGCCGAAAAAGTTGGGCGATTGCACGGCGACGGCGGCGGTTTGGTCGTCGAGCTGAGCGTTTAAATCTTCGAGATTGATTCTCCCCGTTTCCGCGTCAAACCCGATTGTCACAACTTGCGCGTCGCCGTGTTGAAGATAGGTTTTGGCGACTTCGCGGTATTCCGGGTGAACGGTCGAAGGGACAATGACTTTGTTGCGGCGCGTGACGCGCTGCGCCATCAAAAACGCTTCCGCCAGCGAAGTCGAGCCGTCATACATCGAAGCGTTGGCGACTTCCATTCCGGTGAGCTGGCAGACCAGAGTCTGAAACTCAAAAATATATTGCAGCGTTCCTTGCGTGATTTCCGGCTGATAAGGCGTGTAGGAGGTAAAAAATTCCGAACGCTGAATGACGTAATCAACAATAGTCGGCGAATAATGCGAATATGCGCCCGCGCCTAAAAAGCTTGGGCGTTTCGCTCCCCGGTTTTCCTCAGCCATAGCTTCGAGTCCGGCGATTAATTCCGGTTCGGAAAGCGGATCGGTGATGTTTAACCGGCGATTAAGCTGTAAATCTTGCGGTATCGAGCGAAATAAATCGCTCGCCGAATCAAGCCCGACAATTTCGAGCATTTCGGCGCGCTCTTCCGCCGAATTTGGTATGTAACGCATTTGTTCGTTGTTCGTCGTTCGTTGTTCGTCGTAAATTGCTTTTGCAGAGAACAACGAACAACGAGCAACGAACGTTTTTAGCTGTTTGCTTCTAAGTATTCTTGATAAGCGGCGGCGTCCATCAGCTCGTCAAGTTCCGACGGATTTGTCAACCGAAACTTGACCATCCAGGATTCGCCGTAAGCGTCCGTGTTGACCGATTCAGGCGCGTCGTTTAAAGCCTCGTTAATTTCCAGCACTTCGCCGGAAACGGGCGTAAAAATGTCGGAAACGGCTTTTACCGATTCGACCGAGCCGATTGATTCGTGCGCCGTAAAAGCCGCGCCGACGCTCGGCAAATCAACATAAACAATATCGCCGAGCGATTCCTGCGCGTAATCGGTGATTCCGATTGTCGCCGTGTCGCCTTCAACCAAAACCCATTCGTGGTCTTTCGTATAACGCAGATTTTCGGGAACGTTTGCCATAGTTATTCAAAAATAGTTTTATTCAAAAATAGATTTTTTGCGTGTATCAACTTCAACCGCGTACGATTCTAAATAGCCGCAATCCTGGCAGCGGTATGTATTAACTTTATATTTCTCTTTTCCGTCGGTCTGTAAACCGCCAGCCCAAAAAGATTCTTTTGGTTCGCCTTCAACCCAGCGCGACTGCATTTTGCCGCCATAAGTTTGATCTACAATCGCCCCGATTTCCATCGCGCCGCCGCATTTCATACAGATAAAATCGGGAGGATTCATAAGTTTGCTACTTTTTTTCGCGTTTATAAAACGGCGTCGGAACGATTTGCGCCTTTAAACGACGCCCGCGCACGTCAATTTCGATTTCCTGCCCGGCATTGGCAAATTCGGTCGGAATAAACGCCATACCTATATTTTTCTTTAAAAACGGAGCAGGCGAACCGCTGGTCACTTGTCCGACTTTTTCGCCGTTTATCAAAACATCGAAACCGTCGCGACCGATGCCTTTGTCCGTCATTTCAAAACCGACGAGCTTGCGCTTTAAACCCGCTTCTTTTTGTTTTTGCAGCGCCTCGCGCCCGATAAATTCCCCTTTGTTTAATTTACAAATCCAGCCAAGCCCGGCTTCAAGCGGTGTGATGTCTTCCGCCAGCTCGTGACCATAAAGCGACATCGCGGCTTCCAATCTCAAAGTGTTGCGCGCGGCGAGTCCGGCGGGCAAAATTCCGTTTTCCGCACCGTAATTGCCCGCGTTGAGCATTTTGTTCCAAAGCTGCTCGGCTTTGGCGGCGTCGGCGTAAACTTCAAAACCGTCTTCGCCCGTGTATCCCGTTCGGGAAATTATCGAAGGCACACCGTCAACATCGCCGTTTGTAAAATGATAATACTTGATTGAATTTAAATCAGTATCTGTGAGCGTTGAAAGAATCTCGACGGCGCGCGGACCTTGAATCGCAATCTGGCAATATTCAACCGAAGCGTGACGCAAATCAACGTCAAAACCGGACTTTTGGGAAGAAATCCAATCCCAATCGTTGTCCTGAGTCGAAGCGTTGACGACGAGAAAGAGCTTTTCTTCGCCGAAACGATAAACCAGTAAATCGTCAATCACGCCGCCTTCGGGATTTGTCAAAGCCGAATAATGCGCCTGCCCGTCAACTAATTTGGTCACGTCGTTTGTCGTCAAATGGTTGACAAACGAAATCGCGTCCTTGCCGTCAACGTGAATCTCGCCCATATGCGAAACGTCGAAAAGCCCGCAAGCGGTTCTGGTTCGCAGATGTTCTTCGATCACTCCGGCGGAATATTGAACGGGCATATCCCAACCGCCGAAATCAATCATTTTGCCGCCAAGCCGACGATGCGCATCATTTAAAGGCGTTTTTTGAAGCTCTGTTTCGCTCAAAAGTTTTGCTCCGAATCGGTAAAATAAATTAAAGTCTAATCAAGCGAACAACGTATCACGCCCGCTTTTACAAGGTCAAGAAAGCCGTAATTCTATCGTGTAATGAACAAAATAATTACTTCTACTTTTAAAATCGCCGCTCCGTCTGATTTCAACTTTCGCCGAACGGTTTACAGTCACGGCTGGTACGATTTGCCGCCGTTTGAATTGGACAAAGAAAACTGGATTTTGACGAGAGTTTTTGACGTTGAAAACGCCTCGCCGGTCACGGCTTCGATTCGGGAAACGGACGATGGTTTGGAAGTTGAAATCTTTGGCGAGGTTGACGAAAAAACCGCCGGAAAAGTTATCGAAGATTTTCGACATTGCTTGCGGCTCGATGAAGATTACTCGCAGTTTTACCGGCTAACCGATAAAAACAAACATTTTCGCTGGATTTCGGAAACCGCTTCGGGCAGGCTGTTGCGCTCGCCTACTGTTTTTGAAGATTTGGTCAAGACAATTTGCACGACGAATTGTTCTTGGGCGTTGACGAAAAAAATGGTGATTAATTTAGTCGAAAAACTTGGCGACGAAACAGCCGACGGCAGAAAAAGTTTTCCGACGCCCGAAAAAATGGCGGCAATGCCCGTTGAATTTTACCGCGAAGAAATTCGCGCCGGTTATCGCGCGCCGTATTTTCCCGAACTGGCGAATAAAATTTTAAGCGGAGAAATTGATGTCGAAAACTGGCTTGCGTCGGATTTGCCGACCAAAGATTTGAAAAAGCAAATAAAGAGCGTCAAAGGCTGCGGCGATTATGCGGCGGAAAATCTTTTGAAATTGCTCGGCAGATACGACGGTTTGGCGCTCGATTCTTATTTGCGTATGCGTTTCGCCAAGCTGCACAACAACACCGAAAAATGCGAGGACGAACAAATTTATCGTCATTACGAACAATTCGGCGAATGGCGCGGACTCGCGCTCTGGCTTGACGCCACTGCGGATTGGCTTTAATCCTTCTTTTTTCATCGCTTTGTATTCTACTTTTATTGACGCCGGAGTGAAATTCAAATACTCTTATCGGCGCACGTCTCTCAAGAACCAATTACAATGAAAAAATTCCTCTATTTTTCGATGCGGCTTGCCCTACTCGGCTGCATTGCGTTTGCCGCCTGCGGCGCGGTATTCGCCGTGCCTTTCATGGTCAATACGACCAATGACACACAGGACGTTTCGCCGGGCGACAGTGTTTGCATTGATTCAAATGGAATGTGTTCGCTGAGGGCAGCGATCAGTGAGTCAAATGCACTAGCCGGTGATGACATTATCGATCTTCCTGCTGGAATTTATACGAGGACACTAGGCGTTTCGCCATTTCTTCCTTCAAACGAAAATGCCAACGCCGCCGGCGACCTTGATATTACTTCAAGTATTACAATTAACGGCGCTGGCTCAGGTAGCACATTTATTCAAGCTGCGACAAGCGCCGGCTCTACGAACGAACGTGTGCTTCACATCAATGCTTCTTCCGCGCCTAATAGTGCAGTTGTCGTTATTAACGGTGTCACCTTGCGCTATGGCAGATACCACGTTATAGACTATGGCGGTTCTGGCTTGCGCATTGAAGGGACAGGCGCAAACGTTACTCTTAATAATGTCGTAATCAGAGAAAATCAAGAATATCTAAATGGCGCCGGTATTTATGTCACAACCGGCATGCCATTGTTAACGCTAAATAATTGTTTTGTGATTAACAATAGTATAACTGCATCGTCTACGGATATTTCGGCAACAGGGGGCGGAATTAACATCAATAGCGGAAGCGCGATTATTAACAACACTACCATTTCAGGAAATACGGTAACTTCGAGCGACTCAGCTACATATGGCGCAGGAATAGCATTAAGGGGCGGAACTCTTGATTTAATTAACAGCACTGTAAGTAATAATAGAGCATTCAGTACTCCCGTTTATTATGGAATTGCCGGTGGCATTTACAATCGGGAGGCAACTTTGAACATCATCAATTCGACTGTAAGCGGCAACACTGCCGATATTCATACGGGCATTCGTACGCTGGCTATTAATACGGCAGCAATTACAAACATCAACAATAGTGCAATCCTAAATAATACCGCCGATTATGGAGAGGGCGGCGGAGTTGCCAACATTGCTACCGGCACTGCAAATTCCATCTTGAACCTCAACAATACTACTGTTAGCCGCAATTCTGCCATCGCCCTCGCAGGCGGAATATATAATAACTTTGCGAACAATTCCGGCTTGGCAATAACCAACATCAATTTTTCCACCATCTCCGAAAATTTCATTGATTCTTCATCCGGCGAAGGCGGCGGCATAGTAAACTTTCGTCATGCCCCGGAAGAACAAAATGTGTCAACCTTAAGATTAAAAAACTCGGTTGTTGCTAACAACAAAGTTGGTATTAACGGTTTTGCTCCCGATATTGAGGGCTTTTTTGAATCTCAAGGCTATAATTTAATTAAAAATCCACAAGGCGCTTGGTTTGTTCCAACCGAAGGAGATGTAATCAGAATAGATCCGTTGCTTGGTGCTTTGGGTTTAAACGGCGGGACAACCCTGAATTATTTGCCGAATCCTAACAGCCCGTTGATTGACCGCATTCCTAACGGTGTTAACGGCTGCGGCGGTTTTGATCAGCGTGGCGTTTCGCGTCCCGCTGATTCTGACGGCAACGGTGTCGCGGCTTGCGAAAAAGGCTCAACTGAACGCGCTTCCGCCCCGACGGCGGCTTCGGTCTCAGTAACCGGACGAATTCTGTCTAGCTCCGGGCGCGGCATTGCCAATGCCGTCGTAGCGATGACAGACCCAAGCGGCAACACCAGATTTGCGAGAACAAGCACCTTTGGCTACTACCGTTTCGACGACGTGCAAGTCGGCGGAACCTATATTTTCACCGTTTCCAGCAAACGCTATGAGTTTGGGGCGACGGTGAGAACCATTACGCAAGAAACCAGCAATTTGAATTTCGTCGCCCCGTGAGACTTTTTCAGCCCCAATAAATTCATCACTTCACGTTCGCAATTGCCTTAACATCGCTCGCACGATTAACGGGATTGTTCGGCGGCGGAATTTCGGCGCGAAAACAGAAGGAATTTGGGCGCAGATCAGACGAGATTTAAACTCGCTCGCGCGAGCTTACGGCTTGAGCGGAGTTTGAGCCTTTATTTCAAATTAAACTCAATTTGTTGAAATAAAAAGGGGAAAAGAAGCGCTTGGCGCGCAAACCTTTTCCCTTTCTGTTCGTATTTCCTTTTAACCTTTTCGGCAGGAAAATGTTAAACTGTGAGCTGTAGATTCTTCGACCAATGATTGAAGCCGGAACAATTCTCCAAAATCGTTATTTAATTCACGACAAAATCGGCGCGGGCGGAATGGGCGCGGTTTTCACAGCCACCGACCAGCGTTTCGGCTCGCAAGTCGCCATCAAAGAAACCTTTTTCAGCGAAGCCGTTCTGCGCCGCGCTTTTGAACGCGAAGCGCAGCTTTTAAACAGCTTGCGGCATCCGGCGCTGCCGCGCGTTTCCGACCATTTTGAAGAAGAGAACGGGCAGTTTCTGGTGATGGAGTACATTCCGGGCGAAGATTTATCGGAAATTCTCGAACGCAAGGGCGCATTTGCAGTCGCGGACGTTTTGCTCTGGGCTGACCAGCTTCTCGACGCGCTCGATTATCTGCATTCGCAAAAAATTCCGATTATACACCGCGACATCAAACCGCAGAATTTAAAATTAACGCCGCGCGGTCAAATCGTGCTGCTCGATTTCGGTTTGGCGAAAGGCAGCATCACCGATGTTTCCAAATTAACGCAAACCAAAAGCGTTTTCGGTTATTCGCGCGCTTATGCGCCGCTCGAACAAATTCAGGGAACGGGAACAGACCCGCGCAGCGATCTTTATTCGCTTGCTGCGACTGTCTATCACCTGTTGACGGGCGCTGCGCCGGTTGACGCTCTGACGCGCGCGATGGCGGTTTTGAACGGCGGCGAAGACTCTCTGCGCCCGGCAAATGAATTGAATCCGAAAGTTTCGAGATCGGCTGCCGCCGTGCTGAATCGAGCAATGTCGCTAAACCCGAATCTGCGCCCGCAAACAGCCGCCGCTATGCGTCGGGAATTGACGGAAGCGGCAGAAAATCCTGATTACGCCGCCCCCAGCCCGACCGAAAATGCGACTACATCGGCGGCTTTGTTTACGCAAAAAACCGAATTGATGGGCGGGCAAACAAAAGACGGCAATCAAACCGCCGCAAACGCGAATTTGACTGCGCCGCTTGAAGCCGGTTTTTTCGCTGAAACAAAAGATTCGGATGCAACGAAATTCAGCCGTACAAATCTGGAAAAACAGCAATTTGTAACCAATTTACATTCAGCGGCGCAGACCGACCTGGAGGAAGCCGAGGCGGAGAAACGAAACGCGGCTTTTAAAGTTCCGGTTGAAACGCCGGCGACTAATAATTTAAATTCAAATGCCGCGCCGCAAAAAAATCGTTCGCTTTTCAAAGCAATCGGAATTGCCGCCGCAATTGCGATTTTAGCGGGCGGCGGTTTTGCAGGTTGGTATGCGATGAACGGACCCAATGTCCAATCGGACAATTTCCAGCCGCGGCAAACCCAAACCGTTCATAAAAATGAAGCTCAAAAACCGGAAACGAGCGACGCGAAGCAAAACGCAAACACGGCATTTGTAATTACGCCCGCTCCGGGAGCGCAACAGCCTGCTAACACGGCGGTAAAAAGCACGGGAGCAGGAATAAACTCAGTCGCTCCTCAAAACGAGGCGAAACCCAACACTCAAACGGTAATTCAGGAAAAGGCGGAAAAAGGGCAATCGAAACCCAAACCCGAGAAATCGCCCGAAATCCGCGTCGTGGTCGAAGAGTCGGATATTCCCGACGTGGATATTCCTGAAATTGAAGTGCCGGATGTGAGAGACGAGGATTTACAGAAATTAACGCCGGAACAGCGCGAGAAAGTCAGATCAGCCATCGAAAACGCCAGACAGCTTCAAAAAATGCGGCGACTCAATGATATAAATAAACGCCGCGCTGAAAAAGGCTTGCCGCCGATTGCCGCTCCCCCGCCTCCGCCGCGCCGAAGAAGCCAGCCTTAAACGCTTTCGGAAGGAAGCGCCGAAGCGATGATTTCTTTTAGTCTAACCGTTAAATTTTCAGCGTGAGTTTTTAAATCAACACCGTCCGGCGCGGGCGGAAGCTCTAACAGCGGATGATAAACGATTTCGACTTTGGCGAGACGCGGCGTCGGCATATCCTGCGACCAAACCCGATTTCCTCCGCGAATCGTGACTGGCAGAATCGGGACTCCGGCTTGCAACGCGATTCGAAGCGCGCCGTTTTTAAAATTGAGCAATTTTCCGTCTGAAAAACCGCGCTCGCCTTCGGGAAAAATCACGAGCGTCCCACCCGACCGCAGCCAGCCGCGTGACATTTTCAAAGCGTCTTTGCCGCCACGCTCAAGATTGACCGGAAACGCTCCAAGAGCGCGGATAAAATCACCGATCAAAAACCAGCGTGTCGCCGCGTCCCACGTCAAATAACGAATCTGCCGGTAAACCGGAAAGCAAATCCAAAACGGATCGAAAAAACTCTGGTGATTGGCGCAAATCAACAAACCGCCGGTGCGGTTTTGAGGAATGTTTTCCAGATTTATATATTTAATGCGGAAAAACAGCCGGGATAATTGCCGCCCGGCAAAACGAACCGCGCTCAATCCCCATTCGGGCATCGAAGGCGGCTCGATAATTTCCTGTTTCTGAACTTTTAAAGGAAACTCGGTTTCGCTTTGACTCAAAAAATTCGTCTCCGTATCTTCTAAACTTTGTCCGGCAAAAGTCCCTGCCAATTCGCTGGCACGTCTCGCTCTTTTACTTCGTCGTCATTCCACATTTCGCATCGCTCGCAGGTGAAACCGTTGTACTCTCCGATTTCCGAACGAGTTAAACCGATTCGGTTAAGCCGCAAACAGTTTGCATTTTGGCAATATCGCTCTATTTCAACGAGCAAAACGGTTCGGGGCTGATTGAAATTCGTTTTCTTCACCGTTCGATTCCTTCGAGCGGAAATTGCCGGTCAATAAATTCCAAATGAAGCCGGGCAATTCCGTCCGCGCCGATTCTGCGTCTCCTGACGACGGCGACAACGGTTATATTGTACTGGTCGCAAGTCATTCTCACAAAACGCCCGCGGTCAACATCGAGAGTTGTAAAAACCGCCGCGCCCGACGGGTTAACGTTTTCCGTTACGGTCATCTCGCTCGAAACGGTTTTGCCGTTTTCATCGAAAACCTCGATTCTGACCGTTAGCGGAATCGGATGGCGCGTCATTCTTCGCCCGTCGGCGCCCAAATCTTTTGCCGGAGCCGCATTTGAACCGACTTTGCTCGTGCCGGAAACTTCTCTTAAACGGCAAAAACCCAGCTCGTCCGAAGCCAAAACTTCATACAAAGTCGTCGGGTCTGCCTCGTAACTTGCGGGCGCGCGTTTGCCGACGAACGCGACGCCGATATTGTAAAGCTGTTTCTCCGCCTTTTCATCGGTAATTTTGCGAACGTGGCGGACGAGCGCCCACATTCGATATTGAGCTTCGAGATGATCGAAGCATCGCAATTGACGCGGCAGCGGCATCATCAAAAAAAGCAGTCTGCCGACTTCCATCGGGCGCGTCAGAGTAAAGCCCGCGCCAAACGGCGTAACGTCAATCAGACGGGTAATTTCTTCCCAGTCGTGTTCGAGCGATTCGCGGCAGCGCACACGAATCGGCAAAGACAGTTCGAGACGGTCGCGTTTGCGGCGATTTTTTCCGTTGACGGTATCTTCGGACATCGGTTTTACAGACGACATAATTTTTTGAAAGGACTCGGTTTTAGAGGTTCAAAAACACGCTTCGAGCGGTTGTCAAAAACGAGATTTGAAGGTATAATAAAAAGTGTCTTAAATATCGCAGTTGCAAAAATTTAAGTCCATTTTTCTTGAGCAAAACTCAAACTTTTTTGAGCGCCGCCCGTGCTTTTAGATCGAGGCATTTAAACGCGGCTTTTTTATTACAAATAATCCGGTTTCGATTCCGGTTTTCGCCGAACGGCAGGAAGCGTTCGGCGCAACTTTGTTGATTTTACCCCGAAAGGTTAATAAATGGAAACACTTTTAGAAAAAAATCAGGTAACGATTGAAGACGAGATGCGGCGTTCGTATCTCGATTACGCGATGAGCGTAATTATCGGGCGCGCTCTGCCCGACGTGCGCGACGGTTTAAAACCTGTTCACCGCCGCGTTTTGTGGGCGATGAACGAGCTTGGCAACCAGCATAACAAGGCTTATAAAAAGTCTGCGCGCGTCGTCGGCGATGTCATCGGCAAATATCATCCGCACGGCGACACCGCCGTTTACGACACGATTGTGCGTCTGGCGCAGGATTTTTCGATGCGCTATATGCTCGTTGACGGGCAAGGCAATTTCGGCTCGGTTGACGGCGACGCTCCGGCGGCGATGCGTTACACGGAAGTCCGTCTGCAAAAGCTCGCGTCGGAAGTTCTCGCCGACATCGAAAAAGAAACCGTTGATTTTCAGCCGAATTATGACGAATCTCTTTCGGAACCGACCGTTTTACCGACCAGAATTCCGAATCTTTTAATTAACGGTTCGGAAGGAATCGCCGTCGGGATGGCGACGAAAATCCCGCCGCACAATTTGGGCGAGATTTTGGACGCCACGATTACGCTCGTTAAAAACCCGGACGTTTCAATTGATCAGCTTATGAAAATCGTTCCGGGACCGGATTTTCCGACCGGCGGTTTTATTTACGGGCGCGAGGAAATTCACAACGCTTATCGTATGGGGCGCGGCATTCTGCAAATGCGCGCGAAAGCCGGAATTGACCGCATCGGGCGCGGCGACCGTGAAAAAGACGCGATTGTCATCACGGAAATTCCGTATCAGCTAAACAAAGCGCGGTTGATTGAAAAAATCGCCGAGCTTGTTAACGAAAAACGGCTCGAAGGAATTTCCGAATTGCGCGACGAATCGAACCGCGAAGGAATGCGGATCGTCATCGAATTAAAGCGCGATGCAATCCCGCAAGTTGTTTTAAATAAACTTTATAAACTGACGCCGATGCAGTCGTCGTTCGGCATTATCAATCTGGCAATCGTCAACGGACAACCGCGCGTGTTGAATTTAAAACAAATGCTCGAAGCGTTTGTTGATTTCCGCCGCGAAGTCATCCGCCGCCGCACAGAATACGATTTACGCAAAGCGCAGGCGCGCGCTCACGTTTTGGAAGGCTTAAACAAAGCGATTGACGCGCTCGATTTTATCGTGCCGCTGATTCGCAATTCGCGTTCTCTGGACGAAGCAAAAGCGTGGTTGACGGGCAATACCGAAACTCTCCGCGAACAAAAAACGTGGAAAGGCGCTCCCGCCGACAAAACGCTCGCCGGTTTCCTCAAAGACCTCGAAACGGCAATGAAACGTCTGCAATTTTCTGACATTCAAGCGCAGGCGATTCTCGATTTGCAGCTTCGTCGCTTGTCGGCTCTCGAACGCCAAAAAATTATTGATGAGCTTGAAAATCTCTTGAAATTAATTGCCGAACTCGAAGCGATTCTGGCGAACGAACAGCTTTTGCGACAAGTAATTATCAAAGAGCTTGAAACGATTCGCAAAGATTTCGCCGACAAACGCCGAACGGAGATTGTTGACGCCGGAATCGAGATTCGGATTGAAGATTTGATTGCCGACGAAGACGTTGCGATTACCGTCACAAACGCCGGTTATATCAAACGCACGCCGGTTTCGATTTACTCAAAACAACATCGCGGCGGAGTCGGGCGGCGCGGGCAGCAAACGAAAAACGAGGACATCGTGCAGCATCTGTTCGTAGCCTCGACGCACGCTTACATTATGATGTTCACCGACGACGGGCGCGTCTTTAAAATGAAAGTCCACGAACTGCCCGACGCTCCGCCGACCGCGCGCGGCAAAGCGATTGTTAATCTGATTAACATTCCGTCGGAGCGAAAAGTTGTCGGCGTGATACCGATTCGCGATTTTTCGGAAGAAAAATACGTAATGATGGTGTCGCGTCAGGGCGTGATTAAAAAAACCTCGCTCGCCGATTTCCAAAACATCCGCGCCAACGGAATCAACTGCGCCAATATTGACGACGGCGACGAGCTTTTGGACGTAGTTTTCACCGACGGCAATTGCCAGATTTTCATTGCCACAAACGGCGGAATGGCAATTCGCTTTGACGAATCCGATGTCCGCCCGATGGGACGCGCCGCTCGCGGCGTGCGCGGAATCAACTTGAGAAAAGGCGATTTCGTCGTTTCTGTCTGCGCGGTTTCTAAAGATGGCGAGGCGAAAATGCTCTCGATTTCCGAACAGGGCTTCGGCAAACAAACGCAGGTCAAAAACTACCGCCTCCAAACGCGCGGCGGTTTCGGCGTAATCAATATGAAAACGACCAATAAAACCGGCAAAGTCGTCGCCGTCTTTCCGCTCGAAGACGAATCGGAAGTAATGATTATCACCGAACAAGGCAAGCTCATCCGGCTCGATGCGAATAAAATCCGCCAGACCGGGCGCAGCGCCCAAGGCGTTACGCTGATTAAAACCGGCGACGAGGACAAGGTAACAAGCGCCTCGCTTTTGAGCATTTCGGATGACGAAGAAGTTGCTCCGGCTGAAAGTTAAACAAATCTCACCATTAAACAGAAAAAGCCGATTTAAAATTAAATCGGCTTTTTCTGTTTATAAGCATTCCCAACGTCCGTTAATGAACATTGCCGGAGCGCCTTGTCCGCCGCCGCTGCATTGCGAATTGCGGCGGCAGTCGGCGCAGAAGAGCATCGTGCCGTTGTTGGAATTGCGTGGCAGCTCATTGCTGCGGAAAGTCGGCATTTGGACTTCGCTGCCCAAAACCATCGGTCTGCCCGGAACAGTCTGATTGGTAGGCTGTCCGGTAGCGAACATTATTTTTCCGCCGATGAAATTCGACTGATTTCCTGCGGTTTGGCAGCCTAAAATATAGCCGTCATAACAGAAACGGTCGCCGGTCGAATAAACCTCAACGTCATTATTCAGTCGGACGCTGCCCGCGCTGTATAGATTTCCGGTTGAGACGAGCATTCGGCGTCCTTTTATTTCCAGCGGTTCTCCGAAAATGTTGTTGATGAGGGTGATCGGATACGACAAATTGCCTGCGCCCTGAAGCTCGCCGAAAACCAGCGAGCGAGTCATTCCTTCGGTTTGACTGCCGATGATCGTTAGATTTCCGTTCTCGATGATGTGCAGAAAATCGCCGCCTTTGACGCCCGCGCCCGCGCCGCCCGGAACGCCGGAAAAAGTCTCGGCAATGCTGACCATTCCGGCTCGATAAATATAAATGCCGTCGGCACGGTTTGTCGCCGTTTTTGGCGGCGCCTGGAAAAAACTGCCTTCGATTTTCCAATCCGTATTCCAAATATCAACCCAGATTCCGGCGTCTGTGTTGTAGAGAAAGCGCGAATCGCGCACTTTGACGAAATCAAACTGCCAGGCGGTTCCGGGCGCGTGTATCGCGTGGGCGTAAAAGCCGCGATAGAATTTATTAAAGGTGACGCGCTCGATGAAAAAATCCTGGCTCGTTAAATTCGTGCCGACCGCTTCGATTCCGTAAGTTTTATCCTGACTGTTGGCGAAAAGCTCGATGTCGCGAATGGCGACCCGTTCGGTGCATTCGCCAATTCGGAAAATGGCGGCGTTCGTTACGCCCGGAGCGAGCGAGATGCGCGAGGGGCTGCGCTGATTGACGTTGTTAATCGCCGCGCCCGTCAGAATCGAGCCGACGCCTTCGATTGTGACGCCCGGCGGGAGCGTAATGCCTTTGTAATTCGGAACTTTGCCGATTGTGTAATCGCCTTCGGGAAAACGCAAAGTTCCGCCTCCTCCGCGCGAGGCGATAAACGCCAGCGCCGAGCGAATCGCAACCGTATCGTCGGTTTGCCCGTCGCCTTTAGCGCCGAAATCGCGGACGTTGTAAAATCCGGCGGTTAACGCATCAGGATTGGCAATCCAATTATAAGTGATTTTTCCGGCGAAGCGGTCGGCTTGAAACGAGAGCTGATACATTTTATCTTCGCCCGTGAAACACCATTTGTAATTGTTTTCATCGGCATTGATGGTCGCCGTAGTTGCCGACGCGGAACGCACGGCGGGCGCGCCGCTGCAAGAACCGAGACGCATTGGCGTCGCGGGATTTAAATCTGTAATCGTGATTTGCGTGGCTGGCGGAACGTATCGCGTAGCGCAAGTTCCGCCTTGCGGAATATGCACGTCAACCGCTTCGAGAAAAATATTGTAGCCCTCGAAACGATTTACGCCTTGTTGTTGCTGCGTTTCCGGTGATTCGGCAAAAGTCGGCGCATTCGATTGGGAAAAATTGACGATAATAAAAAGGCAAAAAACAATTGTCAGCAAGATTCTCATAATGTTTTCGGCGCTGAACATAAAACACAAACTTCGTGAAGATAAAGCTCAAAAACGCTTTGTTTGAAACTGTCTAAAATATAGTAACAAAAAAAAAGACCGGAATTTCAATGCCGCTTGAAATTCCGGTCTTTTAGAATTTACATTTGAATTTTACTCAAACAAAGGCTGGCTGACAGTCGGCATATTCACGCCGAAATGCTCATAAGCCAATCTGGTTACAAGTCGTCCGCGCGGAGTGCGGTTTAAAAATCCGGTTTGAATCAAATACGGCTCGATGATTTCTTCAATCGAATCTTTTTCCTCGTGAATCGAAGCCGAAATCGTTCCCAAACCCACCGGACCGCCATCGAATTTTTCGATAATCGTGAGCAGCAGTTTGCGGTCAATTTCGTCTAAACCGTAAGTATCAACTTCCATTCGGTTGAGCGCGTCCATCGCGACTTCTTCCGTGATTTTGCCTTCGTAATCAACTTCGGCGTAATCGCGGACGCGGCGCAGCAGACGATTGGCGATACGCGGAGTTCCGCGCGCCCGGCGAGCGATTTCACGCGCGCCTTTTTCTTCGACCTCGACATTTAAAATTCCAGCCGAACGCAAAATAATTGTCTGCAAATCATCAATCGGATAAAAATCGAGGTGAAAAAGAATCCCGAAACGCCCGCGCAATGGGGCGGTAATCAAACCCGGTCTGGTCGTCGCGCCGACGAGCGTAAATTTCGGCAATTCCAATTTAATAGAGCGCGCCGCAGTTCCCTGCCCGATCATAATGTCGAGATTGTAATCTTCCATCGCCGGATACAAAATCTCTTCAATCGCCGGGTTCATTCGATGAATCTCATCAATAAACAGCACATCGCCTTCCTGCAAATTCGTCAGCAAAGCCGCCAGATCGCCGCTTTTTTCGATCACGGGTCCGGCGGTTGAATGAAGCTGCGCGCCCATTTCGTTGGCGACGATCTGCGAAAGCGTAGTTTTTCCGAGTCCCGGCGGTCCTGTCAGCAAAACATGGTCGAGAGCTTCGCGGCGCATTTTCGCCGCTTTGAGGAAAACTCCGAGATTGTCTTTGACCTTTTTCTGACCGATGTATTCGCCGAGACGAGTCGGGCGCAGGCTGAGTTCGATATTCGCCTCGTCGTCCTGCTGAAATCGGTCGCGGTTGTCGTTTAATTCGTATTCGTTAGTCATTTTATTTCGATAAATTTCTTAAGCTTCTTCTAAGCAGCGCCTGAACCGAAATTTCGCCGCCATCAGTCATTGCGGTTTTCAAAGCTCGGTCAGCAACCGGCTTGGCATAGCCGAGACTTATTAACGCTTCGAGCGCGTCGTCGTAAACCGTATCGAGCGAAGGTTTCGCAGCTTTCCCGTTTCCGGCGGCGATTGTTTCATCGAGCGCAGGCGACGAAATCTGCAAAATCTTATCGCGCAATTCAATCACCAAACGCTCGGCGGTTTTGCGTCCGATGCCCGGAACGCTCGTTAAGCGCGCTAAATTATTGGTGCGAATCGCGCCCGCAATTTCATCGGCATTCATTGACGAAAGCATCGCAATCGCAGATTTTGTGCCGATACCGGAAACCGAAATCAGCAGTGTAAACAGCTCGCGCTCACGCCCGGTTTGAAAACCGTAAAGCTGTAGAGCCTCCTCGCGGACGTGCGTATAAATCCGCAGCGAAACGTCCGAGCCGGTTTCGCCCAATTCGTAGGCGGTCGAAAGCGGAATTGTGACTTCGTAACCAACGCCGCCAATGTCAATTACGACGGACGTTGCTCCTTTTAACAATAATTTGCCTGATAAATGTGCAATCATTTTTTAGTTTTGATGTGATTTTATATAAACAAGTTGACATCTTTGTTTCATAAACGCAACTTGTTTCACAGATTAAATTATAACTCACCGGACACTTTACAGCAACGCCCAAAAGCGTTAAAACATCATTTGGTTATCGCCTTTTTTCACAAGCGAGCGGATTCAAGTTATAATCTCCCATTGAATCTATATTTGAAATGAAAACGGAAAAGATTTCTGAACTAACTACCAATCGCCTCAGCGTTTACCTGCGCTGCTTGAATCAGCTCGCAGAGGAAGGAATCAAAACAGTTTCATCCGAAGCTCTGGCAAAAAAATTTCACCTCAATTCGGCGCAGATTCGCAAAGATTTGGCATATTTCGGCGAATTCGGCGTGCGCGGCGTCGGATATTACGTTGACGAGTTGCGCCGGACTTTGACTAAAATTCTAGGATTGGATAAAGAGCATCGCGTCGGGATTATCGGCGCCGGGCGGCTCGGAACGGCGCTCGCGGATTATTACGGTTTTAAACAATCTAATTTCCACGTCGTCGCGCTGTTTGATTCGAGCCGCGAAAAAGTCGGGCAGAAAATCGGGCGCTCGGAATGTCCGGTTTACGATTTTCAGGATTTTGAGCGCATAGCGCGCGAAAACGGAATTGATGTCGCAGTGATTACCGTTCCAGCCGACAAAGCGCAGACGGTTTTCGACACGGTTGCCGAAACCGGAGTTAAAGCCGTTTTAAATTTCGCGCCTGTGCCGCTTCAGCCGCACCCGGAAGTAAAACTTAAAACCGTTGATTTAACCATCTCGCTCGAAGGCTTGTCGTATTTTTTATCGCAGCCCAACGGCGAGAAGAGTTCAAAAAAAACCGCAAAAAAAACATCGAAATAATTTGCTCGCGGGCAGCCGGGTTGGTGTAAAATGCAACAAAGGGATTGAAAAGGAGTTTTGCACGTCTTATGTTGATGAATTTGCTGAAAAGATTTTTGCCGTTTTTCCTGACTTTTGTTTTGGGTTTGTTTATCGCCAGCTTCTTTGTTTCCGTTGCTTTGCCGAAGGTAAATTATGAACGCCGCGGCTGGAAACGTCATTCGGAATACAGTTGCCCCAGCCGATATGAACGAAATAATTTGCGCTATCAGCTCGACAGCGTTCGCCGCGAAAACGAAAGACTGCGGGATGAAATTCGCTTAAACCGCGAATTGGAGCTTGACGCGATTCCGCTTCCGCCTGTTCCGCCACCGCCGCCGAGAGTAGTTCGTTAACAGACAAACATTTTTATTGATTTAAAAGGCAAGACCGAAAAAGTCTTGCCTTTTCATTTTTGTTTCCAAAAAGGTTAGAATAACGGGCGAAGATGGACGAGAAAACCGCGCGGCGCGAAATTATCCAAATCGGCAAACTTCTTTACGAACGCGGCTACGTCGCTTCCTCGGACGGAAACATCAGCGCCCGGCTCGACGACGGCAGAATCATCGCCACGCCGACAATGACTTCAAAAGGGCGAATGACCGAAGATTCGCTCGCCGTCACCGATTTGGAAGGCAAACCGCTCAACGACCGCAAAGCATCGAGCGAATTAAAGATGCACCTTTTGATTTATCAGGAGCGCGCTGACGTGCAGGCTGTCGTTCACGCGCACCCGCCGCACGGGACGGCTTTTGCGGTCGCAAATCTGGCAATTGATCAGCCGATTTTGTCGGAAGTGATCTTAGCTCTCGGCTGTGTTCCGCTGACCGGCTACGGAACTCCTTCGACGGATGAATTAACCGAGGAAATGCAGCCGTTTGTCCAGCTTCATAACGCGCTTTTGATGGCGAATCACGGCGCGGTCGCTTATGGCGACAATTTGTGGCAGGCGTTCGACCGGATGGAAACGCTCGAACATACGGCGAAAATTGCGATTCTCGCCAGAGCTTTGGGCGGCGCGCGCGATTTGCCTGCGGACGCGATTGAGAAATTAATAAACGTGCGGGAGAAAGCCGGATATTTGCCCGAAACGGCTCGTTGTCAGTCTTGCGGCTATCTGGAAGAAAACGGAATCGGCTGCGCGTCTGAAAAATCAAACGGCAGCGCGAACGGAGCGAAGATTGCGCTTTCGCGCGAAGAATTGATAGAGTTGCTTGCTCAAGCCGCGAGCTTAAAATAAAAACGCTTATGTCTGCAACACCGATTAGCAGCAGTCAAATGACGCTCGAAGAATATTTGGAGTTTGATTACAATTCCGAAGGTCGTTTCGAGTATTTTGACGGCGAAGTGTTTGAGTTAAGCGGCGGCAGTCCCGAACACGCGCTTTTATCAAGTCAGATAGGTTATTTATTAAGAAGAGAGTTGCTGCCGAAAGGCTGTTTGGTTTATTCGTCGGACTTGAAGATAAAAGTTCCGTCGCTGCCGCCTTATCGTTACGCTGATGTAACTGCGCTTTGCGACAAACCGATTTATGAAAAACTCGGTAATATCAGATACTTAGTAAATCCGGTTTTATTGGTCGAAGTTTTGTCTTCGAGTATGGAGAAATACTACCGCAGCGAAAAACTTATCGGTTATAAATCAATTTCAAGTTTTCGTGAATATTTGTTAGTCTCGCAAAACCAAAAATTAGTTATTCAATACGTAAAACACAACAAAAAATTCTGGCTACAAACAGAATATGGTGAAGGCTAAATCTTTAAGATTTCCTCACTCGGCTGCTCATTAAGTGTTGATGAAATTTATCAAGGAATCATTTTTGAAGGAGAAAATTCATAATAATGCAAGAAGCATTGGGAATGGTTGAAACAAAAGGTTTGGTGGCAATGATTGAAGCCGCCGACGCGATGGTCAAAGCCGCGAATGTCGAGTTGATCGGTTACGAAAAAATCGGCGCGGGTTTTGTCACTGCAATTGTGCGCGGAGATGTGGCGGCTGTGAAAGCGGCGACAGACGCGGGAGCGGCGGCGGCGCGCAGAGTCGGCGAGCTGGTTTCGGTTCACGTTATTCCGCGACCGCACGGAAGCGTTGACGACGCTTTGCCGATTGGCAGAAAGTAACGGCGGCAAATGATAATTGCTCGAATTCTCGGCACGGTCGTGGCGTCGCAAAAGGACGAGCGGCTGTCAGGGAAAAAATTATTAATCGTTAAACCAATTAATCTCGACGGCACGGATCAAAGCGGTTATGTCGTCGCGGTTGATACTGTCGGGGCGGGCTTTCACGAGCGCGTCCTGGTCGTTTCCGGTTCGTCTGCGCGTCTTGCCGAAGGCAACAAAGACACGCCGGTCGACGCGGCGATTGTCGGCGTGATTGACACGATTGACGCAACCCAGATTTGATAACCTTTTCCACCAAAACGCCGTAACGAAATTTTATGAACAACACGGCTTTCAGATTTAGCAACGCAATCATTTTTCTGCGCGTCGCGATTGCGGCTTTTATGCTGATTCACGGCGTCGCGCGAATCAGTCTCGGAATTGTTGACGATTTCGGCGGTTTTTTCACTGCAAAAGGTTTTCCTCTGGGGTTTTACCTCGCGTGGGGAATTACGATTTTTGAGATTGTTGGCGGTTTGGCGATGGCAGCCGGATTTGCGGTCGCGCCGATTGCGCTTTTGTTTATCATCGAGCTGGCGACCGGAATTTATCTGATTCACGTCAATCAAGGCTGGTTTGTGGTCGGCGCAGGCAGAAACGGAATGGAATACAGCGCGCTGTTAATCTGTGTGCTGGGCGCTGTCGCTTATACGCATTTTGGAAAAATCAAGGGAAAATAATTTTTATGCAGCTTGCCCGCGTCATTGGCACTGTCGTTTCCACAGTCAAAAACGAATCGCTTCACGGGCGCAAATTTTTGATTGTGCAAACGCTCGACGGCAATTTACAGCCGAAAGGCAAACCGCAAGTTGCCCTTGATGCGGTCGGCGCGGGCGTCGGCGAATTGGTTTTCTGGTGTCGCGGAAAAGAAGCGAGCTTTCCTTTCAAACGAGACGCCACACCGACCGATTGCACGATTGTCGGAATTGTTGATTCCGATTCGCACGTTTATAAGAAGTAATCAGTAATCAGTAATAAGTAATCAGTTAAAAAGCCAATTACTTATTACTGATTACTGATTACTGATTACTATTGAATGATTTTGGCGCGAGTTATTGGAAACGTCGTGGCGACGCAGAAAAATCAACGCTACGAAGGCGGGCGCATAATGCTTTGTCAAAAACTGACGCCCGAACTGGTTGAAACCGAAGATACACTAATTGCGCTCGATTCGGTTGACGCCGGAGAAGGCGACATTGTTCTGGTCGTGCAGGAAGGCTGGGGCGCTTCGACGGCTTCGACGGGAAAAGCGGGCGCGGCGATTGATTCGGCGATTATCGGAGTGGTTGATTACGTTGATTTGCACAAAGCGGAATAAGTTTCAGCGAAATGAAAAACGAAACTCAAATTTTAGCGGCAAAATTATTGGCACAAATTCTCACTTCCGACGAAAGCCAGCCGCAAAGCTCCAATTCCGAAGATTTGACAAAAATTTTGTCGAAGCTCGATGATTTAAATTCGCGGCTCGTCCAAATTGAAAATCGTCTCGAAGATAAGCCGCAAATTCAACAAACAGAAACTCCAAATTTTATCAAACCCGTCTTTCCGGTTTTCCTGCACACCAGCAAAGAGCGTTTTGCAATTGCGGAAGACGCCGATCAAAAAGAAAAGGCTTGCCACTTTGAACCGGGCGGCAAGCCTTGCGATCATTGCGCGATGTGCAGCTCGCGCGGATTTTAAAAAGCGATTATCTCGGACTTCCAACCGGAGCTGCGGGCGGATTTGTTGCCGGCGCGGTCGTGTTATTGCGGCGCATTGAGTTCGGATCGCCGACTGAGGGCACGTTTTGCGAACCCGGCGCGGCTTGGAAGAAAGGCTCTTCTTTAAATCCAAATAAGCTCGCCGTGATTACGCCCGGAAATTGTTTGATTCCCGTGTTGTAATCAGTGACAACCCGATTGTAATCTTCGCGTCGCGTCGCAACCCGGTTTTCAGTTCCGGCTAACTCCGTCTGCACATTCATAAACAACTGATTCGACTGCAACTGCGGATATGCTTCCTGCAAACTGAGCAAGCGTCCGACCGTTCCGCCGAAACTGTTCGCCGCGTCAATCACCGCCTGGCGTTGTTCGGGCGTTTTCTGCTCGGCTGGCGCAGCGCCGGTAGCGTTTAAAAGCTGCGAACGCGCCTGTGCGATTTGCCCGAAAACCTCTTGTTCCTGAATTCCCGCCATTTGAGCGGTTTGCACCAGATTCGGAATCAAATCCGCGCGGCGCTGAAGCTGGGTTTCAATATCAGCCCACGATTTGCGGACGCTTTGCTGTTTGGCGGTAAAATCGTTGTAACCACAACCGCTCAAACCAAATGAAGCGAGCAAAACAAAACTTAACAAAAATATTTTTTTCATTCTCTTTCTCCTCATATTTCGTGAATAGTGAATCGTCAATCGTGAATCGTCGGTACGCTGGAAAGCATTCACGATTCACGGCTCACGATTTACGAATTACGATTCGTCTTTAATTTTATCAACAAAATCAATTACGCGCTCGATTTGTTCGAGATAAGCGGCGAACAATTCGTGCGCTTCCGTTTCATTTAAATTCGCCGCGCCGCGCTCCCGCAAAGCGAAAATCCTTGCAAAAGGCGCAGCGTCAATTCCCAATTTCTGTACCGTCATCCGCACAATTTCCGGTTTCGCGGTCGGCGGCTCAAAATTTTGCATCAGCAAAACCGCGCGAAACAAAACTGCGAAACTGCCGAGACTGTCGCTCATCAGTTCCTGAAGTTTCTCGACCGAAACGGACGCCGGAATATACAAACGGCGAAGTTGCAATAATTTACTTCGCAGCTCGTACTCGGTTTGATGCCGCAGATTCGCATCGGAAATCTTCAAACCTTCAAGCGGGTCTGTGCCGTACAAAACCAATCTCGCTTTTTCCATTTGATGAAATTCAATCGGAAAAACGTCCGCCGCGTCACGTAGTTCAGTGACGGTAAAATAAGTCGGCAGCGGATGACCGAGCCTTTTCCACTCGCGCAGAGGCGGCTGCGCGTTGCGCAAATCTCGCGGCGTGATTTGTTTCAAAGCAATCAACAAATTGTAATCCGATTTATAAGGCGTAAACTCGCCCGTCGCCGCCGAGCCGTACAATACGACCGACGTTAGATTGTCGCCGTGCGCCGCTCGCAAATCCTCAATAAAACTATTAAATTGCTCTTTCATCTTTTATTTGTTCATCGTTCGTTGCAAATCGCCTAGGAACGTCGTCGTTAAAGTTTAAAACCCTACTCGAAAGAGAAAAACAACGAACAACGAACGACGATCAACGAACAATTTCTACCAATCTCCGCCCGCGCCGCCGCCGCCGAAGTCGCCGCCGCCGCCGAAACCGCCCCAGCCGCCGCTGTCACCGCCGCTCGATCCGCCGAAACCGCCGCTGCTCCAACCGCCTCCGCCGCCTCCGCCGCGCGTTAAGTTGGAGAGAAGCATTCCCCACAAAAGCCCGTTCAGCAAACCACCGCCTCCGCCGCCTCCGCGACCGCCTCTGCCGCCGCTCAGCATTGAAAATAAAAACAAAAGCCCAATGGCGATGCAGCAAATCGTTCCGAGAGAAAAACCGCCGACAGTTCCGCGCGAACGGCTCGTCGGTCTCTGCGCTCGCGGCGTTCGTTGCGGCGCAATTTCACCGACCACGGAAGAGGCGTCGAAGCCGCGGCTTTGAGCGATGTTTGTAATATAAGCGTTGACGGTGTTTTCAATTCCCGAACCGTAATCTCGCTGCCGGAATGCGGGAACCAGATTTTCGCGCTGAATTTGTCCGGCTTCGCCGTCGGTCAAATCGCCTTCGAGATCGCGGCTGATTTGCGTGAAATATTTGCGGTCGTCAATCGCCGCCAGAAAAAGCAGTCCGGGATTGTCGCCTTCGACATCCGCGCCGATTCCCCAGCCGCGCGAAACGGCGAGCGAATAATCGAAAATATCGCGCCCTTCGGTCGTGCGAACCGTAACTACCGCCATTTCAATTTTCGGATTTGTGACTTCAGCCAGCCGTTGAAGACGCGCATTAAGTCGCTGTTCAACCGCATCGTCAATAACGTTGGCGTAATCGTTGACCGGCGCGGTCGGCGCGGGCAGAGGCGATTCGGTTTTCGGAACCTGCGCGAATATGAAGACACACGCCGCCGTCAGCAGCCACACGCAAACCAATCCCGAACGAAAAACAGTTTGAATCATTCTTTTCAGTTAAACGAATAATAGCAAGTATCGGTTCGGACGAAAAGACCTTTATTTATTTTTTAGGCTTCAATGAGATTGTGAAGCAGGTAATGCAATGCGAAAAACAGCGCGACTCCGCCAAAAACAAAAAGCGAAACCAGACGATTGCGCTCGCCGTGATGATAAAGCTCCGGGATTAATTCGCTCGCCGCAACGTAAAGCGCAACGCCCGCCGAAAACGGCAAAATATATGCGACCGAGAAAGCGATTTGATTTTTGACGAGCGCAAAAACAAGTATTCCGAGCAAAGTTACCAAACCGATCAACGCGCTTGCGGCAATCGCTTTTTTGACCGACTCGCCCGCAGCCAAAACGAGCGAGACGGCGGTAAAGCCTTCGGGCAGCTTGTGAAGAAAAACAGCGAGAAAAACCAGAACGCCCGCGCTGAAATTAACCGAAATCGCCGAAGCCAGCGCCAACCCATCGAAAAACGAGTGAAACAGCAATCCGCCGAGTGCCGCATAAGCTTTGCTCGGCGCGATAATCGCTTTTGAATGCGATTCGAGGTGGAGATGCGGAATCAGGCTTTGCTCGAAAAAGTTTATGAGCAAATAACCGCCGAGCAGGAGCAGCATCGGCGGTATCAACATCTCGCTCTTTTCCCGCCCCGCATCGCCGACCAGCCATAAATCGGCGGTGCGCGGGATGATTTCGATAAAAATCACCGCCAGCAAAAATCCCGCGCCCGCGCCAACTAGCGATTTTAATAACAGCTCGCTGCGTTGAAGCGCGCCGCCCATCGGCAAAATTAATAATCCGCCCGCTAAGTTTGCGAACGCGGCGAGCGTTCCCAGAAGGAGCAGACTTGTCATCTCAAATGGCATCGGACTCAATAAAAACGGACTTTTTACAAATTAAAATATAAAACCGCTCATCGCACTATACATTACCGAAACCGATTTCAAAAAACGCCGGGATTGCTTAAGCACTTTTTGTCGTTTTCCGAACAGACTGCTTAAACATTGAGCGGTTTGGAGAGCCGAAAATTTATCTCCATTTTTGCTTGACAGGCGCTAGAAACCCAAGTAGTATGCGTTCAGGGTGGAACAAAATGGTCTAAAGTGGCTGCCGAGAATTACAAAACCACGTCAAACGAACTTCCACCAAAAATGCTTAAACACCCTGAATCTTTTTAAGCACTCTTCCCTAGGCGGTTCAAAAAAGATTGGCGAGATTTGAAATTCTATGCTGCGTGGTAATTACACTGCAACGATTGACGAAAAGGGGCGGCTCAAAATACCGGCTTTTTTTCGCCGCAGCATTGAAGAAAAATACGGTTCGGAAGTTTATGTGACGAGCCTGACGGGCGAAAGCGTGTGGATTTACCCGCTTCCCGAATGGCAAAGCATTGAACAGCGCCTGGCGATTCTGCCTTCGACCGACCGCGCTAAACGCGCTTATCTCGACCGCACGAGCTATTTCGGGCAGCAAACGCAAATTGATAATCAAGGCAGAATTCTAATTCATTCGCTGCTCAGAAAATCGGCTGAATTGTTGGGCGAAGTCGTCGTTCTCGGTTATTTGAGCTATCTGGAAGTCTGGGAAAGCGAACGCTTCCAAGTGCGCCTGCTCGCAAATCCTCTGACCGAAGAAGACGAAGCGTCGCTGGCGCGTCTGGGAATTTAAGCGATGGCGAGACGAAAAAGAGTTTCGCACGGTTCTTTGAAAACGAATGAAAGCGCGGCAGAACCAGCGGTGGCGCTGCATACGCCGGTTTTGCTCTATGAAGTTCTTGGCTTTTTGCAGCCGGAAACAGGACTTTTCGTTGACGCCACGCTCGGAATGGGCGGTCATACGGAAGCGATTTTAAATGCTTCGGCGGAAACGAAGGTCATCGCTTTTGACCGCGACCGTGAAGCGATTGAAAAAGCCTCCAAGCGGCTCGCAAATTTTGGTGAGCGTTTTCGGGTGGTTCACGCGGATTACCGGCAAATCAAACAATTTGTCGAAGCGGAAACGGCAAGCGGCGTTTTAGCGGATTTAGGCGTTTCGTCGTGGCAGCTCGATTCGGTGGAAAGAGGTTTTAGTTTTCGCGCCGACGCGCCGCTCGATATGCGGATGAACGCGGGTTCGGATGAGCCGACGGCGGCGGAATTGCTCGAAACTTTAAGCGAAGAAGAAATCGCCAACATCATTTACCAATACGGCGAGGAAAGATTTTCACGACGAATCGCCCGACGAATCGTCGAACGACGCGAACGCGGCGAAAGAATTGAAACGACAGCGCAACTTGCCGAAACAATTGAAAGAGCGATTCCCCGCTCTAAGCAGGAAAAAATCCATCCGGCGACGCGAACGTTTCAAGCTCTCAGAATCGCCGTTAATCGAGAGCTTGAGAACCTGGATGAATTTATCGCCGACGCGATTGATGTTTTAAAACCCGATGGTCGGCTTGCCGTCATCAGCTTTCATTCGCTTGAAGACCGGATCGTCAAACAGACTTTTCGCCGTCTTTCCGGTCGCTGCGAATGCCCGCCGCGATTGCCCGTTTGTCAATGCGGCGCGGTGCGGAGAATTGAGATTTTAACGAATCGTCCGGTGACTGCGAACGAAAAAGAGATTGAAGCAAATCCGCGCTCGCGCAGCGCAAAATTGAGAGTTTGCAGAAAATTAACGAAAGAAGAAATTTAAAGTTGTCACTTTAGAAGAAGACGAGATGAACGACAATTCAACGCTCAAAATCAAAAATGAAATTCGTCACGAGCACGATAATCGCCGTTTGGGGCGATGCGTTTTCGGCGTCGTTGCCGGTATTTTAATCGCCGCCGGTTTTGCGTTTGCCGCGCAGCAGCATTTTACCGCGCTGGAACAAAGCAGGCTAAACGTCGAAATGCAGAGACAGCGCGAGCGTTTAAAAAGCGAGCAAAAACGCCTTATTTACGAACGCGAAATGGCGGCTTCACCGACACAGTTGGAAGACCGCGCGAGAAAAATGGGTTTGCAAAACGTCAGCGCGCAGCAGCTCAATCGTCTCAGCGAAACCGAGTTGAAAACAATCGAAAACGGGCAGGCGATTCAAATCCAGCCGCGTGTTGAAAAGCTCGAAACGGCTTTTATCCGCAGCCGAAATCAGAAAGCGAATTAATAAAGAAAGATGCGACAACCACAGCAAAAACGCCCAACCGGGAAAAAAGTTAGAACTGCGGCACAGACAAATCTCAAACGGTTTGGCTTGGTCGTCGCGCTTTTCGCGTTTTGGGGAATGGTTATCGGCGCGCGGCTCGTTTATCTGCAAACCGCGCAGCACGAGTTTTTGTTGACAAAGGCAGTTGAGCAGCGCCAGCGCGAGCGAAAAACCAAACCGCTGCGCGGCTCGATTCTCGACCGCGAAGGACGAGAGCTTGCCATCACGCTCGAAGTCGAATCGCTTTGGATTGATCCGTCCGAAATCGAAAACCCGGAAGCGGTCAGTTATCGCCTCGCAGCTTTAATCGGCGAAAAACCGAAAGTGTTGCTTTCGACGATTAACGAAGCCAAGCAGCAGAATCGCCGTTTTATGTGGCTGGCGCGCGAGCTTGATCGCGAAGCGGCACAGAAAATCAGAGAAGCCGATGTTCCGGCTCTGCGCTGGCAAAAAGAGCAAAAACGTTTTTATCCGCACGGAAAATTGGCGGCGCAAGTCGTCGGTTTCGCCAGTCGCGACGATGTCGGGCAAGCCGGAATCGAAATGACGCAGGACAAAATCTTGCGCGGCGAGCCGAACGAAGTTTTGGAAGAACTCGACGGCAAAAGGCGGGTTCTCGAAACCACGGAACTCAACGCCGGAAAAACTCCGCGCAACGTCGCGCTGACGCTCGATTACGCGATTCAATATCGCGCCGAACAAGCTCTCGCCGCCGGAGTGCAGGCGACGCGCGCCAAAGGCGGAACCGCTGTTGTTTTAAATCCGAAAAACGGCGAGATTCTGGCGATGGCGACCGCGCCGACTTTCGATCCGAACGCTCCGGCGGATGTTTCTCCCGCACAGCTCCAAAACCGCGCGGTGCAAACTGTTTTTGAGCCGGGTTCGACTTTTAAGCTCGTGACTTACGCCTCGGCATTGGAGTCGGGCGCGATTCAATTGTCCGAAACGATTAACGCGAGCGCCGGATTTATTAGCATCGGCGCTCGCCGAATTTCGGATTCGCACGCTTCTTCAAAACCGCTGTCGCTGACCGAGGCGTTTGCCCGTTCGTCAAACGTTGCCGCCGTGACCATCGGTCAGAAAATCGGTAAAGAGCGTTTTCACGAATTCGTTAAACGCTTCGGCTACGGCTCGCAAACGGGCGTCGAAGTGCCCGCAGAAACGCGCGGCAGAGTTTTTCCGCCGGAAAAATGGACTGCCGATTCGGTCGCGTCCGTGTCAATCGGCTATGAAATCAGCGTGACCGCGCTGCAATCGGCAGCGGCTTACGCCGCAATCGCCAACGAAGGCGTACGAGTTCAACCGCATTTAATTAAAGAAATTAAAGAAGAAAACGGAGAAGTTGTTTTCCAAGCCAAACCAGAATCGCGCCGCGTGGTCAGCGCTGATACTGCGCGCGTGATGCGGCAAATGTTGGAATCAGTAACCGAAGAAGGAACCGGGAAGAAAGCCAGACTCGAAGGTTATTCATCAGCCGGAAAAACCGGAACGGCGCGAAAATACGACCCGGAAAAACGGCGTTATGCGTCGGGTAAATACGTCGGCAGCTTCGTCGGTTTCGCTCCGGCTGACAATCCGGCGGTAGTCATCGCCGTGATGGTTGACGAGCCGACCGGGACTTTTTATGGAGGCGAGGTCGCCGCGCCGATTTTCCGCGAAATTGCCGAGCAGGTTTTGCCCGAATTAAACATCGCGCCGACATTTAGCGAAGATGATTTGCTCGCCAAAAACGTCCCAACGCGGATTGAACCCGAAAAAGTTTCTCTGCCCTTGAAAGCTGAAAACAATGGAAATGAAAAATCAGCCGATGCCAGGCAAACAAACGAAAAATCGTCATTTGTCGGCAATCAAAAAACGAGCGAGAAAACTGCGCCGAAAAACGAAACTGCCGACAAAAACGAAAAGGTAAAAATCGAAAAATCGGCTAAACCCGAAAAGCCGCAGCCAAACGAGCCGCGCCCGCGCTTTGTTGAAGAAAAAACGGCGGCGACTAAAACGAAAACACAAACTGCGGCGCAAGCTAAATCGAAAAACGAAACTGCGCCGAAAAAGGCTGTGAATACAACCGAAAAAGCGAAGAAAACTTGAACTTAGACCAAATCGCCAATTTGATGAACGCCGATTCAACGCTCCTTTCCGCCGATCTTTTCGGGCGGGCGGCGGGCGGTTTTTCGATTGATTCGCGTGAGGTTTCCGAGGGCGACTTGTTTTTTGCTTTCGCTCAGCCCGATTACGCTAACAACGGTTTCAACGGCGATTTCGGCGATAGTCACGATTTTGTCCGCGACGCTTTTTCGCGCGGAGCAATCGCCGCCGTCGTCAGATATGACAAGCTCGAAAAGCTGCAAGAGTTTCGCGGTCGTCTGCTCGTCGTCGAAGACGGAATTGCGGCTTTGCAGCGGCTGGCGGCGGGCGTTTATCGCATGTGGAACAAGCCGGTCGTCGGAATTACCGGCAGCGCCGGAAAAACCACAGCGAAAGAATTGACGGCGGCGGTTCTAGAGGCAAACGGCTGGCGCGTTTTGCGAAACGAGAAAAATTACAACAACGGGCTTGGTCATCCGCTGACGGTTTTGCGTCTCGTCACAGAAGGCGATTTCGATGCGGCGGTTTTGGAAATGGGAATGAGTACGCCGATGAATGAAATCGAGCGTTTGTGCCGGATCACGCCGCCCGATGTCGGCGTCGAATTAAACGTTTTGCCCGTACATCTCGAACATCTCGGAACAATCGAACGAATCGCCGCCGCGAAAGCGGAGCTGATCGAAAATATGAAACCGACCGGCGTTGCCGTCCTCAATGCCGACGACCGGCGCGTTTTGGAGATGAGCGAAGCCGTCGGCGGCAATCGTGTTTTGACTTTCGGAATCGTTAAACCGGCGGAAGTGACTGCAACCGACATTCGCCCGGTTCGGTTCGGTGAAACCCGGTTTGTCTTGAACACTCCGCTCGGCTCGGCGGAGGTGAATTTAAAATTAAACGGCGTTCACAACATTATGAACGCGCTCGCATCCGCCGCCGCCGGCGTTTGTTTTGATATTGCGCCGGAAAAAATCGCCGCCGCTTTGAGCAGCGTGAAACCGCCACCGATGCGCGGCGAAGTTTTGCGTTTCAAAGCAGGATTTGAAGTTGTCAACGATTCTTACAATTCAAATCCTGATGCGCTGCTCTCGATGATTGAAACAATCGTCGAAAACGGGGCGGGGGCGCAGAGAAAAATCGTCGTCGCCGGAGAAATGCTCGAATTGGGCGAGCGGGCGGCGGAAATTCATTTTGCGACGGGCAGAAAAATCGCGGGAATGGGCGTTGACGCGGTTTACGGGGTGCGGGGTTTAGCGCAGGATTTGGTTGCGGGCGCGAGCAAAGCCGGAATAAAAAATACGATATTTTTTTCGGATTCGGCGGAAGCGGCGGAAAGCCTTTTAAATGAAATAAAACCGGGCGATTTGATTTTAGTTAAAGGTTCGCGCGGAGTCAGAACCGAGCAGATTGTCCATAAATTGCTGGAAAAGTTCGAGCAGTCTGCGGATTGACCGAACGGGTGCGGATTGGGAAGATAGGCTTTTGCATTTTTAACAAAAATTTAATTTGCGGGTCTAATGCTCTATCACCTTCTTTACGAATTGTTTTTTTTGGGCGCGAGCGAAGCGGCGCGGCAATCGGCGTTCGTCAAGCTGCTCAACGTTTTTCAATACGTCACGTTTCGCACGGCGTATTCGACGATCACGGCTCTGCTGCTCGTTTTGTTCTTTGGCAAACCGGTAATCGGTTATCTGCGCCGTTTAAAATTCGGTCAGGAAATCCGCGAAGAAGGTCCGGCTTCGCATCAGGAGAAAAAAGGCACGCCGACAATGGGCGGCGTTCTGATTCTCGCTGCGGTCGTGATTTCAACACTGCTCTGGGCGCGGCTCGACAAGCTTTATGTCTGGCTGGCGATAATTGCGACTTTAATTTTCGGGCTGATCGGATACGCGGACGATTACATTAAAGTCGTCAAAAAACGCAGCCTCGGATTGACCGGAAAACAAAAGCTCGCCGGGCAGCTCGTCGCGGCGTTGATTGTTTGGGGCGCGCTGTGGATTTCGGGCGATTATAGCTGGAATCTGGCGATTCCGTTTTTCAAGGAAACCGCGCAAACGAATATTACGGCGATTCACCCAATTATTTATCTCGGCTTTATCGTTTTTATTCTGTTGGGATCGTCAAACGCGGTAAATCTGACTGATGGTTTGGACGGGCTGGCAACGAGTGTGACATTTATCGCGATGAGCGCGCTGACTGCGCTGACTTATGTGGCTAGCGACCGGCGCTGGGCTGAATATCTGGATTTAACGCATCGCCCGGAAGCCGCCGAATTGACGGTTTTTTGCGGCGCGCTGGTCGGCGCGAGTCTCGGTTTTTTGTGGTACAACGCTCCGCCTGCGGAAGTTTTTATGGGCGATGTCGGGTCGCTCGCCATCGGCGGCGCAATCGGGACGGTGGCGATTTTGACCAAAAACGAATTTATGCTGCCGCTGATCGGCGGTGTTTTCGTTCTCGAAGCGTTATCGGTGATGCTCCAGGTTTCGGTTTTTAAATTCACGAAATGGAGCAGCGGTTCGGGCAAGCGCGTTTTCCGAATGTCGCCGCTGCATCACCATTTTGAAATATCGGGCTGGAAAGAATCGAAAGTCGTTTTTCGATTCATTATTGTGGCGATTTTATTTGCTCTTTTGAGCTTATCAACATTGAAACTTAGATAAATTCAACGCAGAGACGCAAAGACGCAGAGAGAAAAAAGACAATGAAAAAAGTGAAGACAACAACTCTAATTTCTTTTGTTTTACTCAGTGTCTCTGCGTCTCTGCGTTGAAAAATAAATTGGAATTAGTCGGCAAAAAAACTCTGGTTCTTGGAGCGGGCAAATCGGGCGTCGCGTGTTCGCGTTTTTTGCGCGAGCGCGGAGCTGTAGTTGCGCTGCATGACCGAAAACCGATTGCCGAATGGACGGACGAAGCCAAAGGATTGAAAGAACAAAACGTCGGTTTGATGGATGGGCAGATTCCGTCGTGGCTGCTCGACCAAATCGAGTTGGTCGTAATTTCGCCGGGCGTTCCGACAAACACGATTCCGGCGCGTTATGTTGAACGCAAAGACGGCGAGGTAATCGGCGAAGTCGAGCTTGCCTACAGATTTTTGAAAGGCAGAATCGTCGGAATTACAGGCAGCAACGGGAAAACGACGACGACCACGCTCGTTTACGAATTATTGAAAAATTCCGGCATTGAAACGCAAGTCGGCGGAAACATCGGAACGCCCTTGCTTTCGTTGACTGAAACGGCAACTGTTAACGGGTGGACTGTTGCGGAATTGTCGAGCTTTCAGCTTGAAACGATCAGGGAATTTCGCCCAAATGTGGGAATTTGTTTGAACGTCACGCCGAATCATCTCGACCGCTACGATTCGTTTATGGATTATGCGGCGGCGAAACACCGCTTGTTTATGAATCAGACGGCTGAAGACGCGGCGATTTTAAATGCGGACGACGAAATCACAAGAAGCTGGGCGCAGAATTTGAAAGCAAATGTCGTTTTGTTTTCGGTTGAAACGGAATTGGAAGAAGGCTTGTTTTTGCGCGGGCGCGATTTGGTTTGCAGGGCAAACGGCGCGGAAAAAGTTTTGACGACGCGCGACGAAATGTCTTTGCGCGGGCTGCATAACGCGGCAAACGTTTTGGCTGCGCTCGCGGCTGGTCTGACGTGCGGCGCTTCGCCCGATTCGATGCGCGAAACTGTTCGGACATTCAAAGCCGTCGAGCACCGGCTCGAATTTGTTGCGGAAGTCGAAGGCGTCAAGTTTTACAACGATTCGAAAGCGACGAGCGTTGATGCGACGCAAAAAGCTCTCGAAGCTCTGTCGGAAGAACCGGGCGAAATCGTATTGATTTTAGGCGGGCGCGGAAAAAACGCGCCGTATCAACCGTTGGCGGCGCTTGTTGAAAAAAAGGTCGGAAAGCTGATTTTAATCGGCGAAGATGCCGACAACATTGAAAATCAATTGAAATCGGTTGCCGAAATAGAGCGCGCCGTTTCAATGCGGGACGCGGTGGAAAAAAGTTTTGCGGCGGCTGAAAACGGCGACACGGTTTTGCTCGCTCCGGCTTGTGCGAGCTTTGATATGTTCGACTCTTATGAGCAAAGGGGAAAGATTTTTAAGGAAGCGGTTTTGGAATTAGCAAAAATCCAAAATCCAAAATCCAAAATCCAAAATGGCTAAGAGGCTTCAAATTGATTGGCTTTTATTCGCGGCTGTGGCGGCGCTCGCCTTATTCGGCGTGGTGATGGTTTATTCGGCGTCGGCTATGCTCTCGCTGAAGGAAACAAACGGCGCGAATCAGTATTTGTATGCCGTCAAACAAGGGATTTTCACGGTTTTGGGTTTGGGTTTAATGCTCGTTGCAACCAGATTCGATTATCGCTGGCTGCGTCAAAGCTGGTTTGTTTATTCGGTTGTTGCGATTGCAATCGTTTTGCTGGCGGCGGTTTTCGCGTTTCCGCCGACAAACGGCGCGCGGCGCTGGATAAAATTTGCCGGAATGTCGTTTCAGCCTTCGGAATTTGCCAAGCTGGCGGTCGCGCTTTTTCTCGCATTTTTCTTTGCCAAAGGCGAGCGGGAAATGTCGGACGTAAAACGCACTTTGATTCCGTGCGGGCTGGTTTTAGCCGGATTGATGGGTTTGGTTTTCATCGAGCCGGATTTGGGAACGACAATGGTGATGGCGGCGATTTTCGCGGCGGTTTATTTTGCGGCGGGCGCGGATTGGCGGCATTTTGCCATTGTCGGCGCGACCTTCGTCATCGGAGTTCTGGGCGCGCTCGTGTTGGTTCCGTGGCGGATGAAACGCCTTTTTGCCTTTATTGATCCGTGGGCTGACGCGGAAGGCGCGGGTTATCAACTCGTTCAATCGCTGCTCGCAGTCGGTTCGGGCGGAATCTGGGGCGCGGGTTTCGCGCAGGGGCAGCAAAAAATCCATTATTTGCCTTACGCGCATTCGGATTTTATCTTCGCCATCATCGGCGAAGAACTCGGATTAATCGGCGCATTGCTCGTTTTGACGGGTTTCGCGGTGATTTTATGGCGCGGCGCGCGAGCGGCTTTTGCCGCGCCCGACCGTTTCGGCAAACTTCTGGCAATCGGAATCACGACTGGAATTGTCGTACAAGCGTTTTTTAATATGAGCGTCGTCGTCGGATTGCTGCCGACCAAAGGCATTCCCTTGCCTTTGATTTCATACGGCGGCACTTCAATTTTGCTAACTCTCGTTTCCTGCGGTTTGCTGCTCAACATTTCGCAATACGCGGGAACGATTTCGGACGAGTGATGAAAGTGTTAATTGCGGCGGGCGGAACAGGCGGACATATTTATCCGGGAATTGCGGTGGCGAATGAGATTATGCGCCGCGATGCCAAGTCGGAGGTTCGTTTCGTCGGAACGGCGCGGGGTTTGGAAACAAAATTAGTTCCCGATGCGGGTTACAAGCTCGAATTGATTGAAAGCGCGGGAATCAAAAATGTCGGTCTGGCAGGAACAATAAAAGGTTTGCTCTTGATTCCGAAAAGTTTTTTCGCGGCTCGTTCTTTGATTAAAAATTTCAAGCCGGATGTCGTAGTCGGCGCAGGCGGTTATGTAACGGGCGCGGTTTTGCTGGCAGCGAGTTTTTTGCGGATTCCGACGCTCGTGATGGAATCGAACGCGCTGCCCGGATTTACGAATCGGCAGCTTGCCCGGTTTGTTGACAAAGCCGCAGTGACGTTTGAAGAAGCGGCGAAATTCTTTCCGGGAAAGGCGGTCGTGACTGGAAATCCTGTCCGCAGAGAGTTCTTTGACATTCCGGCGAAGGCTAGAGACAATGAACGTTTTTGTCTGCTCGCCTTCGGCGGTTCGCAGGGCGCGCGGGCGATAAATCAGGCTTTGACAGCCGCTCTGCCGATTTTGGAAACGGCGAAAAACAGACTCAAAATCACGCACCAAACCGGCGAGCTTGATTTTGAAACGGTCAAAGACGGTTATGCAAAAGCCGGTTGGACTGAAGCAAATGTGACGAAATATATCAAAGATATGAATCGCCAATTTGCCGAAAACGATTTGATAATTTCCCGTGCCGGAGCGACGACCTGCGCCGAGTTAGCCGCGGCGGGAAAAGCCGCGATTATGATTCCGCTGCCGACCGCAGCCGACGATCATCAGCGCAAAAATGCCGAAGCGATGCAAACGGCTGGCGCTGCGCGGATGATTTTGCAAAAAGATTTGAACGGCGAAATTTTGGCGGCGGAAATAAAAAGCTTGATTGATGCGCCGGAGCGCATTACGGAAATGGAACGAACGGCGAAAAAGCTAGTAAAAGGCGATGCTGCCGCGACGATGGTTGATTTGATAGAGGAATTGATCGTTGTTCGTCGTTCGTAGTTCGTTGCACTTTTTTTGAAGTTGAGTGTTAAAACAAACTCGCCTTCGACAAAGCAACAACGAACGACGAACAACGAACGACGAACAACGAACGATTTAATGTTTAGGCATGTAAAACAAGTTCATTTTGTCGGGATTGGCGGAATCGGGATGTCCGGCATCGCGGAAGTTTTGTGCAATCTCGAATTTCGCGTGACCGGCTCTGACGCGAAGAAGTCGAAAAATACGGCGCGTCTGGAAAAATTGGGCGCAACGGTTTTTGAAGGTCACGCGGCGGAAAACGTCGGCGAAGCGCACGTCGTTGTGCGTTCGACCGCGATTAAAGATGACAATCCCGAAATTGTCGAAGCCCGACGCCGCTCGATTCCCGTTATTCCGCGCGCCGAAATGCTGGCGGAATTGATGAGCTTGAAACCGTATCGAATCGCCGTCGCCGGTTCGCACGGAAAAACTTCGACGACTTCGATGGTGGCGACCGTTTTGGGACATGCAGGGCTTGACCCGACGGCGATTGTCGGCGGTGTAGTCGGCGCTTTCGGCTCGAACGCGCGTCTCGGAAAAAGCGATTGGATGGTTGCGGAAGCAGACGAAAGCGACCGCTCGTTTTTGATTTTGAATCCGACGATTGCAATCGTCACCAACGTTGACCGCGAGCATATGGATTATTACTCGGATATGCTCGATGTTCTGGGCTGTTTCCGCGATTTCGTCAACAAAGTTCCGTTTTACGGCGCGGCGGTTCTCTGCCTCGACGATCCGAACGTGCAGGCGATTATTCCGAGCGTCAAACGCCGCCGAATCACTTACGGACTTTCGGCGCAGGCTGACGTTTCAGCGCATTACATCAAATTCGACAACAATTTCGGCTCTACTTTCGAGGTTTGGAAAGGCACTGAGGTTTTGGGCGAAATCAGTTTGCCCGTTCCCGGCAGACACAATGTTTACAACGCGCTGGCGGCGATTGCGGTCGGCTTGGAACTGGATATTCCTTTTGAAAAAATTGTCGCCGGGTTTAAAGATTTTTCAAACGCCGACCGACGTTTTCAATTCAAAGGCGAGGCGAACGGAATTACCGTCGTTGACGATTACGGGCATCATCCGACCGAAGTTCAGGCGACGCTGGCGGCGGCAAAAACAGGTTCGGGTTTGCGCCGCACGGTCGTGCTGTTTCAGCCGCATCGCTTCACCCGAACGCAGGATTTAATGGAAGATTTCGCGCGCTCGTTTAACAACGCCGATGTGGTTTTTTTGACCGATATTTACCCGGCTTCGGAAGAACCGATTGAAGGCATCACGGCAGAGGTTTTGTGCGAAAAAATTCGCCAGTTCGGACATAAAAATGTGCATTACGTAGGCGCTTTGGAAGGCGCGGCGGAACGAGTCGCAGCCGAATTGCAGCCCGGCGATTTGTGCATCACGCTCGGCGCGGGCAGCGTTTCGCGCGCCAGCGAACAGATTTTGGAGATTTTGAAAAACCTTTAATTTAAGATTTGAGATTTGAGAAAATGGCAGCCAAAACAGCACCCAAATCAACCGCCGCAAGCCGGCGCACAGAGTCGAAAAAACCCGTCGCGCGCAAACGAGTGCAAGCTCCGCCGCCGTTTTCGACCGGGCGGTTTTTGCGCGAAAACGCCCGTGCTCTGTTGACCGTTTTTGCTGCTGTGATTCTCGGCATTGGATTGTTTGCCGGTTACCGTGCGGCGACGGCGAGCGAGGTTTTTCAAACAAACCGAATTGACATCGAAGGCGCGCGGCGCGCTTCGACTCCGGCGATTGAAACGATTGCCGAGCGTTTGACCGATAAGACCGGAGTCTGGAATGCGGATTTGGATTCGATTCGCCGCGAAATTGAACGGCTCACATGGGTGAAAACGGCAATTGTGTCGCGCGTTTTGCCGGACGGTTTGCGCGTTCGCGTGATTGAAAGAAAACCGATTGCCGTTGTTCGCGCCGAAAGCGGAAAGCTCGTTTGGGTTGACGAAGAAGCGAAGATGCTCGGTGTAGTTTTGCAATCGGAAAAAGCTCCGCCGTTTGCTCTTGTCGGCTGGAACGAAAACGAAACGGACGCCGCCCGGAAAAATAATCAGGAGCGCTTGAGTCTTTATCTCAAGCTGCTCGACGAATTTCAAACGGCGGAGATCGCCAATCGAATTACTGCGGTTGATTTATCGGATTTGCGGGAAATCGGAGCTTTGATTCAAAAAGACGATACGCATGTCACAATTCAAATCGGGCGCGAAGATTTTGTCGAGCGTCTGAAGCTCGCGCTCGAAGTTTTGGACAGAATGCCGGATGAACAGGCGCGGGAAATCGAAAAGATTATTGCGAACGGCTCGCGGCTCAGCATTGTTCCGCGAAAAGGCGCGCTTGCTGCCGAACGCGCTCGAAATCCGGCGGACGACAAACAAAAGCGGGAATCGCGTTGAACTAAGGGAAAGCTGTTTTTTTATTGTTCGGAAGATATGACACAGAACCCAACATTTGCAGTCGGACTGGATATTGGAACGAACCGCGTCAGATGCGTCGTCGGCGAAGTCGGCGAATACGCGCAGATGGATATTGTCGGTATCGGGCAAGCGGAATCAAAAGGCTTGCGCCGCGGCGTCGTCGTCAATACCGAAGCCACGGTTGATTCGATCCGGCGCGCGGTCGAAGAAGCCGAACGAATGAGCGGTTTAGAAGCTCAGCTTGTCACCATCAACGTCTCCGGCGAGCATCTACAGGGCAGAAACAGCACCGGACTCGCCATTATTGCGGGGCGCGAACGAGAAATCGGCGAAGACGACGTTGAACGATCTTTGGAATCGGCTTCTGCCGTTCAGCTTCCGGCAGGTTGGGAAATTGTTGACCGCTTGCCGCAGGAATTTGTCGTTGACGGGCAGGACGGAATTACGAATCCCGTCGGGATGAGCGGAACTCGTCTGGAAAGCCGCGTGCATCTCGTCGTCGGTCCCGGCGCTGGTCGGCAAAATTCGGTTAAAGCCGTTAACCGAGCTGGTTTAAAAGTCGAGTATATGATGCTCGAACAGCTTGCCGCCGCCGAATCTGCGCTTACGGATGATGACAAAGAATACGGCTGCGCGCTTTTAAACATCGGCGCGGAAATTATCGGTTTGACGATTTACGGGCGCGGGTCGGTGCAGCATACATCGGTTTTTCCGCTCGGCGGCTCGTTTTTCACCAAAGACATCGCGCACGGTTTGCGCGTTTCGCCGCAGGAAGCCGAGCGCGTTAAAAAAGAATTCGGCTCGGTCGCGCCGTTCAGGTTGTCGGATCACGAGCGGCAGGAACAAATCGAAGTGATGCCCGTCGGCGGGCGGACATCGAAACAGCTTTCGCGCCAGATTTTGTGCGATATGCTCCAGCCGCGCGGCGAGGAGATTTTTCAGCACATCGCCGAACACATCAACCGCGTCAACGCCGGACGGCAGCTTTCGAGCGGAATAATCTTAACCGGCGGCGGGGCGAATTTGAGCGGAATGACGGAAATCGCCGAACAGGTATTCGATGCGCCGGTGCGCATAGGTTTTCCCGAACGCGACCGCTTCGGCGGGCTGGTTGAAGACCTCCAAGACCCGGCTTGGACGGTGGCGACCGGATTGGCGCTTTTCGCCTTGAAAACGCAAATAGCTGAAACACAATCGGTTGAGTCCGACGAATCGAAGAGTGGAAAATTTTCCGCTTGGATACGTCGAATTAGGGAAAATTTCAGTGGCATTTTTTGAAAATTAATTGTATGATGTCCGCCGATTGCTACAAGATACTGTCGCCAACATATTGGTCACGGTTTTCGATGAAGCACAACATCGGCGAATCTTCATCATCCTGGAATTTAGATTTTTAGCATTCATAAATCGGAAGGGCAAAAATAAGTGGAAAGCGAACGAACAACAAACCCAATCAGAATGTTTTTGGATGACGAGCCGACAGTGACGGGCGCGCGGATCAAAGTCATCGGAATCGGCGGCGGCGGCGGAAACGCGGTTAATCATATGATCGAAGCGGGCGTCGAGGGCGTCGAATTTATTGTCGCCAATACGGATTTGCAGGCTTTAAAGTTAAGCCGCGCTCCGATCAAGATTCAAATCGGCGGCGATTTGACGCGGGGTCTGGGCGCGGGCGCAGACCCGGCAGTCGGGCAGAAAGCGGCGCTCGAAGACACCGAAAAAATCATCGAAGCCCTCGAAGGCGCCGATATGGTTTTCGTGACTACGGGCTTAGGCGGCGGAACCGGAACCGGCGCTGCGCCGATTATCGCCGCGCTTGCAATGGAACTTGACGCTTTAACGGTCGGCGTCGTCACGAAGCCTTTTACGTTTGAGGGCAAACGCCGTCAGCTTCAAGCGGAAAAAGGTTTGGCTGAACTGAAAGGCTCGGTTGATACGATTATCACGATTCCGAACGACCGTCTCGAATTGCTTGACGACGAGATCGAGTTTGCCGAAGCCTTTAAGCAAGCCGATGAAGTCCTGCTCCAAGCCGTGCGCGGTATTTCCGATTTAATCACCGTGCCGGGAATGATTAACCTCGATTTCGCCGATGTTAAATCGGTGATGAAGAATATGGGAATGGCGCTGATGGGCGTCGGGAAAGCGCGCGGCGAAGGGCGCGGAATTGCGGCGATGCGCGCGGCGATTGAATCCCGTCTCTTGGAAGAAAACTCGATTAAAGGAGCGCAGGGTGTTCTTGTTAACGTCACGTTCGGGCGCGGAATGTCGCTCAGAGAAGTGCGCGAAGCCGTTTCGCTCGTTCACAAGGAAGCCGCCGAAGACGCGAATATTATTTTCGGCGTCGTAACGGACGATTCGATGCAGGACGAAGTAAAAGTGACGGTCATCGCGACCGGCTTTGACCGGCACGTAGCGGTCAACGATTTGCCGAGTCTGCAATACGGTCAGCCGCAGGCAGTTCCGAATCAGCCGCAAACCATTGTTTCGCGCTGGGGCGGCGAACAGCGCAGCGCCGCTACCGCCTCCGCAAATCAAGTCGAAGATTTCGAGACTCCGGCGTTTATCCGTAAAAAAGCCGATTGATAATTGATTGGGAAAAAAGCCGATTCTTCAATCGGCTTTTTTTCTATTTAACATTAATTTCACATATTTTCTCTTGAAACTTTACCGGCTCTCGTGTAGCATACGCCGCAAGACTTCAACCCGAACCTTCTGTGTATCGGACGCCGTATCTTAAGTCTTCACCACGGTTGAGCTTCATTTGGAGTCCTCGACGCGCGAGCGCGACAAATCATTTTTGGTGCTGCGGCTTTGAAATAAACTTATTCCGTTTTTTTATTTAATCTTCAGCCAGAGGTTTTCAATGAATCGAAAATTAATCCGACCGAGCTTCTCAGAAGTCAAAAACAATGAACGCGAAGTCAATGTCCGCAAAAATGAGGGACATAGCTACGTTAAACCGGCAGCCCCACGCCTGCCCGCCGTGCCGGTCTCAGATGGCTCAACGGCTTTGCCTCCCAGCAAAAGCAAAAAAATGCCGCCGCCAATAGAGACAAACGCCGAAGTTTTTTATTATAAAAAGCAGATTGACACGCACACGCCGATGGTCATTGTTTTGCAGGATGGCGAAGAAATCGAAGGCACAATCGAATGGTACGACCGGCGCGCTTTGAAAATTAACTGCACGAAAGGTCCTAATCTGATGCTGCTCAAACACAACATCAAATATATGTTCAAAGCCGAAGACCGCGAGCCGCCAGCCGACGGAAACGAAAAATAATCGCAAAAGACTAGACAAAACTGTTTCAAAAAGCCAAAATGGAAAACTGTGAGCTGACGATTAGCGGCTCGCTCGCAAATTCTTTTCGCAGCTCGAAAAATTGAAATCAATTAATCAATTCTTCATCCGGCTCTTCATCAAATCTCGCTATCGTTCCGGTTTTTCGCAATAACAAGATGTCCGTTTCAGCCAACAAATTGCCGCGCGTCGGAATTACCATCGGCGACCCGGCTGGCATCGGCTCCGAAGTCGTTTTAAAAGCTCTCGCGCAATTTTCGCGCGACGCTGCCGTTTGTTTGCCGATTGTCATCGGCGATGCGGCGTATTTACGCGAAGCCGCCGCGCAGTTTGATTTGTCCTGCGATTTTAAAACGATAAAAAAAGGCGAGATGATTCCCGCCAATCAAATTGAACCTTTGATTTACGACCTCGAAAACATTTCGGAAAAGATAGTTTTCGGTTTGGAATCAGCCACAACCGGACGAGCGGCGGCGGATTACGTCGAAACCGCCGTTGAAATGTGTCTGAAAAATGAATTGGATGCGATTTGTACAGCGCCGATCAGCAAACATGCGTTTCAGCTTGCCGGAGTTAATTTTCCCGGACACACGGAAATGCTCGCCGCACTTTCAAATACTGAAGAATTTGCGATGTCGTTTTTTGCGGGAAAATTGCGCGTCGTTTTGCTTTCGATTCACGTCTCTCTGCGCCGCGCGCTTGAACTTGTAAAAAGCGACCGGATTGTCGAATTGATTCGCCTGACAAATCGTGAAATGCAGCGATTCGGAATCGAAAAACCGCATCTCGCGGTTGCCGGTCTTAATCCGCACGCGGGCGAAGCCGGAATGTTCGGCGAGGAAGAACGGGCGGAAATAAATCCGGCAATTGAACAATGCCGCGCGGAAGGAATTAACGTTGCAGGCGCATTTGCCGCCGACACGGTTTTCTGGCGCGCCGGGCGCGGCGATTTCGACGCCGTCATAGCGCTTTATCACGATCAGGCGACGATTGCCGTTAAATCTTTCGCATTCGGCGAATCGGTCAACGTCACGCTCGGTTTGCCCTTCGTCCGCACATCGGTAGATCATGGAACGGCTTTCGACATCGCGGGCAAAAATCGCGCAGAACATTCAAGTATGAACGCCGCCATCAATCTCGCGGCAGCCCTCAGCAATCAAGACAAACAAAAGAAGAAAACAAATTATGCAAACTCTGAAAGAGGTTAACAATTACGTGTCGGACAACAATTCACAATCCGAATCTTTACAAATCTTAGTCGCCGACGACGATCCGGCTATTTTGCGGCTCGTCAAAGCGATAGTCGAAAAAGAAGGTTACACGGTCGTCGCCGCTCGCGACGGGCGCGAAGCCTATAAATTATTGCAATCGGGCGAAAAATTCGTCGCCGCGATTTTCGACGTGGTGATGCCGCATATTCAGGGACCGGAGTTGGCGCGTTATATGCAGTCGGAAAAACGTCTCTTGAAAATTCCGATTATGATGATGACGGCGGAACAAAATCCGAAACTTTCGTCGGACAGCTTCGCCGCCGGTGCGGTTGTTTTTCTGCCTAAACCGTTTACCACCAGCCAGCTTCAAGTGATGCTCAGAATGCTGATAGCCAAAAGCCGAGCCGCGCAGCAATAAACCGCCGCCGCGTAAAATCAAGAGCAAAGTTTTTCGGATTCGCAATTATTAACCGACGCCGAGCGCGGACGCCCTTGCCCCGTTTATCTTAAAAGATTCGGGCGCGAGGGCGTCCGCTTTGATTGTTTCGCATCCGCGAGCATTTGCGCTAAACTGATTTCTGTTGCAGGCAACGGTTTTTCTTGACTGAAAACAGTTCGAGTGGTAGTTTTCGATTTCAGAACACGGAGAGAAGCGCACGGCGATTTTATTGATTTTTATTTTCTATCTCGCACCGAGAAAATAATGAGACGCAGCAGCCCGCGCAGAATAGAAAAGGAGCTTAAATCTGGTGGCACAACGCAAACTGTTGTTGGCGGATGATTCGATTACGATTCAAAAAGTCATTAATTTGACTTTCGCCGATGAGGGAATTTCGGTAACTTCGGTCGGAAACGGCTTGACGGCGGTCGAGCGACTGCTGGAAGTCGCGCCGGATTTGGTCCTGGCGGATGTTCATATGCCCGGTTTATCGGGTTACGAAGTTTGCGAGCGAATCCGGCAGACGCCCGGTTTTGAAAATATTCCGGTGATGCTGCTGGTAGGCTCGTTCGAGCCTTTTGACGAGGCGGAAGCGCGACGAGTCGGCGCCGACGATTTTTTAACCAAACCGTTTCAATCAATCAAACAGCTCGTCAGCAAAGTTCATTCGCTGCTCGAATCGCCCGGTCGCGAAACGACGCCCGAAACGAAAACCGAAACAGCCCCAATCGAGCAATCAGCGGCAGCCGGAGTTGATTTCGCTTTTTTCGATGATAAAAGCTCAAACGAAGATTTGCTGCAAGTGGGCGACGGCAATTTTAATTTCAGAGACTCAGTTTTTGACGATGAAATGATCGAAACCAGCTCGGTCAATTCAAGCTTTGCCGACACTTTCGAGGATTTGGATATTTCTTCCCCCGTTGCTGCGCGCAACGAAAAACCTGAAAATGAATGGCGGGTAGTTGAATCCGAAAACCTAAACAGATTTGAAGATTTTTCCGATTCGCAGCACGAAGCGCCGACCGTCGAATTGGATATTAACGAGATAAGCTCGCCGCTTGAAGGGCGGGAAGAACGGTTTGAAACCGAAAATGCGTTTGAGTTGCTGCACGCAGAAGAGCCGGTTGCAGAAGGAGAAATCGCAAACGATTTGCTGGAGATGGAAACCGAAGACGATGACGACGGGCGACCGGAATTGTTTACTGAAGAGCCTGATTTCGACTTAAATTTTCACACGGACAACGTAATTGATATTGAACCGGAAATGAATTTCGTCGAACAGGAATCGCGTGTCGAGGAACACCGCGAGGAAAAACCGATTTCGCCGTTTGCAGACCTTTTCGACGACGACGATTTGCTCGGAATCGAAGACGAAATCAGAGCGGAAATCGGCGAACAGAATTTTCAGCCGCAGCCCGCGAACGAAGTTCAAACCGCAGCGGACGAAGCGATTACGCCCGAAATAGTTGCGCCCGAAACCGAAAATCAATCGCAGGAAATCGCCATCGTCAATAACGCCAATCAATCAACCGCAGTCGAAAAACCCGGCGAATACGCGATGCTCAATATTTCGCCCGAAGTGATTGACGCGATTGCCGCGCGCGTCGTGGAAAAACTTTCTGATAAGGTGATTGAAAAAATTGCCTGGGAAATCGTGCCGGACAGATTTGATTTAATCGTCCGCAAAACAATGCAGAACAAAGACCGCGAACGGTAGCGGTTCAAAGTTCAAGGTTCAAAGTTCAAGGTTCGAAGTTTTCGTGTCAAAGCGAAATCCTTTGAGCCTTTAATTTTGCCTTGCGCCCGAAACTTGTTATTTTAACTTTGAACTTTGAACCTTGAACTTTGAACCTTGAATGGAAATACCGAAAGCATACGAACCGCGAGTCGCGGAAGAAAAACATTATCAGCGCTGGGAGCGAGCGGGCTGTTTTGCGCCCGAAATCAACGAAAACAAAGACGCACCGAAATATTCAATCGTCATTCCGCCGCCGAACGTGACGGGTTCGCTGCATATGGGACACGCCCTTCAGCACACTTTGATGGACGTTCTGACCAGAAGAAAACGGATGCAGGGTTTTAGAACTCTGTGGCTGCCGGGGACTGATCACGCTTCGATTTCCGTGCAGAGAAAAGTGGTCGAGCTGCTTCGCAAAGAAGAAGGCAAAACGCCGCACGACATCGGGCGCGAAGAGTTTTTAAAACGCGCTTGGGCTTGGAAGGAAAAATACGGCAGCACGATTACCGATCAAATGCGGCGCGAAGGCGCTTCGGTTGACTGGTCGCGCCAGCGTTTTACGATGGACGAAAGTTTGTCAAAAGCCGTGCGCGAGGTTTTCGTTCGGCTTTACGAAGAAGGCTGGATTTATCGCGGAAAACGGATTGTGAATTGGTGTCCGGTTGATAAAACCGTGATTTCCGATGCCGAAGTTAAAGACGAAACGCGCAAAGACGGCAAACTAACTTATCTACAATACCCGGTTAAAAACTCGGATAGAAAAATCACTGTTGCGACCACCAGACCGGAAACAATGCTCGGCGATACGGCGGTCGCGGTTAATCCGAGCGACGAGCGTTATCAGGATTTAATCGGCAAAACAATCGAGCTGCCTTTGACAGGGCGCGAAATCCCGATTATCGCTGACGAATATGTTGACGCGGAATTCGGTACCGGCGCGGTCAAAATTACACCCGCGCACGACCCGAACGACTACGAAGTCGGTCTCAGGCACAATCTGCCGCAGCTCGTCATTATGAACGAGGACGCGACAATGAACGAAAATGCGCCCGCTGATTTCGTCGGACTCGACCGTTTTGTGGCGCGGAAACTTGTCATTGAAAGATTTGAAGAGCTGGGCTTGCTCGAAAAAAACGAAGATTACGAAGTGACTTTGCCGACCTGCGAGCGCTGCAAAAACATTATCGAGCCGCTGCTTTCCGAACAATGGTTTTGCAAAATGGACGAAATGCGCGATCTGGCTTTAAATCTGATGCGCGAAGAAAAATCGCCGCAATTTTATCCCGAAGTCCCGAACGAGAAAGTCTATACAACGTGGCTCGAAAATTTAAAAGACTGGACGATTTCGCGCCAGCTTTGGTGGGGACATCCGATTCCCGCATGGTATGACGAAAACGGAAATGCTTTCGTCGCTCACACATTTGAAGAAGCGGCGGAACAAGCCGGAACAAGCGATTTAAAACAGGATGCAGATTCGCTCGACACCTGGTTTTCCTCCGCGCTGTGGGCTTTTTCGACTTTCGGATGGGACGGCGAAATCACAGAGACGGAAGATTTAAACGCCTTTCTGCCGACGGATGTTCTGGTCACCGGGCGCGACATTATTTTCCTGTGGGTTTCGAGAATGGTGATGACGACGCTTAAATTCGTCGGCAAAAAACCGTTCGACGATGTTTTGATCACCGGAACGGTTTTGGGCAAAGACGGCAAGCCGATGTCGAAAAGGCTCAATAACGGCGTTGACCCGCTGGATATGTTCGACAAATTCGGCGTAGACGCGACCCGCATTTATCTGGCGAGCATCGCTACGGGCGCGGACATTCGCTGGAACGATCAGCAAATCGAAACATTTCGCAATTTTGCCAACAAAATCTGGAACGCATCGCGTTTTTGCCTGCTCAATTCCGACGGAGCGAGAGTTGATTATTATTTTCTCAACCCGCAAGCCGAAATCGCCGAGATTAAAAATCTAATCGGCGATGAATTAACTGACGATTTCGACGAAGAAGACGAAGAATATTTAGACAAAATTGATCCTGAATTTGCCAAAGACAATCCGAAAGAGAATCTGTCAATCGCAGATCGTTGGATAATCTCGCGTCTTAATCGAACGGCAATCGAAGTCAACCGCGCGCTCGACAGATATTTTTATCACGAAGCCGTTTCACGCCTTTATCATTTTTTCTGGAACGATTTCTGCGATTGGTATATCGAGCTGGTCAAGGACGAAATCACTTCCGAAGAGCCAAACGTCTGGCGCGACGCCGCGCGTTCGCGCATCATCACGGTTCTCGAACAAGCTCTGCGGCTGCTGCATCCGTTTATGCCGTTTCTGACCGAAGAATTGTGGCAAATGCTGCCGGAAACCGGCGCAAATCTGCATAATCCCGCTTACTCGCGCGCCGAAAAAACAATTATGCTCGCGGATTTTCCGCTCGGCGATGCGAATTTGATTGATGAGCGCGCCGAATCGGAAATGCAAGCCGTGATTGAATTGATTTCCAAAGTGCGAAATATCCGCGCCGAAATGAATATCAAACCGAGCGAAAGAGTTTCGCTTTTGGTTGCGGCGAATGCAGATTCACAAAGAGTTTTTGCCGAAAACGAAGCGCAGATTTTAAAATTGGCGCGTGCAAATGATTTGCGTTTAACCGAAAAGCTCGAAGCGCCTCGACAATCGGCACGAGCCGCTTTGTCCGGCGGCGCTGAACTGGCGATTCCGCTCGAAGGATTGATTGATTTTGCCAAAGAAATCGACCGAGTCGAGAAAGAACTCGCTAAATTAAACTCGGAAGCACAGAAATTAAATGCGCAATTGTCGAACGAAAACTTTGTCTCGCGCGCGCCGCAGGAAAAAGTCGAAGGAATCCGCGCTCGCGTTGCGGATATTGAACAAAGAACGAAAACCCTGAATCAAACGCTGGAGGCTTTAAGATAAAACTTAAAACTTCCAATGCAGAAACCCCGCGCGAAGTAAGGGTGCGCAAAAACGCCCTTACTTCGTGCGGGCTTCTGCATTTTTATGATTCGGTTGAGTCTTTTAACAGGTTTAATAAAATCGGTTCATCCCCATAGAGCGCTTTTCTTATACCACCGGCAAATTCATCAGGAGTAATATCTCTTTCTGCGCCGATTTCAATCCCTAAATTTGTGAGGAATGGAATAAAGAATTTAACCTTTCCTTTCCAATTGGCATCTTTCAATTCTTCAGCTTTTCTCCTCTGTTCTGTGTTGAGATTGTCGGAATAAGCGGATAAAACCTCATTGATTTGGTTTTCCAATTCTTTTAGCGTTTGCTTTTGGGCATCGTCCGCTTTTTCCAGCATCGAATTGATCCTTTGTTCGGCAATTTGGGTTACATTGTATTGCTTCTGGCTAACTTTATCGCCTATCCCGAATTGGTGACTTCCATCGTGAATATGAATGTTTTCTGCAATTTTATATTTAGGGTCGTTCTTATCTTTCCCTTTCTCTTCGATGTAAACGCCTTCCAATAATTGGCGAACATTAACATCTTCAAAACTTTTGCGGCATTCGATAGTTGTTTTGTTTTTTTGCAGCCGTTTTTCCAATTCCACCAGCGTGTAAAAATTTGGCTCCGACTGCCGACACTCTTCGCAAATGCACGGGACATTTTCTTGAAAACTCAAACGGTCGTCAAACCATTCTTTGTGAATTTTGCGGATTTCGTTTCTGATGACGGTCAGCAACTCTTTGTTTTTGATAAAATTTTCGCCCGAAACTTTGATTGTCAATTGTTTTTTGTGATGCGATTCGATGACTTCAGCGGATGAGCCGTCTCTTTTGAAGAGAACGCCTCTTTCCCAGACGATTTGATTTCTGTTTTGCATGTCAATGATTTCATTCAGCCGGACGATTAAACGCGAGAGAATGCCCGGCGGCATAAAATCGTATTGAAAATAAACCTGCACCAAATTGGTGCTCGCAAATTCATCATATTTCGGAGTTTCAAACGGCAGCAGCGCTGGAACGATATAGAAATTGTCGTTTACCTCATATGCGACTTCAAATTGACCTTTGAGCATTAAAGCCAGAAGCAGTTTGCAGTCGCTTCTTTTGCAGCCCTCTTTCTCCCACAAATCATAAACAAATTGTCTTTCGAATCTTCCGCAATTATTCTTTACCATTGTGTTTTTCAGCACAACATACAAAGCGTCAATTACCCAATTCGGTTTTAAGATAACAATATCTTCGAGGTTTTTATCATTCCGGTAATTAAGCGCAATTCCCAAATCGTGAAAATACTGCAAGATGCCTCCACGATATTCTTTTTTGACGCCGTGTTTCTCGCAAAACTCATAGTACTTGTCAATCGAAATATGCGGGTCGGTTTGTAGTTCGATTTCTTCGCGGACTTTAACCCAGGTTTTCGGCAACTCCTGACCGATGTGTTCGAGGTGACAGAGCTGGCGTTCTATTTCGCTTTTTAAAAGATTAAATCTGCCGTCAGTATTTATCGAGAAATCTACGTCGCGTTTATCAATAGCTTTGACTTTTTCGCTGAACTCTTTTTGGAATTCGCCGAGATTAAAATTTGTTACCGATTGATGGTTGATTTCGTTGAGAACAACCAGCACCGGACAGTTTTTTCCGAGCGTGGCAATGATTTCAAACCAGTAAGGAAAATTGGTTAGCTGCTTGCGGTCGTCAGCCAGCAAAATATAAAGCGAGCGTTCGGTGAAAAAATACTGGTGCAGAATGTATTGAATCGGCTGCCCGCCGAAATCCCAGAGATGCGCTTTGAAAGTGATGTTGTTATCTCTAGTAAACGGAAACTGTAGAGTTTCGATTGTGATTCCGACAGTTGAATTTTTCTGAGCTTTGGAAGCGTTTTGCGGCAGATATTCGGGATTCTTCATTTTCTCGAACAAAGTGCTTTTACCCGCGCCGGGTTCGCCGACAATCAGCATTTTAGCTTCATAGATTTTCTCTACGCCTTCTTCACTCTTTTGTCGGTAATAACTTCGGATTGCATCTAATCCCCCATCAATAACTTCCTTTGGCGGCTCAATTATCGGATTGTTATTCAGGTTTATTGCGGCTAAGGCTTTGAGTTCCTGTAAAAACGAGACATCTCTTAAATTGTTGCCACTTAAATTGAGCGAAGTCAGAGGTTTTAATTCTTTGAGAAACGAAGCATCTCTTAAATTGTTGCCACTTAAATTGAGCGAAGTCAAAGATTTTAATTCTTTGAGAAACGAAACATCACTTAATTTATTACCACTTAAATAGAGTGAAGTCAGCGATTTTAATTCTTTGAGAAATGATACATCACTTAAATAATTGCTACTTAAATTTAGCGAAGTCAAAGGTTTTAATTCTTTGAGAAACGAAACATCACTTAATTTATTGAAACTTAAATCAAGTGAAGTCAGCGATTTTAATTCTTTGAGAAATGATACATCACTTAAATCATTGCTACTTAAATTGAGCGAAGTCAGAGGTTTTAATTCTTTGAGAAACGAAGCATCATTTAATTTATTGAAACTTAAATTTAGCGAAGTCAGCGATGTTAATTCTTTGAGAAACGAAACATCTCTTAATTTATTACCACTTAAATAGAGTGAAGTCAGCGATTTTAATTCTTTGAGAAATGATACATCACTTAAATAATTGACACTTAAATTGAGCGAAGTCAAAGATTTTAATTCTTTGAGAAACGAAACATCACTTAAATAATTGGCACTTAAATTGAGCGAGGTCAGCGATTCTAATTCTTTGAGAAATGATACATGACTTAAATAATTGCCACTTAAATTGAGCGAAGTCAAAGATTTTAATCTTTTGAGAAACGAATAATCACTTAAATCATTGCTACTTAAATAAAGAGAAGTAAGCGATTTTAATTCTTTGAGAAATGAATAATCATTTAAATAACTGACACTTAAATTGAGCGAAGTCAAAGATTTTAATTCTTTGAGAAACGAAACATCTCTTAATTTATTGCCACTTAAATAGAGTGAAGTCAGCGATTTTAATTCCTTGAGAAACGAAACATCACTTAAATAATTGCTACTTAAATTGAGCGAAGTCAAAGATTTTAATTCTTTGAGAAACGAATAATCACTTAAATCATTGCTACTTAAATCAAGTGAAGTCAAGGATTTTAATTCTTTCAGAAAGGAATAGTCGCGCAAAAGCGTTTTCTTGATTTTTAGTTTTTGCAGGTGGCTGAAATTTGCCAGGTAATTGTCGGGTAGAAAAAACATCGGGCAATAATCAATTGCAAGACCCGTGACGAAATTGTTTTCGTCAACGCTGTAATTACGAACACCCCAATCATATAAGGCTGGAAAAGGTTTTTCCGTGAAAAGGTTTTCCAGTTCGACGCGGTTGAGCGGAAAGCCGAATTCTTTTTCAAGCTCACGGATAAGCGATAAGTCGTCCATTTGAGGTCGTCTCCTTTTTTTATGCATAGTTAGGACGCCTTTGCTCGTTTTGTCAAGATATTTCTTTCCGGTATTATTTTTTGGTTTTATAGTCAGTATTGATTGTTCAAACCCGACAAAGCTATGCGCGTCAGGCGCATATTTTATTAACCTTTTCTCGAACAGCTTCCAAATAACCGGCAGCAACGCACAGGAAGGTTGGTAAATTGCCGAATCTTCAATAAACGGTTTATGATTGTCGCACTATGTCTTGGCTTGATAACGGAGAAGTTTTTGCGAATATCGGTGAATTTTTGACCGAAGATTTGGGGCGCGGCGATATTACGACGCGCTCGATTGTGCCGCGAAATGTGCGCGGTGCCGGGCGTTTTTTGGCGAAAGAGCCGATGGTGATTTGTGGGCTTGAGGTGGTCGAAGCCGTGTTTATGCATCTCGACCCGGAGCAGCCTGAAATGGAGTCGTTTGTCGCCGAAGGCGATGAAGTCGAAGCCGGAAAATCGTTTGCACGGATGACCGGATTTGCCGATGTTTTGCTGGCGGCGGAGCGGACGGCTTTGAATTTGATTCAAAGAATGTGCGGAATTGCGACTTTGACGCGGCAGTACGTCAAAATGGTCGAAGGCACGAACGCCAAAATCGTTGACACGCGTAAGACGACGCCCGGTTTGAGGATGATTGAAAAATATGCAGTTGCGGTCGGCGGCGGGCGCAATCATCGCCTCGGTTTGGACGATGGCGTGTTGATTAAAGACAATCACATCGCGCTCGCGGGCAGCGTCCGCGAAGCCGTCCGGCGGGCGAAAGAATCAATCGGGCATCTGCATAAAATCGAAGTCGAAATTTCCAACTGGGCGCAGCTTCGGGAAGCGATTGAAGCCGGAGCGGACATCGTTTTGCTCGACAATCAAACGCCCGACGAAGCGGCAAAGCTCGTCGAAATGTCGCGCGAGCTAAACCCGGCGGTTTTAATCGAAGCGTCGGGCGGCATTTCGCTCGAAAACGTGCGTCAATACGCCGAAACCGGAGTTGATTTGATCAGCATCGGGAAATTAACGCATTCCGCGCGCGCGATGGATATTAGCTTTAAAATTCAAACAATTTAAGCGAGGTTAACTATGAATGCGGTCATTCCGGCGAGAAAACTTTTTTCGGTTCGAGAATACGAGGAGCTGATTGCAACCGGCTTTTTTACGGGCAAAAAGCGCGTCGAGTTAATCGAAGGAGAATTAATTGAAAAAATGACGCAAGGCGATTTTCATATAAGCTGTATTAATCGGTTGAACGCTTTATTTACTCCCGCCTTAATCGGTAAGGCAATTGTCAGCGTTCAAAACGCAATCGTCGTAAATCCATATTCCGCGCCTGAGCCTGATGTTGCGATTCTGCGTTTTCGGGAAGATTTTTATGCTTCGGGAAAAGCCAAACCGGAAGATGTTTTATTAGTCGTCGAGGTTTCGGATTCAACCGTGCGTTTCGACCGGCAAACAAAAATGCCGCTTTACGCGCGAGCCGGAATAGAAGAAGCGTGGCTGGTTAATTTGCCGCGCAAAGCGTTGGAAGTTTACCGCTCGCCTGCTAATGGAAAATACGAAGTCGTGCAAAAGCTGAGCAAAAATGAAAGCATCGCGCCGCTTAATTTCCCCGAATTGCAGGTTTCCGTTTCAAATATCATCGGTTAAATCTGATTTTAAAAAAAGCATTGAGGTTCAAGACAAACGTCTTGAACCTCAATGCTTTTTCGCGGGAAATATTTTTTACTTTTCGCTGATGATAAACGTCGGAACCATTCCACCGCCGGAAGAAACGTTTGCCAGTTCAGTCGTTGAAAGTCTGGTAAAAGCGGATTTTACTTTGCCATCGAACAGCATTGGGTCTAAATCTACTAGCTGCTCGCTGAAAACGAATTTGTCGCCGACGAGCATCGGGAAACTTTCTTTGGCGGTTTTCACTCGCTCCTGCACGATATAATCTCCGTCTTCGAGCGAGGTGTTTATCGCGTCAGACCATTCGCTTTCCGAGGAATTCCAGCCGATAAAAATTCCCGTCCCGCCGTATTCGTCGTTGGGTTTGAGAACCAGCTTCTGCTGATTTTGTCGCGTGTACTCGACCAAATCAATTGATTCGCCGTTGTATTCGGTTTGTTCTTCCTTGAATTTTCGCGTCCACGGAACGTGCGCGCGGATTGCCGCGAGTTCGTTTTCATTAAATAGGTAAGCGTATTTTTCATTCG
>DASVRD010000168.1:0-23788 GCA_036388775.1 Pyrinomonadaceae bacterium | reverse complement strand
GCGCATTTGGTTAATAAATTCCTGGGTAATTTCGTGATTCCGCAAACGAATAAGCGTCTCCAGCGGTTGTTTGTCGAAACCCATCGCCCGCACTTCTTTGACGTATTCGCCGTTAATATTGTGATTTCGCGCGCGGATCAGCTCATCCATTGTTAAGCCTTGATAACCCGCAGTTTGCATCTCGCGGATGAATTGCGGCGTGATGTTGTGCGTGGCTGCCCGGTTGAGCTGTTTAAAATCCAAGCGTTCGTAACCCGCAGATTTCAAGTCGTCAACGTATTTTGTCGTCAGGTTATGCAAAGCCGCTCTTAACAAATCTTCGTCCGTCAAGCTCTCGTATCCGCGACTTCGCATCGCCGAAACGAAACTTTGATTCGGAGTCAGTGTCCAGAATCCCGCGCCTTTGCCTTCGCGGAAAAAGCCTTCGCAGGCAAACGTTCCGGCTTCGCGGACGATATTGAAGTTGACGTTTGCCCTCGCGGAAGATGCGGTTTCCTGAGTTAGACCTTGAAACTCATTGAGCGAAAGAGTATTGCCCGTCATACTAATGCCGCCTTTTTCGGAGCGGCGGTGAAATGTAAATTGTATTTCACCGATCTTGCTTCGTTTGAATTCGGCAGTCCATTCGCCGGAAAGCGCATTTTGCGCGGTTTGGGCTGTCATAAATTCGCTTTCGCCGCTTGCAGTAACAAAGCCCTGAGCGGAAATGCTTAACGCTGCGACAATAAACGCCAAGGACATCGCTGTTTTTTTGAAAAGCCGATACGCCATTGTTTGAATGTTTTTCATAAAACTGTCTTTCCGATTTATGTTTATTTTGATTTATCAGTTATTTAACGATGTCGTGAATCCGAAGATTGACAAGCTGCTTTAACGTTACATCCGCATAGCCTTTCGCCTTTACGCGGCGGATGAATTCGCCGTCAACTCCGTGAATTTTCAGTTCTACCGCCTGTCGCGGCGAGATTGAAGAAAAGCCTTCGGCTTTGATCGCGTTGACGAATTCGGGCGTGACGCTGTGAACGCTGAGATCCATTAGTTCTCTGTACGAAAGATTTTCAAAACCGATAGAGCGCATCCGGCTGATGAATTCCGGGTTGATATTGAAAATTCGCATTTCCACCAGCACTTTCAGCGGCTGGCGTTCAAAACCCATAGCCTCGACTTCCTTAACAAATTGGCTGTCAACTTTAAAAATGCGGGCTTCGACGAGCTGTTTGAGAGTCAGATTTTCAAATCCGGCTGATTTCATTTCTCGAATGAATTCCGGCGTGACATCGAAGATGTTCGCCTCGACCAGTTCTTTGAACGAGAGGCGGTCGTATCCTGCGGATTTTAAATCGTCAATGGATTTAGTTGTAATGTCGAAACGGGCGGCGGAGTACAGGTTGTCTTCGGTCAGATTATCGTAGCCGCGGCTGCGCATCGCCGACACGAAGCTCTGATTGGGCGTTAAAGTCCAATGCCCGGCTCCTTTGCCCGCACGGAAAAAGCCTTCGCAGACGAAAGTTCCGGCTTCGCGCACGATCCTAAAATTAACGTCCGTTCTCGCACCGAACGCTTGTTCGCGTGTCAGACCTTGCAGCTCGCTGAGCAAAATACCGTCGCTCGTGTTGTTCTGACCGCCACGCTCCGAACGGCGCGTGGTTGTGAATTGAACTTCGTCCTGGTTCTTGCGGCTGAAATCTGCGAGCCATTCTCCCGAAATCGCAGTCTGTGCGGCGTTATTTGCACCGATAAAACCTGCCTCTTCCGCGTCAACAACGACGAGAGATGAAAAGACAACAAAGGTGATTACCAGCAACCAACTTGTGCAACGTTTGAATTGCGGCTTTCCGCTAAAAAAAATATCAATGTTTGTTTGAGCCTTCTTCATAATTAAACTCCTTCGATTCCAATATTTATCCTTGGTCTTTATCTTTATCTTTGTCTTTATCCTTATCTTTATCGTCGTCAATACCGCCTACATTTTTGAGAGAGATAATTTGTTTGAGGGTAAGCTCTCCCAAACGGCTTCGAGCTTTGCGAATAAATTCAGGATTAACGTCATAAACTCGTAAAGAGACGAGTTCTTTAGGAGACAAATTGCCGTAGCCAGCGGCGCGAATTCCGCCGATGAAAGCGGGCGTAACTCCGTGAACCGCAAACTGAATCAGTTGTCTCGCATCCAGATTGCCGTAGCCCGCATCGCGCAGGGTTCTGATGTATTCCGGCTTAATATCATGAATGCGGAAAGAGGTTAAATCTCTCGCAGACAAGTTGTTGTAGCCCGATGAGCGGATTGCCTGAATGTAAGACGGCGTGACCTGGTGAATTCCCATTGATGCAAGCTCTTTGACCGTGAGATTGGCAAAACCGAGCGCCCGCAAATTTTTAATATAATCCGCCGTGACGCCTGACGTTTTCAGTTTTATCAGTTCGTCAACTGTCAGATTCGTATAGCCCGCGGAAGCCATTTCATCTATAAAATCGCCCGATTTTTCCTGCGTTTCAGGTTTTCGTTTCTCTTCAAATTTGGCATTTGTAAAAGGATTGGATACCAAGCCGTTTTGAGAATTTACCTCCGACATTTGCGCGCTGGCGACGTTTTGCTGTGCAGTATCTTCCGAAACGTCTTGCTCAATATCACGTTCAATGTCGTCCTGTGAGAGATTGCGTTTCGTGCCGCCTTCAATTTGCGAATTAATTAAACCCGGTTCCGCCTGCCGATTATCATTTGCGACAATGTTGCTTACTTGCTTTTTAACTGTTTCCTGCGATTCCGCTTCATTATTAAAATCGGATGAGGAAAACGAATTAAGCGGCGTTATTTCTGCAAAACCTGTTTTAGAGTTTGAAGCATTTTCAGATAATTGGGGATTTTGCGCGCTAATTGCTGTCGGGCGAATCACCGCCAACGGCAGAAGCAAAACGCAGATTAATGTGATTACAGTTACGGTCGTCGCGCGGGACATCGCCTGACGATTGCCTTCATTTCTGAGAATTGCGAGAAGACGCCCTTCCAATTGAGATTGTCGCGCCATCGCTACCGTTGCCGTTTGCGACCATTCGAAAACGGAATTCTCCTTTATCGAACGCGCGATCTCCAACAGATGGTGCGCGTAATCCGAAGGCTTTGCTCCAACGCTCAGCACGTAATCGTCACAGGCTTGCTCGCGCTCGACGCGCAGCCGACGCGCCGCATACCAAACAAGCGGGTTGAACCAGTAAAACGCGCAAGCGGTTTGCGCCAGTAATTGAGTCAAACAATCGCGCCGCGCGACGTGCGTCAACTCATGAAGCAAGACCATTCGTTGCCGCTCTTTCGACCAATCATCGGCGTTCGCGGGCAGCAACACTGCCGGACGAAAAACCCCGCAAACAATCGGCATCAACGTGCGTTCGCTGCGAAGAAGCCGAACTTTGCTTTTTAAGTTAAGTTCGATTAAAAGAGACGAAAACAACTCGTTTAATGCCGCATCTTTAAAATCGGCGGCGCGGCTGGCAAGAAAATTTGTAGCCGTTAATCCCACTAACAATCTGAATAAAAGCAGCAGCATCCCGGCAAACCAAACAATTAAAACCCATGTCGCCGATTGCTGAAAAAGCGATGTCACATTTTTTTGCGGCTGCGCTTCCAATTCCAATGTGTTCGGTACAAGCTGAAGTTCTTCTGAAAATTCCGCATTCGCATTAAATTCAGATTTCTTTTTTATACCGTCGCCTGCCTCGAATGAATTTGATAATTTTTGCGGTAATTGCGCCTCCGGCATAATAAGCAGCGGTTCATTTACCTTTGATTCTCTCGCTTCCGTTGCGTTCTGCGTTGCTGATTGAGCGGGCAAAATCGGCAGCTCCCAACTCTTTACATAAGAGATGAATGGTATTAGAAGCGAAGCGCACAGCATCAGCGTCCAAAGCAGGTGACGAGTCGCGGCTGAAGAGCGACGAAAAGCCAAACAAAGCAGGGCGACAAAAGCAAGCAGGATAGTCGCCTTCGCAGCCGCTAATGCAAGCAGCGTTAGGAATTCAAAACCGTCATATTGCGTTAACAGACTCCAAAAGCCATTCATCACACTAGCGCCCTTCCTTTCTGGCTTGCTTGATGAGCTGCTCAAGGCGCTCTAACTCGTCATCGGAAAGACGTTCCTGCGAGATGTCGAGCAAAGCAGCCACGGCTTCTTCCGCCGAATCGTCAAAAAAAGTTTTCAGCACTCGCCGCAAAGCCGAATGTTTTGCCCGCTCGCGCGCTACAGTCGGCGAAAAAACATAACGCTGCCCGTCCTGCGTATGCCGCAAATGTCCCTTTTCTTCGAGCACGCGGAGGAGCGCACGCACAGCCGAGTAGCTTGGCGGGTCGGGTAAGCTCTCCATTACCTCGCTCGCGGTAGCTTTTCCGCGACTGTAAATAATGTCCATAATCTGCTGCTCGCGCCGCGAAAGAGTATATTGTGCTTTGTGGTTCATCAAATTATCGCTTACCGAAGAAATCTGCTCAAAACCGTGCTGTTTTTTTAGCATGTGCTAGTTTTTTAGCACCAACAAAAAAGAAAGTCAAGAACAATTAATTAAGAATCAAAGATAAAGAGATTTTTATCTTTTTTTATCGCAATGGTTATATGGGAGGAATAAAATAGAGACTATTTAAAATATAAGAGTTCCCTTTAGAAGGGTTTTCTTATTTGTCTTTGTTTTGTTTTAATAAAAATATGCAAGGCACTTATCCGCAAAAATCAGCATCGCTCGAACAGTTTTATTTCTCGGTGAGAAAACATTCGGAAGCGATCTGCGCGTCGCTCGAAACGGAAGATTACATTCCGCAGCCAATCGTTGACGTAAGCCCGCCGAAATGGAACATCGCTCATACGACATGGTTCTTCGAGGAAATGATTTTAAAGAAATTCGTTGAAGATTATCGCGAGTTCAATCCCGATTTCGGCTTTCTTTTCAACAGCTATTACAATTCGCTCGGCGAGCGAACCGCGCGGAATAATCGCGGCGATTTGCCGCGCCCAACCGTGCGGGAGGTTTATCAATATCGAAAATACGTTGACGAGCGAATGCTCGAATTTCTCCGACAAGATTTGACCGAAGAAATCAAAGATTTAATCGTTCTCGGCTTAAACCACGAGCAGCAGCATCAGGAATTGCTGCTGACCGATTTGAAATATATTTTTAGCTGCAATCCGCTTTTTCCCGTTTATCGAGAAAATTTTTACCCGGAGGAAACGGGCGAAATCCATCCTTCGGAAACAAACGTATATATAAATATTCCGGCGGGAATTTACGAAATCGGTTTCGAGGGCGGCGATGGCTTTTCATTCGACAACGAACACGCGCGACATAAAGTTTATCTCGACGATTTTGCGGTTCGGAAAAGTTTGGTTACAAACGGGGAATTCCTTGAATTTATCGCAGACGGCGGCTATCAAAATTTCAATTTGTGGCATTCGGAAGGCTGGGATTGGGTGAATCAAAATAAGATTCAATCTCCGCTTTACTGGCGCGAAATTGGCGGCGAATGGTTTCAATTTACGCTCGGCGGTTTGCGGCGAATACTGCCGGAAAACCCGGTTTGCCACGTTTCGTTTTACGAAGCCTTCGCTTTCGCCGAGTGGAAAAGTTTGCGGCTGCCGACCGAATTTGAATGGGAGGCAGCGAGCGAGCGATTCGATTGGGGATTGCGCTGGGAATGGACTCACAGCGCTTATCTGCCGTATCCGAATTTCAGGAAACCGGCGGGCGCGGTCGGCGAATACAACGGCAAGTTTATGATAAATCAAATGGTTTTGCGGGGCGCATCCGTTGCCACGCCGGAAAATCACAGCCGCCGAACATACCGAAATTTTTTCCATCCGCATCTGCGCTGGCAGTTTACGGGAATTCGTTTAGCTAAATAATATTATTTAAATGCAAAGCACATGCGGAATTGAAGCCGACAGCTTCGCTTCAGACGTTCTCGAAGGCTTATCAGCCTCGCCGAAATTTTTGTCGTCGAAATATTTTTACGATGATGAAGGCAGCCGTTTGTTTCAGGAAATTATGAAGCTGCCTGAATACTATTTAACCGGCGCGGAATTTGAGATTTTTTCTACGCAGGCAAAGGAAATTTACCGGGCGTTCACCGGCAGTGAGAACGACGGCAACGAAATCAAAAGTTTTGATTTAATCGAACTCGGCGCCGGCGACGGAACAAAAACCGCCGTTCTGATTGACTATTTTTTAAAGCGTAATGCTGATTTCACGTACATTCCAATTGATATTTCGGCAGAAGCGCAAAGACGTTTGACGGAAAGTTTCCGGGCGAAATTTTCCGCTCTTTCGGTGCAAGCCGAAGTCGGAGATTATTTTGAAATTTTAGAAACACTTAAAGATGTTTCCCGCAAGCCGAAAATACTTTTGTTTCTCGGCTCGAACATCGGCAATTTCAGTCGCGCCGAAAGCATTGAATTCTTTAAAAATCTGTCGGTGGTGATGGACAGGAAAGATTTGCTGTTCATCGGTTTCGATTTGCAGAAAGACCCGCGCACAATTTTGCGCGCTTATGACGACTCGCGAGGCGTAACAGCCCGTTTTAATTTGAATTTGCTGGCGCGAATAAACCGCGAGCTGGGCGGCGATTTTAATCTCGAAAATTTTTCGCACTACGCCGTTTATCGTCCCGTCGAATGCGCCGCGCGCTCTTTCTTAATCAGCCGCAAGCGGCAAAGAGTTAACATTGAGGCTCTCAATCGCAGCTTTGAGTTTAAGGCGTGGGAGCCGATTTTTATGGAAATCTCGCAAAAATACAATCTCGAAATGATTGATGAATTGGCATCGGAAAGCGGTTTTCGAGTGATACGGAATTTTTTCGACAAACGGAATTTTTACGCCGATTCGCTTTGGAAAATTAATGCCTAAGCGAAAAATGTCGCGCAGAAAATTTCAAGTCAAAACCTTGCTTAATTACAAATAAGTTTCATCTGGATAACACCACGCCCAATTTTCACCCCTTTCGAGCGATTTAATGATCGGATGATCGCATTCCTGAAAATGCGCGGTCGCGTGTTTGTTTTTTGACGAGTCGCAGCAGCCGGTGTGCCCGCACGAAAGGCAAACTCGCAGATGCACCCACGAATCGCCGATCCGCAAACAGTCTTCGCAGCCATCGGCGCTTGGAAAAACAGCGCGAATTTGTTTTAAATGCCCGCAAACGGATTCGTCAATTTGCGGTTTAAATTCAATCGCTTTTTCCGTATCAATAAATTTGTTTCCGTCGGTTTTAGCTGCAACAGGGGTTGCGGGTAAAACATTATCGGCAATCGAAACATCTCTCCCATTGGCGGCTTTTCGACCTTTTTCCTTCGGCAGACGAAAGAGGTCGGCATTGCGAACAAACGCATCGGTCGAACCGGATAAAACGAGTTCGTCGCCCGGTTCGATAATAAAATCCTGGGTTAAGTTTTCCAGGTTTTGACCGTTTCGGGTTACAGATTGCAAATGCAGTCCATCGTTCTCCAAAACGTTTAATCCGGCAAGCGGTTTATTCGCAAAAGGCATTGACGGGCGGACGATAATCGTTCGGGTGTCGAAACAATCTTCGCCCGGTTCGCAAGCGAAAACGGAGTTGTCGTCATTTACGCCCGCGTTAAGAAGCGCCGAATAGCCGTTTTGTCTGGCTAACTCTTCGTAATTTTCTATCTGTGCGGCTGAAATGCGGTAATCTCTCAAAACTTCGCCGAAAAGCTGGACGATTGATTCGAGTTCTTCGGCTATAACAACGTCGGCTCCGGCTTCGGTTAAATGTTCCGCGTCCGAGATGTAGCGCGTTCTGACGACAATTCGCATCGTCGGATTTAATTGCCGCGCAACTGAGGTCGTTCGATGCGCCATTGGCACATTGTCATCGGCGACGACCATCATTTTCGCTTTGGCGATACCAACCGCGTCAAGCAGAAACTGTTTGCTGTAATCGCCGCGCACGACCGACATATTTTCCGCTTCGGCTTCATTAGCGCCATCCGGGCTTAACGTTGTAATAATGAACGGAATGCTCGAACCGCTCAAAACGCGAACAAGGTATCGCGCCGCTTGCCCATAACCGGCGATGATAACGTGATCTTCCAAATCGGCAGCGTGCGAAGGGATTTGTTCCGCAATTTGGGTTTCATCGGGTAAATCTGCCTGTTTTGATTTCTTTTCGAGCTTATCGGATAAGCTGCCGCCGATTTTCATCAAAAACGGCGTGGCGACCATCAGCACAACTGTTGCTGCAATAAAAGTTTGCGAGCCTGCCGCGCCCCAGTTCATCGGCGTCAAACCGACATCACGCCCGGTGCGCTCTAAAACGAAAGAAAATTCGCCGATTTGCGCGAGCATCAAAGCGCATGAGGCGGCGATTGGCAATTTATAACCTAAAACTCTGAGGCTGATTCCGGTCGTCAATATTTTGATTAGCAAAACAACGACAATCGCTCCCAAGACAAGCGGCAAATTCCCAATCAAAAAATTAACATCGAGCAGCATCCCGACCGAGACGAAAAATGTCGCGCTGAATAAAATCTGCAAAGGTAAAGTTTCACCCAGAGCGTGCTGGCTAAAGCGGCTTTCCGAAACCAATAAACCGGCGAGAAACGCGCCGAGCGAAAGACTGACTCCGGCGAGACTCGTCAGATATGCAGTGCCGAAACAAATGGCGATAACCGAAAGCAGAAAAAGCTCCGGCGAACAGGTTTTCGCCACCGTTTCCAAAACTTTCGGCATAATGCGGCGGGCAACCAGCAATACGGCGGCAATAATGAGCAGCGCTTTCGTGAGCGCCCAGACAATATCCAAAGTGCCGCCGCCCGAACCGCCGAGCATCGGAACGATCATTACCATCACGACGATTGCCAAATCCTGAAAAATAAGCAGTCCGAGCGATGCCTGACCGGGTTCGGAATTTGTTTCTCCATTATCACCGAGGATTTTCAGGACGATTGCGGTCGAGCTTAAAGCGACGAGAAACCCGGTAAAAAGCGCGGCGCGCCAGTCAATTCCGAACAGCATCAGCAAGCCGACGACGGCAATCGTCGAAAGTCCGACTTGAAGACTTCCGCCGCCGAAAATAAGCCGCTGAATGCGGGCGAGCTTTTCGAGACTGAATTCTATTCCAATGGTGAAAAGCAGCAAAATTACGCCTATTTCGGCGGTTGCGTCAACTATTTCCTGATCGCGCACTAAGCCCAAAGCGTTCGGACCGATAAGAACGCCCGCCAGCAAAAATCCGACAATCGGCACCAATCTCAAACGAAAACTGATGTAAGCGATGATTGCGCCAGCGACAATCAGCGCGACAATCTCGGTCAGGTAATGCGGAACGGCTCCCGCAAATAGCAACGGCGGAGAATCTGTTAGAAGAAGCATAATTAATGATCTTACGCCGACAAAGCCGGTTTCGGCTCAAGAGGCAGGCGAACCTGAAAACAGGTGTCGCCGGGTTTGGTTTCAAACCGAATATTTCCGCGATGTTTGCGGACGATGCGCGAAACCGCATCCAGTCCCAAACCGGTTCCATCGCCCACGCCTTTGGTCGTGTAAAACGGCTCGAAAATGTGCGGCTGAATTTCGGGCGGAATGCCCGCGCCGTTGTCCCTGATTTCAATTAAAACGGCATCCGGTTCGAGTTTTGTCCGAATTTTCAGCCGCCCGCCTTCCGGCATCGCATCAACGGCATTGTCAATCAGATTCGTCCAAACCTGATTCAAGAGACTTCCGTGCGCCGTCAATTTTGGCAAATTGTCCGCATACTCGCGCACCACGTTAATATTCTTCTTCTTTAATTTATATTTGAGAATCAGCACCGTGTTATCCAAGCCTTTGTGAAGGTCAATTTCCTGCACTCCGGCTTGATCCATATACGAATATTCTTTGATTGCGCCGACCAGATCGGAAATCCGCGAAACGCTCGTTTTGATCTCAGCCGCGAGCTTGGCGACTGAAATCTGGACGGTCACGCGCGTTAAAACGTCCTTCAATAATTCATTTTGAACCTTTTCCGCAACACCTCCGAGTTTTTCCGAATCAATTCCGGCTTCGGTCAAGGTATGAGCCAGGTCCCAGGCGTTTTCCACATTTCGGGCTTCGAGCCAGTCGGTTAATTCATCTTCGCGGTCGCTCATTGCCAGAGCGTTACCGGATGCGTTGGAAGAATGAGCGTTAGCGATAGCGTCTCGTTCAAAATCGGACAAGAATTTTTGCTGCTCCCCTGTTAAATCGTGACGGCAGAGATTCAGATCGGCAACGCGCAATTCTTCGAGCGTTTCCAACAATTCGTCGGCAGTGCGGCGCGCGGCGGCAGCCGGATTGTTCAATTCGTGAGCGAGTCCGGCGGACAACTTGCCGAGCGCCATCAGTTTATCGCGGCGCTCGTTCATTTTCGTTGATTCCCGCACGCGGTCAATCATAATCCAGACGAGGCGTTCAGCTAATAAGGGCATCCGTTCAACGAGCTGCGGAAACAACGCGACCGGAAAAAGCAAAACGCGCGTATAAACGATTGCGCGGCTGTTGATCGTCATCGTTTTCATCCGCGAAAACGGGAGCTTGCCGCTTATTTCCGTCGCGGGGTCTCCGGCGCGGGCGATGTAAACAACATCATCCAGATTATTTTCATTGCGGCGGGAATGAACTTCGCCTTCGAGATAAATTAACATCCATTCCAGCACGTCGCCTTTACGAAACACAACGTCACCGGCGTTGAATTCTTTTTCGTCCGAATTTTCGATAAACCATTCGAGCTGTTCTCGCGGCAAATCGGCGAAAACACTAATGCGGCGCAGAGCATCCACGCAATCGGGCACCGAATAATCCTCTTCATCCGCCGTCCTCGGCTCAATCTCAGCGAGCCGAACGGGCACGCCGACGCCTTCGATAATTTCATCTCTTGTTTCGGTAATATTCATCGGTTAAATCACCTTGCTCAAATATTGATGGACGAAGGAAATCGCCACCGAGCCTTCGCCGACGCCTGAAGCCACGCGCTTAACGCTCCCTTTGCGCGCGTCGCCGACTGCGAATATACCCGGAATGTTGGTTTCCAGAAGTCCCGGCGGGCGGTCGAGATTCCACCCGCGCGGCGGCTTTCCGTCGCGTAAAAGGTCTGCGCCCGACAATATAAACCCCTGTTCGTCGCGTTCGATCACGCCTTCGAGCCAATCGGTGTGCGGCATCGCGCCGATTAAAATAAAAAGAGAATTTGCCGGATATTTATTGGTTTCTCCGCTCTCGGAACAAAAAACCGAAATCGCTTCGAGATGTTCTTCGCCGCGCGCTTCAACGACCGACGAATTGTATTCGACCCGGATATTTTCGGTTTGTTTGATCTGGTCAATCAAATATTGCGACATCGAGGCTTTGAGCGAAGCGCCGCGCACGAGCATCACGACTCGTCTGGCATAGCGTGAAAAATACATCGCCGCTTGCCCTGCGGAATTTGCGCCGCCGACGATGTAAACGTCTTCGTCTTTGCAAGCCATCGCTTCGGTCATCGCCGCGCCGTAATAAATTCCCGCGCCGGTCAATCTCTCGACACCGGGCGCGTCGAGTTTCCGCCATTGCACGCCAGTCGCGATCAACAGAGAATGACAACTGATTCGGCTTCCGTTGGTCAGCTCAAGGCAGCGATAAATGTCTTCGACACAAACCCTTTCAGCTTCCGCCGCAAGAATTTCCACTCCGAAACGCTTTGCCTGCGCGACCGCGCGGCGCGTCAAATCGCCGCCGGAAAGTCCAGCCGGAAAGCCTAAATAATTCTCTATTTTAGAACTCATCCCGGCTTGCCCGCCGGGCGCTTCGCGTTCGACCATAATCGTTCGCAGACCTTCAGAAGCGCCGTAAACAGCCGCCGCAAGTCCGGCAGGACCGCCGCCGACGATTACCAGATCGTAAAACTCTTCGGTTGCGCGGGTTTTCAAACCGACTTTTTCGGCGACTTCTATTGGCTGCGGTTTTGCCAGCCGCGCGCCGTCAGGGAAAAGTAAAAGCGGCAAATTCGTTTTTTCGTCAGCGTCGAGCGAATCAATCAATTGTCTGACTTCAGCGTCCGTCTCCGCCATCTCCACATCGAGCCAGCGGTAAGGAATGTGATTTCGCGCGAGCAAATCCTTGATGTTGTGCGAATCCGGCGACCAGCGATTTCCCAAAACTCTAATGCCTTCAAACGGCGGGCGATAATCGGCGCGCCAGTCTTCGAGCAAATCATCTAAAACCGGATAAAGATTTTCTTCCGGCGGATCCCAGGGTTTTAATAAATAATGATTGACTCCGGCTTCGTTGATTGCCGCGATAGCGGCTTCCGTGTCGGCGTAAGCCGTGAGAAGAACGCGCTTTGCGTCGGGAAAAAGCTTGATTGCCTGTTCCAGAAACTCGACGCCCGACATTCCCGGCATTCGCTGGTCAACCAGAAAAAGCGCGACCGGGTTGTTTCTGATTTTCAGTTCGCGGACAATTTCCAGCGCCGTCTGCCCGGAATCGGCGCGCAGGATGCGATAATCGGCGGCGTATTTGCGGCGCAAATCTCGCTCGACCGCGCGTAAAACTTCCGCGTCGTCATCAACTGTTATAATTGCTGGTTTTGCCATAACGTTTCCCCTTGATTTTTTTTACATTTGAGCTTTTTATTTCTCAGCTATTTAAACCTGCGGCAAAGATTCGTAAAACAAATCATCCGGGTAGCAATATCCCCATTCTTCTCCCGGCTCAAAAGATTTGATAATCGGATGTGTCGTCGAATGAAAATGCTTCGTCGCGTGCCGATTTTTGGAATTGTCGCAACACCCGACGTGCCCGCACGATTCGCACAGACGCAGATGAACCCAATCGTCGCTCATTTTCAAACATTCTTCACAGCCATCGGGCGTTTTAGGTTCGGGCGATTTTATTTCTTTTAAGTGTGTACAGCCTTGTCGCATTTTTTTCTCCTTGCTTGTAATTCTGAACTTTTGTTTAAAATAAGCCAAACTCTATAGGCTCAAATTAAGGATAAAGCGTAACGATAGGGCGCAGATCTGCCGGAAGCGGGATGCGTTCGGTTTCTTCGGGCATAGATTAAGTTTTCACTTTTCTTTTTTTGAATTTTCAGCCTTTTTATATTCCTCTGATTTTTCGTTTCCGTGATTCGTGCCGAGGCTCCACGAAGGCGGATCACTCGCGGGAAAAGATTCGTCCAATGTTTCGTCAATTTCGTCCTCGCTCATAGCTTTTTCACCCAAATTATCATTTTGCATCATTGTTTCCCCTTGAAGATAAATTGATTTTAGCGTCTTCCCTATTTCGCAGTTTTTCCCTTTTTCAAAAGTTAATTAATCACTAAATAATACAGAAGATATAAATCTTTGAAACCACTTATACTGGTTACCTTCCTCTCATACTTTCGAGTGAGAGGTTTTGGAGACTTTTAAAAAGTTAGGGACAAATAATAATCCTTTTACCAACACATCTAAAACTCGAAGCGGAAATAAACCGGTTGAAAGCGGTGTCAAGCGGAACCAATCCAACTAAATCCGCATCATAAAATGGTCTTTCCGATTTTAACTCTTTAAATTTAAAAGAAGATGAATAAATTGTTTTTGGATTTAGCACGCGGAATCTTTACCGCGGCGATTGTTTTTTTTGTTTTTTTCTTTTTCATTGCAGCGTCTTTTGTTTCGGCGCAAAAGCTCCCGACGGCGGAAAAGGTAATTAACGATTATTTAAAAGCTGCGGGCGGAAAAAAACGCTCTGCGGCAATCAAAGATTCGGTTTACGAATGGAAATTTAAAACCAAATCGTCAGACGGCGCGGAAACAGTTGGGCGCGCGCGGACGAGAGTGCAAGCTCCGGCGGCTTGGCGCGTTGATTTACAGGAAAACAGCGAGAGCCTGAACGAGGGCTTGGCTGTCACTATAGCGACAAACGGCAGCTCTGTTTGGCGGCGCGACGAAAACGGAAAGCTGCAAACTTTGACCGACGCGCAGGCAAATGCGATTCGACTTCAAGCGCAGCTCGCGGCAACCAGATTTACAGATTTTAAAAATCAGCGAATCACGGCGCGCGTCGGCGTTGAAAATGTGGAAAACATTCCGGCTTATCGAGTCGAATTCGCAACCAGAAACGGAGCGAAGCTGTTTTATTATTTCGGAGTTAATGATAAATTGCTGCTCAAATTTGAAAATCCGGCGCTCGAAACGAGCAGTTGTTTCGGCGATTACAAATCAATCAACAATGTTCTCGAACCGCATCGCGTCGTCGAGCCTTGCGCGGGCGCTTCGACGATTTCCCGCGTTTTTGAATTGGAACGGGCGAATTACAACAATTCATTAAAACTTATCGCTTTCGATCCGCCGCGTCTGCTGGAAAACTTCGACGTTGCGGCTTTTATGAAAGAATTGCGGCAGAATCAGGCGGAAATTGACCGCAAGATGGGCGAATACACTTACCGCGAAACCAGAACCGAGCGCGAGTTTGACGACAAAGGCGCGGTTAAAAAAGAAACGATTCTCGTTTACGAAGTTTTTCCGATTTACGGGCGTCGCGTCTCGAAGTTAATCAGCGAAAACGGCGTTCCGCTCTCGCCTGAACGCGCCGAAAAAGAAGCGAATCGCGCCGCCGAAGAAATTCAAGACATCGAGCGCGAGCGCGAAAAAGCAGTGGAAAAACGCGCCAAAGTCGTCGCGCAGAAAAAAGACGAGTCGAGCGAAGAGGCAAAAGAAGCGCAAACCGGGATTTCATCATTTTTGCGCGCGAGCGAAGTAATCGCCCCGCGCCGCGAGGAGTTTCGCGGTCGCGAAGCAATTGTTTTGGATTTCCGACCGCGCGAAGGTTACAAAGCGCAAAATCGTTCGGAAACGTTTATTTCAAAGTTGGTCGGAACGGCTTGGATTGACCCGCAGGATAAGCGAATTATCCGAATGGAAATGCGTTTTCCCGAAGGTTTTAAAGCATTTGGCGGTTTGGCGAAATTGCGAAGCGGATCGGCTTTTGTGTTTGAGCAAACCAGAATCGAAGACGGAGTCTGGCTGCCGAAGTTTTCGCAGGTTAACGCCAGCGTCAAAGCGTTTTTTGTCGCCGGATTTAGTTTTAATCAAACCAGCGAGTACAGCGATTATCGCCGCGCCTCGACCGAAGTTAAAAAGTACGAAATCGAATCGCCGAAAACGGAAAAATCAAGCGAAAAACCTTAATTCCAGATTGAAAGCCAGACTTTAATCAGCAGAAAAAGCGATAAAAACAAAATCACCCGTGATAATCGGAGGCTAGCGCGCTGACAATAATCGGTTTCGATAGTCTTCAGCCAAGTCATCAAAGCAGTGAGGAAAAGGAGAAATGCAGCGAAATAGTTATATGGAATGTCGGAATAAAGAAACCAAATCGCAGATAAAAGATAAAGACCCGATAAAATATAATCGCCGATTTTTTTGCTTTTCATTTCGCCGAAACCTCAAAACTTAGTTTGATTTAGTATTATACATTTAACCATTTAAGATGAAAGAAATTTTAGTTATCGGCGGCGGATTGGCAGGCGTAGAAGCCGCGTGGCAGGCGGCGGAAAACGGCGCGCGCGTTCGGCTTTACGAAATGCGCCCCGTGCAGCAGACACCCGCGCACAAAACCGACAAACTTGCCGAAATTGTTTGCTCGAACTCGCTCAAAACCGATGAAATCGGAACTGCGCCGTATCTTTTAAAAGAAGAATTGCGGCGCGGCGGCTCGCTAGTTTTGGAAGCGGCGATGCGGACGAAAGTTCCCGCCGGCTCGGCGTTGTCGGTTGACCGGCGAAAATTTGCGGAATACGTCACGACGCGAATCGAAGCGCATCCGAATATCGAATTAGTCCGCGAAGAATTCACGAAATTGCCCGAAAACGAAATCGCGATTGTGGCGACCGGACCGTTGACTTCGGAAAGCTTAACGGCGGAAATAATGCGTCTGACGGGCGACGATCAGCTTTATTTTTACGACGCGATTGCGCCGATTGTTGCTGCCGATTCGATTAACCCTGAAATCGCGTTTAAAGCCGCGCGTTATGACAAAGGCGGCGACGATTATTGGAATTGCCCTTTTGATGAAGAACAATACGCGACGTTTTATAATGAATTAATCAATGCCAAATCAGTGCCGCTGCATCGTTTTGAAGAAACGCGCTGGTTTGAATCGTGTCTGCCGATTGAGGAAATCGCCAGACGCGGCGTTGACACTTTGCGTTTCGGACCGATGAAACCGAAAGGCTTGCGGTATCCGAAAACCGGACGAGAACCGTATGCGGCGGTTCAGTTGCGGCAGGAAGATTTGATGGCTGATGCATTCGGACTTGTGGGTTTTCAAAATCATTTGCGTTTCGGCGAACAAGCTCGCGTTTTTCGTCTGATTCCGGGACTTGAAAACGCCGAGTTTCTGCAATATGGACAAATTCATCGCAACACTTACATCAACGCTCCCAAACTTTTAAATCAATTTCTACAGACGAGCGTGCAACCGAATCTGTTTTTTGCCGGTCAAATTACCGGAGTCGAAGGTTATGTCGAATCGGTGGCGACGGGCTGGCTCGCTGGAATCAACGCGGCTCGGCTGGCGAAAGGCGAACAGCTTTTAACTGCTCCGACATCGGGCGCAATCGGCGCGCTCGCGCGTTACGTGACAAATGTTGAAACGAAAAATTATCAGCCCGTTAATATCACGTTCGCTTTGCTCGAACAATTACCGGAAAATTTGCGTAAAAAATATCGCAACAAACGCGAACGCCATCAAATTCAAGTTGAAATGGCGTTAAAAGATTGGGACAATTGGCTCGCCGAAACAGGCATCAAACGAGAATTCGCCGACGAAAATGCTTTGCATCTCGTGTCAGCACAATGAAAAAACTGCTCCTGACAATCTTTGTTTTCGGTTTCGCCGCATCGAGCTTTGCTCAATCCGGTCGAATCAAGCTGCCGTCAGAGGAAAAACCGCGCCCGCGTCCCTCGATTGAATTGCCTTCAATCCAAATTCCGGTTAAACCGTCCGCGTCTCCTTCACCGACGCCGGCGGCGCAAAAAACTAATTCGAATGATGACGATGATGTTTTGCGCGTCGAATCGGTTTTGATTCCGATTCCGGTTTCAGTCACCGATGCTGCCGGGCGTACAGTGCAGAATTTAAAAGCGTCGGATTTCGAGCTTAAAGTTGACGGCGTGGCGCAGGAAATTTCCGAAGTTTCGCGTTCGGAAACTCCGATTCGTCTGGCTCTGCTGTTCGACAACAGCGGCAGCGTTCGCATCGCGCGAGAGTTTGAGAAAAAAGCGGCGCTCGGATTTTTGCGCCGGGTTTTGCGTCCGGGAAAAGATCAGGCAGCGCTTTACAGCTTTGCAGGCGACATTGAGCGCGCACAGAAATTGACCGATAATTTATCGGCTTTGACGCACGCAATCGAGCTTTTTCCGCCGCCCGAAGGCGGGACGAAACTGCTCGACACCGTTTCGGAAGCCGCTTTTTATCTGGACGAAAACGCCACGGACGGGCGCCGCGTGATTGTGCTGATTTCCGACGGAGCGGATAATCTAAGCGATTACAAACTCGAAGAAGTCGTGCGTCAGGCGCAAGTCGCCAATTGCCAGATTTACGTAGTCAAAACCACTGATTTCGAGAATTTTCAACGCACCGGCAATCGCACCGCCAGCGCCAATGTTTGGGATTTAGCCGCCGAACGCCGGATGCAGGAATTAGCGGCGCAAACCGGCGGCGCGGTTTATTCGCCGCTCGACGAACGAGAGCTTGACGCCGCTTTCGCGCGCATTGCCGCCGAGCTTTCCGAGCAATACATCCTGAGCTATTACCCGAACGACACCAAAGCCGACGGCAAATTTCGCCAAATCGCTCTCCGCGTACCCGGCAAACAAAATTTGACAGTCCGCACGAGAAAAGGTTATTACGTTCCGAAGTTGTAGTGGGCGGATGAAAAAGAAAAAATTGCTTGGGAAAATTCTTGCTAATCAACAAAATATCAGATTTAGCGATATGATTAGTTTGGTTGAGGCTTTTGGATTTCAATTAGGTCGTGTCTCAGGTGGTCATCACATTTTCATTCATCCAATTTTAAACGAGCTTGTTAATTTGCAGAATGTCAACGGACAGGCTAAACCTTATCAAATTAGGCAATTTCTAAAATTAGTTGAAAAATACAATCTTTCTTTGCAGGAGAATTAATGCGCGATTATCACATCAACATCTTTTATAGCGAAGACGATGAAGGTTATATTGCCGACATTCCCGATTTGGAATTTTGCTCGGCGTTCGGCGAAACGCCCGAAAAAGCATTGCGCGAACTTGAAATCGCCAAACAAGCGTGGCTCGAATCCGCCAAAGCCGCAGGCAAAGAAATTCCCCAGCCCAAATATCGTCCCTTAATTTATCAAACTTTAGTCGCCTGAAAATGGAAGAATATCTCAAACAATTTCTCGACCATTTAAAATACGAGCGCAATGTTAGCGACCACACGCTGCGAAATTACGCCTCGGATTTGGAGCAGTTTTATGACTTTTTAACGCCCGTTCAATCAAACGGCGCGAGGCGCGAGGTGACGATTCACGACATTGATCATTTGACCATCCGAGAATGGCTCGCCGAGCTGCACGCCGCGAATAAAAAGAAAACTTCAATAGCGAGAAAGTTAGCGTCTTTACGCACGCTTTTTCAATTTCTGATGCGCGAAGGCGTCGTGGAAACAAATCCGGCGAGAATGGTTTCGACGCCGCGCATCGAACGCAAACTTCCTTCTCATCTTTCAATCGAGGACGCCGTGCGTTTTATCGAAACGCCGAATCTGGAAACCGATTTGGGCAAGCGCGACCGGGCGATTTTAGAATTTTTATACGCGACGGGCATTCGCGTCGGCGAGCTTGTCAAATTAAATATCAAAGACATTGATTTTCAAAACAAGCTCGTCCGCGTTACCGGCAAACGCCGCAAACAGCGAATCGTGCCGTTTAACGATTTGGCATTGCAAGCGCTCGTTGGCTGGCTCTCGGTGAGAAATAATTTTCTCGACAATACTCCGCCGGATCAAAGAGAAGATCAAGCCGTTTTCCTCAATTATCAAGGCACGCGCATTACAACTCGTTCGGTCGGAAGAATGGTAGATAAATACATCAAAGAATGCGCCGACGTAAACCCGGAAATCTCGCCGCACTCTCTCAGGCATTCGTTTGCCACGCATCTGCTTGATTCGGGGGCGGATTTGCGCGACATTCAGGAATTGCTCGGACACGCGCGGCTTTCAACCACACAGATTTACACGCACGTTTCGATGGAGAAAATTCTCGAAGTTTACGACCGCGCGCATCCGAAAGCGTAAAAAAAGGCGAGCAGCAAAGCTCGCCTTTTTTATTTTATTGTAACGATGCTTAGCTTTGACTTCGCTGCGTATCAACGTTTCGCATCATTTTGCTAATCGGAATTGCCAGCAGTGCCAGTACAGCAGCCGAAATCACGAGTGAAGCAGTTGTATAAGTGAAAAGCTGCGGCATTTGTTCGAGCTTTTCCGGGTCAACGTGACCGCCGACGAGTCCGCCGATCAGATTGCCGACTGCCGACGCAAGAAACCAAATTCCCATCATTTGCCCGACATAACGGCGCGGGCTGAGTTTCGTCATCGAAGAAAGCCCGACCGGGCTTACACACAGCTCGCCGATTGTCTGGAACAAATAGCTGAATGTCAGCCACAGGAAAGAAACTTTCAACGCGCCGTTGCTGCCTACGACGGCGTTGGCGGCAAAAATCATAATCAGAAACCCAACCCCGGCAAAGAATAAACCGAGCGCAAATTTTCCCGGACTCGATAAATCTTTTCCCGTTCTTCCCAGATAAGTCCAGATGCCCGCGAAAACCGGCGCGAGCAAGATGATAAACGCCGAATTGATTGATTGAAACCACGTCGCCGGAACTTCAAAACTGCCGATGTGGCGTTCGGTAAAATCGCGGGCGAACAAATTGAGCGAAGTCGGAGCCTGTTCAAACGCCGACCAGAAAATCGCGGCGGCAACAAACAGAACGGCGATTACCAAAACCCGCTTTTTCTCGTCGCCGACAAGCCCGCCCGCGATGAACAAAAATGCGAAATAAAAGACGGCTAAACCGACGAGAATATAAGTCATATATTGACCGACAACCTGCGCGTCAATCGTGATTACTCCCGTCGCAGCCAACACAAAAACTAGGGCGAGAATGCCGACGCCGATTCCGGTAAATAATTTCACCTGATTTTCCTGCCGCGCTTGAACCGCATCGTCGGGATGTCTTGTCGGATACATTCCGATGTCGCCCAGCGTGGCGCGAGCGCGCGTCGTAAAAATCGCCAAACCGATCAGCATTCCGACGCCAGCCGCTCCGAATCCCCAGTGCCAGCCGATTGTTTCGCCCAAAAAGCCGGTCACAAGTTGTCCGAAAAACGAGCCGGTGTTGATTCCCATATAAAAAATCGAGAATCCCGCATCGCGTCTGGCTCCGCCTTCGGGGTAAAGATCGCCGACGATTGCCGAAATGTTCGGTTTTAAAAGCCCCGTGCCGAGAACAATCAAAATCAGCCCGAGAAAAAACGTAATTCTCCCGCCGGCAAAAGCCGATAATCCAATTGAGATATGACCGGCGGAGATGCAAATTGCGCCGTACAAAATCGCGCGGCGCAAGCCGAGCAGTCGGTCTGCAATCCAGCCGCCGGGCAAGCTCGCCAGATAAACGCATGCGCCGTAAATTCCGACAATCGCCGATGCCTGCGCTCGTTCAAAGCCAAAGCCGCCGTTTATCAAAGCCGCCGACATAAAAAGCACAAGCAGCGGACGCAGTCCGTAGTATGAGAATCGCTCCCACATTTCCGTCATAAAGAGCGTGCTCAAACCTCGCGGATGCCCGCCGATTCCGCTCGTATCGCTCGCCGAATCGTTCGCTCCGGCGTTTGCTGTGTTTTCCATAAAGTTTCAGTTCCCGTTCGTTAGAAATAAATTAAGCCGCGCGCAATATATCAAATTATCGAATAAACGAAAATAACTTTGTCGGGAAAGATAGTAATTTGTTGAAATCACGGATTCACGACGCGCCGTTAGGGTTGCATAAAGAGCCGCACTTTCGATTGCGCTGAATTTTGTCATTTTCGTTTGACTAAACAGCCGAGATAGTTTAAAAAATCTAAGTTTCGGATAAAGGTCAAAAGGAAATATTCAAATGCTCGGACTTCTCATCCTATTTTAATTACTATTTACGTTTATCGGCAGGCGAAGGAAACGGGGCGCAACGCCGTTCTCTGGGCGATTATTAATCTCGCAGTAATCGTCGGAATTCAGATTTTTATCGGTTTGTCACTCGGCATCGCAATCGGTATCGGGTCCGAATTTCTCGGGTGGGACGAAGGCTTATTGGAAAAATGGAGTTTCGCAATCAGTATTTTCGCCACTATCATTTCCCTGATTTGCTCTTATTTTTTCGTCGTCCGCACGGTGACGCGAATTCCCGACGAACAATTTAACGTGCAATCGCCCCCGCCTCCGCCACAATTTGGTTAAATTACTTCCATAATCTCATCGAGCGGTTTGCGCCCGATGTCCGGCACTTTCGCGTTTTCAGCCGGATAGCCGACCGGAATCAAAACAAAAGGTTTTTCGTTTCGCGGGCGGTTTAAGATTTGATTTAAAAATTTCATCGGACTCGGCGTGTGAGTCAAAGTCGCCAGCCCGGCATTGTGCAAAGCGGCGATCAATAATCCGCAGGCGATTCCCGCAGATTCCTGCGAATAATAAGTCGGCTCGGTTTCGCCAGTTTCGGCGTCAATCAAAAAATCAATCCGAAAAACGACGATTAAAACGGGCGCAATTTCGAGAAAAGGCTTGTGTTCGTCGGTTCCGAGCGGCGCGAGCCATTTCAGCCAGCGCGCGGGCATTCGCCCGTGATAATTTTCAAATTCTTCGCGCTCGGCGGCTTCGCGGATCTGGCGTTTGATTCCCTGGTTTTTCACAACGACAAAACGCCACGGCTGCATATTCGCGCCCGAAGGCGCTGTTCCGGCGGCGCGGACGGCGTTTTCAATGATTTCAAACGGCACTTCTTTTGCCGAAAACTCGCGCACGGTGCGGCGGCGATTCATCAAACGGTAAAATTCGGCGGCTCTTTTCTGCTGTTCTTCAACGGATAAACGCTCGAAATCGAGCGGGACGAATTTTGGTTCGGGAAACATCGGTTTTTTTAATTGCTCAACTTTTTGGGAAATTTTAATCAACTGTATCGCATCTTAACAATGAGCTTTTCGTCTCCACTTGAAAAAAACGGCGGTTAATCGGACAATTCCTTTACCGAATTCGAGTTTGGCTTTTTTCAAAACCGAAAAACTCAAAAACACAAAAATTTAACTGTTTCGATTTTCTAAAATATGAAAGTTTTTTTTCAGGTAAAGTCCGCAATTTTGTTGCTCGCTTTTGTTTTCAGCGTCGCTCCGGCTTTTGCTCAACAACCCACAGCTATAACAGCCGGAGATTACGCGCGGGCGGAAAAGTTTATGGGTTATAACACAGCGCCGCTCGTTTCCGGCGCTGTGCGCGCGACCTGGGCATCGGATGACCGTTTCTGGTATCGCAAAGGCAGCGAATTTGTCTTAGTTAACGCGGCTGACGGTTCGCGTCAGGCGTTTTCCGATCAGGCAAAGCTCAACGCCGCCATCGGCGCAGCCGCAGCGCAGCCGAGCAGACCGAACAATGTCCCGAATTCGGTTCTTTCGCCCGACGGAAAACGCGCGGCTTATATCAAAGATTTCAATCTGTGGGTGCGCGATTTAGAAACCGGAAAAGATACGCAATTAACCAAAGACGGCGTTAAAGATTACGGCTACGCGACCGACAACGCTGGTTGGACGCAAAGCGACCGCCCGATTTTGGCTTGGTCGCCGGACTCAAAGAAAATCGCCACATTTCAACAAGACCAGCGCAAAACCAGCGATATGTATCTCGTCGAAACTACGGTCGGGAAACCGAAGCTCAAAGCGTGGAAATATCCGTTGCCGGGCGACGCGGACGTGACGATGATCGAGCGCGTCATTATTGACGTTGATTCGGCTAGAGTCGTTCGACTCAAAATGTCGCCCGACCAGCACCGCACAACGCTCTGCGATGACATTTCCTGCAACGGCGGCGATTTCACTGACACCGAGTGGAGCGCGGATTCCGCAACGCTGGCGTTTGTTTCAAGCTCACGAGATCATAAAAAAGCGAATTTGCGCGTTGTCAATCCGGCGACCGGCGATATTCGTGAAGTTTTGGAAGAAATCTCGCCGACGCAGTACGAATCCGGCTGGTCAACCGTTAATTGGCGCTATCTTCCGACATCGAACGAAGTCATTTGGTTTTCCGAAAAAAGCGGATGGGGGCATCTTTATCTTCACGATTTAGCGACCGGCAGATTGAAAAATCAAATTACGACCGGCGATTTTGTCGTTCGCGAAATCTTAAAAATTGACGACAAAAACCGCACGATTTACTTCGCCGCCGGCGGACGCGAATCCGGGCGCAATCCGTATTTCGTTCATTTTTACCGCATCGGATTTGACGGCAAAAACTTGCAGTTGCTGACACCTGAAGACGGGCATCATTCGATTTCGCTCTCGCCGAGCGGACGTTTTTTCATTGACACATATTCAAAACCCGACACCGCGCCTGTTTCCGTTCTGCGCGATATGACCGGAAAAACCGTTGCGGAAATTGAAAAGGTGGACATTTCACGTCTAACCGCGACGGGCTGGAAACCGCCGCAACTGTTTACGGTCAAAGCGGGCGACGGGCAAACCGACGTTTACGGTTTGATG
>DASVRD010000167.1:0-6117 GCA_036388775.1 Pyrinomonadaceae bacterium | reverse complement strand
TAAATTGCGGGCGTGATATTGCCGTCGCCAGAATCGAGGCGGTGCCGTATGCGCGTTATTGTATGAATTGTCAGGAAAAATTGGAGCGCGGCGAACTTGACGAGGAATAAAACAGGCGGAATCAGTTTACCGAAGTTAATTGTTTTATCGTTTGCACGAGATTGTCCAAGCCTTTAGGTTTTGTCAGAAATGCCTGGACATTTGCTTGTGATAAGTTGTTTTGAGTTGTTTGCCGGGCATCCGCCGAGTAAATGATGATCGGCGTTTCGCCGTCAAACTGCCGGATGCGCCGAAAAAGCTCGACTTTCTCGTCTTCTCCCTTTAGCCACAAATCGAGCAAATAGAGGTCAAACTTTTCTCCGTGCGCCAATGCCAGAGCTTGGACGCTCGATTGCGCTGAGACTACTTCAAAACCTGCTTGACCTAGAAAAACGCTCAGCATTGTGCAGGTATCTTCGTCGTCGTCAACGCATAAAATACGTTTCCTGACTTGAGACATAAATGAACTGTTTTTAAATGGCAACTTTGCGAGAATCTTATCCAGATTAAAAGCTAAAAAATTAGGAGTCTGTTTCCCAGCGAACAGAAAAAGGTTTTTTTTTAGTGCTAAATGATTATCGCCACATTATTTCCTTGCGGAAAATTTTTTGAGACAAAATCTCTTTTGCTTTGCTTTAAAAGCGTTCCCGTGTTTTATGTCCAAAGCGAGACGTTTAAATTATCTGAACAAGAATTTTATTCTTGCCCAGCTTCCGCCGGACGAGATTGAATCGCTTCAGCCCGCGATGCAGATGGCTCGGATGACGCCGGAAGATTTGATTTTTCGAGCCAACGAGCGGGTCGAATACGTTTATTTTCCGATTACGGCGATGCTTTCCTGGATTGCGACGACGAGCGAAGGCGAGCGCGTCGAAGTCGGCGTCGTCGGTTGGGAAGGAATGGTTGGCGTGCCGGAAATGCTCGGCTACAGCGTCGCGCCGTTTACGGTTGAAGTCGAGTTGCCGGGCGATGTCGTACGCATTCGCGCCGAGGTTTTCAGACGCACTTTTGAGCGCCATTCGCTGATTCAAAATCTGCTTTTCCGCTATTATTTCACCGCGCACACGCAACTCGCGCAATCGTGCGTTTGCAATCGCTTTCACACGGTCGAAGAGCGAATGAATCGCTGGCTGCTGATGGCGCACGACCGCTGCGACGGCGACGAGCTGGCGCTGACGCAGGAAATCTTAGCCGGAATGATCGGCGCGCGTCGCCCGGCTGTGAGCATCGTTCTGGGAAATCTGCAAAAGGCGGGTTTGATCCGAATCGAGCGCGGGCGCATTACGATTCTCCAACGCGAAAAAATGGAAGAATCGGCTTGCGAGTGTTACCGAGTTATCCGCGAAGCGTTCGACCATTTTATCGAAGATCATCATCCATCAGTCAACGGCTTTCACACTGCTTAAAATCTCCGTCAACTCAATCAACAAAATCAACGGAAACAACGTGCTGCGCGATTTCCTTGCCGAGCGCGGCGACTGCTTTGTGTTCATCGTTTTCCGTGTAAACGTCGAGCGCGCGCCTGTCTGCAAAAGTTGCGACAAGTCCGGTGTTGTAAGAACGCGGCAAATCAAGCACGTCCGCGCCGACATTGAGACTGATAATTTCAGGAATAAAACTCACCAGATTTTTGAGCGAACGGCGATGTTCTTCCCGCTGGTCTTCAGTGATTTCGGGTTTGTATTTCCAAACGACAATATGAGTCAACATTTTCTTATTGATTATTAAAGTTTAAATTCGGGTCTCGCATATGCCAAAGCGCGAGCGCGATTCCCATTATTAAATAAAAAATCTTGGCGACTTCGCCGTCGCCCAAATTATAATGCATGAAACCGGCGACAAAAAATCCCAAAAGTCCGCCGAAAGCGCCAAGCAAAATTCCTCGTTCAACTGATTTTTCAGCATAATTTTTGATTGTTTGCAAAACGGTTTTGCCGTACCGAAAAACCGCCAACAGCCACAAAAACAAAGCCGCCAGACCGGTTTCAACCGCGATTTGCAGCGGCGTCGAATGGAAATGTCCCGGCGGCAGAGTGCAGTTGGCAAACAAGCCCCACTCGCATCTGAAACGTTTTTGCGCGTCAATCCCGACACCTACCAGCAAATGGCGCGGCGATTTAATCAGCAAATCAAAACCTTCGCGCCAGACGGTCGCGCGCCAAGAGGTTGATGTGATTGAGTCATTAGAACTGTCAACAAACCCTGTGTTGCGCGTTTGCTGCAAATAAACGAAAGTCACAAGGGCGAGAGGCAAAGCGAGGGCAAGAAGCGATAGGAAAACTTTACGGCTCGCTCCAAGCAGAAAAATCGCCGCCGCTGAAATCAGAAATCCGCCCTGCGAAGCCCGCGTCGCGGTTAAGAGCAGCGCCGCGCTCATTCCCGCTAGAGAAACGAGGAGCAAAATTGCAAGACGAGATTTTTTGTCGGGCAAAGTCAGAAAAATGCCGAGCGCGAGCGACATTATCAATTGCAGAGCTTCGGAATAAGTCGTGTAATGACTGTAAAAACCCTGCGAGCGCCAATTGTAGCTGCGTTTCCAGGTTTCAAAACCGAGCATCTCCTGCGCGCTGGCGTTTCGTTTCAAATCTGCCGTGTTGAGATCGAGCGTAAGGTAAAAATCGGGGCGGTAAAAGACGATCTGAATTTTCTCATTCTCGCGGACGGCTGCTTCGATTTGCTCAGGTCGCCAAAGCTTTTTGCGGTTGACGGAAACCAGAGTGTCGCCGTCGTTGAGCTGAACGATGCTGTTAATTGCGGCGGGATTAACACCGTAAATCTGTAGCCCGCGGCCCATTGCGCGTTCGATAAAAGTCCAGCCAACAGTTACAGTTGCGGCGAAAATCAACACGCCGACTATGAATTTAATTGATTTCGGATGCAAAAGATTCTGCGCGACGAGATAAACAATCAAAAAATGCGCGAAACCTTTCACGCGGTCAAACGACAAATCCGGCGCGTAGGAAAATGCGGAAGAAATGACGCTCCACACGAAAAATCCAATAAGTGCGAAATCGAGCGGAGTGCGAAAAAGGCGGGGACGCGGGCGCACAAAAAGGCGAATTCCCCAAAAGACAACACCGGAAATCCAACCGATATTCGTCACCGCAATCGAAATCGGCGCGGCGAGCGCGGTCAAAAAAATGCAGCCGTAAACTAGCCGGTCAAGCCAAATTGCCAGCGGATTTCCGACGCTTTCCGCGCGAATCGGAAAAAGCGAATCGAAAAAATTAAGAAAAGATTGCCGCATTGTTTGAGCAAAAAAGTGCCGAATCCCCTAACCTTCTTCGCACCATTTTCCCGTGACTTCGTGACGATATTGAAACATTTTTTCGAGCTTTGGCAAAACCGCAAACGGCGCGGCTATTTTGCCCAAAAAACCGAACGGCGGCTCAAACTCGATTTCGTCTCTTAAAATTGCGCCTTCGGCGTGCGGCAAAACGATGTGGCGATGACGCCACGATTTGAACGGACCGGAAATCTGCACGTCTTCAAACTCACGCGGCGGTTCGTATTTCGTATGCTCGGCGATCCATTGCTTGGAAAAAATGCCGAAAATCCTGACCGCGATAATTGCTCGCTCGCCCGTTTTCAAACTCGGCGCGGCTTGAATTATTCGCGCATTTTCCCACGGCGGCGTCAGGCGTTTGATCGCATCCGGCAATTCGTGAAACGCGAAAACTCGTTCCGGCGCGGCTTTGATGATTGATTCTTTGACGAATTCCACAAATATTTTTTTTCTTTGCGTTCTTTGCGATAACTTTAGCGCTCTTTGCGGTTAAGTTTTCTTCAGAATTAAACCGCAAAGAGCGCAAAGATTTAACGCAAAGGACGCGAAGAAGAATTTAATTCTTAATTTTTAAGGTTCATTTACTTAACTGCAAAATTTTTTCGGCGATTGTTTCGGGCGAATCGTGTTCAGCGATTTCGATTCGCAAATCCGATTCGGCGTAGATTTTTTTTCGTTTATTAAAGAGCTTGCGCGCTTCCGGTTTTTTTGTTGCGAGTGGGCGCAAGCCGTTTTCTTTTTTGATTCGCGTCCAGCACAACTCAAATGGCGCGTCGAGCCAAACGCTAACAAAACCGGAATCGCGGACGGCTTGGCGGTTTTCTTCAATCGTCCACGCGCCGCCGCCCAGAGCGACGACGCGAATTGTTTTGCCCGCTAAAACTTCACGCAGCGCGGCGGTTTCGATTTCACGAAAAACCGTTTCGCCGAATTTTTCAAACAACTCGGCGATTGATTTGCGTTCTGTTGTTTCGATGATTTCGTCCAAATCAACCCACTGACAATTTAGTTTTTCAGCCAATGCCGTCGCGACGGAAGTTTTGCCCGCGCCCATAAATCCAAGAAACACTACGCCCGGAAAATTCGTTTTACTTTTGCCGGATTTTTTTCTCGGTGCGGGAGTTTTTTTATCGGATGATGTTTTTGTTTTCATTTGAAACGCTCAAAATAACTCTCTTACATTTACCATTTTTCACAAGCGCGTTAAAATGTCGTTTGGTCACGACGATTATTTATGGAATTTTTACCCGAAATCAACTCGCCCGCGGATTTACGCAAATTACCTTCAGAAAAATTGCAGCAGGTTGCCGACGAAGTTCGTCAGCATATTTTGGAAACAACGTCGCGCGTCGGCGGTCACACAGGCGCATCGCTCGGCGCGGTCGAAATCGGCGTTGCTTTGCATTACGCTTTTGACACGCCGCAAGACCGCGTTGTCTGGGATGTCGGGCATCAAGCCTACGCGCACAAAATTTTAACCGGACGCCGCGATAAACTGCACACAATCAAACAATACGGCGGAATTTCCGGTTTTCTGCGCCGCGAAGAATCCGAATTCGACACTTTCGGCGCGGGACACGCTTCGACTTCGCTTTCCGCCGCGCTCGGAATGGCTGTGGCGCGCGATAAAAAAGGTGAAAATCATCACGTCGTCGCCATTATCGGCGATTCTTCTCTGGCGGGCGGGATGGCGATGGAAGCGATTAATCAAGCCGGGCATTTAAAATCGCGTTTGATCGTGATTTTGAACGACAACGGGATGTCTATCGCTCCGGCGGTCGGGGCTTGGGCGCGATATTTAAACCGCATCAAAGAAGCCCAAAATTATCACTGGCTGAAAGAAGAAATCGGCGACACTCTGGAAGCCGTACCGGGCGTCGGACACAGCTTGCGGCGCGCGGCAAAAACCTTCAAAGATGCGATTGCCGCTGCCGTTTTGCCGGGCGCGCTCGTCAGCGAATTGGGTTTCAAATACATAGGCTATGTTGACGGACATAATGTTCCGGCTCTGGTCAAAGCTCTCGAAGAAGCCAAACATATTGAAGACGGTCCGGTCATTGTTCATTGTTTGACCACCAAAGGCAAAGGCTTTCCAAATCCCGAAAAAAATTATTACGCTTATCACGCGACCGGACCTTTCGACATTAAAACCGGAAAATCCGTCAGCTCATCAAAAACCGCCCCGCCTGCGTACACGGCGGTTTTCGGAAACACGCTGTGCGAGCTGATGGCAAAAGACGAATCAATCTTCGCTTTGACCGCCGCGATGCCTGACGGAACGGGGATTGATAAAGTTTTGGAGAAATTTCCCGAACGCGCTTTCGACGTTGGAATCGCCGAGCAGCACGCCGTCACGTTTTGCGCGGGAATGGCTTGCGAAGGTTTGAAACCTGTGGCGGCGATTTATTCGACGTTTTTGCAGCGCGCGTTTGACCAAGTGATTCACGATGTTTGCCTGCAAAATCTGAACGTCACATTCTGTATGGACAGAGCCGGGATTGTCGGCGGCGACGGTCCGACGCATCACGGGCTTTTGGACATCGCTTATTTGCGTGGTTATCCAAACATTGTTTTGGGCGCGCCGAAGGACGAACGCGAATTACGCGATATGCTTTTGACGGCGATTGAACATCCCGCGCCCGCCGCATTGCGTTATCCGCGAGGCAACGGCATCGGCGTTGATATTTCGCGCACGCCCGAACTGCTTGAAATCGGCAAGGCAGAAATTCTGCGCGATGCGGACGGCGACGCCGCAATTCTGGCTTTGGGTTCGATGGTTTATCCTGCGCTTG
>DASVRD010000166.1:0-19663 GCA_036388775.1 Pyrinomonadaceae bacterium | reverse complement strand
CCGACGATTGAATATACGCAAATATTCAATCGTCGGCGACGCGACGCTATTTTGTTTCACGACTAAATTCAATCTGTCGCTGACGCGACGCTCAATATAAATTAAATTGTTTCTCCTTGTGCGCGGAGCTTTGCGTCTTTGCGAAGAGTAAAAAATAAAAACTTCAAGAAAAACTTTAACGCCGCGATTTGAGTTTTTCGGCTGACGTTGTAGAATCTCTCACAGACAAAGCGGTAGCAGCCGTTTTTGTCCAAAATATTTTTCTTGGAAGAAGAAGTTATGGCATTAGTTCCAATGGTAGTCGAACAAACCTCGCGCGGCGAGCGGGCGTTCGATATTTACTCGCGTCTCTTAAAAGACAGCATTATTTTTTTAGGCACGCCGATTGACGATATGATTGCGAACCTGATTGTCGCGCAATTATTGTTTCTCGAAGCGGAAGACCCGGAACGCGACATCAATATTTATGTCAACAGTCCGGGCGGCTCGATTACGGCGGGAATGGCAATTTACGACACGATGCAGTTTATTAAAAACGACGTAACGACAATCTGCGTCGGGCAATGCGCTTCGATGGGCGCTTTGATTCTGGCAGCGGGAGCAAAGGGCAAACGGTTTGCTCTGCCGAACTCGCGCATTTTAATTCACCAACCGTCAGGCGGCGTGCAAGGTCAAGCCACCGACGTTCGCATTATGGCGGAAGAAATTTTGCGAATGCGCGAAATGACTTCGCGCATTCTGGCGCACCACACCGGGCAACCGTTTGAACAGGTCGAGCTTGACGTTGAGCGCGACCGTATTATGTCCGCCCGCCAAGCCAAAGAATACGGCTTGGTTGACGAAGTTATCGAACACAGAGAATAGCAATTACGAATTACGAATTACGAATTACGAATTTCGGAATTAATTTTAAATTCGATTGACGTGATTCGTAATTCCATTCGCTGCTGCCTCTGAAACCTCCACTCTTTAATTCGTAATTCATAATTCGTAATTCGTAATTGAATATTATGGTTCGTCGTTCCGAAGAAGTATTGCGTTGTTCGTTTTGCGGCAAGTCGCAGAACGAAGTGAGAAAGCTCATTGCCGGTCCCACGGTTTATATTTGCAACGAATGTATTGATATTTGCAATGAAATCATCAGCGACGACGAGCAGCAGGAGACCGTCGGTACGCGCCCGCCGCTCCCGAAACCGCCGGAAATCAAAGCGTTTTTGGACGAGTACGTGATCGGGCAGGAAGAAACCAAAAAACGCCTCGCCGTCGCCGTTTATCAGCATTACAAGCGCATTGAAATGTCCCGGCGCGGCAATGCCAACGGCGTCGAGATTCAAAAATCAAACATTCTTTTAATCGGTCCGACCGGAACCGGCAAAACTCTGCTCGCGCAAACCCTGGCTAAAGTTTTAAACGTCCCGTTTTGCATCGTTGACGCGACGACTCTGACCGAAGCCGGTTACGTCGGCGAAGATGTCGAAAACGTTATTTTAAAACTTCTTCAGGCGGCTGGCGGCGATGTCGAACGCGCGCAGCAGGGAATCATTTTCATTGACGAAATTGATAAAATCTGCCGCAAAGACGACAATCCTTCGATTACGCGCGATGTATCGGGCGAAGGCGTCCAGCAGGCTCTCTTAAAAATTCTGGAAGGCACGGTCGCCAACGTTCCGCCGCAGGGCGGGCGCAAACATCCGCATCAGGAATTTTTCCCGGTTGACACGACCAATATTTTATTTTTATGCGGCGGCGCTTTCGTCGGACTGGAAAAAGTCGTCGAAAGACGCCAGCGCGCCAAATCGCTCGGTTTCCACGCCGACATCAAATTAAATTCGCGCCGCCAGGCGGAAGCGTTTGAAAGCGTGCAGCCGGAAGATTTGGTCAAATACGGCTTGATACCGGAATTTGTCGGCAGGCTTCCCGTGACCGGCGTTTTGCACGAATTGGACGAAGCCGCGCTGGTTCAGATTTTAACCGAGCCGAAAAACGCGCTCATCAAACAATATCAGCGCAAATTCGAGTTTGATAACGTCAAGCTTAAATTTTCGGACGACGCGATTCGCGGAATTGCGCGCCAGGCGGTCGAAAGAAAAGTCGGGGCGCGCGGATTGATGATGATTATGGAAGAGCTGTTGCTCGAACCAATGTATCTGCTGCCGTCAAACCGGCGTGGCGCAAAAGAGCTGATTATCACCAAAGAAATGGTTGAGCGCCGCCGCGTCGTGACGGAAGCCGAACCGCTCTTAAGCATTGACGATGCAGCAGCCTGATTAAGACTACAAGAAAAAAAATGGCGGTGAGTTTGAAACTCACCACCATTTTTTTTCATTAAATTGAGTCACCTTTTAAGGAACAAAAACATTCTGAGTCGGTAAATCGGTGCTGTTGCCGAAGGTAAAAGCAGCATATCCGAGAAGGCTTCTTTGAACGTACCAAGCACCGTCGCGATAAACGGCAATATCGGTTTTTCCGTCTCCATCATAATCGGCGGGCGTCAGTTTATCGGTCGAAAGCCCGAACTGCATTGCAGAAAATCCTTGTCTGCTTCCGAGTATGTACCAAACTCTGTCGCTCGGTCTGAACACCGCCACATCGTCTTTTTGATCGTAGTCGTAATCAGCGGCGACCGGCTTGTCGCCCATTAATCCAAAACGGACTGCCTTAAAACCATCCCGGCTTCCTTGAATGTACCAAATGCCATTTCTAAAAACGGCAAAGTCGGTTTTCCAGTCACCGTCGTAATCCGCCGGCACGGGAACGTCACCCGGAGCGCCGAAGTGGAAAGCGGTAAATTGGTTATCATCCAAATTCAGCGTGTACCAAACTCCGTTTGATGGTCTGAAAACAGCAATATCGTCTTTTTGGTCGCCGTTATAGTCCCCCGGAACAGGAATATCGTCGGCTGAACCGAACGGGATTGCGGTAAAACCTAATCTGCTGCTTCTCTGGATATACCAATATCCGTTACTGGGTCGGAACACAGCAATATCTGTTTTATAGTCGCCGTCGTAATCAACGGGAACCGGTTTGTCCGAACCGAGACCGAATTTAACGGCTAAAAAGCCGCCGATTGTTTGCTGGATATACCAAATCCCTTCAGATTGGCGAAAGACGGATAAATCCGATCTTTCATCTCCATCGTAATCAAATCCCCTGTGCTTATAGCTTGGTTCGTCGAATGCGAAGTTCGACGATGAGAGAATTTGCAGCAAAAGTAAAGTGAGAATTATTTGTTTCATTTTATTTTAAACCGAGAAATTGTCACGGAATTATTAGCAGGTTTCCAAACTTTGTCAATAATTTCATAATCTGATAGAAAATTTGCTTTTTAGACTAGCCTAATCGCCCCGGAATGTTTTAAGATAAATTTTCGTAGAGCAAAACTGACCTCCTACAAGACAAGCTCGTCCTGAGCAGAAAGTTTGAGAAACAAGTAATTTTTTGAAGTATGGAAGAGTTTTCAGACCAGCTTCCGGCTGATGTTGTCAGCTATCCGATGGTGCCGATACGCGATGTCGTCATCTTTCCGTTTACCAAAGTGGCGTTCAAAATCGGCAGACCTAGTTCCGTTCGCGCGCTCGAACACGCGCTCGCCGGTGACCGGATTATTTTTCTGGCGACGCAGCACGACGCGACCGTTGACGATCCCGTCGAAGACGATATTTTCGAAGTCGGGACTCTGGGGCGCATTTTGCAGGCGCAGCGGCAGGACAACGGGCAAGTCAAAGTCGTCGTCGAAGGACGCGAACGCGCTCGCCGCGTGCGTTCCGAACAGCACGACGGCACGTTTTTCACGACTGTTCGCCGCATTCCGGCGCAAGCTGAAACCGGATTTCGGCTCGACAGTTTATTGCAGCGCGTCCACACCTTGATTGAACAGCTTGTGCGTGTTTCTTCGGAAGCGCCGGTTGATGCGATTCAGGTTGCCATCAATACGACCAACGCTTCGCATCTCGCCGACGCGCTCGCTTCGCAGCTTCGTATCTCGGTCGAAGAAAAACAAGAGCTTTTGGAAACCCTTTCAACTCAGGACCGGCTCCAAAAAATCATCCGCCTGCTCGAAGTCGAAATCGAAAAACGCCAGCTCGACCGCACGATTCACTCGCGCGTCAAGCGGCAGATGGAGAAATCGCAGCGCGAATATTATTTGAACGAGCAGATGCGCGCGATCCAAAAAGAGCTTGGGCGCAAAGACGAAAAGGCGGAACTCGAAGAACTCCGGCAAAAAATCGAAGAAGCCGGAATGAGCGAAGAAGCGACCGAAAAGGCTCTACAGGAATTGCAGCGCCTCGAAGCGATGCCGCCGATGTCGGCTGAAACGACGGTTTCGCGCACTTATATTGATTGGCTGTTAAGCGTTCCGTGGCAGCAAAAGACTGAAGAAATCGAAGACATCTGCACCGCCGAAAAAGTTTTGAACGACGACCATTACGCGCTTGAAAAAATTAAAGACCGCATCTTGGAATTTCTAGCCGTTCGCCAGCTCGTCAAAAATCCAAAAGGCTCGATTCTGTGTTTCGTCGGACCTCCGGGTGTCGGAAAAACATCTTTAGGGAAATCAATCGCCAAAGCAACCGGCAGAAAATTCGTTCGTCTGGCTTTGGGCGGCGTTCACGACGAATCGGAAATTCGCGGACACCGGCGCACTTATATCGGCTCGATGCCCGGACAAATCGTGCAGATGATGAAAAAAGCCGGAACGACGAATCCGGTGATTCTGCTTGACGAAGTTGATAAATTAGGCAGAGATTTTCGCGGCGATCCGTCTGCGGCACTTCTCGAAGTTTTAGACCCCGAACAAAATTCGACTTTCCGCGATCACTATCTGGACGTTGAATACGATCTCTCGAAAGTTTTCTTTATTGCCACCGCAAATGTCTTGCACACGATTCCGCCCGCGCTGCAAGACCGTCTGGAAATTATCCGCTTGAGCGGTTACACCGAACGCGAAAAGGTCGAAATCGCCAAGCGGCATCTTGTTTCAAAACAAGCCGAATCGAACGGTTTGACCGAAGAGCAGTTTGAGTTTGCCGACGACGGAATTTTTGAAATCATTCGCTCTTACACGCGCGAAGCGGGCGTTCGCAATCTCGAACGCGAGATTGGTTCGGTTTTGAGAAAAATCGCGCGCAAATTCGTCGCCGTCAAAGCCGAAAGCGGCGTTTTCAAAGAAGTGATAACGGCGGCGAAAACGCGCGAGTTGCTAGGGGCGATTCGTTTTCGCTCGCAGGATGTCGGAACGATCAGCGAAATCGGTTTGGTCAACGGTTTGGCTTGGACGGAAGTCGGCGGCGACGTTTTGCAAATCGAAGCGACGCTCGTCAAAGGTCGCGGCGGCGTTCGTCTAACCGGGAAACTCGGCGAAGTAATGCAGGAATCGGCGCATGCCGCTATGACCTGCATCCGCACGCGAGGCGAAAAAATCGGTATTGACCCTGATTTCACGCGCAAATTCGATTTACACATTCACGTTCCAGAAGGCGCGATTCCGAAAGACGGACCGAGCGCCGGAATCACAATGGCTGTCGCAATGGTCTCGGCTTTATCCCGCACTCCGGCGCGTTGCGATGTGGCGATGACCGGCGAAATCACTCTGCGCGGTCGCGTTTTGCCGATTGGCGGCGTCAAAGAAAAACTGCTGGCGGCGCATCGTTGCGGAGTGCGCACGATTTTGCTCCCGAAAGACAACGAAAAAGATTTCTGCGAAGTGCCGGAAGAAGTCCGCAAGGATTTAACCGTGCATTTTGTCGAAACGATTGACGAAGTTTTGATTCTGGCGCTCGAAAAAGAGTGTCCGCTGGAAGCTGCGATTGACACGCCGCAAATCTGGTCGTCAAATTCAAACAACGAAATTACGACTCATTTCAAGTAATTGCTTTTTCCCTCGAAAACAAGTACAAACTTGGCACGGCATTTTAAAATGCCGTGCCTTTTTTTATCAAAATACAAGGAGAACTAAGATGAGCAAAGAATGGGAATCGGCTGATTTGATTTTAAAACTGTACGAAATGCGGCGCGAATCCGTAATGCGCGAAGCCAGAAACTGGGTGATTGGATTTTTCCCGGAATCCGCCCAGGACGTGGTTCAGGCGATGATCAACCCGAAAACGAGCGCGTATTATCGAATGGTCACGACTTATTGGGATATGGCGGCTTCGTTTGTCATAAACGGCGCTATTGAAGAAAAGATGTTTAGCGATGCGGCAGGCGAGCATATTATCATTTTTTCAAAAATCGAACCGTTTTTACAGGAGTTGAGAGAGATGACGGGCAACCCGAACGGATTAAAAAATCTGGAAACGCTCGTGATGCGAATGCCCAATGCAAAAGAAACTCTGGCTGCGCGGCGCGAAATGATGAAACGCTGGATGCAGGCGCGCGAAGAGATGGCGAAAGCGACGCCGCAGAATTAGAATATAGTAGATAGAAGGTAGGAGATAGCAGTTCTGAATTAAATTTGATTTCACTTCTATCTTCTATCTACTATATTCTAACTTCTATGAAGATAACGAGCGCCGAGTTTGTTAAAAGCGCGTTTGCCGAAGAACACTGGACGGCGGACGGATTGCCGGAAGTCGCATTTCTCGGGCGCTCGAACGTCGGAAAATCGAGCTTGCTAAATTCACTTTTGCAGCGCAAGGGCTTGGCTCGAACTTCAAACACGCCCGGCAGAACTCAGTCTCTTAATTATTTTTTAATCAACAAACGATTCTATTTTGTTGACCTTCCCGGCTACGGTTACGCCAGAGTTTCCAAAGCCGTGCGCAGCAGTTGGGGAAAAATGGCTCAAGATTATCTTGCAAAACGTGAGCAGCTCGTGTTATGTATTCAGCTTATTGATTCACGCCACGAACCGACGGAGCAGGACAGGCAGCTTTTTGAATGGCTGCGGCATTACGGCAAAACCCAGTTAATTGTGGCAACCAAGTCTGATAAGCTGTCTTCTAACGAATTACGGAAAAGCATTGAAAAAATCGGCAATATTTTACCGGGAGTTTCAACCGTTTCCTACTCGGCTGTCACCGGTCGGGGACGTGAAGAAGTTTGGCGGGCGATTGACGAAGCAACAAAAATTTAATACAAATGGCGTTGCTTTCGGCGATATTTTCAGGCATAATTTAAAAACCAAGACTCGAAATGTTTGAACTAGAGAACACTTTGAGAAAAAGCGTTTAGAAATTCAAACACCCCTGTTGATTGTTCCGCAGTTCCTTCTTTAAATCAGTTTACAGGTTAATTTGAGAGCGTTGGCAAGCAAGTTTATTGTTAAAAGTAAAAAATCTGCGAGCAATTTGTTTGTGGCAAGATAATTGCTTTAGAACCATAATCCAACACATCTGACGGGCAATATTGAAACGAATGTAACATTTTAAGACGAAGCGGTTTCGTCTTTTTGACACCAAAGCGGAAGTCGTACGTTTTTCGCCGCTTCCCTTCGAGTCATTGAAATAATAGATAAAATGGCAACCAGAACTATACGAAGAGTTTCTTCTAAATCCAAAAAGACCGAAAGCGAAAACGGCGCAGTGGCTGCCGTTGAGCCGACGGAAAACCAACCGTTACAGGTTGAAGAACCAATAGCCGAAACCAACGGCGCGGCGAAAGCTGATACAAACGGCGTTGCTGCCGCCGAAGAGATAACTGCGCCCGTTGCCGATAAAACGGAAAACGCCGAAGCTGCGCCAGCCGATGCGCCGGTCAAACCCGACAACGGTTATGTCAGACCGGCGGAAGTCAACGGCACGGGCAATATGCTCAATCTGGCGGCGCTCAAAGAAATGTCAATTTCTTCTTTGACAGGCATCGCCAAAGATTTCGGCATCGCAGGCGCGACGGGAATGCGCAAGCAGGAATTGATTTTTAAAGTTCTCGCGGCGCAAACCGAAAAAAGCGGTTTGATCTTTTCCGAAGGCGTGCTGGAAACCTTGCCGGACGGTTTCGGTTTTCTGCGCGCGCCGGAATACAACTATCTGCCGGGACCGGATGACATTTACGTTTCGCCTTCACAGATTCGTAAATTCGATTTAAGAACCGGCGACACGATTTCGGGACAAATTCGCCCGCCGAAAGAGGGCGAGCGTTATTTCGCTTTGATTAAAGTCGAAGCGATTAACTTTGAAGCGCCGGAATCAGCCCGCGAAAAAATCTTTTTTGACAATCTAACGCCGCTTTACCCGGACGAGATGCTCAAAATGGAAATCGGGACGGAACAGATTTCATCCCGCGTCATTGATCTTGTCACGCCGATTGGAAAAGGACAGCGCGCTTTGATCGTCGCTCCGCCGCGAACGGGTAAAACCATGCTGCTGCAAACCATCGCCAACTCGATCACGACCAATCACCCGGAAGTGACGCTGATTGTGCTTTTGATTGACGAGCGACCGGAAGAGGTCACAGATATGTCGCGCTCGGTTAACGGCGAGGTTATTTCTTCGACCTTTGACGAGCCGCCGACGCGCCACGTTCAAGTCGCCGATATGGTGATTGAAAAAGCGAAGCGCCTCGTCGAACAAAAACGCGATGTCGTCATTTTGCTCGATTCGATTACGCGCCTTGCGCGCGCTCACAACGCTGTCGTTCCGCCTTCGGGCAAAATCTTGTCGGGCGGTATTGATTCAAACGCTTTGCAGCGCCCGAAACGCTTTTTCGGTGCGGCGCGCAATATCGAAGAAGGCGGTTCTTTAACAATTATCGCGACGGCGTTGATTGATACAGGTTCGAGAATGGACGACGTTATCTTTGAAGAATTCAAAGGAACCGGCAACTCGGAAATTCATCTCGACCGCCGCTTGTCCGATAAACGCCTCTTCCCGGCGATTGATTTGCAGCGCAGCGGCACACGCAAAGAAGAATTGCTCATCAACAAAGAAGACCTCAATCGAGTTTGGGTAATGCGCCGCGTGTTAAATCCGCTGTCGCCGGTCGAGCAGATGGAAGTCGTGCTCGAACGCCTCAGCAAAACAAAATCGAACGCCGAATTTTTGGCTTCGATGCAAACTTAAATTGTTCCAAAAACAAAAACTTAAAAGGCGAGGCGTAAAAACCTCGCCTTTTGTATTTTTCAAAACGGTAACTTTTTCGGTTTTTGTGTTGTCTAGGTAAATGTAATCACGATTGATTCTCCTCGACATCGTGAAAAATTGAAAGGGAGAAAAATGATGAAAAAGGTTTTAATTTTGCCGGTACTTCTGGCTTCGATATTTACTTTCGGCGTTTCTTCAGCCCAAGCTGCGGAAAACAAAAGCGTCGGTACTTCTGTTTCAGTGTCAAACGCACCGCAAATTGTTCAGTATCGTCGCAACAATCGCGGTCGAGTCGTGCGAACTTACACCACAACTCGTCTCGAACGTCGGGGCAATAGAGTGTTTCGAGTAACTTACCAAGTTACCCAACGTCCGAACGGAAGAACAACCAGCCGTATGATTAGCCGCACAAGAATACGCTAATCATTTAACAATCAATAAAAAAGGCGAGATTTGTCAGTCTCGCCTTTTTTTATTGATTGTTTTTCAAGTTTTTAAATACATTCAAATTCCGGCAGCAGCTTTTTCACTTTTAAAAGCGCGTCGTAAGCGCCCGTAAATTGAGCCTGGGCTTGTCTTAACTGCAAACCGAATGATAAATCGGTCGCTTTATTGCCGTCGTTTGATTCCTGCATTTCAAACAATTTCAATTTGAGCCAGGAACATAAAACCTGATTAATAAAGATTTTTTCGAGCATATTTGCGTGTTCGTAACCGAAGCGTCGGCGCATTTGCTCAAGCTCAAGCATTAGAGGCTCGGTGTTACGATGTAAATCCGAAGCCGAATCCATAAATTGCCGCATCTTTTCCTGCCCGTAATCATCAATCTCCCGCAACAGATGAGCTTTTCGTTCGCTAAAATCGGGGAATTCAAAAAAGCCGTGCCCGGGTTCTTGTTTTCTTTCCGTATTTTCAAAAAAATATTCAATCTTCAAAGGGATCGCATTGATATTGTTGGTAGCAGTTGCAGCTTGCATCTTGTTTGTCCTCTTTTCTTATTCTTTTTGCCTGAGCTTGATAATTTTTAATCAATCGGAACATTGCGATGTTCGTCAAAGATATTGGCAACTATGATTCCACAAGGGCAAGTGTTGTTGTTAAGGCACTTAGCAGCCATTGGAAATCGGATTGCAATGAATAAAACATTAATTTCATCAGTTTGCTTTGAGTTTGAATCAATTTGATTGATTTTTTTAAGCTTCTTAATTTTAAAATTCGCCGCAGCCTGCTGCGGAATAGGAAATAAACAAGTGTTCGTTTTATAAAACGAAAGCTCTGTGATACTTTGCCTTGCTAAAACTAATTCTGTTTTTGGATAATCAACGCACAGCAATTGTTTTGAAACAAAGTCATTATGAAAGCAATTGAAGAGCAGAATCCGATTTCGCCGACAGCACCCGCATCTGTTTGGAAGCTCGGCGGTATGTCGCTGCGCGTGCTGGGGCGGCGCGTGTGGGAAGAGTTTTACGCCGGCAGCTTGCTGACTCACGCGGCGGCGCTTTCTTTTTATTTTTTGCTCGCGCTCTTTCCTTTATTGCTGTTCCTGATTACGATACTCGGTTTTCTGACTAATTCGGGAAACGAAATGCGAACCAGTTTGTTCGCGCAACTGAGCAGAATCGCGCCGCCGTCGGCTTCGGCGCTCGTTTACGCGACAATTGACGAAGTAGCGCGTGAGGCGGACGGCAGCAAGCTCTCCTTCGGACTCATTACCGCGCTGTGGGTCGCTTCATCGGGCGTTGCAGCTCTCGGCGAATCGCTCAACGCGATGTACGGCGTCAAAGAATCGCGCCCGTATTGGCGAACGCGGCTATCTTCAATCGGTTTAACAGTCGCGCTTATCGTGCTGATCGTTTCCCCTTTGATGCTGATGCTGTACGGCGGCGAAATCGGCGAAGTAATAGCCAATCATTTTAATCAGGGCAGTCGTTTCATAACTGTTTGGAGCGTTCTGCAAGTCCCGATTGCGCTTGCCTTCGTTTTATTTTCGTTTGCTTTGATTTATTATTTCGCCCCGAATGTTTACGACCAGAAATGGTATTGGATAACGCCGGGTTCACTCGCCGGCGTGCTGTTATGGCTGCTCGTCTCGCTTTTGTTTCGCCTTTACCTGCGCCATTTCGATTCGTACAGTTTGACATACGGCTCGCTCGGCGCGGTCGTCGTTTTGTCTCTGTGGTTTTATCTGACCGGAACGGCGATTCTTCTGGGCGGCAAAATCAACGCCGAGATTGAAAATGCGGCGGCAAAAGCCGGAATGCCGGAAGCCAAACATCACGGCGAAAAAGAGGCGCAGGAGTAAATCTGCATTGCCCGCAGAATCGCGGTTTGCTTATAATGCAAACCGGATTTTTCATTTGCATAACTCAAATTATGGATAATTCTAAAAAAGCGTCTTCAATCGAAAATCTTTCGCGCCGACAATTTGCCAAAGCAGCGGCAATCGGAATTGCGGCAGCCGCGCCTTTCGTTGCAATATCAGCGCAAACGCCGACTCCAACACCGCCGAAAGAACCTGCTGCGCCGCCGAATCCGCAAACATCGCCGACGCCCGCGCCGGTTCCTTCGCCGATTGCAGTTGCGTTCGGAGCAGTTGCCGAGGCTCGTTTCGGCAAGATGCTGACGCCCGAACAGCTTATAAAAGTTAAAGAAGATATGGTGGGAAACGTCCGCACGGCTGAACGTCTGAGCGCCGCCAAACTGCAAAATGCGGACGAGCCGGATTTTGTTTTCGCCGCCTGAATTGCTCGAATTTATTTACTATTTCAAAATTTATGCTTTCTGACGACGTTTTGTTTTCTTCGATTTCAGAGCTTTCGCGCCTGATTAAAAACCGAAAAATCTCGCCGGTCGAATTAACCGAAAGCTATCTGGCGCGGCTCGAAAAATACGGGGCGACGCTCGGCGCCGTAACACAGGTTATGCGCGAATCTGCTTTGACGGAAGCCAGACAAGCCGAAGCGGAAATTCAAAAGGGGCGTTATCGCGGCGCGCTGCACGGAATCCCTTACGGCGCGAAAGATTTGCTCGCCACCAAAAACGCCAGAACAACATGGGGCGCGGAGCCATTCCGCAATCAGCAGTTCGATTTTGATGCGACCGTTGTCAAACGTCTGCGCGACGCAGGCGCGATTTTGATTGCGAAGCTGGCAATGATCGAGCTTGCGGGCGGTATGGGCTACAGCGAAGCTCACGCTTCATGGACTGGCGCTTGCAAAACGCCCTGGAATACGGCTTTCTGGAGCGGCGGCTCGTCTTCGGGACCGGGCGCGGCGTCCTCTGCTGCATTGGTAGCGTTTTCAATCGGCTCGGAAACTTCCGGTTCAATTATCACTCCGGCGGCGTTTTGCGGCGTTTCCGGTTTGCGCCCGACTTACGGCGCTGTTTCGCGGCACGGCGCGATGGCGCTTTCGTGGACGCTCGACAAGCTCGGTCCGATGTGCCGCTCTGCGGAAGATTGCCGGATTGTTTTTGAAGCAATTGCGGGACACGACCCGCTCGATGCGAGTTCAAAAGAAAGACCGAAAAAAACGGCGGCAAAAGATAATAAAGCGCGAATCCGAATCGGCGTGCTGAAAGATTCTTTCGAGAAAGCGCAGCCGGAAGTGCGCGACAATTTTTTGCGGTCAATCGAACTTCTGAAAAATTTTGCCGATGTCCAAATGGATGTTAAGCTGCCAGATTTTCCTTACGGTCCCGCGGTCGGAACGATTGTTGACGCCGAAGGCGCGAGCGCGTTTCGAGATTTAATTGAATCTGGCGAGGTCAAAAAACTAGTTTCGCCGAGCGGACAAATCGGCGGTTTTTCGGCTTCGCTCGTCACGGCGGTTGATTATCTCCACGCAATGCGGCTGCGCGCACCGATGCGCCGAGCGTGGGCGAAAATGTTTGAGGAAATTGATTTGCTCGCAGCGCCTTCGCGCGGAACAGTCGCTTATCCGATTGATCGAACTTTTGACAAAGCGTATCCGGGCATCGGCGGCGCTTCGCCAATCGGCGCGAGCAATCTGGTCGGCGTTCCGGCTATTTCGATTCCGAACGGTTTCGGAGAAAACAATCTTCCGACCGGAATCCAATTTGTCGCCGCCGCCTGGAATGAAGATTTGCTGTTTGAAGCGGCAAACAAGCTACAGCAAACGACGGATTGGCACAAACGCCGTCCTAATTTGCCTTAAAACGGTTACATATTTTGTTGGATAAATGAAAATCGGACATTGACCGCGCGGTCAATGTCCGATTTTCTATTGAGACGAAAAAAAGTCTTTGAGCTTCTGTTTTTAGGGAATAAACAAAACAGAAAGTTTTTCAAAGAGGCAGCGAGCTTACGCTAAAAGCCCGCTAAAAAGGATCACTATATGAAATAACTAGCGGTTTACACGCGCCGCTAAATTAAAAGTTCCAGAAAAATTTGAGAAAATTTCGCCGGACGCTTTTCGACGCATTAATGCTACTCGATACTTGTATTTAATGACGAAAACACAAGTATTTTTAAAATTCTTTTGCGAAGGGAAGGAAAACCGCGGAGACATTAGACTGCGAATCATTTTCAAAGGCTGATGTCCCCGCGGTTTCCGGCTAATTATTTTCAAGCAGTGCCCGGGATAGAGTTAACGTTTTTTGGTTTAAAGCCATTTTTGCCGTGTCTTTAACCTTAAAGCGCAATTTTATCAACGTGCCGTTTGCTGTAATCAAATCAGCCCCGCTGGAAGCGGCAATACCGATTCTGCCCGGTTTTGTCGTATCTGAAACAACGGAAAAGTTGTTTGCCGTTAATGTATCGGTTGTCTCAATCGGCTGAATCGAATCCAATTCTAAGATATTGGAATCAAATATCACATCAACTGAAAAACCGGAAATTGACTCGCTGTTGTTTGTTAATAAAACCGGAATTATCAAATTGCCTTTCTCGATCCGGTTTGCTTTTGTACCCAGCAGCAATTGAGCGCCTATAGTTGCTGATTTTCTATTTATTGCGCTCATTCCTTCAACAAACGATGAATCTTCCGCTTCGCCGACAACTGTTTCCTCGTCAGCATTAGCGAAAGAACTGGTTTGCGGCGGCATCCAGTTTCCGTTTATTTCGCCGATTAGGATTGCTTCGTAGTTTTCATTTTCGACCGACTCAAGTATTGAATCGTAGTTGCGTACGGGCGGCGCGAATTTCCAACTGCCGATAATGCCTGTCGCGCCGGTCTGTCCGCCGGCAGCTACATATCTTAGGATTTGCGTAGCGTCAAAGGATGTAATCGTGCCGCTGTTATTTGTATCGGCGGCGATGCGTTGATTCGGAGTTAAGATTCCGTTGCCCGCAGCGACATGGCGCAGAACCATTGTCGCGTCAAACGTTGAAATCCCGTTTGCGTCTCCGCTCTTTGATGGAGTGACTGTGTATTGTCCGCCTTTAAGTAAATTCTCCAGATTGTAAGAGCCGTCGGAGCCGGTATTAGAAGTTGCAAAAGAATCACCCGTTGTTGTTAACGAAACGTTTGAGACAAATTTGGCGTTTTGTCCCGCAGGCGTTGTGCCATAGGTGATTTTCCCTGACAGCGATACAGTTTGCGGAGCCGGGTTTATATGAGCAACCATAAACGGAGAAAGCGACAAAACGTTTTGCGAAACGGTGCATACGCCGTTATTGAAAATCGGAGCCTCATTGTTGTTCTCTCTCCATCCGTCTTCGGTAAAGTGCATCAATTGCATATTGCTGCAAATTGATTCATTAGCGACTGAATCGATATTGAATGAAACGGTAACGAGGTTCGTGTAAGATACCGACGTGCGAATGTCATAAATCGGAGAACCAGGCGCGTACCCGTTGGGCAACTTAGGCATTTGCTTTGTCTGTAATGGTGTAGCGACGATTCTGCCCGGTGCGTTGACGTTGGTGAACGTGACATTAATGCCATTGGCAAGTGAAACCGTCGTGTTTTGAGTTTTCAAGCTCCAGTGCCAAGATGGGTTACTATTTAATCCCTCGGTCAACAAGCCGATTTGCCCGCTGCCGTTCGCATTCATCGTCCAGATTTGGCGACTGTTGTTTTGTTCGCGCGTATAAACTATTTTCGTGCCGTCGGGCGACCAATTCGGATAAGTTTCGATAATTGACGGTGTGTTAGTTAAGTTAATTGCGTTCGTTCCGTCGGCGTTCATCACATAAATATCACTGCCGCTGCGATTGCTGAAAAAAGCAATCCGATTGCCGTCGGGCGACCAGGACGCCGATAAATCCTGAGCAGTATTGGTTGTTAAACGAACTGGATTGCTGCCGTCGGCATTCATCACATAAATATCGTCATTGCCGTCGATCCTACTATTGAAGGCAAGTTTACTCCCATCCGGCGACCATCCCCAGACAAAATCATAAACAGAGTTGTTTGTTAGTCGCGTCGGATTCGTGCCATCTGCGTTCATTACGTAAATCTCTGTTTGAGTTCCTGTTCCGAGGGTAAATGAAATTTTTCTGCCGTCCGGCGACCATTGTGGAGTAAATTCATTGACCATGGAACTTGGAAGCAAGTCAACCAGATTTGAACCGTCGGCGTCCATCCGATAGATATTTGAGTTGTGCGTAAAGAGGATTTTGCTGCCGTCGGGCGAGAAAACCGGGTATTGATCGTTATAATTCGGATACGGCGAAATTTTTCTCAAATCACTGCCGTCGTTATTGACGGTATAAATTTGATCAACCGAACCAACTCTGCGTGAAAAAACGATTTTGCCGTTGACGCGCTCCGTAAGCGGTTTTGAATCGGTGCACACTCCTGCATTGCCGGAATAATAAAGATTGCGAATTTCCGCATCGTTCAACCCGCGGTTAAAAACCGAAAATTCGTCAATCTGCCCCTTCCAAAGACGATATGACCCTTGATTAAAGCGGTTAAAGAAACGTCCCAGCATCAGGGTTCGCGCCTCGTCGTAATTGATTGGGGTCGTGGACGGCGAAGAATTCAGCAAAATGCCATTGCGGTAAATCCGGACTTCATTTTCTTTGCGAACAACGGTTAAATGCTGCCAAACGTTTGATTCGAGAATAAACGGAACGGCGGCGCCGTTATCGCGATAAAAATAATTGTTTGTTGCAGTATCGTTTTGCTCGATGCCCCAATTTGCAGTGCTCGTCCGATTATTATCAACGAGATTTGCGAAAGCCGTTTGCGTTGCGCCGGGTTTGACCCACATCGAAATGGTGAAGGTTTTATAACCGAAAAAATTGCCGAGATTAGCGTATTGACCGGTTCCGTTGAAGGCGAATGATTGTCCGACTTTGCCAGCCTGGTAGGAGACGGCAATCGTTCCGCCGGCGGTATTTCCGCTTATCGAATCGGTCGCATTATTTTCGGCGCGAAACCAAGCCGCCATATCTGCCGGGGGCGGAGCACAGAGCGGCTCGATTTGACCTCTGATCTCGCCGTTCGGAAATGCCGTTGATGTGACGTTGAAATACCACAAACCGGCTTTTAAATCGGCTGCCTGCGAACTTGTGACGCTGAAAGACTGAGTCGAAGCGCCGCTCGGAAAGCTAAAAATCTGATCAGCGGTTGCGCCTCGCGGTGCCGGACCGTGAATTTCCGCGCTTATTTGCGTGTTTTGAAAGCCGTTTAAGTTTAAAGTCGCAGTAACTTGATTTTCACCATCATTCAGAATGATGCTGCCAACTCCAGATGCAGCCGAATTAGTTGCCGGAACCGCTTGATTGCCGTTTAAAACTGCGGTAAAAACCGTATCCGCATAAACTGCTGAAACCCCGAGCAGAAACATCGTGATTGCCACTGAAGCGGCGGTGCGTGCTGCTATGAAAAGGTGCGAAAGAAAACAAACATTAAAATAATTGCGCTTCATAATTTAAATTCTCCAAATATTTTGTTATTCCGTTATCAAGACGTTTTATTGCAGCTCAATTTGGCTGCCGCACATTTTTCGCCCCAACGAAGTTCCGTTCCTAACAAAACGCTTCAATTAACTAACGCGAAAAATATGAGGAAAAAGATTCAGCTTTGGTAATTCTTTTTCGAATCACAATAATCCCGACATATCATTTGAAAAAAGAAACACATTTTCGTATTTGTATTTAAAACAATTCGGAACGAGCGTTCGGAATAAGAAATTTTGAAGAAACGGTAAACGGGAGGCGAATTCGAAAATAAAAAATTTCAATCAAAATTTGCTTGAAATTTCACCACAATAATCCGATTTTTTTTAAGAAAATATAGACATCGGCTAAAGTAGGGAGTAAAATGGCTGACAAATTCGGGTTATTTATCCTAATGGACGAAATACGATAATGTATAAGTCTATTTGTAAAATTTTGAAAGACGAGGAAAAGTTAGAAATGAAAATTTTAAATGTCGAGCTAAAGCTACGAAAAATATCTCTCCTGCATTTAGCAGCTATTTTTGGTTTGCTAACCTTTGGTTTGTTACAAACAGTACAAGCCCAAACACAAACTTTCGCACAATTCACTCAGCAAAGCAGCACCAACGGGTTTATCTTTACCAACAACGCCGGAGCGAGCGCCACTTTATCTACGCCTTTGAACGGCACACGGATCACATTTAGGTATCTGGGCATTGTCGGATTGGATCCGCAACTGCAAGGCGATCAATGCGCCGACATATTTGTAGATGCAAATACAAATGATCCGGCTTTACCCGGCGCTCCGCCAAACGGATACGCGCAACCCTTCGACACTGTGATAATCCAGATTTTGCGCTGCGCTCCGGCTACGGTCGGCGCCAATACGCGAAGAAATTTGTTGACCGCGACGGTTACTACCGGCGCTCCCACATTTACCGGTAATTTAGGCGGTGAGTCAGGCAGTTTTTTTGCTTCAACTCCAAATCAAAACGTTGTTTTTACTTCTGATTTTCTCAGTTTTGCCAACACCGTCGAGAGAAATTTTGCGCTTAGCTTCTCTTCTATAATCCCGCAGCTTGCACTTGGACCGGGCGGGTTTTTTGACAGCTTTACAGCCGCCGGAACGGGAACATTCGCATCGAGTCCGCGACCTGTTATTTGCTGCATCACTACGCCGGCATCGGTTTCAATCAGCGGTCGCGTAATTGCTCCGAACGGGCGTGGTTTAAGCGGCGCGACGGTCACTTTAACCGAAGCGGACGGCACGGTTCATACGGTTCGCACCAGCGCTTTCGGTAATTACCGTATTGCGGATTTGACCGCGGGGCAGACCGTAATTATCTCGGTAGCTTCCAAACGATATAACTACCAGCCGAGGACTTTGAACCTTAACGAAGAAGTCGAGAATTTAAATCTGCTTTCGGCAGAGCCGCAATCTCGCAAATCTTTTTAAGACGTTCAGAAAGAATAAAAATAAAAGCAGCAGTTTTTTAACTGCTGCTTTTATTTTTTGAAAAAAATACGCCTAAAATATCAATTAACACCCCAAAACATTATGACTTTCCGAGAGCAGGCGGCAAAATTGGATTATTCGGTTTTCCGCCCAGAAACGATTTTTGCCGTCCGTTTTTGAATCGGCTACAAAACCGACGTGACCTCCGTTTTCCGGGGCAAGCAAAATGACAAAAGGATTCGCCCCGCGCGAAATTTGATTGAAAGCGGTGAAGGGAACAAACGGATCGTCCTGCGCATGAACGATCAAAGTCGGAACTCTGATTTTTTCAATTAACTTGAGAGAACTGGAACGCGAATAATAATCGTCAACGTCTTTGAAACCGCCGTAACGAGCGGTAAAGCGGGCGTCGAAATCACGGATGCTGCGAATTTGTTCGATTCCTTCGGTTTGGAAGCGTTCGGGGTAAAGTTTTTGGACGCGCCGCATTCTTTTTGCGAGATTGTTGAGAAATCTGCGGTTATAAATCCAGTTTGAACCAAACCCGATTGCGTCGGCGCAGGCTGCCAAATCAATCGGAGGCGAAACCGCCGCTACGCCGCGAAGCTCCAGCGGCGGATTTTCACACCATTCGCCCGCCAGCTTCAGGCTCATATTTCCGCCCAAAGAAAAACCGCCGAGAAAAATTTGTTCAAGGCAATCTTTCTCAATTAACTCTTCAATAATACGGCGCAAATCTTCCGACATTCCGCTGTGATAAAGCGTGTTCGTCAGATGTTCGGTCTCTCCGCAGCTTCGCAGGTTGAGCCGCAAAACATTAAATCCGTTGGCAAAAGCGGCGGCTGCCGTGCCGAGCATATAAATCGAGTTGCTTGAGCCTTCGAGACCGTGAACGAGAATCAGGGTCGGCGATTTTCGCCGTTTTTCGCCCTTATGCCAGCGACAATGCGCGAGCAATCGCACGCCCGGCGCAACTTCAAACAAACGCTCTTCGTCATTTTTGAATTCCGAATTTAATTTCGCGCGGCGCGGATAAAGATATGCGAGAATCGTTTGTGCGTGATTGTTTCTCAAAAGCGGGTGCGGTCGAAACGGTTTGGCTTTGAGCTGCCGTTCGACAAATGATAAATCAACCGCGTTCGAAATCGGCGGATTGCCTTTGAGCCTTTCTGTTAATCGAGTTTCTTGTTTCATTTGGTTCAAACTAAAAATATCAAGTCCCGGAGGCGACATTCAACCGCTTTTATCACTGCTCGCTAAAACAGGCATCGGCAATCTGCCGTTCCTTTTAGGTGCGGGAAACAAATTTTTGTTATGCTCCTATTCGTTATGAAAA
>DASVRD010000165.1:0-15247 GCA_036388775.1 Pyrinomonadaceae bacterium | reverse complement strand
AGAATTTTCTCAGGAATTATTCAAACAAGACCGCGCGGCAATTTACGGCGGATTTCATCTTTACGTTATGAAATAAGTTCAAGGTTCAAGGTTCAAAGTTCAAAGTTTTTCTCTTGAACCTCGAACCTTGAACCTTGAACCTTGAACTTTTCGCAGTGGCAGACGCAAAGGTTGCAATGGACAGAATGTACCGTTATCAGCGGCACATTTATGATTTGACCAGAAAATTTTATCTTTTGGGGCGCGACCGTCTGCTCGAAGAAATGGACGTTCAGGCGGGCGACGCCGTTCTGGAAGTCGGCTGCGGAACGGGCAGAAATTTGATCGTTCTGGCGGAAAAATATCCGGCGGCGCGATTTTACGGTCTGGACGCAGCGCAAGTGATGCTCGACACGGCGCAAACGAAAATTGACGCCAAAGATTTAACAGAAAACATCACCTTGCGGCGCGAATTGGCGGAAGATTTGGATTACCGTAAAACATTCAACCTCGACGAGCCTTTCGACGCGATTTTCTTTTCCTATTCAATCACGATGATTCCAACTTGGCGCGAGGCTCTTAAAGCCGCGCTCAATAATCTCAAAGCCGGGCGCTCGATTTACATTGTGGATTTTTGGGATCAAAAAGATTTGCCCGTCTGGTTTCAGACGATTTTAAAAAACTGGCTCAAACAGTTTCACGTCCAATTCTGGGGCGATTTGATGCCGCATTTGGAAAACCTCGAACGGCAAGGCTTGGGCAAGCTAACGGTCAAATCCATCGCCCGCCGCTACGCTTTTCTCGCTGAATTTGAAAAGACAAAATAATCTTTCCGTAAAACATCTTCGTTCGGTTTAATTGAGTTTTATCCAATTTTTTGGAAAAAAAAGTAGTTTCTAAATAACTGCTTCGATTCATATCCTGATAATAACAACATAATTGCTGAATTTGTTTAAAGGGAACAGCTTTTGCCTGTGCTCAAGCGCAGCTTGGTTCTATTTTCTCCAACCCAAATTTAGTCTGAACAAGGAAGGAACACACTTTATGAGACGAAGATTACAAATTCTGCTGATTGCCGTTCTATTTCTGAGCAGCTCGGTTTTCGCTCAAACATCTACAGCCTCAATTTCCGGCGTCGTAGTTGACGAAAAAGAATCGGTAATTCCGAACGCCACCGTCACGGTGCGCAACACTGATACGGGATTTACCAGAACACTTCAAACCGATGGAGAAGGTCGCTATCAATTTATCAATCTTCCAACCGGCGCCTACGAAGTCACGGTCGAAGCCGCGAGTTTCTCGAAATACGTCCAATCGGGAATTACGCTCGCAGTTAATCAAAACGGCGTGGTTGACGTTGGTTTGAAAGCGGGCGGCGTTCAGGAAGTCGTTACCGTCACAGAAAATGCCGCCGTATTGAATACGACGACGGCTGAAGTGAGCACTCGTTTTGACGAACGCCGCTTGTCAGAGCTTCCGATTTCGGCAAACCGCAACGTTTATAACGTTTTATTATCGGTTCCCGGCGTCAGCCAGCTCAGTTCCGGACAAACCACCTTCGCAAACGGCATCAGTTTTTCGTCAAACGGCGGTCGTCTGCGGTCGAACAATTTTATGATTGACGGGCAGGACATCAACGACCCAAGCTTGTCGGGCGGACAAATCGCCATCAACAACCCGGACGCAATCGGCGAAGTTCGCATTATCACCAATCAATTTTTAGCCGAATATGGGCGCAATTCCGGCGCGGTTGTCAATTTTATCGGCAAATCCGGCACAAACCAATATCACGGCTCGGCTTTTATCTTTCACAACAACGAACGGCTCAACGCTTGCAGCAATCTCGACAAACAAGCCGGTTTCTGTTATGACCCAGCATCCGGAAATCCGGCGCCGACTGATCCGGCGAAACGCCGCGCTCCGCTCAGAAAAGAAAATCAATTCGGTTTCACTTTCGGCGGACCGCTCACTTTTCTAGCTTTCGGCGAAGGCGGTCCCACCGTTTGGAAAGGAACCGACCGCACGTTTTTCTTCGGCGACTATCAACGATGGACTGATCGGCAATCTTTGTCCGGTTTTACGCTCAACGGCGCGCCCACTGAAGCCGGACGTGCAGTGTTGCAACAATTCGCGAATCGCCCACAAGTCGCGGCGTTGCTGCAATATTTACCCGCCGGATCTCCGAACGGACAATCCAGAAGCTTTACCCTTAACGGGCAAACTTTTACGGTTCCGCTTGGCAACATCACCGGATCATCTACGTACAAATTCGATTCCGATCAAGGCTCATTCAGAATTGATCACCGCTTTAACGACAATAATTTACTGTACGGACGTTACCGCTTTGATTCCAACAAATCTTCGGGCACAGGACAAGCGACGCCGCCCGGATTGACCACGGTCGTTCCGACGAAAACGAAAGCCGCGACGCTCGTACTAAACAGCGTTTTGTCGAGCAGAATATCCAATGAAGCGCGCCTCGCCTGGTCGCGGTTCGATTCTGTAACGACCGCTTCCGATCCATCTTCGGAGGCGATTCCGTCAATCGAGATTACCGATTTCGGGCTAACGGGCTTTAACGCCGCCGCCAACCGCACGGCAATCGGTTTAGCGGTTAATCTGCCGCAGTTTCGCATCAACGACACTTACCAGATTACTGACGCTCTTTCATATACGACGGGCAATCACAATCTGAAATTCGGAGTTGATTTGCGCCGTCTGGACGTAAAGAGCTTTTTCGTCCCGACGACGCGTGGTCGCCTTGCTTACGATACGTTGGAAAACTTTATTCTTGACAGAGCGACGACGGCAACTATCAACGCTCCGCTTCGCGGGGGCGATATTATCAATTTTTACCGATGGTATGAGTTTTTCACTTATGCTCAGGATCAATGGCGAATCACTCCGAATTTCACTCTGACGCTCGGACTTCGCTACGAATATCCCGGCGATTCTTTCAGCTATCTGAAGGAAACCAACGAGCGCGTTCTCGCTGCAAACGGCAACAATCCGGCTTTTGCGCTCACGCCGAGACCGGGAGTTGATAAAAACAACTTTATGCCGCGCATCGGTTTTAACTGGAATCCGCGCTTCAGCGACAGCGGAATTCTCGGCTTTATCACGGGCGGCGACAAATTGGTCATAAGAGGCGGCTATTCGCGCACCTACGACGCCAACTACATCAACCTGAATTTAAACGTCGCCGGCGGTTTTCCGTATTTGTATTCAGCCACCTTTGCTAATAGCATTCCAGGAACCCCGGCGCTCGTTCCGAATGCATTTACCAGCATCCGAAATTTTACCGTGCCGACCGTCATTACGGACGCGAATCAGTTGACTCGAACCGTTGTCGCGGAAGATTTTCGCGCTCCGTCAACCGATCAGTTTTCGTTTGAAGTCCAGCGTGAATTAAACGCCGACACAGTAGTTACAGTCGGTTATGTCGGAACGCAGGGAAGAGGATTGTTCCAGACGATTGACGGCAATCCGCGCACGCGCTGCGCCACGCCTCCGTGCCCGCGCGTTGACCCGACACGCGGCGTAATTCGCCTGCGCGCCAATCAAGCCGAATCGAGCTACAATGCGCTGCAAGCCACTCTGACGAAACGTTTGAGTAATAATTTCAGCGCCGGACTTAATTACACCTGGAGCACATTTATTGACACGGCTTCGGAAACCTTTAACCCATCAAACGCGGAAGTCGCGGTCGCGCAGGATTCATTTAATCTCGATGCCGACCGCGCGCGTTCAAGCTTTGACCGCCCGCATCGTTTTTCCGGCAATTTCGTTTACGAATTGCCGTTTTTCCAAGAGCAGAAAGGAGCTTTGGGCAGAGTTCTCGGCGGCTTCCAGGTCAATTCGTTCTTTACCATTCAAAGCGGAGCGCCGTTTACGGTTCTCAATGGATCTGATCCGGCTGGAGCTTTAAACGGTATTTCGGGACTGGTAGGCGACGCGATTCGTCCGAATTTGGCTTCGAATTTGGATTTATCCAGTATGACGATACCGGAAATCAGAGCCGCCTGCGGGACGCCGATTACGACACCTGCCGCCGCCGCAAACAACTGTCCGGCGCTTTTTACGCGGATCACCGCGGCTCAAGTCGTCGGAAACGCCGGTCGCAACATTTTGCGGGCGCAGCGTTTAACGCTGGTTGATTTCGGAATCATCAAAAATACACGAATCGCCGAAAATGTTCGTTTCCAGATTCGCGCTGATATGTTCAACGTCTTGAATCACCGCAATTTCGGGGTTCCCGAAGGTCGGGTAAATGCGACGAGTTTTCTCAACCAATGGGCGACTAACGGCGGTAACCGCCGCATCGTTCTTGGTGCGAGATTAGTTTTCTAATTTACTCCTTTAAATTTCAAATAAAAAAGGCGGCGGAAAGATTGAATTCTTCCGCCGCCTTTTTTTATTTGAAATTTGTTATCTGAAAACCTTTTGTTCAGTTTTAAAAAACGCGATGATAAAAAGCGTTCCTAAAATCATATCAATTATCGCAGCGCCGAACATCGGAGCGGCAAGGCGGTTTTGGAGAAACAAAATTACGGCGGCGATTCCGAAGCTGAATTTTTCAATCATTGCAGGAATCATTGCGGCGCGATAGCGCACGGGATTGCGCGCGATGATCAAAAATAAAACTTGAAATGCCAGCGCGACGCCGATGAAACCGTAATAATATTCGGGATGCGTGATGGCGGGCGGAAAATCGCGCCCGTTTTTCTCTTCCCAAAAATATTGCGGAGCGAGTACGATTAAACCGTAAACGCCCGCAATGTAAAAAACTGTTTTGGCAAATTTCATTTCAGTATAAAACCGAAGGCAGGAAAGCGCCTTTCGGCTCTTCGTAAGCGCCCATCGCCATCAAAGACATCGGTTTGACGACTCGCATTTTCCTGCTCAAACACCAGCGGAAAAGCGATGCCTGGCGCGTCGGGAGCAAAAAGGAAAGCGGTTGATCGGTTAAATTCGCCGCAGCGAGCAGAACTGTGTGCAGATCGGCTTCGGTTTCCGCGACCGCGTGATTCGCCTGCCAAAAGTTTGGAGCCGAAGCATAAGCGACAATTCGGTCGTCGCGCAGCGCAACGAAGCTTTGAAATATTTGCGAGTTCTGCCCAATGTCGTGAAGTCGGGAAAACCCGTGAATCTGGCGATGCAAACGGTCGCAATCGGCGGAATCCGATTCTTCCATTCGCCGGACTTCGTAACCCGCTGCGGCTTTGCCCTCGATTTTGCCCGCAATCAAAACGAGCGGTTCTTTAATATCAAAACCGAGCGCGGTGTAAAGCGACATCGAAACTGTGTTGAAAGCGTCCTGCACCAATCTAATTCCCGGCGCTCGCAATCCGCGTTCGATGACGGCTTCCATCAATTTTCGTCCGACACCGCTCGCCTGCGCGTTCGGATCAATTGTAATCGGACCGACGCCGGCGATTTCGTTTCCTTCGTGGAGAAAATTTGAACCGATGATTTTGCCGTTTTGTTCGGCGACAACGCCCCACACAGTCGGGTCGCCGCAGCACCAGTTGGCGATGCTCGTCGCGTGTTCGAGATTGGGGAAATCGTGGGGGAAATTGTGCCGGTCGGCGATGCCGTCAAACGCGGCTTTGATAATCGGCGCGATTTGCCCGGCGTCGGCTGGCGCTGCCGGGCGAAGTTGAATGTTCATTATTTTGCCTCCTGATTTGAATGATATAAAGCAGATTTCCGCTTTACGCCAAACATTTGATTTCTGTTTTCTTAAATTCGGGGCGAACTGAAAATCTAACACAATTTTTGACGCGGCGAACAACCGCGATGCGTCGGCGTTTTATTTTTTGCGCAAAGCGTTTCAGAGATTTATCTTTGTTCATTTTCTTCGCCTCTTTTCGCTGTAAAAATCTTCTCTAACATTTAACGCGGAAAAAAGACACGGAAAGTATCAACCGATTTTGCCGGAGCGGGCATTCCCAATTTGTTTGCGCTGGCAAAGCCTTTTTAATAAAGGGCTTGATTTTATTTGGAAATGATTTATACTCCACTTTCTACAAGTCGCTCGGTTCATCAATGTAATCACAATTGAAATTTGAATTTGGACAATTTGTTCTCGTCTCGTTATGCATTTTGCCGAATACCGCCGACGGCTTTATTTCTTAGTTTAAAGAGAAAAGGAAGTACCTCTATGCCCATTATTTTTACCGTTAATCGTAAGAGATTTAATCTTTCGCTGCTTGCTTTAACCGTTATCATTTTTGCCTTTGTTTTCGGAGCGGCGAAAACGGCGGCTCATTCTGAAAACGACGCTTTTATTCCCAGCGCCGATACTGCCGCCCCGCAGCAAACTTTTACCGTCAACAGAACCGACGATGCGCCCGACGCGAATACGGCTGATAACATTTGCGACGTTGATTTAGCAGCGTCCGGTCAGCAATGCACTTTGAGAGCCGCCGTCGGGCAATCAAACGTCACGGCGGGAGCTGATACGATTAGTTTTTCGCTTCCCGACGCATCTGTCATTAATTTAACCGCCGGCGCGCTTTTGGTAAATCAAAGCGTTGAGATTAGAGGTTCCGGCGCGAGAAACTTAACCGTTCAGCGAAGCACCGGTCAGGCAGTGCCTGTTTTTAATATATTTAATGTCGTCGGTCCGGCTTATAATTCTACTGAAACAATAACCGTCGGCATTTCCGGTTTGACAATGGCTAACGGCAGCGCAAATTCCGGCGGCGGCATCAACAGTTTCGGAGCCGTTACGCTTAATCTCACCGAAGTCACGCTCAGAAACAATCGAGGAAATAACGGCGGCGCCATTTTCAACGCGGGAAACGCTTTAAACATTCTGCGCTCGACATTAAATAACAACACCGTCGCCAGTTCAGGCGGAGCGATTTACAACTCTTACGGCTCGGTTAACATCGCCAATTCGACAATTGCGAACAATTCGGCAACAGGTAACGGCGGCGGCATATTTAACAGCAACGACGGTGACAACAATAATGTTTTAACGTTAAATAACGTCACAATCAGCAATAATGAAGCCGCCAGGGGCGGCGGCGTGACAAACCGCAAAACGGCGTTCGTCCGAAACACGATTATCGCAGGTAATACCGCGCTGCAAGACCCGGATGTTGAAGGAACTGTAAGTTTTATTTCGCTCGGCAACAATCTAATCGGAAAATCCGATTTTTCCGTCGGATTTTTCAACGGCATAGGCGGCGATATAGTCGGAACGACCGCGATGCCGGTCAATCCTTTGCTCGATCCGCTCCGAAACAACGGCGGACCGACCGACACGATGGCTTTGCTCCCCGCCAGCCCGGCGGTAGATGCGGGAAACGATTGCGTTGTCAACGCCATTTGCCCTCTCAGCAATCCTCCCGTTCCGTTGCTGACGGATCAGAGAGACGCGCTTTTTTCCAGATCCGTCGGAAATTCCGTTGATATTGGAGCGTATGAATTAAACGTTCCCGAACCCGTCATCACATCAATCTCCCCGGCTCGAATTGCGGCGGGCAGCGGCGCTTTTGAGATTGTTGTCACCGGCAGCGGTTTTGTGAACGGCTCGATTGTGCAATGGGCAGGAGAAAACAGACCGACGACTTTTGTCTCTCCGACCGAATTAAGAGCGCAAATTTCGGCTGCGGACGTTCAAATGACGGGGCAGTTTTTGGTGACGGTTTTTAATCCGACGCCCGGCGGCGGCATTTCAAACCAAATTACTTTCGTTGTCTTTAATTGTTCTTACACAATAAATCCGACAAGTGCGAATGTTCCGAGCACCAACGTCGGCGTTACGTTTAACGTCAACACGTCCGCCGAATGCGGTTGGACTGCCACAACCACCACTCCGTGGATTTCAATCACAAACGGCACCGGCACCGGCAATGGAACGGTTGCTTTTACCGTTCAGGAAAACACGGGACCTGCTCGAACGGGAACAGTTATGGTTGGCGGGCAGACATTTACGGTTAATCAAGCTAACGGCTGCGCTTTTGCTTTGAATCCGACAAATGCCACCATTCCTGTCGCGGGCGGCAACGGCAGCTTTAATATTACGACTGCCGCCGGTTGTACTTGGTCGGCGTCGAGCAATGTTCCTTGGATAACCCTCACCAACAACAGCGGAACCGGAAGCGGAACCATCGCTTTTACGGTGCAGCCAAACGCGGGTCCTCCGCGAACCGGCATAATTACGGCGGGCGGACAGACCTTTACCGTTAACCAGCAATCGGGCTGCACTTTCACAGTTTCGCCGACGGATTTGAATGTCAACGGCACAGGAGGAACCGGCAGCATAACTGTCACTACTTCTTCTGCGGGATGTACCTGGACTGCAACCAGCAATTCTCCGTGGATAACAATTACTTCAGGAAGCACCGGAACCGGAAGCGGAACGGTTAATTTCACAGCCGTCGCTAACACGGGAGCCGCTCGAATTGGAACTATTACCGTTGCCGGTCAAACCGTAACAATAAATCAATCGGCTCCGACCAATTTTAACAAAACTCTGTTCGATTTCGACGGCGACGGACGCGCCGACATTTCGGTTTTCCGTCCTTCGACCGGCGCGTGGCACATCTCGCAGTCGTCAAACGGCACTCTGCGTTCGACCACTTTCGGACAAGCAGGAGATTTAATTGCTCCCGCCGATTACGACGGAGACGGCAGAACAGACATCGCGGTTTTTCGTTTCGGATTTTGGTATCGCATAAACAGCTTGACAAACCAATTTGTCGCCGTTCAGTTCGGTTCTTCGGGCGACATCCCGACGCCGGCGGATTATGACGGCGACGGACTTGCCGACATTTCCGTTTTCCGCCCGTCAACCGGAGATTGGTTTAGAATTAACAGCAGCAACAATCAATTCGTCGCCGTTCATTGGGGCGCGAGCGGCGACGTTCCGGTTATGGGCGATTTTGATGGTGACGGACGAGCCGACATCGCAGTGTTCCGCCCGACAAACGGCGATTGGTACATTTTGCGAAGCTCGGATAATTCGTTTTTTGGAATTAAATTCGGGGTGCCGGGCGACGTTCCGGCTGAGGCGGATTTTGACGGAGATAAGAAAACCGACATTTCGGTTTATCGCCCGTCAAACGGCACCTGGTATCGAATCAACAGCAGCAACAACCAATTCGTCCCGCAGCGTTTCGGAACCGCCGAAGACAAGCCCGTTCCGGCGGATTACGACGGCGACGGACGAGCCGAAATCGCCGTTTATCGTCCGTCAAATTCGTTCTGGTATTTGCTTCGCTCAAACGGCGAATTACTCCCGCTGCAATTCGGCACGACGGGCGATCTTCCGATTCCGGCTTTGAATCGGTAAAATTAATCGTAGAAAAAAGAAAAGCGAGCTTGATCGAATAAATCAAGCTCGCTTTTCTTTTTAAAGGTAAAGAACACTTTTTTAAAGATAACTGGCTATAACCTTTTTTAAATATTCAGGCTCGACGGGTTTAAAAAGAACCTCGTTGCAACCGGCTTTGAGAGCTTGTTGAAGGCAATTGGTGTGAGCCGTTATCGCTAAGACCGGGACATTGGCGCCTTCTTTGAGTTGTCTGATTTGTTTGGTCGCGGCAATTCCGTCCATTTCGGGCAAGCTGATGTCCATTAAAATCAAGTCGGGATGTTCGTTTTTGGTGCATTCGACCGCTTCGCGCCCGTCGGTCGCTTCGATGACTTCATACCCGTAGAACTCGAGCATAAAATGCATAAACTCGCGTGCGTCGTCGTAATCTTCTACCAAGAGGATGGTATGCGCCATAATCACCTTGCCTACTGGGGGAAACAGGTCAAATCAACTCTACTGTTAGGTTAGTTGACTTTGAAGGGCGACTTTGTTCGCTTGCGTACACTTTAGAATTTTAAAAATTTCTTTTTGTGATTTGCCGATCCGCAAAATGCGGTTTGTTTTGAAGAAAGCGGCGCGGCATATTAACATCGAAAAAATGTTGATTTCCGAGTTTGATTACAAACTGCCCGAAGAATTAATCGCCCAGGAACCGCTCGCCGAACGCTCGGCTTCGAGAATGCTGGTCGTCAATCGCGCCGCCGGAAGCTGGTGCGACGAACAATTCAAAAACTTTCCCGCCTTTTTGCAAAAAGGCGATGTTCTTGTTTTGAACAACACCAAAGTTTTCCCCGCTCGTTTAATCGGAAACCGGGAAAATTTTACTGGCAAAATCGAAATTTTTCTGGTTCGTGAAATCGAAAAAAGCGTCTGGGAGGCGTTGGCTCGTCCCGCTCGCCGGATGAAAGCCGGAACAAATCTCGTTTTCGGCGAAGGAAAATTGCAGGCAAAAGTTTTGGATAAAACCGCGGACGGTCGGATCGTCGTCAACTTTCAAAGCGAAAGAGATTTCTATGAAATACTGGAAGCCGTCGGTCAAACACCTTTGCCGCCTTACATCAACCGCGAGGAAAAGCCGGATCGAACAGACCGCGAACGCTATCAAACCGTTTTTGCCCGTGAGCGCGGAGCGATTGCCGCGCCGACCGCCGGATTGCATTTCACGCCGGAAATTTTAGCGGAAATCGGGCGCAGCGGCGTTGAAACTGCGGAAATCACTTTGCACGTCGGTTACGGAACTTTCGAGCCGGTTCGAGTCGAAAACTTATCCGAACATCGAGTCGCGCCGGAAACTTCGATTATTTCGGAAGAAACCGCCGAGATCGTCAACCGCGCCAAAACTGAAAACCGCCGTGTAATTGCAATCGGCACGACGACGACGCGGGCGCTCGAATCCGCCGCCGATGAAAACGGAAAAATTTCGGCGGGCTGGCGCGCGGCAAATCTGACAATTACGCCCGGTTACAAATTTCGCGCTGTTGATGCGCTTTTAACTAATTTTCACTTGCCGCAATCGTCGCTTTTAGTTTTGGTTTCGACCTTCGCCGGTCACGATTTAGCGATGTCGGCTTACAAACACGCGGTCGCCGAAAAATATCGTTTTTACAGTTATGGCGATTGTATGTTGATAATCTGACGCCAAACGATTGCAAATCTGAAATCTAAAATCTAAAATCCAAAATCGAATATGGCAGTTTTGGACAGATTACGCGGATTCTGGCAGACGTTTATGTTGGAGCGCACATCGCCCGAACAGGAATTTCCTTTCCTTGCGCCGCTGCCGCCCGATTCTTTGGCAAAATTTTCCGGCGATTACCATATCCGCGCGTTGACGATAAAACATCTCGACGAATTGGACGCGCTCGACCGCCGCTGTTTTATCAACGGCGATTCCTACACGCGCGGCACGCTCGAATTCCTGCTCAAAGAACCAAACTCGCTCGCTTATTGCGTTGTTTTGCCCAAAAGCGGGCAGATGATCGCATTCATCATCGCGATGCACGAACCTGACGGAACCGGACACATCACAACAATCGGAGTCGCGCCCGAACACCGGCGGCGCGGACTCGCGTTTTTGCTGCTCGAACACGCCGAAAACGCTTTTCGCCTGCGCAACGTCAGAACAATGCGGCTCGAAGTTCGCACCAATAATTTTGGAGCGCAGCAACTTTATGCCCGTGCCGGTTACATAGTCGCGCAGCGAATGAACCAGTATTACGCCAATGGCGGCGACGGTTTTTTAATGGTTAAATCGTTGGTTTAATCAAAAATAAACCGCAGATTTCAGTTAATTGAGGCACAAAACAGAAGCCCACGCGTGAGCAAGGGCGGAATAATTAACCTGTGTGTTTCGCCCATGCTGACGCGCGGGCTTCTGTTTTTATTGCATAATTCTGAAATTTGCTCTATTTCTTTTCAAATTTTAAATAACCAAAAACGGCGGGAACGTGAAAACCGGGTGTTTCGGTGAAAGTAGGCTGCCAAGCGAGATAGCCGCGCGTTTCGCCGCTGCCGACACAGCGAAATAAATTTGTCCGCCAAATTTCGCCCGCTTTGGGCTTCCTGCCGAAAGCGCGTTGAAATTCGAGGGTGAAAACAACCGTAAAAGAATTTTCTCCGATACGCGCCGCCGTTTTCATTCCGGCGTTATAAGTTTTGTCGGTTTCGCGTTTTTCGGGCAATTGGCGAATCGCAAAATCGAGCCATTCGCCCGTGGGCGCAATTTCAAATTCAAAATATTTTTCAGGCGCGTTCAAATCCGGCGCAACGAAAATTTCGCAGACATCGCGCTCCCAAAGCTCGGCGGCTTCCGCGTCAAGATTCGGCTTTCGGTTAATGACAAACGGCTCGTCTTGTCTGCAATCAAAACGCGCAAAAAGCCGGTTTTCGCTCCACAAAATTCTCGCGCTCGCGCATCGTTCGGCGGGCGCGGGTTTGCCTGACCAATAGCGATTTATTTCGACCGACTCGGCTTGCCGCCAAATCTCATTATCGAAATCTTCGAGCCTGATTTCCTCAGCCGTGAAAAAGGCGTTGATTCGATTTTTCATAAAAATCAGTCGTCGGTTTGCCAGAATTTTCCGGTCACAAACCAAATGACGCCCGGAATTATCGCTGCCAAACCGATTCCGATTGTGACCTGACTAAGCGAGAAATTGAAATCGTCGAGCAGCACGCCGACCGCATAGTTTGAGCCTGCCAGCATTAAAGTTAAAAGACAAAGCTCGGCGGCGAAAACGCGCCCGCGAAATTCGTCGTCCACATATTTTTGCATCAAAGCCGTCGAGTTAATCCAAATCAAGCTTCCGCCAGCGTAAGCGGCGAGCAGCAAACAAATTGCGAGCAGATAATTTTCGGTCGTCCCGAAGAGCGCAAAAAAAGTACCGATAAAGAAAAACGCCCCGCCGAGCGAATTTTCCAGGCTCCGGCGAGAGCCGCGCACGAATCTCTGGACGACAATCGGCGCGAACGCCGTGCCGACGCCGCGCACCGCGTAAAGCACGCCGATCCCGATTTCGCCGCTGCCCGCGATTGGAAAAACTTTCTCGCCGTAAATTGCCAGCAATGTCAGCGTCCCGCCCGCGATGCACTGCGCCGGTTTCGCCAGCATTACGGCTAAAACGCGCGGTCTGCGCCAGACGTATTTTAAACCTTCGAAAACATCCTCAAGCCCGGTGGCTCGTAATACGGTTAATTTTTGTTTTTCGCGCGGCGGGCGCGGCGGCAAATTCAAACCTAAAAACAAGATGGCGGACAGCAAATAAGTCGCCGAATCAAGAACAAATGCGGCATCCGTGCCGAGCGCGGCGGTAGCAAAACCTCCGATTGCCGCCCCGGTCGTCAGCATCGCCGACCATGTGACGGCTGTAATACCGTTTGCGGTCAGCAAATCTTTCGGCTCGACGACCGAAGGAATCGAAGCCGAGCGCGCCGGTTCAAAAAATGTTGACAAAACGAGCTGTAAAACGGTAAGAAAATAAATTAGCCACGCGTCTTCCGGTCGGCGAATGAACAAAAATCCCAGAACGACCACGGCGCGTCCGAGATCAGCAGCAATCATCACCTTTTTACGGTCAAAACGGTCGGCAATAACGCCCGCAAGCGGGCTGGAAAAGACGGTCGAAAGAAATCTCGTGACCAGAATCAACGACACGGCTTGTCCCGATCCGGTCAATTTAAGAGCGATGGAGTAAAGAGCAATAGTGTTAAACCAATCGCCGAGCTGCGAAACCACTTGTCCGAGCCAGAGCCTGCGAAAATTCGGGTTCTCGCGCAGCAGCTCAAAATAGCCGCGCGGCGATTGGTCGGTTTCTTCGGCGGCTAAATCCATAACGGAAAATTAGAAGTTACACGCCCGACGGAATTTCGGCAACCGGGATTCTTCCAAACTGACACGGCATTTTGAACGATTTTATCGCTTTTTAATCGTCAAAACTCGTCGCTTAAATCCGCGACCTCGATTTTATAAGGGCTTACAGACAGGGAATGAAATTTGTAAGAGAAAAGCAAGCCGACGCCCCTACGCCCGGCAGATCAAGGAGTAATTTTAGGTGAAAGTTTTTAATCCAGACGACAACCGCGCGACAAATTTGTTCCGGCTTTTGCTTTCCGCAATGGCGGCTATTGTCTCGATTTGGGCATTATTAAATTGTTTTTATTTAACGGTGGCGGAAATCGGCGTCTTGACGGGCTTGATTTGTCTGTCGTTTATCGCCGGTTTGTTTCCGATTAAAGTTCCCGATACGCAAACCACGATTTCGGCTGCCGACGCGCTCGTTTTTTTGGCATTAATTTACCTGGGAGTTCCGGCGGGCATTGTTGCCGCCGGAGTCGCGGCTTTTGCCGGAGGGTTGAGAGCCGAAAACAAAGTTGAAGAAAAACCAACCTGCGCGGCAATTTCGATTATCGGCGCGTTCGGCGCGGGACAGGCTTTTTATTTCGCCCTCAAACATTACGCCGGAATTCAGCAGCAGCCGCTCGCCAACAGCCTGCTTGAAATCGAAGGTTTCGCACTCGTGCTGGTGATTGCGGCTTTTGTTCAGTTCCTGCTGATGAGCCTGCTTTCCGGTTGGTTTCAGACGCTGAAAACCAATCAATCCTTTGCGAAAATCTGGACGCGAGACATTTTGTCCTGTTCGTGGAGTTGTTTTGTCGGCGCGCTGGCAGCCGGAATCGTGCAATATTCCGAAGCGCATTGGGGCGCGGCGCACGGCGTAATCAGTTTGCCGCTCGTCGCTTTGCCTTACATCGCTTACAAATTACATTTCCGGCGAATGAACGAGAAAAATCGGGAAATCGCCGAAATCAATCGCGTTCAGCTTTCCGCCGTGCAAACGCTCGCCGCCGCGGTTGACGCGCGCGAGCAAACTTCGCCCGGTCACACGCGGCGAGTTCAAATTTACGCCCTCGGGCTGGCAAATGCGTTGAAATTGCCTTCAAACGATCTGAAAGCTCTCGAAGCCGCCGCGCTTCTGCACGACATCGGCAAGCTCGCCGTTCCCGATCATATTTTGAACAAACCCGGACGCCTTTCGCGCCCGGAAATGGACAAAGTAAAAGTTCACGCCGCCGTCGGCGCGGATATTCTGAAAAAAGTCGCTTTTCCGTATCCGGTCGTGCCGACCGTTTTGCATCACCATGAGCGCTGGGACGGCAACGGCTACCCGGAAGGTTTATGCGGCGAAGAAATCCCGATTACGGCGCGCGTGCTGGCGATTGCCGACTCTTACGATTCGATGCGCGAGCCGCGTTCTTATCGCCCTGCGCTCGACCGCGACGAAGCGCGCCGCACGCTGCTAGCCGGAGCGGGAGCGCAGTTTGATCCGCGGCTGGTTGATGTTTTTTTGCGAAACGTCAAACATTTTGAAAACGAAATCGAAGCTGCCGGTGTCGGTCACGAAGCCGAATCGGCTGAAAAAGAAGCGAGAAGCGAGCTTC
>DASVRD010000164.1:0-11088 GCA_036388775.1 Pyrinomonadaceae bacterium | reverse complement strand
GTCGTGAGCAAAAAGCTCGGTGTTTTTGAAGCCGCGTTTGCTCAAATTAAAGTTTTGCTCGGCGTGTTTTGGCGCGCTTTTTCGCGGCAGTTTGCAAACGAAATCGTGTTTTCCGCGTTTCTTGTTTTGTCGCTTTTAATTTTTACAATTGCCGCTTTGTCGGTTTTGCTCAGAAAATATCGCCGCGCTTGATCCTTTTTTAACAAAAGTGAGTTTTTTAGCCGAAAATCAAATCAACACAAACGCGCCGCTGCTCAAAAACTGGCAGTGGCTTTTTGCTTCGCTCGTTGTTTTGCAATCGGCTTTTTGCGCGTTCGGACAGCAAACGGTAATCAATTCGCCGGATGAATCAAACGCGATAGTAGTTGCTGAAACCGCCGATTCGGACGTTTTCGGTTTTGGAAAAACGGTTGTCGTGCGCGGCACCGTGAAAAAAGGCGTGATGGCTTTCGGCGGCGACATCATAGTCGAAGGCAGAGTTGAAGGCGACGTGGCGACAATCGGCGGATCGGTTTATCAACGCCCGAATTCTTACATCGGCGGCGATGTCGTCATCATCGGCGGCGCATACAATCACGGCAAAACCGCTCCCGGACGAAATCCCGAAAGCCAAACCGTAATGTATGCGGGTTATGAAAACGAGCTGCGCGAGGCTATGCAAAATCCTGCTTCGCTCGCCGCGCCGGATTTTTCCGCCTGGTATTTCGTTCAGCGCATTCTGGCAGTGTTGTTCTGGTTCATCGTCTCGCTCGTTTTAACGACAATTTCGCCGGGCGCGGTCAGCCGCGCGATTACCAGATTGAATTTATCAGGTTTAAGAATCGCAGTTGTCGGCGCTCTGGTGATGTTGTTTTCAACTCTGATTGTCGGATTCGGACTCGGAGCTTTGCCGACGCCAATCGGGATTTTAGCGAGCGCGATGATGACGGTTTTGCTGTTTCTGGCTTACACTTTCGGGCGCGTCGTCGTCCAAGCCGCGACCGGAAAATACATTTATAAACGTCTTTTCGGCGAACATCGCAAACGCTCCGAATCAACGTCTTTGCTGCTGGGCACCTGTTTTTGGGTTTTTGTTCTCTCGCTCCCGTATTTATGGGCTTTCGCTTTTATCGGTTTAATAATTGTCAGCCTGGGACTTGTTTTAACCGCACAGCGTCCGTTTGATTGGCGAAATAATTGAGTAACTCCGGCATCTCACCATCGTTACTTTTTGAAGTTTCTAAAATAAATTCCAAAAAGTTGTAACCGAATGTTTTGTTAGCGTGTCTAAATGTCTGTCAGCAACTGACAAATCTTTCATTCAGATTTGAAAATTTATTTCTCTTGGTTGTTAATAATCCGCCGTTGCGCACGTTTATATATATGGATTACGACGCGCAACTTTTAACTGTTCTGAGGCGTATTAAAAACGTCTTACATTCGCACGCAAAAGGAAAAATATTAATATGCGAAAAATTCTATTGTCTTTATTTTTAACGCTCGGCGTGTTCGCCCTGGCTTATTCCGCTCAGGCGCAAACCGGGGCAGCTCAAAAATCTTCGGTAGTGCAGGGCGATGTCGTTGCGATTGATGCGGCGAATAATAAAATCGCGCTTAAAACAAAAGACGGCGACATTTCTTTAACGATTGACGCCAAAACCGTTTACAAGCGCATGACGCCGGAAAATCCGGCGGATTTGAAATCCGCGACTCCCGCCGCGCTTTCGGACATTGCAGCCGGCGATAAAGTTGCCGCCGTCGGCATTTTGTCGGACGACAAAAAATCGCTCGCGCCGACGCGCAGCGTTTATTTGATGACGCAAGCCGACATTTCCAAAAAACAACAAACCGAACAACAAAAATGGGCAAGCGGAGTTGTCGGGCGCGTCACGGCGATCAATCCGGCGACAAATGAAATTACGATTGCTCCTCGCGGCGCAGTTCCAGCCGGTCAAACAGTTACCGTAGCCGTCAGCGATAAAACACAATATCGCCGTTACGCGCCGAATTCGGTCAAGTTCAGCGACGCTAAAATGAGCAATCTCGCCGAATTGAAAGTCGGCGACCAGCTTCGGGCGCGCGGCGAAAAAACGCCGGACGGCATTCGCGTGACAGCAGAAGAAATTATTTCCGGCTCGTTCAAAATGGTTGCCGGAACAATCACGGCAATTGATATTGCCAAAAACGAAATTACGGTCAAAGAAGCAAATACAAACAAAATAGTAGTAGTAGAAGTTAATAACGGCACGCTCCTCAGACGTTTTCCGCCGGAAATGGCGCAGCGTCTGGCAATGGCTCAGGCGATGCGCGCCAGCGGACAAATGCCGCAGGGAATGCCGATGGGCGGCGGAAATGCCGGACAGCAACCGCGCCCGGCTAATCCGAACGGCGGAGAGCAAGGCGCAGGAGGAGCGGGCGGCGGTATGCGTCAGGGCGGCGGCGATGTTGACCAAATGCTCGAACGTCTTCCGGCTCTGACTTTAACCGAATTGAAAGTCGGTGATGCGATAGCCGCTTCCAGCACTGCCGGAGCGTCTCCCGACCGCGTGACCGCAATTAAATTCGTCGCCGGCATCGAGCCGTTTTTGAATCCGCCGCAAATTCCGGGGCAAAGCCAGCGACCGCAAGCCGCCGCGCCTTCGATTAACATTCCGGGACTCGACGGTATCGGCGCGCCGTAAATTTAAAGGATGAAGGCGGAAGGATGAAGGATGAAATTGCCTTTTGTCTTTCCGCCATTTTTTATTTTCACTTTTTATCTAAAAATATTATGAGAGTTTTATACGCATTTATCTTAGCTTTAACCTTTTCGAGCGCGGCTGTTTTCGCGCAGGGAAGCGGAATCATTGCCGGGCAAGTAGTTGACTCGGTCGGCGCTATTGTTCCAAACGCAAATGTCACTGTTACAAACAGCGGCGGTTTCGAGCGCACCGCAACTTCGAGTGAAAGCGGACAATTTATCTTTACCGGAATTCCTGCCGGAACTTACACGATTCGAGTGGCAACGACGAATTTTGCGGTTTATGAAAATACCGAAGTCGTGGTTGCTTCGGGTCAGCGTCAGGAATTGATAATCACTCTGACGCCCGCCGAAGTTCAGGCGGAAGTGCAGATTTCAAACGAAAATCAGGTCAACACCGATCCGATTAATAATCAAAGCGCCACGGTTTTAAAAGGCGCTGATTTGGAAGCTCTGCCCGAAGACCCCGATGAATTGGCGGCGGCTTTGCAGGCTTTGGCGGGACCCGGCGCGGGACCGAACGGCGGACAATTTTACATTGACGGTTTTTCCGGCGGACGGTTGCCGCCGCGCGAAGCGATTCGGGAAATTCGCGTCAACCAAAATCCGTTTTCATCCGAATTCGACCGTCCCGGTTTCGGGCGCGTCGAGATTTTGACCAAACCCGGCGCTGACAAATTTCGCGGTCAGGCTTTCTTTAATTTCAACGACGAGAGCTTAAACTCGCGCAATCCGTTCGCGCGCACCCGCGCCCCGTCGCAAACCCGTTTTTACGGCGGAAATCTTTCCGGTCCGATTATCAAAAACAAGGCTTCGTTTTTCCTGGACGTTGACCGCCGCGAGTTTGACGACAACGCCGTCATCAACGCGACGATTCTCGACCAGAGCTTGAATCCGACATTGTTTACGCAGTCGCTCGTCGTGCCGACTCGCCGGTTTTCGATTAGCCCGCGTTTTGATTACGCCATCAACGAGCGCAACACTTTGATTGCGCGTTACAGCTTTCAGCGCAGCAAGTCGGAGAATCGCGGCGTCAACGAATTTTCTTTGCCGAGCAGAGCTTTTAACAACCAAAACACCGACCAAAATTTTCAATTTACCGAGACCGCGATTCTTTCGCCGACCGCGATCAACGAAACCAGATTTCAATACAATCGCAGCCGCAGCGAGCAGCAAGGCGACAATTCGATTCCGGCTATCAACGTTTCCGGTTCGTTTAACGGCGGCGGCAGCAGCGTCGGTTTGAGCTTTAACGAAGAAGACCGTTTCGAGCTGCAAAATTACACGACTTTGGCGCTCAACACGCACAGTCTTAAATTCGGCGCGCGTCTGCGTCACGTTTCGCTTAAAGATCGCTCGGAAAGCAATTTTGCGGGAACGTTCACGTTTGCCGGTGTTCCCGGAGGGCTGTCTTCGATTGAGCAATACCGCCAGGCGATTTTGGGCAGCGCTCGCCCTTCGCAGTTTACGATTACGGCGGGCGATCCGCTGGCGACGATTAAGCAAACCGATTTCGGTCTTTTTCTCAATGACGATTGGCGCGTTTCGCCGAAATTTACTTTAAGCTATGGTCTTCGTTACGAAGCGCAAACCAACGTCAGCAATAATTTCAATCTTGCTCCGCGCATCGGGTTTGCTTATTCGCCGGGAGCGGGCGGCGCGCGTCCGCCGAAAACAGTGTTTCGCGGCGGTTTCGGTATTTTCTACGACCGCATTTCGGAAAATCTGAGCTTGCAGGAAAATCGCTTTAACGGGCAAAACCAAATTCAGTATTTTGTCACCGACTCGGCTCTGCTCAGCCAGCCGATTTTCTCTTTGAACGGAGTGACAAATGTTCCGACCGCCGCGCAGGTTGCCGCTTTAGTTCCCGGCAGCAGCGTGGTTCGCCGTCTTGCCGAAGATATTCGTTCGCCTTATACAATGCAATCCGCGTTGAGCGTCGAACGGCAGCTTCCTCTCCGCACAACTTTGTCGTTCACATTTTTGTCAACCAGAACGCAGGATTTGCTGCGGACGCGAAACGTGAACGCGCCGGTTTGTCCGCCAACCGTCGTTTGTCCGACCGGCGCGGCGGCAAACGCTTTGCGCCCGGACCCGACGCTCGGCAACATTTATCAATTCGAGTCAACCGGCAAGTTCGTGCAAAACCAATTTCTAGTTAATTTAAACACCAGACTTAATCCGAATGTCCAGTTTTTTATTAATTATGGTCTGAGCAAAGCCAAATCGGACGTTGACGGCGGCGGCGGTTTTGCAGGCTTTGGCGGCGGCGGTTTCGGCGGCGCTTCAGCCGGAAGCTCCCCGTTTTACAGCTATGATTTGAGCGGCGAATACGGAGATGCGGCTCAGGACGTGCGACATTCGGTGTTCGTTCGCGGCTCGTTCGGTTTGCCGTGGGGAATTCGTGCAAATCCTTTTATCGTTTTCCGCACAGCTTCGCCGTTTAACATTATCACCGGCGTTGACAGCAACCGCGACTCGCTGTTTACCGAACGTCCGACCTTCGCTCAGTTAAGCGCTCGCTGCAATCAGCTCGGATTGACCAATTCATTCTGCGACATCAGCGATGCTGCCGATCCGAATGCGATTATTCCGCGCAATTATGGACGCGGCGCTAACTTTTTCAGCGCTAATATGAATTTGACTAAAACAATTAGTTTTGGCGGTTCACGAGAAACAGCGGTAGTCAATACGCCGGCTCAAGGACAAACAGCAACAACCGGCGGCGGTCGCGGAGCTGCCGGAATTCCGGGAGCGGCAGGCGGTGGTCGTCGCGGCGGACCCGGTGGCGGAGGCGGTCGAGGCGGGCAAGGCGGCGGTGCACCTTTCGGTCAAGGCGGCGCGCGCAACGACAAGCCGTATAACCTGACTTTGGGCGTCCAAATCAGCAATATATTTAATCGAACCAATTTTGGAAGCCCGATTAACAATCTCAGCTCGCCGCGTTTCGGCGGATACAATACGGTTGCCAGATTCGGATTTGGCGGCGGCGGCAGCAATGCCGGAAATCGCCAGGTTCAGCTTCAACTCAGATTCAGCTTCTAAAAGCCCTCTCGAAAACACTATAATGTAAAGCGCCTTTTACGTGCGACAAATAAAGTCGCGTAAAAGGCGCTTTACCGCATAGAAAAGCCAAAAGTATTTTGTCGGCAATCTGTTTTTGGGATGAATTACAAAAAACCGGAAACAATGCTTCATCGTTTGGCGTAATTTTTAGTCGAGTGCCAAAGTTCGTTTGAGGTATTCTTTTTCACCCCAAAAGCTAAAGGAGATTTATGAAGCAAGCAGTGTTAATTCTTTGCTTTGCGGCAACTACCGCTTTAACCGTTAACGCGCAGCAGGACAAATCAAAAGCGCCGGGAGCGACCGCTGCGACAAAAGTTGTAATGATAAAAGCGGACGCCGCTCCGCTCGATCTCGCCAAAGCCGCAATTGCGGCGCACGGCGGCGATAAATTTAAAGCGGCAAAAAGCATCATCCAGCGTGGCTCGGTCGAAGCAACCGCGCCCGGTTCGGCGCAGGCTGTTCCGGCGGCTTACGCGGTCGTCACCAAAGGCGATAGATTCCGTTTTGAAATCACTTCGCAGTTTTTCAACTTTCTGCAAATCTTCGACGGAGAGCAACTTTACAGTTCGATTGCGCGTTTCGACGTGCCGCCGCTCAATAAAATGGGATTCATTTTATTGACCAGAGCCGAAGAAAAGGGCTACACGGTTACGGCGCTGCCCGACAAAAAGAAGCGGCGCGGATTTCGCATTTCCTCGCCCGACGGCTATTCCTCCGATTACTACATTGATCCGGCGAACGGGCAAGTGTTGAGCTATGAAGCCAAATTCACGGTTGAGGGCAGAGAAATCACGACTGCGGTCGAAAACGATAAGTTTCGAGATGTCAGCGGAGTTTTGATACCGGAAAAATATTCGCAGCGTTTGCAGCTTGGAGCAAATACTTTTTACGCCAGCTTTAAAGCCAAAGAGATTCTGGTTAATTCCGAAATCGCGGACGACGTTTTTGTGATGAAGTAAAAACAGGGCGGATTAAAAAATAAAAAGGGAAGGCGTTAAAACCTTCCCTTTAATTTTGGGCAAATATGCGGACGTTTGCTCAAACGTGCATTATTTCCGTTTCTTTGTGTTTCATCAACTCGTCAATTTTGGCTATGTAGCTGTTCGTCAGTTTTTGCACCTGATCCAAACCGTCGCGCTCGTTGTCTTCGGAAATCTGCTTGTCTTTGAGCATTTTCTTAAGTTTCTCGTTTGCATCGCGGCGAACGTTGCGGACGGCGGTGCGGTGGTCTTCCGCAAATTCGTGAACCTGTTTCGCCATTTGTTTGCGGCGTTCTTCGGTCAGCGGCGGAATCGGGACGCGGACAGTTTTGCCGTCGCTTGACGGATTCAACCCCAAATCTGAGTTGCGAATCGCTTTTTCAATCGCGCCCGTCTGACTCGTGTCCCAAGGCTGAACCATCAACAATTGCGGTTCGGGAACCGAAATCGAAGCCATTTGACTAAGCGGCGTCGGCGTTCCGTAATAATCAACCTGAATGCCGTCCAAGATTCCGACCGTCGCGCGCCCCGTGCGGATATTCGCCAGTTTGCGTTTAAAATCCTCGACCGCTCCTTCCATTCGCGGTTTTGTTTCTTTGATTACGTTTTCAATCATAAATTTAATCGGTAATTAATAGCTGATAATTACCTTTTCATTATTAATTATCAGCTATCCGTTAACTAAGGTTCCAATTTGTAAATCGCCGTTGACGGCGCGAATTATATTACCCGATTCTTTCATATTGAACACCAGAATCGGCAGCTTGTTTTCGCGGCATAATGAAATCGCCGAAGTGTCCATTACGTTTAACTGCTTTTCGATGACTTCCTGATAGCTGACCGTTTCGTAGCGCGTTGCGGTTTCGTCTTTCATCGGATCGGCGGAATAAATTCCGTCAACTTTTGTCGCTTTCATCAAGACTTCGGCGCGGATTTCGAGCGCTCGCAGAGCGGCTGCCGAATCGGTCGTAAAATACGGATTTCCGGTTCCGGCGGCGAAAATCACGACGCGCTTTTTCTCAAGATGTCGGATCGCGCGGCGGCGAATAAACGGTTCGGCGAGCTGCGGAATGTCAATCGCCGACATCACGCGCGTAAAAATTCCGACTTTTTCGCAGGCGTCCTGCAACACGACCGCATTCATTACGGTGGCGAGCATTCCGATATAATCGGCGCTCGAACGATCCATATTTCCGGCGGATTTTGAAACGCCGCGAAAAATATTGCCGCCGCCGACGACAATCGCTGTTTCGACGCCCAGATCGTAAATCGCTCTAACTTGTTGGGCGACCGAACGGGCGACTTCAGTGTCAATACCGTAATTTTGCCCGCCCATCAGAGCTTCGCCCGACAGTTTTAGTAAAATTCGATTGTAAGCCGGTTTCGCGGCTTCCATTCGCGCTGCCTCTTGAACCATAAAAAATTGCCCTGCTGATATTAAAACACAAAAAAGGCGGAGACAATTTCTCCGCCAAAATAATTTGAAATGTTATTGATTTCCGCCCGCCAGCGACGCCACTTCGGCTGCGAAATCATCGGCTTTTTTCTCCAAGCCTTCGCCCATTTTGTAGCGCGTAAAACGGCGAACCGTGATGTTTTCTTTAATCGAGCCGACTTTTTCCGCGACCAATTCGCCGACGGTTTTCGACGGGTCTTTAACGAACGGCTGTTCAAGCAGCACGTTTTCTTCGTAATATTTATTCAAACGACCTTCGACGATTTTACTGATTACGTCAGCCGGTTTGTTCGCGTTTTTCGGATCATTTTTAAGCTGTTCGCCCGTGATTTCGCGCTCTTTATCAAGAATATCCTGCGGCACTTCTTCCCGCCGAACATAAGTCGGAGTCGCAGCCGCAATGTGCATTGCAATGTCTTTGACAAGCTGTGTAAAATCCTCGCCGCGAGCGACGAAATCCGATTCGCAGTTGACCTCGACGAGAACGCCGACTTTGCCGCCCATGTGAATGTATGAACCGACAACTCCTTCAGCCGTTACGCGACCCGCTTTTTTAGTGGCTGTCGCCATTCCTTTTTTGCGAAGAATCTCAATCGCCTGATCTTCGCTGCCGTTTGCTTCGACCAGCGCGGCTTTAACGTCGGTCATTCCGGCGCCGGTTTTCTCGCGCAGCGCTCTAATTGCCGCCATTGTAATTTCTGCCATTTATAATATCTCCCTTATTGATAACAAAATAAAACGATATTCTAACAAATTAACACTGATTTGTCAGAGTGATAATGAACCGGCGACACGCGCCGGGACAAGAAAAAGCAGCCCCGAAACGAAAGTTGAGGACTGCGTTTTCAAACTGAGTTTTCAAATTCTTTAATGCGGTTGACTCCAAGCCGCCGCGCCCGGACCCGGATATTTCTGCGCTTCGGCATTGTCATCACCGCGTTCCGGTTGGACGCTGAAACTATCGGGTTCGGCTTGATTCACATCCATTTCTTCGCGCGACAATTCGAGCGTTCCGCTTTGCGAATTGACTTCCGCGCCAGGAGCCGGATATTCGTCAGCCGAACGCACCGGCTGGACATTCAATCCTGAAACCGCCGCAGCTATACCGTCTTCCGCTTCGGTCGAAATAACTCCGCCTTCGGTTCCGACTTGCTGACCTTCTAAAACCGCATCAGCGATGCGGGCAGCGAACAAGCGAATCGCGCGAAGCGCGTCGTCGTTGCCCGGAATTACGTGGTCAATTCCTTCGGGCGAGCAGTTTGTGTCAACGACAGCCCAAACCGGAATGCCCAGGCGGTTTGCTTCGGCGACGGCGATTTCTTCTTTTTTCACGTCAATGATAAAAAGCGCGTCCGGCAGGCGGTTCATCGTTTTGATGCCCGCGAGGTTTTTGTTGAGGCTCTCGTGTTCGCGGTCAAGCTCAAGTCGTTCTTTTTTGGTAAAGCTCTCGTAACGTCCGTCTTCGCGCATCGCTTCGATTTCTTTTAATCGTTTGATTGATTTTTGGACGGTTTGAAAGTTAGTCAAAAGTCCGCCGAGCCAGCGGTTATTGATGTAATATTGCCCGGCGCGTTCGGCTTCTTCTTTGATGGCGTCCTGCGCCTGTCGTTTGGTGCCGACAAAAAGAATCGTGCGGTTGGGTTTTTCCGTAATAAACTCCTGCATCGCGCCGATGGCGTCGCGGAAGAGCTTTTGGGTTTTTTGCAGGTCAATGATGTAAATTCCATTGCGCTCGCCGTAAATGTATTCCTTCATTTTCGGATTCCAACGGCGAACCTGGTGACCAAAGTGAACTCCGGCTTCGAGGAGTTCTTTCATCGTAACTGTAGGCAAAATAAATCTCCTTAACTTATTGGTTTTGTGTACTCGCCGCAATCAACCGGAAAGAAACCAATCGCGTTTTGCGGCAATGGATTAAAGACAAAGAGAGTGAAAAGTTTGTTTTCACTCTCCAACAAAAATTAGCGTTTCGAAAACTGGAAGCGCTTGCGTGCGCCTTTTTGACCGTATTTCTTACGTTCTTTCTGGCGCGGGTCGCGGGTGACGAGTCCGGCTTTTTTCAAAGTCGGACGCAAATCGCCGTTAAATTCCATTAACGCGCGAACGATTCCGTGACGAACCGCTCCGGCTTGCCCGGCGACGCCGCCGCCGTCAACATTCACGAGAATGTCGAATTTGTTCGCCGAATCGGTCATCCGCAATGGTTGGCGGATAATCATTTGCAGAGCTTCGTTCGGGAAGTATTCTTTAAACGGGCGTTTATTAACGAAAATTTTGCCCGAACCCGGACGCATATAAACTCGCGCCGTCGCGGTTTTACGTCTTCCTGTTCCGTAATATTGAATTTCAACTGCCATAAAAATTATCTGGTTTCAATTTCGAGCGGCTGCGGATTTTGCGCATGGTGTTTGTGCGTGGCGTCGGCGTAAACGTGCAGTTTTTTGACCATCGCCTTTCCGAGCTTGGTTTTCGGGAGCATTCCTTTAACCGCCAGCTCGATAACTCTTTCCGGGTGTTTGGTGAATTGGTCTTTGACCGAAATCGAGCGCAGACCGCCGGGATAGAGCGTGTGATGATGATAAACTTTTTGCTCGGCTTTTGAGCCTTTGAAGATCGCCTGACGAGCATTGACGACGACAACGTGGTCGCCCAAATCCAAAAACGGCGTAAATTGCGGGTTGTTTTTGCCCGACAAAATGCGTGCAATTTCGGTTGCCAGACGCCCAACGGTTTTACCCGCCGCATCAACGACGTACCATTTGCGATTTTCAGCCAGCGTTTTACCGCTCGGAATAAATGTACTCATAACAATCGGTTCCGTAAAAAAAGAAATTCGCATTGAAAGCGAACGGAAAGAATACCGAACC
>DASVRD010000163.1:0-30459 GCA_036388775.1 Pyrinomonadaceae bacterium | reverse complement strand
TGGATTTGCGAGCGCAGTTTGTCGTCGAATACGTTCCGACAAATCAAAAACGCGATGGCGGCTCAAGAAAATTAACCGTCCAAATCGCAGACGGCGCAAATGGCGAAAAACGCCGCGCTCACATCCGCGAAAGTTTCCTTGTTCCCGCTGATAAGAAATAATGTAGATAAAAAATAATGCAAAAACTAATTTCATCTTTTCTTTTAATCGTTTTTCTCTGCCCGATTTTCGCGTTTGCCCAAACAAAACGGCGCGTTTCGCTTTTGCTGTTCAACGGCAAAGTTTTTACCGCCGATGAAAATTATTCGGTCGCCGAAGCAGTCGCCGTTGACGGCGAAAGAATCGTCGCCGTTGGAAACACGCGCGATTTGAGAAATCAATTTCAAGCCGCCCGCGAGATTGATTTGCAGGGGAGGCTCGTTACGCCCGGTTTTAACGACGCGCACGTTCACTTTTTTCGCGGCGCTCTCGCACTTTTAAATGTAAATTTGCTCGATACAAAATCTTTATCGGAAGCGCAAAGCCGCGTTGCCGAAAAGGTAAAAACCGTTAAACCCGGCGAATGGATCGCAGGACGCGGTTGGGATCACACGATTTGGAAACAGAGCTTTCCGACCAAAAAAGATTTAGACCAAATCGCGCCGAACAATCCGGTTTATCTGGTTCGCGTTGACGGTCACGTCGCCTGGGTAAATTCTGCGGCTCTGCGAGCTGCGGGCGTTACGCGCGACACGAAAAATCCCGAAGGCGGCGAGATCGAGAAAGACGCGGCGGGCGAGCCGACGGGAGTTTTAAAGGAAACCGCGCAAGGTCTGGTCTCTCGCCTTATTCCGCAGCCGACCGCCGCGCAAAATCAGACGGCGATGGAAATGGCGCTCGATATGGCGCGCCGCCTTGGAATCACTTCGATTCAGGACAACTCCGGCTATGAAACGACCAGGCTTTACCGCCAATTTTTGCAGCAGAATAAATTAACCGTTCGTGTTTCGGAATGGCAGAATTTTGAAGATTCGATTGAACAATTAAAAGCGCAGCGCGCAGAATTCGCCTCGTTCAAAGATGATCCGAACCGTCTAAAACTGACCGCGCTCAAAGGCTATGTTGACGGTACACTCGGCTCAAAAACCGCCGCAATGCTCGCGCCTTTCGCCGACGATCCGCACAACAGCGGCATTCCGCGCCGCTCGCCGGAAGAACTCACGAAAATGATTGTAGAACGCGATGCAGCAGGGTTTCAAATTGCGCTTCACGCGATTGGCGACAGAGCAAATCGAATGGCTTTGGAAGGTTTTTCGGAAGCGCGAAAAAATCGGCAAAACGGCGGGAGAAAGCAAGTAAATCCTTTGGCTTTAGATGTTTCAAATAAAACCTTCAAACAAGGTTTGCCAAGCAATGAGGATAATCTCATTAGGCATCGTATTGAACACGCGCAAGTTGTCAATCCGAGCGATTTCAAGCGTTTTGCCGAATTGGGAATTATCGCTTCGATGCAGCCTTCGCACGCGATTTCGGATAAGCGCTGGGCGGAATCGAGACTCGGCGAATATCGCGTTTTGGGCGCTTATTCGTGGCATTTGATGCAAAGTTACGGCGTCCACGTTCCGTTCGGAACGGATTTTCCGGTCGAGCCGATCAATCCGTATCGCACGCTTTACGCCGCCGTTTCAAGGCAGGACGAAGCGGGCGATCCGGCGGGCGGCTGGCAGCCGCAGGAACGACTTTCAATGGCTGAAGCGATTCGCAGCCACACTTACGAAGCAGCCTATGCCGAATTTTCCGAAAAAGAAAAAGGAACGATTGCTGCCGGAATGCTCGCCGATTTGATTGTTCACTCCAAAGATTTGCTGACGATTCCGGCAAAAGAAATTCTGACGACCGAACCCGTTTACACAATTTTCAACGGGCGCATAATTTACGAAAAGAAATAGTTTTTAGCCACGAACAAACACGAAAGAACACGAAAATTTTATTGAAATTATTTCGTGAAATTCCGTGTTTGTTCGCGGCTGATTTTTACGAATACAAATTCATCGGGCGCGTTAAAAGCGCGAGCGGGTCTTCGACGTTTAAAGCCTCTCGCACGTAAAACGGCTCGCCCGCGTCAACGCCGATGAGCGAGCCGTAATAAACCATTCTGGCACGGATTTGGTCTAAGAAATTTTCCGATGTCAGTCTGGTTTCGGGTTCTTTTGATTCGGGATTGTAAAACTGCGAAGCGTGAGCGGCGATTGACTGCATTTTTGCGTCGGCAAACTCGGAAATGTCAACGATGAACGACGGCACGACGAGCCGTGAAAAAACCGAATGCGCGACGACCGGAGCCGGGCGCAAGGCTTGTTCGCCGGTTTCCTGATCGTAATTTCTGAGGCTCGAAAGACGGGACGCTTCGCGCACCAGAAAGGCGATGTGGTCGTGATCCGGGTGCGGGTCGTTGATTTGCTGCGTGAAAATCACTTTCGGTCTCAGGCGGCGCAAAACGCGGACGAGCCTTGTGCGCGACGCTTCGTCGTTCCAAACGTGACCGTCCGGCAGTCCTAGATTTTCACGTACATCGAGCCGCATAATTTCGGCGGCTTTTTGGGCTTCTTCGGCGCGCCCTTCGACTGTTCCGCGAGTTCCCATTTCGCCGCGCGTCACATCGAGCGCGCCGGTTTTGTAACCCAAAGATTTTAATTTCAAAAGCGTTCCCGCCACCGACAACTCCAAATCGTCTGGGTGCGCGAAAATCGCCAAAACATCAACGGTCATAGTCAAAGGTTTCAAGTTCAAGGTTCAAAGTTAAAAGTTTATCTTGCGATACAATTCCGATAACAATTAAACTTTATTCAATTAAACCACTGCAATCAAACTTTGAACCTTGAACTTGGAACTTTGAACTATGAACTTGACCGTTTTAGGTTCCGGCACAACTACGCCGCATAAATCGCGCGCTTCTTCCGGCTATTGGCTGGAAACTGTCGCAGGTTCGCTGATGCTCGATATGTCGGCGACGGCTTTTCACAATGCCGCGCGTGAAGGTTTTGATTGGGCTAATCTGGACGCAATCTGGATTTCGCATTTTCATCTCGACCACGTCGGCGGACTCGCGCCGTTTTTGTTCGGGACAAAATACGCCGTCGAAACGCAGAATCGCACAAAACCGCTCAAAATTTTCTCGCCTGCGGGTTTAAAAGATTTGCTCAAAAAATTTGACGAGGCTTACGATTACGGCATTTTCAAGCAGCCGTTTCCGCTCGAAATCATTGAAATTACGCCCGAACAGGAATTTGAGATTTTGCCGAATTTCACGGCAAACACTTTGTCAACGCCGCATACGGATGAAAGTCTGGCAATTCGGATTGAAGGCGAAAATAAGCGTTTTGTTTTTACGTCCGACACGGGTTTTGAAGAAAGACTGGGCGAATTCGCCCGCAATGCGGATTTGTTTTTAACCGAGGCTTCATTTGTGGAAAAAAGTCCGGTCGCGCTGCATATTGCGACGCCGGAAGCCGTCGAATTATTCAAAAAAGCCGAGCCGAAACGGGCGATGCTGACGCATTTTTACGGCGAATGGGACGCTGTTGATTTTCAAGCGGAAATTAGCAAATATTCGCCGCCGTGCGAAGTTTTGGAAGCCAGCGACGGTTTGCGTCTTGCGATTACTTAATTCTTAGAAATTGAATGAAATCCGTATAAGGCGGCGCGTTTCCGTCGAGCCGGATTGCCCGCGCCGCTTGCCCGCGATGATATGCGGAATGAAGGAAAACGTGCGTTAAAGCCTCGCGATAAGTGTTTTGGAAAGACAAGCCTTTGCTGTTTTTGTAGCTAAAAATCCTTTCCAAATCAGCCTCCGTCAAATTCGCAAACAAATCTGCAAAAGCCATTTGGCTTTCTTCAAAAAGCTTTTCGCAATCTTCAACCGTTTCGCCCGACCAGAAATCGAAATTGCTCGTGTCCAGATTTTCCCTGATTCGCCGCAGCCAGGTTATTTCCGCCAACAGCAAATGAGCGAAAACGCGCGCGGCTTTCGCTTCCGGCGAGCTTTTTAGAAACCGCAGAAACTCGCCGTTTGCCCATAGGTTATAATCGTCATGCTGCCGGAGATATTCGAGTGTTTGCATAAACTTAATATCAGGAAAATTTACAGGGATAAAAGGGATGAAAAGGATTTTTGTTTGTTTTTTATCCTATTCATCCCCTTTATCCCTGTTTGAATCTTCTTACTTTAACCTCGCCACGATATTGTTCGCGCGCAAGCTGTTTCCGGTGGCGCGCTGCAATTCGGCGGCGGCTTTGTTGAGTTCGGTTTGAGCGCGAAGCTCTGCGCCGCGCGCGTTGGCAAGCTGGGTTTGGCGTTCGAGAACGAGATAAACCGTTGATTGTCCGTTGTCTAATTTGCGCTGTTCTGATTCGTATTGCTTTTCGGTGTTTTCGCGCGCGATTGCCGCCGAGCGCAGACGCGCTTCAGCCGTTCTGACAAGCTGCAAAGAATTTCGCACGTCAACCTGAATCGCTTGTGCGAGCTGCTCGCGCTGCGTGTTGAGCCGTTCGCCTTCGACCAGACTTCTGCCAAGCAGGGCTTTAGCGGTTTTGCTTTCAAACGGCAAATTGATTGTCACGCCGACGCGCAAAGTCGGATAGCGAAATGCCGCAATATCCGAAACGGAATTAAAATAACCGCCTGTTAATTCGGGCGAAACCTGCGCCGTTTGCCCGGTATTAAACGGCAGCCGCAAATCCGGGTTTTGCTGTCCCGCGATTCCCGCCGCAGTGTAGCTCGCAACTAAATCAACCTGCGGCTTTGTCTGCTCCCGGTAAAAACGCCGGTCAAGCTCGTTGATTTCGCGCGCGACGTTGTTCGTTTCAAGCTCCGGGCGATTTGCCATTGCCGCCGCCAGCGCGTCGGGCAGCGAGACAATCGGCAAATCGGTATTTACCGTGTCGGTCGGGACGAGTGATTTCGCCCACAGCTCGTCGGTTTGATTTTCTGCGATCAGATTTTTGAGATTGTTTTCGGCAATCGCGACTTGATTGAGCGCCTCGTAAACCGTTTGCTCGAAATTCGCCACCTGAGTTTCGACCTGAAGAACATCAACCGGCGCGATCAAGCCTTCCTGCACGAGTCGGCGATTGTGTTCGAGCTGTGTTTTAGCGTCCTTCACGGCATCGCGCTGGACTTGCAGATTTTTGAGCGCAAACGTCAAATCCCAGTAAGCGCGTTGGACCTGCGCGATAATTTCAATCGTCCGCTGGCGAAACTGCGCGTCGGTTAAAGACAAATTTTTCTTTGCAATTTCGATTTGTCTGCGCGGCTGGTCAAACGAACGACCGCGAAACAGCGGCTGCACGTAAGAGAATGTCAAATTCGATTGATATTGCGGGCTGAGCGGCGAAATCACGTTGTTGGTCGTCAAACGATTGCTGTTATATTCGACGCGATAATTTCCGCCGTATTTAGGCGTCGAGCCTTCAAAACGCAGATTTCCGGTAATTCCCTGCTGCGTCGTCGAAGTTTGCTGACCGCTGAAAATGCTGACGTTCGGAATGGTAGCGCGCTCGTAATTCGTCGTTCCCGAAAAACGCGGCTCGTAAAATCCCTGCGCCGCAGTCAAATCAAACTCGGCGATGCGGACGTTTTGGCGCGTCAACTCGATGTCTTTGTTGTTCGACAAAGCGCGTTCGAGCGCGTCGCGCAAACTCAAAGTTTGCGGTTGAAGCATATCAACGCCGACGCGCCCTAATTCCGGCAACTCGCGGTCATTCGATTCAAAACCCGGCGCAATCGCCGGAACGCCCTGCAAATTTTCCGGTCCCACATTTTGCGCGTCTTTGACCGGGGGCGTCGCAACCGGAACAGGCGTCGGCGATGGCGTGACGGTCGGATCAATCGTCGGTGTTGGAATCGGCGTCGGTGTCGGCTGAACAGTTTGCGCGCGGACGGCAAACGACAAATAAACAACCGCCACAGCGATTAAGCCTATTCTTAAAATGAATAAAAATAATTTACGAAGACAAAAAATTCGCTCAAGCATAATGGCATTCTGCAAAGTAAGCACTTACTTACTTTCTCTTTTTTGAGGACGTTTGTCAAGAATATATTGAGGTTTTGAGTATGAATTTCCTGTTAATTTATTTTTTTTCCGAGCTTATAACCAGCGTCTGACTCGCTGTTTATAATCGAGATATTCATTACCGAATTTGGCGGTCAGATAATTTTCTTCGCGCAGGATGACGCCGAAATTAATTAAAAACCAAACCGGAATTATTAACAGCAAAACCCAGAGCGAATCGAGCAGCAACGCGACGCCGACATAAAGCAAAGTCATTGCCAGATAAATCGGATTACGCGAAAATCGGTAAACGGCGCTTGAAACAATCGCCGTCGTCGGTTTCCAAGGCTCGATGTTTGTTTTTGCCGCCGAAAAAGCGCGGAACGCCGCCAAAATTACAAAACCGGCAATTGCCACAAAAATGATTCCGGCGATTATTCCAATTGTTCGCGGCAGAAAAACAATCGCCGCCGGAAAAAAATAGTTAAAAATCAAACCCGCGACCAGCCCTGCAAAATAAATTGCCGGAGGCGGCGCGACGACGCCCGGATTGTCTCGTTTTTCATCAGACATTTTGCTTCCTCAGTAAATATTCAAGCAAAATTTAAGGCGATCTGTCATTTGAATTTTCCGCTTTGATTTGTTGAATATGAAATAAAGGTTTTCTCTGACTGCGAGCAAAATCCAGCCGGGCAGCGCGGTTGCGTTTGCAATCGAGAAAATAGTTTCCACGTTCTTTTTTTACTAAACTATAAATTGTTGTCTAACATTCTCGGTTTGGAAATCGTCCACAGAATCCACCAGATCAAAACGAATTGCAGCGGCAGCCTGAGCCATTGATAAAACGAATAGCTCATAAAACCGCCGAGCTGAACATTGTTTAGCGCGACGTAAACGTTTGCCGGAAAAACCGCCAGAAGAAGCGCTATCAATCCATACGCTGCAATTCGTTTTGTGCCTGGCAAAATCAATCCCGCCCCGCCCAGAATTTCAAAAAAGCCGCTCAGGTAAACCATCAAAAGCGGCGCGGGAATAAACGGCGGCATCATTTCCAGATATTTGTCAGGAATCAGAAAATGAGTCGCGCCGGTGAGAATAAATGTTAATCCGGTGGCGATTCGCGCGTTGTCTTTCAAATTTTTAACCGGATTGAAGCCGATTTTCGAAGCTCCGAATAATAAAGCAAAAAACAAAAGAATCAAGAAAAAAACGGTCATCGTTTTATCTCCTCGAATTGGGTTTACCTATGATTGGATTTAATTTGCGGCGGCAGTCGGTTAATTCACCGTTATCAATTACGCCTAACGGTGCGTAGTGGTGTTCGATGCCGTTCGGCGGTTGCGCCTTCGGATTGCCGTTCTCTTCTTGCTCCCATATGATGTCGCCGGTTGCCGTGCGCGCCGGAATCAGCCAGTAATCGCCTGTGTGATAACTCGACCTCGCGCTTGAACCCTCTTCAGTTTTGACAAACTGAATACGGATGCCGTCCTCAAGCGTCAGCCAGTTGTTATTGCCCGTGCCTTCGACGATGTTCACCGCATTATCTGCGCCTAAAACTAAATCACGGTCATCCGAATTTCCGGGTTTTTGATCCCAACGCCGCAGCAGGGCGTGATTTTTAGAGTTAGCATCGGCAGGAATCTCTGTCGTTCCATCCACAGTGACCGACATTTCATCGCGGTCAATTACCGTAACTTTCAGTAGGTTCCCGGCACTATTATTCAGTGTGTAGCTATCGTCAACAATTTCCACCCAGTCTCCTTCGCGCAGCGTAAACTTGTTATCGCGTCCCAAATGCGCAAGTCTGATTTCGGTTGTCGCACCGCTACGAGTGATACTAATTATTGGAAAAACAACCGAGCCGTTTTCGCGCGACCATTTGAAAGTAGGCGTTATCAAATCATTTACTTCCCCAAACTTGTTCACGTTTCCCGTGTGAATCTCGACGCGATAAAGCTGATTTTCCGCGCCGCGATAGCGCGAATTGGGCGCTATGTTACAAGGATCGCCGTCGAATTCACCCGACTGAACATCTGCGATCAAAAGCGCGTTGCTCGTCGCTCCGCCGGGCATTTGTAAGTTTGCGCATTTATCTCGAACATCAGGCGATAATAGTTCCAATTCGCGCAATTTCACCTGCCAGATAACTTGTGTGCGCGTCGTCGTGTCAATTCCGCCGAGCGCGACTTCGCATAAGCTTTCGTCCTCAAAACAGGTAACGTGCCTTTCCCAAACGTCCAGATAAAACAAAAAGCGACCTTCCTGCGGAATATTTTTATCGGCGATACGAAAGTTTGGCTGTTCGAAGTAGCTGACATTTGCGTCGTTCTCGCAGAGGATTCCGTCCACGTAATAGCGTCCCGCCTTGATGATCAAGTCTTTGGGAATAGTCCCTTCTTTGACAAGTTCGAGCGCAAAACCCTCTCCCGGACCGCCGTGATCGCCGATCAAATCCTTTGCCAGCGTTTGCAGGTAATGGAGCAGAATCGCCGATTGCTCGTTCGAGTCGGCATCGAGCTGGACGCGTCCCTGCTGCATCAAGACGCGGCGGAAATTCTTTTTCAGATTAAATGTGTCACGGGAAAAATCACCTTTCATTTCGTCCTCCTTAAAATTTTAACTCGCATAAATAATTCCGACTTCCGCGCCCGCAGGCGTGTATTCGTCGAGCCGCGCGCGCAAGTTAGCCGCGCGCTGCGGCTGGTATAAATCGTGAAACGCGCCCATCTCGGATTCGTCATCCGCGCCGCGCGTGATTTCTTCGGCGCACGTCTGCGCCAACTGGCAATAAGTCGGCGTGCCGTAACGCTCGCTGTTAAACTGCGGCTCGACACGCGTTCGCTCGCTTTCTCTCGCCGCGTCAATCTCGGCTTGAATCAACGGCGGCGCGCCCGGCTTTTTCGCCTCCTCGCGAAGTTTTGCTTCGACCGCCTGCTCGACCAGATCCGGCTGGCAATTGTAACGACGCGGCGTTCGCGAACCGGGCGCAGCGTAACAAAAGCGCACGCATCCCTGCTGGCGGCGACCAACCGTGACGACGCCTTTGAAAATGCTGTTTTCGGCGAGCGAAATCGCGTGTGTTTTAATTTTTCCGATGACCGTCGTGCGCGCAACCGTTAATTTGACATACGCCAAGCCGCCGCCGTTACCGGCGAGCGCGACGCGGTTTTCGCTCGTCGCATCCCAGATGCTGTCTGTAATGCGAATAACCTGCGGCTCGCGGGCGCGCTCGTTCGCTTCAGCCACAATTGCTCCGAATATGCTGTGCTCGATGTTGATTGTCGCGTTCGAGTAATCAAGTTCGAGGCTCGCATCGTTCGGTCTCTGCGGCTCGCAGTCGCAGTGCAGGCTCCAGCCCGGAACGAGAGTGCAGTGTCGAATCGCTACGAGGCACAAATCTTCCGTTTCAACCGTTTCGAGCGAAACCTTATCATCCGGCAAATAGTCTTTATATTTGTCCTCGTATTCGTCGTACTGTTCGTGGCTGCCGCCGTTCGGCGCGCTGTCGGGACCAATAATCTGGACGGAGCGCCCGGCGATAAGCAAGCCGTCGAGCGTTAAACGGCTTCCTTTCGCGCCTTTTACGGTGAGCGCGTCGGGAAGACTCGACTGATAATCGAGCAGGCGAATAATCGGGCGCTTTCGGTTGGCGGCGCGAATCTGAAGCGACTCGTCACGTTTTAATTCAATCTTGAGCGGCTCGGTGTAAACGCCGCTGTCCTGAATCTCAATGACCGCCGAGCGCGGTTTGTTTTTCGCCTGTTCCCAAGCCCGAAGCGCGGCGTTGATCGTCGCATATTGCTCGCCTTTGCCGACGCGATAAACATCGGCATCTTCGGGCTGTGATAACGTGCGATTGTACTCGCCGCCGCCGATGTCCGCGCTGAACGCATAGTGATAGGAAACAGCGACTCCATAGCGCGGCTTCTGGTCGGGCGGGAAAATGATGCGTCCGAGCTTCGGGTCTACGGCGACAAATCCGCGCGGCGGGCGATATTTTTCCCAGTCGCTCAGATTCGCCGGAATGATCGTCTCGCGCGGAACGAGCTTTAAACCGCCTTTCCGGTCGAGCAGGTAAATCGCCAAACTGCGGTCGTAATATTTTTCCGACGCTTCGCTGCGTTTGACGGCACCGTTTTCGATAATGCGTTTTTCAAAAGCGCGGCGGCGAATCGGCGTCGGCAAATTCAGTTCGTCGGCAATCTGCGTCGGCTCGGTCTCAGGCTGCGGGTCGTTATAGAGCGGCGTGTCGTTCCCCAGCACGCTGAAGCTGTAACATTCGGGCGCGATTTCTTCGACACAGTAAGCGGGCGTTTTCGTCACCGAATACGATTTAAGCCGCCAGATAAAGACGCCGATGCCCGGAATGTTGTAACGACCTTGCTCGCGGTTCGAGACGGCGCGGCGCAAATCAACGGTTCGCGCCGCTTTATCAAACGGGCTGCCGAGCAAATCGAGCGCGCCGCCGTCGCGCAGGTTGACGGTTCGCCCGCGCGTCGGACGCTGAAAGTTAAGCGACTGCGTCCACGCCAGCAGCTTGTAAAATTCAACCGCCCGCGCCGCGCCGTATCCCGCTGAGTCACGCGCCAGAAGCTCAAGCAGAGCGAGAGCGCCTTTTCGCCGCCGGTAGCGAATGACGTTCGCCACGTCGCGGCGGGGAATCAAAATTCGAGTGCGTTCGCGCGCGGCTCGCAAAATAACTTCCGTCGGCTCGCCCGAAGTGCGCAGAAGCTCATATCCGATCAAATCGGCGATATACGGCACGACCCAATCTTCGCAGGTTTCGATAAACCAGTTGTCATACATTTGCGCGATGTCGGCTTCGACTAGATTGACCTGCTCGGCAATAACGTTTAGAAAAGCCCGGAGTGGCTCGCCATTCTCGGCGTCGCGGAGGCGATAAACGGCAGGCAGCAACTCATACAAACGGTCGGCGGAACGATTCATTTTTTCACCTCCCCGATTTTGTTGAGAATTAAAGTGTCGCGAACGTCGGGCGACAGATATGCTAGCTGCGCGGGCAGTATTTTTTTCTCATTCGTTTGGCTAACCGTCTCGACACGCGCTAAATCGGCGCGAATGTATTGTTTCGTTCCGTCGCTCAGACTCCTGAGTTTCCCAAATTTATCATTCAAAAGCTGCGTGTCGGCAAGCTCGGTTTCCGTAATTCCATCGAGCATATCAACATCAACATACGAAACGCCTTTGACAGCCTGTATCACTTTGATGACTTCGCTCAAAAAGACGCTTTGACCAAGCTCGCGCCGCTCGAAGCTGAACGTATCGCCCAGCGCCGTGCGGATTTTAGGCTCAACCGATTCCCAGAGATAATCAGGACGGATATGCACGTTGGCGACGATGACGAGCGCGAGCAATTCGCGCTGAACGACCTGAACCGGCACGAACGAGTCGCCGTATTTCGCGAGCGCTCGGCGCAGGTTGTTGAAAAGATCGGAATTCACGTCAATCGGAATATCGTCCGCGCCGGCAATCGTTAAATGAACAATTTGGCGGCGTCCGTCCGAAAGCCTGACCGCGCTCGCTTTGCCGATACCTGCGAAGGTGCGCGCAAAATCGGCGTAATCTCTGGTCGAAACGAGGCGGTCTAACGCCATCAGCGCAATCGGTATATTTCGCCGCGCCTGATCGCCCGTCTCTTTGTCCGCGCCGCCTGAAGCGCGCAATGGATTGATAACTTCGCGCACGCCGAGCGGCTTGGTCATCAGCAGACTGATTTGCCCGGCTTTAACGTTGCCGGGTTTGCCGATGCCGTTGCGATAAATCGCCTTGACGTTTTCGATGCCGGTCGGCAGGCGCGCGCCCTGCTCTCCGTTGCCGAAAATAATTGTTGTTTTCGCCTCGTCGTCGGTTTTTGTGACAAAATTGCGGTCTTGCGGTTTAAGCTGCGCGAGACTGTCGCTTTTGTTCCACTCAATATCGTTGACGCGAACTTTCAAAGTGCTTTTGATACCGCTCGTCGTCGGCGCGGAAACGTATGTCAGCGGCGGCTGTTTGAGCGTAAAAGCCTGCATCGCCTGCGCCGCGTCCCCGCTTCCGAGAACTTCGCTGCGCGTTTCGCCGTGCGTGGCTTTCACGACATTGCCATAAATCTTCACGGTTTTGCGCCTGTATTTGTACTGCAAACCGGGTCTGCCGTCCGCGTTTTGACCGGCGAGCCGGAGCGTCGTGTGATATCTGTCGCCCGGCTTAAAGCCCTGCTCGACACCGGTGAGCATCGCCAACTCGCTTACGACGACGCCTTCGACGCCCGTAATATCGGCGCGCTCGCCGGAAACGATAATCCAGCGTCCCGATTCCAAACCGTCATAAAGCTCGTTTAGCTCGATTGTATCGCCGCCGATGTCGTCCTCAATCGGATTATCAATAAGCGTCAATTCTTCGCTTTGCGTGTAAACGTTTGTCCGGCGAATCGTCGTAAAGTCTTCTTCGGTTTTTTTGGTAGTTTCATTGGGAACGGGCGGCGTCCACCAGTCGCCATTTATAATCAGCGCGGTTGTATTACTACTCACCAAGTAAGCCGTGCGCGGCGCGGTTTTCGCTTCTATAATCTGAAACGCCTTCACCGAGTTTTCGTCCTTGCCCCGATGATTTATGATGACATAGCTCGGCTTATTTTTATTGCTCGATTGAATTTCCTCATAGGCTTTGTCGAGAAAAAGCTGGTTGCTGAATTCATCGTTTTGCAGCGTCGGCTCACCCGGCGGCACTCGCGGCGCAATCACGTTATTATTAACCTGATAAGTTATGGGCGGCGCGTTAAAGCCGAAAAGAGGCGCGGTTACGCGCAAAACATAGACGGCTTTGAGTTCCGGCTCGGCAATGCTGACCGTCGCTTTCGCCACCGCCGGATAGAGCGTGTTCGCCAGGAGCGGCTGAGAGCTAACCAGCAATTGCGTGCGAATATTCGAATCGGGCTTGAATATTTCCTGCGGCTTTCGCTGCAATAGGAAACGATTGGCGGGCTGGCGCGACGGCTTAACGAGCAAGGAATTAAACAGATTGTCTAAATTTGTCTGCTGAACGTTCACTTTAGACGGTGTCGGATGAAAATTTAACAACCGGTCTAATTCATCCAAAATCGGCTGTAGTTGAGGCAAGCTGTTTCCGTTTCCATGAATCAAACCTCTTAAACTTACACGAAACGCCGCTACATCTTTCGCCGCGGAGTTAAGCGGATATACGCCGAGTAGTATATTTTGCTCGATTGTTACGGCTTCCCGTAAAAGAGCTTTTACATTTCGGTCTAGAATTTCCCCCGAAGGTCCCGTATCAATTCCTTTCAGCAAGTCGCGCAGTTTGACTATCAAAGTCATCGCCGCGAACGCCGCTGCCGGAAGCGATTGCAGGATGATTTGCGTGCGCAGGTTTTCAAAATCCGGCTTCACGACCTGCACTCGTCTGAGCGCTTCTGTTTGCACTTTTGTTTGCCTGTCTTCAAAAACAAAAAGTATCGGGTCGTTCGGTTTTAACCTGGTGTCAGTTCCATCCAAATAAATAAACTCAAGTTCCAACACGTTATCGAGCTTGATTTTCGGCGGCTTCGAGAGGCGCGGCTGAAGATTGTTCCATTCTTTGCGCGCTTCGATTTTTTCCGAAGTTTCAAACGACTGCGGCAATTCGACAGGCAGCGGAGCGCTCTGCGCGGCTGCATCGGTCGTAGACTTGACCGGCGCGGGAACGCTCTGCGCCCGCGCGCCGACCGGAATTTCGACCGGCTCGCTGTTATCGTCCAGCGTGTACGCGAGAAAGACGCTTGCCGCGACGCCCGGACGCAAAGTGTAGCCGACGAGCCGCGCCAGCTCCAGAATCGAACGCCGCTCGGTCGCCGTTTTCAAATAACCTTCGTTGACGATTCGCTCCTGATAAAAAGTCAATACGTCGAGCATCATCGCGGAAGCATCGAGCAGCGCGATTGAAGGATCGTCGGCAGCGCGCGTGTTCAGATTTTTAAGCGGATAGGTTTTTCTTCCCGTCGGATTGTCAGCCGCGTCAATCTCGGCGATTTCAAGATAAGAATTCGACAGGCGCGCGAGCATCGTTTCAAAAAACGTCGAGTGCGTGCCGACGCGATAGCGAAGCGCGCTCAAGCCGGGACGATTCGCCGTCGCCTGCGGCGTCAAAATCTCTATTCCTTCGCAGCAGCCGCACGAAAATTTTTCACTGCATCCACATTTTTTCATCATCGTCCTCCTTGCAGCGCCAGCGTCAGCTTGCCGCGTTCGGGAAAATTGGGATTATTATCGAGACGCGCGATTTCATTTGGCTGCAAAGGCAAAACGCCGTTGGCGATTTCGTTGTTTGCCCGCTCGAAAAATCTTTGCAGCTTCGTTACGCTGACGCTCGCGACGCCTTCGACCGCCTGCGCTGCGGCGACCAGCGCGCTTAAATAAATTCCTTCGCCGAACGACAAATTATCGGGATGAAAAAATCCGCGTCGTCCATTTGCGAGAACTCGATTGCTGAAAGCATCGCGCAACGCCGCTTCGACGTGCCCGCGCAAATAATGCGGCGCGACGCACACGGCTAAACCGATGTCGAGCGGAACATAACGCGCGTTCATTACCGCCAGATCGTGACCGATGCGACGATACGGGTATAAATATTTTTTGCTTTCCCGCCGCAAATCGCCGCTCAATTCGCCCGCGCCGAGCGGGTCAATATCAACGCGCGCTTCGAGCCAGCTTCCCGTCCAGCGCATTTGCGCGGCGGCGCGCTGAACTTTCGCGTTTCGCCCGGCAAGATGCGCGTAATCGTCAGCCGTAATCGCGCGCTCCGGATTTTTGCGAAACGCGCCGGGCGCAAACATCTTCACTTCGGCAATCGGCTCTGCCTGCTTTCCGCCCTGCGCGGGCATCGGATTGCGCGGGATAATCGCCGAGCTGCTTCCGCCCTCCCGCGTGATGAGATATTTGATTGTCTCCGCGCTGACGTTTCCCGCCGCGCCGTTGCCAATGCGGTAAGTCGCCGTGAATGTCATTCGGGCTTCGGGCATCCGACCGCTTTCGCCGTCGCCGAAACGAATGTGCGAGCGCCCATCATTATCGTTTTCAACGACAAAGCTCTGCTCGTCCGCGTTGCTGCTCAGAAGATCGAATTTAGGCTTCCATTGCCATTTCTCGTCCTCCGGGTTGAAAATCTCGGTCAGGCGCGCGGGCTTGCCGAAAAGCGTGATGCTCGGAAGCGCGAAGCGCGGGTTTTGCGAAAGGCTGAGCGACGCGGGCAGATTATGTGAAATCGTTTGGCTGAACGTAAGCGGCGCGTTTTTCAAAGTGAATCGAAACTTGCCCGCCGCGTAACTAAATTCCGGCGAGCCGTCTTCGCAAACGCATTCGCCGACGGTTTCAGCGGTCGGGACTTCGCCGTCAATAACTTCACTGACGGTCTTGCCGTGATCAACCAGAATCACGTTGCCCCGAGCGACGCTGATGTTTTCAACCAAATTACAGTCGCGCTCCCTGACGTTTGCGGGCAAACGCGCCGAAAGACAAAGCGGAAACGGCAGAGCGTCCTCCTTTGCCCATTCAATCTCGACAACCGGCGTTTTTGTCAGCGGGTCTTCGCTTCGTTCAACTTTTGTCAAACGCGCCGCGCAGCGATGCGCTGGATTGGCGTCAGCGTCGTCGCCGGTTTTCGGTCCGAAAACTTCTTCAAAAATCAAAACATCGCCGATTTTCAATTGCAGCGCGCGGTCATTCCGGGCGGATTCTTCGCTCGTTTCCGCATACGCTTCGCGCGGGTACGGCGCGTGTTGTTTCTGTTCCGTTTCGTATTTTTGCTCGGTTGTCGGCGGCGAAGTTTCCGCCCATTTGTCGAGCAAAGTCGCGCCGGTCGCGCCGCGCGGCAAACAGCATTCGGCATTGCCCCAAGTGTAAAAATTAATCTCGTTGTGCTCGGCGTAAAGCTGAACCTCTACGGTTTTGTCTTCCAGCACCGGCTCGAAAACATCAAAACAGCCCGGCGTAATATTTTTTTTGCGGAGATTTTCCTCGCTGATGACGTTTCCTTCAGTGTTTGCCAGTTCCGCGCAGTTGGTGATGAAGTAAAAATCATCCGGCTTGAGCTTTGTGTCGGTTTCCGTTTCGAGACACACCCAGGCGCGCGAGTTACAGCCTTCGTGCATAAAATAATCAACGAGGCGCGCGTGACGGCGAACCGAAATTCTCTGACGCGCCGTATCGAGATAGGCTTCGGTGGCAACGGCGTCCTGATAATAGCTCAGATAATCACCCGCGTAAGCCAGCACTTCGACTAAAGCAATTCCGATGTCGGGAATATGACGCTCGCGCCAGTCGGGAATGAGCAGGGCGAGACGGTCGAGAAGCAACTGCCGAAAGCTGGCATAATCCTTTGCCAGATAGTTAATCTCCGGTTCGATGCCCGGTTCGGGCGGGCAGGCGTTATCATCCTTGCAGTCGAGAACGCTCGGACATTCATCCTTGAAGCTAAACGTCGCGCAAACGTAGCGCGGGTCGAAGCCTTTAAGCGGTTTATCGGATGTGTCGCCGTCTTCTTCCAGCTCGTAGAGGCACAATTTGTAACACGAAAAATCGCCCGCTTTATCAACCGTGACGCGCAGGCAGTCTTCGTGCTGCGGGTCATAGGAGCGATGCGGCTCGACGCTCTGAACCTTGATGTCGCGGATACGCTCGCCGCATTCGATTCGGACGTTATTCTCGACAAGTTCGGGGACATCGCCGAAAAAATGAACGCACAACTGGCGCTGCCCTGTGTTTTGAATTACTTCGACGTAATCAATGCCGTTCAGCCCGCCCTTATCGTTCGCCTGGTTGCGCACCGTTTGGCTCCTCTTTTCGTCGCCGCATATCAGGATTGTTTCGTTCATCACGCCGTTCCTCCAAGCACGAAAACTTCCGCGCGCTGCTCCGCCGTGCGCAGAACGACGTAGCCCAGCTCGATGCGCAATGTCGAATCCTCGCTCGTTACTTCGAGCGACTGCACCTGAATCACGTCGCCGAGCCACTGCTGGAGCGACGCCTGCACGGTAAATTGCAGTGCCGCCGCGATTTCAGGACTATTCGGCGCAAAGACCATCTGGAGCAATCCGCTGCCGAAATCGGGACGATTGACACGCTCTCCGGGATTGGTGAAAAGCAGTTGCTCGATCATATCGCGGATATGATCGTCGTCTCCTGCCAAAGCGGTTCGCCCGCGCGCGTCGAAATGAAATGGAAAATCAATGTTCATCGCAGCCTCATAAGTGGAAGATTGTTTTCAAGCTTTAAATTCCGCTCACGCGCGTTTGCGTGGCGAGAATAATAAGCGGCGTTCCGTTCGGAGCGCAGACGGCTTGGCTGTCTATCAGCACCAGCGGCTGCCCGTTTGAAGTGACGCGCGTCGCGGCGGTCGTCCATTGCGCCGTCACGCACGGCGAAGGCGCGCCGCCGACATTAAACGGACATCCAGCCACTGCGTAAGGCGCGGTCATTGTCACCGTCGGCTGATCGCTCAGCGTTACGCGCGGATTCGGCTCGGTCGGCTGAGCCTGTCCGGCGTGTGCACATTGCACTTGCGCCCCGACGTGCAGCAGAAATCCCGGCATATTTTTTCTCCCTTCAAACAATTTTCAAACGACGTTTATCGCGCCGTTATTGATGTTCACGGCGGGTCCGATCATCGTTAGGCTCGCGCCCTTGCCGTTTTGAATGTAGATTCCGGTGTCGTTAACAATAATGCTCGCGCCGGTCGGACTCTTAAGCATAATTCCGCCGGTTGGTCCCTGAAGGTCGCTGATGACAATCGAATTCTGTAAGCCCGTTTGCAAGACAATGCTCGGGCTTGCCGGATTGCCCGCCAGGGCTAACGCCGGAACTTCCGCCGCGATACCCCAAAAACAGCCCGTCCAAATCGGGTAATCGGGATCGCCCTGCTCGAATTCCATCCAAACGCCCGAACCGATTTGCGGCACGACATAAATACCCGATTGTTTTCCGGCGATAGGCACGCAAGGCATCGCCCAACTCGTCGGTACCAGCCCGGAAACATCGGGAACGATGGCTTGTATTCGCCCGCGCTGTTCGGGATCAATGTTATTAAATACCGTGGCGCGGTATTTACCGTAATATTTATGCGACTCGTTCATGCAATCACCCTCGGTACTGTTGAAATAAGCCCGTTGCGACTAAGCTTGAAACTCTGTTTGTATTCGCCGGGCTTGATGGTATGCGTCACGCTCTTGACATAATGCAAGCCGTCGAAAGCCAATCCCGCGCCGCGCACGCCGACGAGCTGACGCGCCTTCAAAATGCGACCGTAACGCACCACGTCAAGGCTTCCTTCGCCGGTTACCGCCTCAGCCCACTGCGAGGCTTTCGCCAAGCCGATCATAATTGCCTGTGCCGTCGGGCGTTTCGACAAATCATTGCTGACGGGTTGAAGACGATTCGGAATCGGCGGAAGCAATCCGAGCGGCGGATTCAATGGAGTTATCGGCGGAATCGGAATCGGCAGCACCGCCTTGGTAATTTCGTTGTAAATAAACACGGTCGGAATTGCGTTCAGGTTGTTATCGAAACTAAACGAGAGCGATTCGACATTCGTATGAATATCCATATTGATATTTAATGCCGGCTGCGGCACGCCGACTTTAATTTGCGGTCCCCAATAAGCCGTATTTGTACCCGGTGCAGGACCCGGTTCGATATAAAAAACATAACCGACGCGCTCCGCCAGCTCGTTAATGTATTCGAGGTCGGTTCCTTTTTGTCTGGCAAACGCCGCCGTCGGCAGAACCACATCAAGCAGCACGCTCGGAATAATCAGCGGAATAATCCCCAAAAAAGCATATTTTAATAATAAAAGCGCGACTCTGCCTTCCGCCGGAACTGCCGGATAAGGAAAGCCGCTAAAATCCGTTTTGTCCATCAGGACGCTGACATCTTCACCCGTCAACGTCAGCGTCGAATGCCCTGCGTCCGCGCCCGGCGCAACCTGGTGATTCGTCACCATTCCGTCCATTATTACGTTCGGCGTTCCGTTAATCGTGACGACCAGAATTACCCGAAGAAGCGGAATCGGACTTCCGCCGCTCAACAGAAATAACGTGTGCAGCGGCGAGCGCGTGCTAATCGTAAAGGTCAATTGAAAACCGCTTTTGCCGACATCGTTGGTTGTCACCGTCACTTGCGTCAGCGCGTCCAGCACCGATTTCGGCACAGGCACAGGCACAATCGGTCCCATCATCAATGTCAGATTAATACCTTTAAGCATTTGGGATTCCGGGGATGCCTTCCGGCAAAGTAATTCGCAGCCGTCGCCCGATGGTTTCAGTCAATTCTTCGGGGCGCATCGCGCCGTTTCCGTCGCACACGCGCCAGAATTGTTCGGGGTCGCCCAGATATTGGGCGGTAATGTTGTCGAGACGCTCGTCCTGCTTGACGACATGTTCCTGCAATAAAGCGAAGCGTTCGGGCGACGGCACAAAGCGGCGGCGCAGATAAATAACGATTTTGCCTCTCGGCGTTTCGAGCGTCGTCGTTTCGATGCCGTAGTAACGGCTCGTCGGTGAAAAGTTAGTAGCCATAATTTCTCACGTTTTACGGAATCCCGGTGATGCCGAGCGCGCTTAAAATGCCGCCGTTCATCTGGACGAAATTCTCTTTTTGCTGTAAATAATTCATAAACAAACCGCCGCCTTTATGGTCGAAACCGAGGTCGTTGACGCTCAGCACGCGCAATCCGAGACTCACTTTCGCCCGAATCGGATTCAGATTCGGATCAAACGCTTCTTCCGTTATGCTCAGTTCGGTCACTCGCACGGGCAAAATGCGCGTCTTGCTCCAAACAAAAAGCGCGAGCGGCGTTTCCATCGGCACAATTTCGAGCGTGCCCATTTTAGCGAGACGATTGCTGTTGTTAAGCTGCGCGCCGGTCGGGTAGATAAGCGTTTCGAGCGCGGCAAGCTGCGGAAAAATCCCAAACTGCATCGCTGACGGATTCCGGTCGGGAAACTCAAGCTGGTCGGTCGCGTCAATCTCGGCTTCGAGCTTAATGGTTTCCACCGGCGCACCTTTCAAACGTAGAGCCTCCGAACGGTCGCCGCTCTCGCCGACGCCCTGCACCTGCAACGTCCGGCTAATCGTGTCCGGGCTGTATTGCAGCACAATCACGCGCTTGATAGCCGCCGTTCCAGCATCAATCAGCACAATGCCGCCCTTTATTAATCTCGGCGAACCCGGAAACGTTGTCATCGGTCACAATCTCCTTTTCCTGAATACCCATCTCTCTGCCTTGCTTACAACTATAGAACTATGCGTGATACCGCGCTGGTCGTCTCCCCTTATCGTTCGCTCTATTCCACTGTAATTCACCATCAAACATCAATCGAGTCTATCCAATTCATTTCTTCTTCGGTGCAGGTACCCCCAAAACAACACTGGTTTCATGATTAACGTAATAGTCAGGTTGTATGACCACATTTTGATCAGCACTCACCATCGGCGTCGCGGTAACGAATTTGATCTTAAGATTCCTGCCCTTGACTTCTGTCACCTCCGCTTCAATTCGCCCCACATACGTTGTGCCATTCTTGAGCTTGCCGCGAAGACCGCCACTAATAAAGGAGCCAACCGTTAGCTTGCCCTTCTCTTCTGATTTCCACGTAATCTGATACTGCCCAGGCAAGAGATCAGTGAACGAAGACTTTTTAGCCTTCGCCGCCAACTCCTTGATGAGTTGTTCGGGAGTGGTCTTATTGCTGCTGCTGACAGTGGGTCCTGTGGTGATAGTCACATTGGGTGCCGGGGCATTCGTCGGCGCAATGCTAGATCCCGGGTTGTTGGCGGGTTTGTCGCCGGGCTTTGCGGGAACGCCTGCATCGGGACTCGGTGCTGCGAACTTATTGAGATCCGCCAGAGCTGCCTGCAGCAAATCGAGTATCTGGTCTGCGGTCTCGCCCTTCGCTGCCTTACTCTTTTTGAGCAGTTGCGTGACCTGATCGGCGGTCAATCCCAGCGGCATCATGCTGAGGAAGCGTTGGACATGGGCATCGGACAGTTTCTTGGCGTTCGGACTAGCTCCGAGCAGTCCCTTAAATAGATCACTAACTGGCTTCGGCGCTTTAGCAAGTTTGTCGCGTATCGGCTGACTGAGCTGAGGAGTCGCATCCTTATCAGCCGGAACATCCTTGGCACCCGTGTCCTTCGTCTTGTCGGCATCAGTTTTCTCTGTCTTTGGCGATGGCGGCGCGCTGCCTTCACCGCCTTCGCCCCCGGTCTTGCCAGCCTTAACCGCAGCAGCCAATTTCTTCAGTTCCTCCGCTGTCATGTTGCCCTTGGGCAGTGCCTTACCGGCTACTTGTGTGCTAGCTAGCAGCAGTTCCAACTCTTCTGCCGTGAACTTGTCCTTATTGGCTGCGATAGTGTCCAGAATTTGTTTATTAATCTCCTCTTTGACTGCAGACGGATCACCGCCCTTGCCCAAGGCTTTGTTCATCTTCTCCTTAAGGTCTGGATTAGCGTCTAGCATCTCTTGGATTTCGGGCGGCACTTTCGTGCCTTTCTTTTCAAGCTCTTTAAACAACGATACCAATGGTTCTTCACCGCCCGTCCCCAACTTAGCCTCAGCCCTACCACTAGCCAATAGAACCGCCATGGCTGCTAGGCTCGCGACCGCATACGCAGGCACGAGTTTGCCACCTACTCCTGCAGCGGCTGTACCCGCCTTTGGTCCAGCGCTTTTCAGTGCCGCCGCCATAGCCGCAAGCACTGTGGCTAACGCTAACTCTTTAGCAGCATCCTTAAACATGTTGTAGACGATCACTCCTTGCGTATTTCTTGCGGTGAAGTACAAATCGCCGCCGAGCGCAAAGCAACCGGTAGTCGGCGACCATGTGCCGCGATCGAATTGCAACCCACCGCAATCGGCAGGACCGCAGAGTTTGTTGGCAAGGGTAATCTGAGCGCCTAATTTGTTCACTCGAAATGCAGTTCCGGAAGGCGTCGTGATCTCGTACATTGTACGGTTATCAAAATCCCACATATCCGGTGCCGCTGCATACATTAAGCCCTTGGCAGTGAAATTGGGACCGGCACCGGGCGTTTCCTCACCTCGCAAGCACGAAAGCGCCATCTTCTGATTAGGCGAACCGCCTGTTAGGTGAAGCCATTCGGCGTTGTAGCTCAATGATATCCCAAGTTTTGCTGGATGCGACGACGCGTACATCGTCTGGATGCATTTCTCGGCAGCGTCGTAACGCGGAAACAGTGCATCGATCGGTACGAGGACAGGCGGACATGGGGATGAAACGCACTGGCGCTGTAAGCGTAACGTATCGCCACGTTGTTGAATAGCATGTGTCAGCTCATGTCCTAACAAACGTCTACCAGTATCACTGCTTGGTCTGTACTGTCCCGCGCCAAACACAATGTTGTGTCCCACGGTATATGCATGTGCATTCACTGCGCGTGCCGAGGCAGCCGCACGCATATCGGTATGAACGCGTACTTGGCTCAAATCAAACTCCGCGCCTTGCTGTTTATTGGTTGATGAAGTTTTGTTTTCTTGTTTCTCTTTCAGCATTATGGAATCGGCTATGCGGTCTGCCTCTTGCTCGTAAACGTCCATCGGTTCGCTGATTTTTAAACTGCTTCGAGACATCTGTTTTGAGACGGAATTGACAGGAACTTTGCTGAAATCGTGAGCGAAGTGCGATTCGAAGAAGGCTCTCGTTGTTTTATCGAGCGGCTGACCGGGTGAATTCAATACTTCATGCACAATTGGCGGCGCTTCCGACTGTGCAGAGTTATTCGATGATTTTCGCTGTAGAACGTCATTTTTGCATTCGTCACATTTGTCGCCAGCGACCGTGTGATTTCCGCAAGACGCGCACTTACGCTGCAAAATGCCACTCTGAACCGCCGTAAAAGACGGCGGCAAAAAACAGCTTATCTGGTGTCGTGAATGCGGTTTCATAATGCTTATCCTTTATTAATTACTTAATCTTCCGGCACTTCCGGCACGGAACTACCCGGCTTCGGTGCTTTCGCTTTTTGCGCCGCCGCGATTTTACTCAGCGTCTCTTTCTCCTGCACATCCCAAGCTGCATCAGCCGCATCAGCCAACTCATCAAGCCATTTCATATAGCGCTCCTGAATTTTAGAGATTTGGCTGATAATCGCTTCAATGCCCGCTTCACCCCAGTTTTGACCTGACTTTGAGAGCGGTTTTTTTTCAGTCGGCAACGCTCCTTCCAACTCAACCTGAATCAGCTTCGTTAGCCGGTCGTGGATTTTAACTGCGATAGCGCGGTGTCCCTTTTCGTGATTCTCGTAAGGTTTGAGCATCTTGGTATCTACTACATCGATATTCAGATAACCAGCCGTGCTTAACACCCAAGGCAAACTAGCACTTGTCACCCAAACCAAACCGCCGCCTTTGTTTTTTTTGAATCCGAGACGAACATTCGTGTTAACCGTCGCCATATCATCCGATGTCACGTCGGGGGGCGTGATGTTTTGTTTTGCGCAGAGAAATGCTTGGGGCAAACCAGCCTCCGCCCGTGCTTTACCGCTGCATTTGTTGAATGCGGCGGTGTATGCCGACGACGAGAGGGGCTTGACGCCTTCGTGCTTAACTTCGGCTGTAACCGCAACGCGGGGGAGCGACAGTTTGCTCTTTTCAGCCACTTCCCGAACTTTCTCTGCTTTTTCAAACGCGGATTTTTCACCTTTGTCTTTCGGACCGGCTTTCAGCGCTTTGCCTGCTAGTTCTTCGGGAGTTGATGGGGCTTGCTTTTGCAGGATTTTAGAAGAGTTCTGCGTGGTCAAAGAAATCTGCGAGCCTTTTGAGATTTCTTCCGCTGCCCTATTCGCTTCGCGTTCGGAGGCGGTGTTGGGTGCGCCAATCATCGTTTCGCCGCCTAAATATGATAATCCGCCGGACTGTTGTATGGTGTGCGTCAATTCGTGCGCTATTAGCTGTCTTCCTTTTCCCGAATGCGGAGCATATTGCGCGGCGTTAAAGACTATGTTTTGTCCTATCGTATAAGCAAGTGCGTTGACTGCCTGCGCCGACTCGGCAGCCTTCGCATCTGTGTGTATGCGCACATGGCTGAAATCGCGACTGAAGCGCGGCTCCATAAACGCGCGTGTATTGGCATCGAGTGGTTGCCCCGATGAGATTAATACTTCGTGAACAATCGGCGGAACTTTCGAAATTTTGGGGTCATCGGACGATTTTCGCTGTAAAACGCCTTCTTTATTTGCGCACTCATCACAATTGTCACCCGCAACGGTGTGTGTGTTGCAGGACGCACATTTGCGCTGCAAAATGCCGCTCGGCGCGTTCGCCGAGTCGGCTTTTGCCGTTTGCAAGGTTTGTGATGCGTTAAGTTTGTTCATATCGTTTTGCCGATACCTCCGTAAATGCTTCCGGCGATTTGCCGACCGATTTGCGCTGGGCTGCTCTCAGCCTTCAGTTGAATAGCGTCGGCTCGCACACTCGGCACCGCTCCGCCGCTTTGCCAGTTCGACACATCAGTGTTTTGCGACAAAAGCCGCCCAAGCTCTACTTCGACAGCCGAGTGGAGAGTCGCACTGTCTTTCGCTTCCAACGGCAATCCGTCCAGAATCAAACGCTCGATATGCAAATTGATGTTCATTCGGGTTCCTTCAAAAAAGCGGAACGAGAGAGGCGAAATCAATGCGTTCGCTTCTCGTTTCCGGGTTTAAATCATCTTCTCGGAAGCGCAAACTTCGTCTCGCTGACCTGTCGGTTGAGCTTATGAAGTTCCGTCTTTACTGCTTCAAAAATTAACTGCATCGTCACACGCGGCGGATTTCGGTTCGCCGCCAGAAAGGCTGCGTTTAAAGCGATGTTGTTAATGCTTCCGCCGCTCAAATCGAAACGCTCTGCGAGCTGTTGATAATCCAGCTCGTCGGTCGGTGTTTCGGGCGGAAAAACGTTTCGCCAGATTCGCGCACGCTCGGCGATGCCCGGAAACGAAAAGTTGACGACAAAACGAAAGCGGCGCATAAACGCGCTGTCGAGCGCCTTTTTCATATTTGTCGTCAATATCGCCAGCCCGCCGTAGCTTTCCAGCCGCTGCAATAAATAACCGATTTCAATATTGGCGAAACGGTCGTTGCCGGTTTCAGCTTTGGTGCGGTTGCCGAAAAGCGCGTCCGCTTCGTCAAAAAAGAGAATCGCGCCGCCTTCTTCCGCCGCGTCGAAGACCTGCCGCAGATTCTTCTCCGTTTCGCCGATGTATTTGCTCACCACCGCCGATAAATCTATGCGATAAAGGTTGAGGCGCAGCTCGTTGGCGATAACTTCCGCCGCCATTGTTTTGCCCGTGCCGCTCTCGCCCGCAAAAAGCACGCTGATGCCCAAGCCGCGATTCATCCTTTCGCGAAATCCCCAATCGTCATAGACCGTTGCGCGCCCTCTGACCTGCTCGACAATCTGTTTTAAAAGCGCGGACGCTTCATCCGGCAAAACGATGTCGCCCAATGTCGCCTTTGGCTCGATTCGCTGCGCGAGTCGGTCCAGACGCGGGCGCGTGATTGAAAGGCATCTTTCCCACATCGCATCGCGCAACTGAACCTTGTCCGACGAAAGTGCCGCGGCTTCGCGCCCGACGCGATGAATAACGGGCAGGCTCAGATTGAATTGACCGGCAAGCATCGCTGCGAAAAAATCTATCTCGCCCGTTTCATTTGGAGCGTCGCTAATGCCATTTGTTTCCCCGGTTTCCGATTCGCTTTCGACGTTTTCCGTGTCCGCCGCATCGTTTAAAGTCCGGCTTAATTCTGCTAGCCACGCCTTCTTTTGTTCGACGGGCGTCGGGCTGGCGACATCGAAGATAACGACTGCATCGTCTATGCTGCTCAACGCTGATCGCGTATCGAGAAAGGTCAAGCCCGTGCATTGCGCGCTAAAACGCTGCACCGAGGCGATGGAATTCGTCTCGGCATTTAGCTCGCGGGCGTCGAGATAGAGCGCAACGGGCTTGAGCGATAATTCGCGCTGCCACAACCGCGCCAGCGTTTCCAGCTCGGCGGCGTTTGCGGGCAAAACCTCGGTTGGCAAACGATAAAGCTGTAAACCGAGCGCGCCCGCGATTTTGGCGGCGACAAACTGCTTGCTGAGGCTGTCAATTCCGGTCAATTCAATCAAGGGCAAACGCCTTGCGGAAATGCTCGCCGCGGAGTATTGAATTTCGCGTAAAATCGCTTCGGCAATCGTTTGCTGCGACGGCGGCAAATCCATGTCGGGTACGTCAACCTCTGTCAAAAGCGGCGCAAGCCGGTCGTCAAACTCGTTCAATCCCTTAATAAAATTCAAGACTCGCTCGTCGGCTCGCAGCGCGCTTGACATCAGAGGCTGCGCGGCGGGTTGATTGATTTCAATCAGGTGCAAATAACGAAGCGGTCGCTGCGGGGAGAGAGCGTCCCATGCCGGGTCGTCAAACATCGCCATCGCAAGCGCGAAAGTCGGATTAGTTTTCTGCGCATCGTCGTGTGCGCGGGCGCAAAGCGCGGCAACGCGCGTATCCAGTTCCAGCGCAGCGCAGAGCAGCAGAACATCACGCTCAAAGCTTGAGAGTCCGAGCCGCTCGCTCAGAATAACGAGCGCGGGCGGCGGCTCTGCTTTCGCCGCTTCGTCCAATGCGGCGGCGGCTTCCTCGATTTGCGCTTGAAGTATCTCGCTTTCGCTGAGGGACGTGCCGATTTGAGCGATTGGCTTCGGCATTTCGACTGCCGTTTGCGACTGTCGGAAAAATCCCCAGCGTCTCTCTTCGACAAGTGGGCTGACGATTTGCTGCGGCGCGTTCTGAATAATGACCGACGGCAGAGGCGCGAGCATCTCCAAACGCAGGCGCAGCCAGTTGAAGGCTGCCGCCAGATACGCTTCGTTATTTCTTTGCCATTCAGCCGCGTCAATCATGCGATTTTTACCTTCTGGTTTTCGTCAAACGCTGGCGGCGCTGCCGTGTAATCCGCGACGAGCAGACTGTCAGCACCGTCAATCCGCAGGCGGATATAGAAACCTTCAATCGCGCTGACGGGCGCGTCTCTAATGATAAACGTCAGCGTGTCAGTCTGCGCCGGGTGCGGTTCAGCCGTAATTTGCCGCGCGTCTTTGTCGCCCAAAAGCAATAGCGCGCGTTGTTCGGGCAGAACGTTCGGGGCGCACGTTATTTCAACTTCCGCGTCGCCGCTGCCGTCGCGCGTCACGCTCAGGGGCAACGGCGTCGAGGTAATAAACGGCGCGAGCGCAAACGGCAATTCGTTCGTCGTGCGGTCTTGCTCGCCCGCTTTCTCAATCAAAAGCGAAACCGTGTAAACACCGCTAGCCCAACCCTGCGGCGCGTTGTCCGGTATCGTCACGCTCGCTTTCGTTGAAGTTCCGCCTGCAACGATCTGAACGGGAATAACATTTTCCAGGCGCGGATGCTTAAACTGCGCCGTCACAGTGTCGCCGTCGAGATGAAAGCCTTCGAGCGTGATTGTGTCGCCGAGTCGGGCGCTCGGCTGTTTGTCGGGCATCGTAATAACGACAAGCGTCGGAAAGGGCGGCATCAAATCGGGTTGTGTCGCAACGCCTCTGTCGTCACGCCCGCGCCTTAAAACAGGCAGCGGAGTTTTCGTGGCGCGCGTACTCTCAATCAGAACGACCGAAACTTGATATGCCGTCGAAATTCGATAATTTGTCTGAAAGGTCGTCCATAATTTCGACATTTCATCGACCGTGAGCGGCTGCGGCGTAATTCGCACGCGCTCGATCTGCTCGCCCAAATCGTTGCCGTTGAGCGCGGCTTTTATTTCATCCGCGCCCAGCAGCGGATGGTCGTGCAGAACTCGCATCGCTATGCCGAGCAAAGTGTGATTTACGGGATCAAGCGCGTCGTCGTCGCCGTAGGCGGTAATCAAGTAGTGCAAAACGAGCGGCAAGGGCGGGAAACCCGTTTCGTTCGGCTTGATTTGATTCGGCATATTCATATTGAGCCACGCCGCGTCGTATGTGATGTGATAGAGAAAGAGATTGACCTGATTCGCCGTATCGTTTGCGCCGCGCGCCGCGTCGGGCGATTTTGTCGTGACCGAGACGCCCGATATTTCATTCGTTAACCCGGCAGTCAGCAAATCACGCAAGGCAGCGGTGACCGCCGCGATAGCGAGCGCGTTACTCATCGTCCACCTCCGTTGCTGCGCTGCCGCAGATACTCTTCCAGGCTCAAAGCGGGCGATTTCGTGCGCGCTTCTTTGACCGGCGCGGAAGAATTAACGGCTCGAATCTCGACGCGCCCGATAGTCACGTTTATAACCGGAACCTCCGCCGTTTTCGCGTTTTCCGAGATTTGTTTCGGCATCTTTTCGCGCGGCGGTAAGATTTTATTTTGATTGTTCCCGGATTCTCCAAATCGTTCTTCCGACTTCAAAATTAGAGGTTTAACAATGACTTGAGCTTGCGTTTCAGGACTTTGTTTGGGGATAACCTGCGGGGCGGAGATTTTTGTTTCCGGTATTTTTAACTCGACTGCTTTCGAGTGTGAGAAATGCGGCTCAACGAATGCTTGTTCGAGAGTAATGTTAGTTTTGTCCTCCGCTTCGCCGGATAAGCGAAGCGATTTTTTTGGCGTGACGATTGCCGGAGAAGGCGGGCGCGGCTGAGATAAAATCTCGTTCTCCGTTTCCCAGATTTCTTCAATAATATTTGATGAGATAGAAACGTTTTCGGCGGTTTGCTTTGTGATTGGCGGATGGGATTTTGGCGGTGAAAGAAGCGGAGTTCGCTCGTCGGCATCATCCTCGCTTGATATGAATTCATCTTTCCTGCTCGGTCTCATCGGACGACGCGGACGTGCGTTTGGTTTTATCTCTCCGCCGCGTTCTTCATTCGGTGCCTGCACAATGTCAAAACTTTCCGCCTGAAGCGATAACGATTCGCTATGCGAATCATGTGCGCCCGGCGACTGTACCTGTTCGAAACGTGACGCGCGGCGCGGCTGAATAACGTTTGCCGTCCCGATGTTTTTTGTCACGAGTTCGCTCAAGTAATCGCCCATTTCGATTAACCGCCTTTTTGTGTCAAATGCGCTCTACGCTCCGCCGATCATTTCGAGATAAAAGCCGCGCCGCTCGGCGCTCATTTCCAGAATGTCCGACTCGCTCCAGCCGTAAGCGGATGCGATAACGTGAATTTCGCGCAAAATCCGTTCCGCCCAATCGTTGATTTCGCTCCACAGAAACGATGCTATGTCAAAAGCCGCCGACCAAACGTGCTCGCAGGCGGGACACGTCAAACTCAGTTGCACGTTTGCTTGCGGGTCAGCTTCCGCCATCTTTTCGACGAGCGCGGCGATTACACTCGACGGCAACTGCGCCGCGCTTTTCCCCGCTTTCTTTTCCCCGCGCTTTATTTCAAGCGTGCACCGCGCAAGCAGTTGTTCGCGTGCGGCTTCAACGTTTTGACAGGCGGCAATAGCTTCGACATCGCTGCTGTTCGGCGGGCGAAAGCGAATTTCGTAACCGCCGAATTCGAGCAAATGCGACTCGCCCGACGTAAGCTCCGACTCGCCGGTCGAAGTGCGAATTTCCGAGACATCAAACATCAATTCCAAACGCTCCCCGCATTGCGGGCAGGCTGCGATGCCTTGAATCCGGGAGCCGAACATCAATTCGCGCAGCGTCAGAAGGCGCGCATCGCGCTGACCGATGGAAAACCGCGTGATCTCGCCGAGCGGCATTTGCGGAGACTCAGCCGCCAGCAAAAGCAAAGCGCGCCGCACCGGAGTTTGTCGCCTGCCGCGCTCCCAGACACGCAGTTTTTCCGAAGCAGTTAGAGCACGCATCGTTTATGCAGGATTGGTAAAGGTTGGTTCAGACGGTTCGGGAACCTCCAGATCGCGTTCCCAACCTTCGTTTTCCAACTTGATCGATTGAATCGCGACGGCGTTTGCGTTGGCGTCGAGGTCGGGCATCGCCTGAAATTCCGAAACCCAGCAGCGATAAACTTTATAGGCAATCGCCAGTTGTCCGGCTTCGTTATAGACTTCGATGATGATGTCCTTGCGAAAATCCCTGAGCGAAACCTCCGAGCCGAGTCCCGCGCCGAAATTCCAGATTTTATTCGCCCACTGTTCAAACTCTTTATCGTGGGTGACGCCGCGTTCGAGCGAAATTGCTTCGTATTCGGTGCGTCCCGGCGATTTACGAGTGCTCGAAGGGTCGCCGCCCTCACGATGTTTGACGACTTCCGTTGTGCGTTTGAGCGCACCGACTTTGCTCACTCCGGCGACATATTTGCCGTCCCATCTGATACGAAATTTAAAATTTTTATACGGATCGAACCTCTGCGCGTTTACACTGAATTGAGCCATAACATTCTCCCTTAATGACAAGTCTCTATTTCCGGTTAAATCTTTCGACCGGAATGTTTATTTAGACTT
>DASVRD010000162.1:0-4792 GCA_036388775.1 Pyrinomonadaceae bacterium | reverse complement strand
GAATTATCTTTTTTGGTGTCGAGCCGCCGGATTCTGCCGTCAACCTGCGGCGCAATCGGTGTTTTCGAAGCGGCGATGGCGGCGCGCAGGATTTCGTTATCTTTTCTGGCTTGTCCTGTTGGAGTTAGAATTTTGGCGTTTTTGAAAACCTCATAACCGTCGCCGCCTTCCTGCACGTATTTCGTTAGGGCGAGCGTGTAAGTTTTTTCCCGGTCGAGCGGTTTGCCGTTGACGGAAATTTCAATGATTCTCGAACCGGCTGGGCGCGAGGCGTCAAAGGCATAACGAATGCCGGAGACTTGCGGAAAACGACCGGGTTCATTGTCTTCGGCGGCGCGCGCGACGCCGTGTTCCAACGCTTGACGCAGAGTTACGGCGGAGACTTCGATTTTGACGACCTCGTTGCCGAACGGCAAAATCGAAAGCACGTCGCGCTCGGTTAAAACGCCGGGTTCAAAATTCAAATCGGCGCGAATCGAGCCGCCGTTGACCAAAGCCGCGTCCGCTCCCGTTGCGGCGCGAAAAACATCGCCGACCAGATTGCCGACGTTGGTTTCGCGCTGCCGGTTATCAGCCGATAGAGCGTTTAAGCGAACGCCGGTTTCGCCGACCTTGACCGACAATTTGGCGATCAAATCCTTGTATTTGTCCGTAATGGCGGCAAATTCCGGTGCGTCGGCGATTGATTGATTAACCGGAATGATTTCCCAATCAAGGCTTTCGAGTTTTCCGGTTTGACGGTTGATGTTGAGATTGAATTTGCCCATTTCGCGGGCGTCGGCGGTCATTTTAAAAATCGGAGTTCCCACGGACGAAGACTGCAAAAGCGTGTGTTCGTGACCGCCCAAAATCAAATCAAACTCGGCGCATTTCGCCAATTCTTTATCTTCCGCCATTGATAAATGCGTCAAACCGACGACGACGTTCGCGCCTTGCTTGCGCATTTCCGGCACGATTCGTTTTGCCGTCTCGCAAAAACCTGTAAGCTGCACGTTAGCGCCGGGTTTTGAAGTGGTTTGCGTTTCGGGCAAAACCATACCGACAATTCCGATTTTTACTCCGCCCATTTCGCGAATCACAAACGGCGGCGTGTCGGCAAAAGTTTTTCCGGTCGTTTTGTCCAAAACATTCGCGCCGAGCCAGACAAATTTCGATTCGCTCATTCGCTGCCGCAAGATGTCGGGACCGAAATCGAATTCGTGATTGCCGAGAACGGCGTAATCAAGCCCGACCGTGTTCCAGGCGTCAATCATCTGCGATCCTTTGTAAGTGATTGATTCGACGGAAGGCGAAATCGTGTCGCCGCCCATCAGAAAAAGCGTGTTCGGATTTTCTTTAACCGCTTGTTTTTTGAGCGTCAATAGCCGCGCCAGACCGCCGCGCGCGCCGCCTTCGACCGGAACAAATTGATAAACATCGTTGACGTGAAGCAGAGTAACGCGCGTCGGCGCATCGCAAGCCGGATTGCTCGTTTGTTGAGCGAATGCGGAAAACGAGCCGAGCCAAAACCAGACGAACAAAAAAACAGCGATTTGGGTTTTTTGTGATTTCATAAAATTTCGCAGAAATTGTGTTTGCGATTATACTCATCGGCGGTTTTTTGGGCTACAAGGCATTCGAGATTTAGAAAAAAAGTTTCACGTAAAGGCGCAAAGAAAAGAATGAAAAGATTTTTCGCAGTTTTGTTTTTAACTGTTTTCGGGGCGCAGATTTGTTTCGCGCAAAATTTACCGAAACCGGAGCGCGAGTTTCGCGCCGCCTGGATTGCGACCGTTGATAACATTGATTTTCCGTCATCAAAAAATCTGTCCGTCGAGCAGCAGAAAGCCGAAATCGTTAAAATCTTAAACTTTGCCAAAGAATTAAAATTAAACGCCGTCGTGTTTCAAGTTCGCCCGCACGCCGACGCCTTTTACCCTTCAAAGTTAGAGCCTTGGTCGGAATATTTGACCGGAAAAAACGGCGGCGAGCCGCAGCCTTTCTACGATCCGCTCGCGTTTGTCGTCGAAGAAGCGCACCGGCGCGGAATTCTGGTTCACGCATGGTTTAATCCGTATCGCGCGTGGCATCCGGCGGCGAAAGGCGAAGCGGCGGCAAATCATATTTCCAAAACCAGACCGGATTTGGTCAGAAAATACGGCAAATATTTGTGGCTCGATCCGACCGAACCGGCGGTGCAAAAACTTTCCGCCGATGTAATCGCGGATGTCGTCCGGCGCTATGACATAGACGGCGCGCATTTTGACGATTACTTTTACCCGTACCCGGAAAAAGACGCCGCCGGAAATAAAATCGAGTTTCCCGACGATAAAAACTGGCAAAAATACAAAAACGCGGGCGGACGATTAAGCCGCGACGATTGGCGGCGCAAAAATGTTGACGATTTTATTCAAAGAGTTTCGGTTGAAATCAAAAAAATCAAGCCGGACGTAATGTTCGGCATTTCGCCGTTCGGCATTTGGCAGCCGATGCCGGAAAGAAATATCGCAGGATTTAATGCTTACGCCGAGCTTTATGCAGACGCGCGAAAATGGTTTCAGTCGGGCTGGGTTGATTATCTCGCGCCGCAGCTTTACTGGGAAACGACGAGAAAAAATTTGGAATATCCGGTTTTGCTCGATTGGTGGCAGGAGCAAAATAAATTAAAACGCCATTTGTGGACTGGAGTCGCGGCGTATCGCGCAGACCGATACACGGGCGCTGAAATCGTCAAACAAATCGAAATCTCCAGACAAAAATTGAACGATAATGCCGGAAATATTTTTTTCAGCTTTAAATCTCTGCAAAAAAATCTGGGCGGCGTCGCTGACGAAATTCGCCAAAAAGCCTATCGGCGAGAAGCTTTGATTCCCCAATCGCCCTGGCTAAAACAGGCGAAACCGCTCGCGCCCGCCGTTCAAATTTCGCAAAGCGGCGAAAAAGTTACCGTAAAATGGCGGGAAAAAGGAAAGCGCCGGGCTTTTTGGTTTGTCGTTTACGCGAAAGATGCGAACGGCTGGAGCTATTCAATTCTGCCGCAAACCGAGAAAAGCATTGTATTGTCTGCAAATAGAAGAATCCGCGAAATCGCCGTCACCAGCGTAGATAGATTGGGTAATGAATCTACAAAGGTTTCCGCATGGGTGAATTAGGATACGGTCCTTCTTTACTTCTGTAGAGAGATAGCACTTTATAACCTGTTTGCTCCGTACCGATCATTCCTAAAAGATAATAAAGCGATTTCCCGTTCGTATCGCCAGTTAAATAAACATTTACCTGTTGTTGTCCCGGGATAACTTCATAATCTGTAGCTTTTATACTTGTCGGATACTCATTTGTCGGATGCATATTTGCGACAAATTCTCTGAGACTATCAACAGTAAAAGAAGCATCAGTTTCTTTTGGCAGTAATTTATATGCATCTTCATAATTTCGATTAACAAATGCCGCTTCCGCGAATTTTGTTGCTTCCCTTGCAGCTAATCGCTCATTGTGCTTGATGAAACTTAAACGAGGAATACAAGAATTTATAAATAAGAGACAGAGGATTAAAAATAAAAGATTTAATTTCATTTTTGAATTTCCAAATGAGTTCTGGCTTCCCAGAATTCGGGGAAAAATCGTTTGTCGAGCGTTTTGCGTAAATAGCCCGCGCCTTCCGAACCGCCCGTGCCTTGTTTCGCGCCGAGCATTCTTTCGACCATTAAAACGTGGTTGTTGCGCCAGATGGCAATCATTTTGTCGTGTTCCATCAGAGTTTCCTGCAATTCAAAAAGCTCGGCTTGTTGTTCATAAGCCGACAGAATTTCGACAACCGCGTTAACGCGCCCTTCGTGGGAAGAAACGTCGAATCCGTGTTCGGCGAGCTTTTCAAAAAACAAATCGTAAAGCGAAGGCTCGCCGAAACGTTTTTGCAGCCGCTCGAAGGCGAATTCCTCGTGCCTGAAACTTTCCAAAACGCGGTTGCTTTTTGCGCCCGACGCAAACTCGATTTCGCGGAACTGCGACGATTGAAAACCGCTCGCGGGGTTTAATTGATTGCGGAACAGCAGAAAATCGTGCGGCGTCATTGTTTCGAGAATGACAAGCTGGCTGGCGAGAATCGTTTCGATTTCATTGACACGGCGCAAAGCGCGAGTCGCCAGAAAAAGCCGGTTTTCCTTTATTTTATCGAGCGCGCGGTCAATTTCGTGCAGAATTTGTTTGAACCACAGCTCGTAAGTTTGGTGAATGACGATGAACAGCAATTCATCGTGCTGCGCCGGACACGAAAGACAGTTCTGCAAATCGGTCAGTTCCCTGACTTTGAGATATTTGTTGTATGAAAGCGGCGCGCCTTCGCCGCCGTAATTGTCGCTCATTTGGTTTCGCTTTGCGGCTGATTTTTCAAACAATCTTCCTGCTTGTTTTGTACGCTACTGGGCGTCGTTTAATCAAGTTGACCGAAAAAACGATTTTTATCGGCAATAACGCTTGACAGCCCGCCCGGTTTTGCATAGCATCAAGCGTCGTTTGCACCGGAGTCAGCCAAAATCAGCTCTTTTCCTTTGAGTTGACGGCAAATAAATCGCGGAATGAAGTTTTATAATTTCCCAAAAACCTGTGTTTGATGAAATCGCTTTTCTAACAAAAAGCTTCCTCTTCATCCGTCACAGGTTTTTCGGCTCGCGCAGACGCACTTTTGAAAAACGCACCCGCGACGCGGCGAGAGCGTTTTGAAACTCAACAAATTAAATTTTCAGCTCAACGAAGGCGAAATCTTTGCCCCGCAAAAGGCGCCGAAATTTAGCAGATTTTCACTACAATCAACAGG
>DASVRD010000161.1:0-52670 GCA_036388775.1 Pyrinomonadaceae bacterium | reverse complement strand
TCCCGTTTGCTACCCTAGCTTTCGCGCCTCAGCGTCAGTGTCAGCCCAGCAATCCGCCTTCGCCTCTGGTGTTCCTCTTGATATCTACGCATTTCACCGCTACACCAAGAATTCCGATTGCCCCTTCTGCACTCTAGCACTACAGTATCACTTGGCAGTTCCGAGTTAAGCCCGGAGATTTCACAAGTGACTTGTTGCGCCGCCTACGCGCCCTTTACGCCCAGTAAATCCGAACAACGCTTGCCCCCTCCGTATTACCGCGGCTGCTGGCACGGAGTTAGCCGGGGCTTAAAAATGGTACCGTCATTTATTCTTCCCATTCTTCCGAAGTTTACATCCCGAAGGACTTCATCCTTCACGCGGCGTTGCTGGGTCAGGCTTTCGCCCATTGCCCAAAATTCCCGACTGCTGCCTCCCGTAGGAGTCTGACCCGTTATTCAGTGTCAGTGTGTCCGACCGTCCTCTAAGACCGGATATGGATCGCAGGCTTGGTAAGCCATTACCTTACCAACTACCTAATCCACCGCAGGCTTCTCTTCAGGCACATAAAGCTTTAACAACTGTCACCATTTGGTGCCGCTGCATTATGCGGTATTAGCTTGGGTTTCCCCAAGTTATTCCCCACCCGAAGGCAAATTACCTACGTGTTACTCACCCGTGCGCCACTCTATACACTCTCCGAAGAGAGTCTTAATCGTTCGACTTGCATGTCTGAGGCACGCCGCCAGCGTTGATTCTGAGCCAGGATCAAACTCTCGTTATAATCTCTAGCTTTTATTTTTTTCGTAATTGTTCAGACTACGATATTGACGTTAAAAGTGTACGTCTTTCGACATAATCACGCTTGCCTAGTTTTCAAACATCTTTTTGTTGCTCGCCTGTCTCAAGCGGCAATTTTCTAATTTACCAAATTCGCTCTCGGCTGTCAAGCGCCTCGCTCAACCTATTTATTATTGCCTTTCAGCGATTAACTTTTCAAAACTCTCTTGCTTTCTGCTTGCACGAGACCGACGCTTTCAATTGCTATCGTTTTCAACTCGGCTTTGCTTCAGCGCGAAATTATGAGATTACCTTTTTCGCTTCTCTTTGTCAAGCCCTGTTCAAACTTTTTCAATTCATCAATATCGAACGGCATCAGCTTGCAATGTATGCGAAATAAGTTAGAAGCACAAACTCAATTTTGAGTTGCACACCTGAAACACTTTTTCAAAACTTTTTCTTAATGCCTTTTATTATCGCATCAAGAGTTCGTTTCACAAACGAAACGAGTTAGAATCGCAATCTCTTTTTTGAGTTGCTCGTCTTTAAAAAAATTTTCAATCTTCGTCATTCGCTTTCTAAAAGCGGGCGACGAGGCTCGAACTCGCAACTTTCAGCTTGGGAAGCTGACACTCTACCATTGAGTTACGCCCGCAGGTTTCCCACAAAAGCTGTTATATTCTGACAAAGAAAGTTGCTGAAACCTTAGTCTCCAGCAACAGGCGAATTGTCAGAGTACAAAACCATTCTATTTCTGTCAACCGCCAAATGCGACATTTTCAAATCCCTTTGCGTTTTATCGAATAAGCCATATTTTATGGGCATATTAATTCTCAATGCGGTTTTAGTAAGAGCAATTTGTTTGAATCTACCGATAACACGCGATGTGTTTAACCTGAACATTGTAAGCGTAAAAATCTAAATTTTCCGCTCTATATCAAAATACCGGCTCATCAATTCCTGCCAACGCCCTTGTGCCTGCAAAATTAAATCTGTCACTTCGCGCACCGCTCCATTGCCGCCATTTTCTTTTGTAATTAAATGTGCGGCTTGTTTTGTTTCCGGGACGGCGTCGGCAACGGCAACCGCTAAACCGACGCGCAGCATTAATGGAATGTCGGTGACATCATCGCCGACAAATGCCGTTTCCTCGAGCGCGGTTCCGGCTTGTCCCAAAATTTCTTCAAAATCTTCAATTTTGTTCCAAGTTCCCTGTCTAACAAATTCGATACCGAGTTCTTTGGCGCGCCGGTCAACCAAGCTCGACCTTCTGCCGGAAATTATCCCCGAACGCAAACCGGCGCGATGAAGCAGAACCAGCCCGTGACCGTCGCGGACGTGAAAAGTTTTTTGCTCATCGCCGCCAGTCAAAAGCGTAATACGCCCGTCGGTCAGCACGCCGTCGCAATCCATCAACAACAGTTTTATGCGCGCGGCTCTTTGTTTTACCTCGTGGCTGTTCATCTCACTTCAAATAAATCAACAGCAGCTAATTTCCAGCCGCTGGCAGTGCGCGCCAAAATTAACAAAGCCGTTCCGCTTTGCGGCTCTTTGTTAAGAACTTTGGCATTCAAATTAACTTCGACAGCCATTCGATTGGCATTAACCGATTCGGTTCTTAAAACTCTGGTTTGCCACGTTTCGGGTTGGCTCGCAACGATTCCCCTTGCAAATTTAGTTAGTTCGCCCGGAACAATCAATCCATCGAGCTGAGCTTTTTGTTTTGAAACTACTGCTCCGTCAAAAGCCGAAAAAAATGTTTTGGCGGCTTCGTCCTGCGGTTTATTTAAATTTGCGGCAGCTTCAACTTTTAAACGCCCGTTTCGCGCTGTGAGATTTGAGGCATATTCGACATCGGCTTTGACAGCTTCATCAAAATATTTAACCGCTTGGGCATTCTGATTGCGTCTTATCGAAATTTCTCCTAAACCGATGTTAGCCCATGCCAGAGTTTTTGCTGCGGGCAATTTCACATTTAAAGCTGCGTTTAATTCTTTTTCGGCTTCATCCAATTTATTTTGTTCCAAAAGAGAACGACCGAGCCAGGTTCTGGTTTCGTCAAAATTAGGATAAAACCGCAAAACACTGCGCGCGCTAGATTCGGCTTTAGCAAATTCCTGACGGTTGAACGATTGAATTACGGCGGCGAGTAAATCATTTCCCGTTATCTCGCGCGGGGCAACGTCGTTTGAATAATCAAGCTGCGGATACAATTTTTCCGGGTCAACTTCAACTCGAACTATTTTTCCCGTCGTATTAAACGACGCTTCGCCAAACCCCTTAGCGCCGATTGAAACTTTTGCGGTTTTCCTTTCGCCGGTTTCGGTTATCGCCAAAACATTGACAACCGCATCGAACGAACCTGTATTTCTCAAAGCAACGGTTGTCTGATTCCCTTTAAGCTGGGGCAATCCTATCAACAAATCCAAATCGGTCGGCTGATTCATTCCATAATCAAACAACTGCGCGACGAGGGGGTTTTGTGCGTCCACAAATTGCTGTTTGAAATCATTTAAAGTTAAAGATTCGGGTTTTGTCTGAAAATATCTTTTAACCGCATTCCAAAACTTTTCCTCACCTAAACTGTCATTGATCAGACGCCAGATCATCGCGCCTTTATTTGAAACCGACGCAAAATAAGTGTCATCGAGCGGACTTGTCAGAGCGAGCGGTGCGTCGCGCTGCGCAATCGCCGCATAAACGGTTCTTTGTCTTAATTTTTCAATGTCAGCCGTTTCTTTGCCAAACTGTTTTTCAAGAAATTTGGTCGCCACAAATTGCGAAAATCCTTCGCGCAAAATGCCTTGACCTTCGGCGCGCAGCGGAATCATATTTCCCATCCAAATTTTAGCAACCGATTCGGCGAGCAGCATTGCGGTTTGCGAATCCAATTTTTGTCGCCGAAAAATTGCGGGATCAACTAAAATAGTTCCGCCGTCTGCAAAACCCGCGCCTCTATAAACGGAAACGACTTTGATCGGAACATCAGCGGCAGTTCCAAACAAATTTGCCGCAAAATCTCTCGCACTTCCGACAAATGCCGCAACGTCTTCGGCTCTTTTCCTCTCTTCCGCGCTCGCGCCTTTCGGCAAATAAATCGAAACGCCGTTCGCATTTTCAATTGCATCCCAGCTTCCGCTGACAAAAAAAGGCTGACCGGATAAATTTTGATTGAAATTTGCGCCGCTCGCTTTTCCCGCCGAAACAACAATTTCGCCCGAAGGCGCTGTCACATTTAAGCTATAAGGCGCAAAATCGCCGCCGCGCGGACCGTATGGATTATTCGGAGTCGGAATCCAAACGGACAACGGCAAAAATTGCGAACCGACCGGCGAAATGGCATTCAAACCGGAGTTTTCGTCAATTTTCAAACGATATTCGACCGAGACAGATGCAGATTCATTGGGTTGAACAGAGGAAGGCAGCGTAACCGAAAATCTTTGGAGCGAGCCGAGTTTATCATCCGCGATTTTTCTAAAATCCGCGTTGCCCGTTCCGACTTTAACGCCGATCACTTCGGCTTTCGGATTGATTCTAAAAGTTACTGTATTTCCGGCGGCGCGCCCAACGTTTTTCAATGAAATTACTGCTTTCGCGGTTAAATTTCGCTCCGAAGCATTGTTCGGCAAAGCTGCCGTGACATCGTTTTTGCTGACCTGCCACAAGACGGTCGCGCGCGCTTCATCCTGCGCCGCCGTTTTGTTTGTAAAAAATAAAAGAGCTAAAAAAAGTGCAAATAAATAAAACTTCATTTTTCGATATTGCTTGTCGGCGCGTTTTCAAGCCGAACAGAGCGAATGAATTTCTTTGAGTTTGATTAAAATCTTTTCGAGTCGTTCAAGCGGCAGCATATTCGCTCCGTCCGAGGGCGCGTTTTTCGGGTCCTGGTGAACTTCCAGAAAAACCGCGTCAACTCCGCAAGCGACTCCGGCTCTCGCCAACGGTTCGATGTATTCGGGCTGTCCTCCGGTTGCGTTTCCCAAACCGCCCGGTAGCTGCAAAGAATGCGTCACATCAAAAACAACAGGCGCGCCAAACGAGCGCATAATCGGAAACGCGCGAAAATCAACCACGAGATTGTTGTAGCCGAAAGACGCTCCGCGCTCTGTTAGCAATAATTTTTCGCAGCCTGCGGCGCGCATTTTTGCGACAATATTTTTCGCATCGTGCGGCGCTAAAAATTGCCCCTTTTTGACGTTCACCGCGCGACCGGTTTTCGCCGCCGCAACGAGCAAATCCGTTTGACGGGACAAAAAAGCCGGAATCTGCAAAATGTCTGCGACTTCCGCAGTACGCTCAACCTGCCGGCTCTCGTGAACATCGGTGACAATCGGAACTCCGATTTCTTTTTTTACCTTTTGCAAAATTCCCAGACCGTATTCCATTCCCTGCCCGCGAAAACTTTCGATTGAGCTGCGATTGGCTTTGTCGAACGAAGATTTGTAAACAAAATCGAGTCCCACGCGCGCGGTTATTGCCTTTAACTCTCGCGCCATAAAAACGGCGTGTTTTTCGTTTTCCACAACGCAAGGTCCGGCGATAATCGTCAAACGCCCGTCGCCGAAAGTCGCGTCTCCAACTTGAAAAGATTTAATTTCCATTTTTATTAAAACAATTCGTCATCACGACCATTCCGCGAAATTCCTCTTTCATAATCTCAAACTCGAGCCTCGTGCGCGAATGAATTTGAAAACCTGTGCGTTCGTAAGCGGCAATCGGTTTGTCGGAAGTGTCCATTGCCATCAACCAAACACAATCTCTATTCAATTCGCGGGCGCGTTCAACCGCAAATTCAATCAAACGTCGCCCGACGCCTTTGCCGGTCCATTCTTGAACGAAATAGATTTTTTCGAGATATAAAGCGTTTTCGATTTCCGAATTCAAAATCGGTTTTTGCAATACTAATTTTAAAATTCCGATGTCCTCGCCGTCTGACGAAATGATGTAATATTCTATATTTTCGTCCGCAAGCTCTTTTTCCAAAACCGCATCCGAAAAACAGCGATGCATATACCATTCGACTCCGCCCGGTTTCCACAAATGCGAGTAATGCGGCGTGTAAGAACGCTCGCCGATAATTTGCAGCGCTTTTAAATCTTTCAAACCTACTTTTCTGATTTCCATTAGCTATTCTTCGGCAACGGCGGCGGCTCTTTCGCGCAATTCTTCAATCATTTCCACTCGATTCGTACCGGAAGAAATATGCACGCTGCCTTCGGTTTTCAGACGATTTTGATGCGCTGCCCGAACAAATGAAACAAACAAAGGATGCGCCGCGAGCGGTTTCGATTTGTATTCGGGATGAAACTGACATCCGACGAAAAAAGGATGCGTTTCGCGCGGCAATTCAATCATCTCAACGAATTTGCCGTCCGGCGAAATGCCGGAAAAGCGTAAACCGTGATCTTCAAGTTGACGGCGAAACATCGGATTGAATTCAAAACGATGACGATGCCGCTCGCCGATTTCTTCTGCGCCGCCGTAAACTTCGCGTGACAAAGAACTCTCCGCCAAACGGCAAGCCCATTCTCCCAACCGCATAGTGCCGCCCAATTCTTCGATGTTGACGAGATCGCGCAATTTGAAAATCACCGGATGCGGCGTTTCTGCGTCGAACTCAGTCGAATCCGCATCTTTTAGATCGCAGACGTTTCTCGCAAATTCGATGCAGGCGGTTTGCATTCCGAGACAGATTCCAAAATACGGCGTTTGCGATTTTCGTGCGTAATTTATCGCGCGAATCATACCGGCAATCCCGCGTTTGCCAAAACCGCCGGGAACTAAAACGGCGTCGAAATCCTGCAAGCGGGTTTCGTAATCGTCGTTGACGAATTCTTCGGCTTCGAGCCACGTAATATTTACTCTTAAATTATTTGCCACGCCCGCGTGCGTTAGAGCTTCGCGCAAAGATTTGTAGGAATCTTCCAATTCGACGTATTTGCCGACAATCGCAATCGAAACAGCGCCGTTTTGCGGCTCTTTAATAATCGAAACAAGTTCCTGCCAGCGCCGCAAATCCGCCGTCGGATATTTTTCCTGCAAACGGAGCGATTTGACGATTAAATCATCCAAACCCTGCTCGTGAAATCGAAGCGGCACTTCGTAAATCGTCGGCACGTCGAGCGCCGAAATGACGGCTTCGTCTTTGACGTTGCAAAAGAGCGCGATTTTCCCACGCTGGTCGCGCGGAATCGGGCGATCCGAACGGCACAGCAAAATATCAGGCTGAATACCGATTTCGCGCAATTCACGAACCGAATGCTGCGTGGGCTTTGTTTTTAATTCTCCTGCGGCGGCAATATATGGCACGAGCGTGACATGAACGAAAATCGCGTTTTCATCGCCTTCTTCGTTCCACATCTGGCGAATCGCCTCCAAAAACGGCAAAGATTCAATGTCGCCGACAGTTCCGCCGATTTCAACAATAACAACATCGGGTTTATCCTTATTCGCAACAGCTCGCACAGCGGCTTTGATTTCGTCGGTGATATGCGGAATAACCTGAATCGTTTTCCCTAAATAATCGCCGCGACGTTCTTTTTCAATTACAGATAGATAAATGCGCCCGCTCGTCCAATTGTTCGCTTTGGTTAATTTGGCATTTGAAAATCGTTCGTAATGCCCCAAATCCAAATCGGTCTCCGCGCCGTCATCAGTGACGAAAACTTCGCCGTGCTGAAACGGCGACATCGTGCCGGGATCAACGTTGATATACGGGTCTAGTTTTATAAATGTGACGCTCATTCCGCGCGCTTCGAGCAGACAGCCGATTGACGACGCCGCCAAACCCTTGCCCAGACTCGAAACCACGCCGCCCGTGACGAAAATATATTTTGTCCGAAATTGTCCGTTGTTCGCTGCTCGTTGTTCGTTGTTAGTCATTTTAACTCGTCTTTCTCGGCATCGCCGGTGTCTTCGTCGTCGCCTTTGGCTTGTTTTTTGTTGTATTTTCCGCCCTTTAAATCCTGCACAACTTCGATTGATGATTTTTCAGCCGGATTAAGAACTTTTTGCAATTCTAAAATTCCGATTTTAGCAAAGCCTGTTCCTTCGGCAGCGCGCCGCTCAAATTCTTCGGGCGTCAATTTTTTCGGCTTGCTCAACTGGCGCAAAAAAAGATATGAACCCAAAACAAGCAAAACCAAAAATCCTAATCCGTACCAGTCGTTCATAATTTCTCCAAAATCAGCCGGACGCGCTCGAAATCTTCCTCCGTGTCAACGCCGATTGAAGTTTCGTCGGTTTCGACGACTTTAATTTTCGCTCCGTTTTCCAACGCGCGAAGCTGTTCGAGTGATTCGGCTTTTTCCAAAACGGATTGCGGTAATTCGGTAAATTTTAATAAATATTCGCGCCTGTAAACATAAAGCCCCGTGTGTTTGCGAAACAAAGAAATCAATTTCGACTCGTTTCGCAAAGCGTTTTCCAGCGAATAATGCTTTTTCACGGCTTCACGCGGAAAAGGAACGGGCGAGCGCGAAAAATAAAGCGCAAAATCGTTTTCGTCAATTACGACTTTAACAACATTCTGACTTAAAACGTCTCGAAAATCCGAAATCGGTTCACAAGTTGTCGCAATGTCAACGCGCTCGTCTTTTAAAATCGCGGCGACAGCTTTTTCGATTGTGCGCGGCGAAATCAGCGGCTCGTCGCCTTGAACGTTGACGATGATCGAATTTTCCGGCAGCTCTCGGGCGACTTCGGCAATTCGGTCGCTGCCGCTTTGATGATTTTTGTCGGTTAAAACCGCTTCCCCACCGTTTTCTAAAATCACGTTTAAAATCTGCTCGTCGTCTGTTGCGACTATAACGCGCGAGACGTTTTCGGCTTTTTTTGCCTGTTCGAGCGTATATAGAATGAGCGGTTTTCCGGCAAGAGGAAGCAAGAGTTTTCCGGGCAGTCGCGTTGAAGAAAGACGCGCCGGAATGATGGCGAAAACTTGTTTTTCTGGATTTTCTCCCGCGTGGCTCACGGGCTTACAGTGTATATCAGTTTTTATTTAAATCAAACCGTTAACTGAAAGTTTTTCGGATTTCTCTTGAACCTTCGACTTTTAACTTGTAAATTTTTCAAGTGGAAATAAATAACAATCAATCAATCGAAAACGAAAATTATCTTTCCCCCGAAACGCCTGAGCCGCGCACGGATTTGCCGGTTTGGATCCACCCCGATTCGCCGCCCTGGAATAGCCTGGTCGCTCTCGGCGTTTGGTTATTCAGCATTTTTGCGCTCGTTATTCTCGTAAACGTTGCGGTTTTGGTCTATGCTCTGGCAAATAAAATAAATTTGGCGCAAATCGGCGAGGTAATTCAAAAACAAACTGATCCGAATATTTTGCTGATAAGCATTTTGACGACGATTCCGGCGCACTTTTTAACGATTGGCGTTGTTTGGCTCGTGGTGACGCGCGCCGGTAAATTTCCATTCTGGCAAACGCTCGGCTGGAATTGGGGAGAAAAATTCGGCTTCTGGGCGAGTCTCGGTACAGCCGTCGGATTTTTCGTGCTGGCAAGTTTGCTGATTTCCTTGTTCGGCGAAACGGAAAACGATTTGATGAGAATTCTGCGAAGCTCGCGCTCTGCGGTTTATGCGACCGCTTTTTTAGCCACTTTTACCGCGCCGCTGGTTGAAGAAACGGTTTATCGAGGCGTTATGTATTCGGCTTTCCGTCGCACGTTCGGAAATGTCGGCTCGGTCGCGCTGGTCACGCTTTTGTTCGCGCTAATTCACGTTCCGCAGTATTATCCGAGCTACGGCGTGATTTTGGCGATTCTTTTATTAAGTTTGGTTCTGACAACAGTCAGAGCCTGGACCGGAAACTTGCTTCCGTGCGTGGTCATTCACACGATTTTCAACGGAGTTCAATCAATCCTGCTTATTGTCGAACCGTTTTTGCCGAAAACCAATGCGCCCGCGGAAGTGCCGTCGGTTTTTATACTCCCGTTTTTGTTTAAATAAAAAAGCGCGAATAAATATTCGCGCTTTTTTATTTAATCAGTTGTCCCTTTTTCCCGGAGGCGGAGCACTTCCTCCTCCAGCCGGTGGGTTGTAAACCGGCGCAGGCAGCGGATTATAAACAGGAAAATCCTGTTTTCCCGGAGGCGGAGGATTATAAACGTCTACTTTTCTGGGCGTAACCACGACCGGATTGTAACTCCCCGAATTATTGTTATACCAATAAATTCCCCGATCATAAGAATAACCATAGGGCGAACTGCCATATCCGAAACCGTAAGGAACATAGCAGTAATTTCCGGTAAAACGATTGTAAGCCCAAAATCCGCCTAAACGATTAAAGCCGTCAAAGCCGTAAAAGCTGTTCGAATAACCGGTAAAAGCTCTGGTTAAATCACGGCTTCTGATTTTGTTATTTAGTTTCGCCAATTCTTTTGAACGATCCTTGCTCCACAAATCGAGCGCGTCGCGGCTTTCGTCTTTATCAAATTTGGCGATAACGGCTGTCGCGCCTTTTTGCAAGACCGCTTTGCGTCCGGCTTTGACAATTTCGTTTCCGACTGTCGCGGCGCCTTTCCAAACAAAGACCTCAGTTGCGTTTGCCGTAACGTTCAAGCGATAAATACCGGATTTTTCGAGCGAAATCGTAGATTGCGGAGTCACGATTTGAATGTCCGCACCGCCTTCGCCGCCGACGGCTGAGGCTTCAATCACTGCGCTGCCGTTTTTCATTTTGAGGAGCAGCGATTCCAAATTCGTGTCGGCAAACTGAATGTCGGTGTTTTCTGCGAGGCGCAAAAACGAACCGGGATTAAGCAAAATCTCGGCGTTTCCGGTTTCGCCGACGGCGATAATGTCGCCGTCGTTGATTTCGTCACCTTTGGCTAAAATGTGCCGCTTTTTTGTAGCCATCCGGTCAACGCGAACCGCTCCGGTGGCGTAACTGACACCGCCGGCTTTAGCTGAAATAACATAGACCTGCTCTGTTTGCGCTGGAATATTTCGACGCTCCGGGTTTTCCTGAGCAAAAATCGAAGAAACCGTCGCTAAACTCAAAGCAGAAACCAAAGCGATTCGAGATATTGCTTTACTTTTTAAATTCATTATTTTCTCCTGAGACCAACTACGAAGATTAAGAGTATTCTACTTTAATTTAAGACATTTGTCAGCAAATAAGTCGGCAAATTTACAGAAGATGTTTTGTCATAAAGACAATGTTTGGTTTTGACAACTTAAACTTATAGAAAGACATCAAAATTGCGCCGAAAATAAAACGGCTTTTTGGATAGAAAGGAATTTAATGGCGACTTTTAAAGACCCAATTCAGTGCTTCGCCCCGATTGAAGTAGTCGAGCGGCTTCTGGAAATCCGCGCCGAATGCGGTTTTACCGAAGCGATTTTTCTGCAAGACTCAGGCGAGCTGGCTGATTGTCTCGACGCATACGGTTTTGACGCTTACGCTTTTTCGCATCGAAACGAAACGATAAATTACGGTAATTATCGCGCGCCGCTGGTTCCTAACGGCGATAATCACCACTGCTCATTTACCGGGCATTAAGATTTCGGACGATTTTATTAGATTTAGAAAAAGACCGGCAATTTGCCGGTCTTTTTCCTTTAAGAAGTCTTGATGATAAACAAAGTGCCGTCGTCCTCCAATGTATTTTCGCCGGAAAATGTCGTTACTTCCTGATGAATTAAATTAACCAGTTCTCTGGCTTCAAGCTCTTTTCCCCTTCTGACGCATTCAACCAGCCGCTCTTTGCTGAATTCTTCGCCGCTTTCGTTCATCGCTTCCGTAATTCCGTCGGTGTAAAGAACTAAAATCTGATCGGCTTCGAGCTGTAAGAAATGCTCGTAATAGCGGGTTTCGCGGAACATTCCGAGCGGCAAACCGCCGCGTTCGATAAACTGCGCTTCTCCGTTTTCTTTTAAAAGCAACAACGGATTATGTCCGGCATTGGCGAAAACAAAAGTCTTGTTCGTAGCGTCTAAAATGCCGTAAATCGCGGTTACGAATTGATTGTTTTCGATTGATTCCCATAATAAATAATTCGCTTTCGTCAGCGAAATATGCGGCGCGTAACCGACATGAGCCGCCGCGCGCAAAGTAGCCCGCAGGAAAGCCATCAACAACGCAGCGGGAATTCCTTTGCCCGATGCGTCCGCGATCACGACTCCAATTTGGTCTTCAAAAATCCGCACCCAATCGTAATAATCGCCTGAAACCTGTTCGGTCGGAAAATTGTAAGCGCTGATGTCAAAACCGACTAAATGCGGGTCGTGATCTGGAAAAAGCTCAAGCTGAACTTCGCGCGCGACTTCCAATTGCCCTTGCAGGCGTTTTTTTTCAATTAAATGCTCGTGAAGCTGAACCTTTTCGACAATTGTCGCAACCTGCGAAGCGAGCAGCGAAAGCACTTGCAAATCATCTTCCTCAAAAGCGTTCAGCTCATCATTTTCGAGATTAATAACGCCGATTACTTCGTCGTTTGAGATAATCGGTACGCAAAGCTCGGATTGCGTATGTTGACGAGCGACATAATAATGGTCGTTTTCCCGCACATCATTCGCCAAAACCGGGTTCCCCGATTGCACTACATAACCGACAATTCCCTCGCCCGGCTGCAACTTGATGTCGGCTAAATCTTCGACTTCATAACCGCGCAAAGATTCGGTGCGAAACCGAAACGCGCCGCTCTGATCTTTCTCCAAAAGATAAATCGCCGCCGCGTCGTTTGGAATTAGAGAGCCGAGCGTGTCCATCACCATTTTCATCAGGTCTTCCAAATTTAGAGAACGACTGATTTCCTTTGTAATGTCGAGCAGCATTCTGAGCTTGTCAACGACGGTCAGCTTTTGTTTCGGAATCGTGATTTCTACGGTTTGCTCAATCATTGCTTACAAATAAAATCGAAAACAAAGACAATATTACTCAAATTCTTCCATTTTTGTCCCAACAGTTTCAGTGTAGAGCTTCCAGAGCCGCGAAACTTTCATACGATATTCAACCAATTCGCGGCTGACGTTAAAATGCCCGGCAATTTCGCGGGAAGTTTTTCCGGCGCGGACGAAATCCCGCAAACCCGCATAAGGAACAAGCGCCGCCGCGCCGACCGAATAGGCTTCTTCTTCCATCGCTTCATCGTAATCGCGGGCGATTTCTTCGCCTTTTTTGTTGTGATTTTTGATTTCCAGCCGCGTTGGTTTGTGTCCGAGAAAAACGTGACAAATTTCTTCCATCAAAGTAGCCTGATGACGCGCGGGCGAATGAGTCGGATTTAAAATAATGAGCTTTCTGCCGTTCGGAAGCGGAATTCCGCTCGCGCCGCCCGACCATTTATTGCTTCCCGCGCCGAGCAAATGATCCAGCGTTTCGGGCGAAAGCAAATCTTTGATTGCGTCGAATTGAACGACTTCTAATTTGGCATATCTCGCCAAATCAAACGGATTCAAAGGCTCGTCGAGTTTTTTCAAACCGGCGAAATCGCGCAAACCGAGCGCGCGGAGTTCGTATTGTCTGCCTTTGCTGGTTGGCGGCAAATCGGCGGTTTCCACAACAAAACATTACCACAAAAGACAAAATAAGGACTGAGCGAGCCAAAAAAAGCTCACTCAGTCCAAAAATTTCTGGGATTTTTTTTATTCTTCGCCCGGTTTGCTGAATTGCGTGTATGCGACACGAAACATTTCAGCCAAAGCGCGCGCCGTATCCGGCGTTAAATTCCGGTCAGCGCGCAAGTGCGCTTCGATAATCGAAGGCGTTGATTCGTGCGGGTAATAAATTACCGGCTCGGCTGCGCCGTCGTTTCCGCCGTTTCTTTTCATCACGCGATCTACGGGCATATTGAGCCAGGTCGTTAAACGCGCGATATTATCGGCGTCGGGTTTGCCCGTTCCGTTTTCGATCCGCGAAAGCGTCGAAGCCGAAACCTGCGTCTCAGTTGCAACATCGCGCAACGATAAACCCATTTCTTCGCGTTTGCGCTTGATTGCGCGTCCCAATTCTTTGGTGTTGATAAAACTTCCGTTTTTTGTAGCTGCCATTGTTTTGCTCCCTGGTTCACTGCTTTTATTTAAACTCAAAGCGGCAAACTCTTCATTTACCGAAATAAAATTAGCACAAAAAAATTTTGAGTGCAACACTTCGTTTCACTCTTGCAACAGAACAAAGAACGTGGTACACTGTTTCATAGATGAAACGAATAAAACAATTATCCGGTTCAAACACAATAGATAAGAAAGATTTAAACAAGGAAGAACGAGAAATGGCAACGAAAACAGTTACGAAAAATTCAATTGAGATGCGCGAGAAACGCGCGCAGGCAATCGCGGCAATGGGTTTAGTGACCCGCGACGGCGACCGTTTTCGAGTTGCTACGCCCGGTTTGCGAAACAAACAGCAATCTTACGAAGTCTGGCGCGATGAAAACGCTAAAGTGCGCTGCACGTGCTTAGAGTTCGAGGAAAATGTTGTCGAAAACGCTGCGTTTCGCTGCGAGCATATTCTCGCCGTCAAGTTTTCGCTGTTGGCTAAAAACACAGAGCCTTCGGCGAATCAACCCGCGCCGCTCAAACCGGTTGTTCCGGTTGCGGCGGCTGCAATAGAAGAGCAAGAGGTAAATGAAACGAAAAACGCATCTGAGGCGCGTCGAGTCGAAAACGAAAGCGACAACGAATCAACCGTTGGAGCTGGCGTTAAGCTTGAGTCCAGACGTGCTGAACAGGAACAAAACGAAATTGCGGTTGATGCTTCAACCGTCGGACAAGTTGAAGCGCGGGAAGCGATTGCGAACCGCCAAGCCCAAATTCGTCAGTTCGCGGACACGAAAGGTAAAACAATGAAAAAGGAAAACATTAAAGCAGTTCCGTTCGTCGAAACGGAAAATCAGGAATCTGAAAATTCAAATGTTATTTCAATGCCGTTCGCGCAAACTTTGCATGCATTGAAACAAAGAATTGACACCGAAGTCGTCAAACAGCGCGAAGGCTGGCGCGACCGCAACGGCAACGTGCATATGGTTGATTACGTCGAGTGGCACACCGTCGCAGACATTCTCGACCGCGTTGCGCCGCATTGGTCGCACACGATTCGAGACATCAAACAAATCGGTGATGTTATTGCCGTGACAGCCGCGATTACGATTGACGGCGTGACGCGCGAAGGAATCGGAACGGGTTCTTCGGAAAGCGAGCTTGGCATTAAAAAAGCCGAACACGACGCTTTGAAACGCGCTGCGGTTAAATTCGGAATTGCCCGCGAATTGTATCGCCGCGAATCGGACGTGATCGAGCGCGAAGGCGCGACGGCGAATCAGAACGGCAATGCAATGCCGCAAAATCCGGTGGCAAAATCCTTACAGGATTTAGTCACGCCGAAACAGCTCGGAATGATCCGCGCGCTCGGACGCGAAAGCGGAGTTGACGTTGACCAGGAATGCGAAACGGTCGCGGGCTGCAAAACCGATGAGTTATCGAAAAAAGCGGCTTCCGCTTTTATCGGACATCTGCAAACGATGCAGCAGGAATCCGGCGCGGAACAACACAACAACCGCAACGGTTTGCGCCGCGTCAGCTAATTAAGATAAACGCCGAAGCGTTGAGCTTGACTCAAGCTCAACGCTTTTTTTATCCCTCAACTATCCTCAGTTTTTAAATTTTAAATAAGGAAGCGTTTCTAATGAATTCAAAAATGAAAGACGCCAGACGAAAAGGCAGCGGTTTCATTTTATACAAAGGCAGAAGCGATGAATTTACAAAGCGAAAATGTCTGAGCTTTCTGTACGTTTCAATCAAAACCAAAAAAAAATTCGAGGAGAACCAAAAAAATGTCAGTCAACCCAATTCCTGAAGGCTATCACACGGTGACGCCCTTTTTAATCGTCAAAGACGCAGCAAAACTAATTGATTTTCTACGCGAAGCATTCAACGCCGAAGAGAATTTTCGGATGAATAATCCTGATGAAACAGTCGCTCACGCGGAAGTTAAAATCGGGAATTCAATGGTGATGGTTTCGGAAGCGAACGAACAGTTCCCTGCAATTCCAAACATTCTTCATCTTTACGTCGAAGACGCTGACGCCGTTTTTCAACGCGCCGTCAAAGCCGGTGCTGAAACGCTCAAAGAACCCTCCGACCAATTTTACGGCGACCGCAGCGGCAGCGTTAAAGACGCATTCGGAAACCAGTGGTGGATCGGCACGCATATTGAAGATGTTACGCCCGAAGAAGTGGAAAAACGAATGGAAAGCTGTATGCCGCAATCGCAATCCGCATAAATCGGAAAACGAAGGAACAGCATTTTTTGAACATTTCGACTTAACCCGACAACAAACAGGAGAGAGAAAAATGGCAGAAACAAAACAAAGCTATGCCCCAGAACATGGAACATTTTGCTGGATGGAATTAGGCTCGACGAATGTCGAGGAGGCGAAAAAGTTTTATTCCGAATTGCTCGGCTGGAATTTAAAAACGAGCGACGCCGTACCCGGTTTTGAATACACCGAATTCGGGACAAGCGAAAAACTGATGGGCGGAATGTATCAATTTACGAGCGAATGCAAAGAACAATCAGGCGAACCGATGAAATCGCATTGGATGTCTTATATCGCCGTTGATAATGTTGACGATGTTGCAAGCCGTGTTTTTGATCTCGGCGGCAAAATCTGTGTTCCGCCGATGGATATTCCAAATGTCGGGCGCTTTTGCGTGATTGACGATCCGACCGGAGCAACAATCTCTTTGATAACGATGAAACAATAAAAAAAGAAGCCGCCTTTAATCAGGCGGCTTTTTAGTTTTTAGAACTATAGAAAGATTAGTTTCCTTTCAAAAGAAAAACATCCCAAGCCCAGCGTCCGACTTTTGCTTTGTTTGAATCCCACACTTTTGCGCGATACTTGAATCTGTTTCCGTGCTCGTCAGTACGTCTTGATACGCGATAATCAAGTTCAAGCGTTGCTACATCCAATGACGACAAGGTATGTAGTTCATTTGGTTCTGATATACCATTGTGATTCTTATCCTGCCACAATCTTAAATCGTTAAATATAGCGTCATGATAATCAATCGCTCCGTCACCATTTCCGCCTTTATCCGATTTATCAAAAACCGCCAGTGCCAAAAAGCCGTTTCTGTCTTTGACGGATATTGAAAAAGCTTGAAGAGTAAAGTTGCCAAACAGCTCCATACCGCTGTCAACAGTGCCATTTCCATTTCGGTCTAAAACAAGCCAAGCATCATCGGAATTCGCAGAAGTCCATGAAACTTTATCCTTACTTCCTTCGCCGGTAAGGTCAAACTCTATTCCATTTCGTCCATTGGTTAAGTTGTAACCGTTTCCAAGCACATCAATTACAATTGGTGAATAGCAGCCTCTATTACATCCTTTCCACACGCCACCGTTCTGGTAACATTCCTGTTCAAATTCCTGACAGAAATCTTCCACGTAAGGACAACAATATCCATCACCTGTCAGTATTGTACCTTGAGGACAATATCCAGGAATTACGGGAGCTTCGCAACCTGGAGGCGGGGGCGGGGGCGGGGTTGGTGTCGGGGTTGGTGTCGGTGTTGGACAAACAGTGGCTTGTACGCCTAATTGTAGGTTCCCGCAATCAGCTCCTCTTTGTCCATTTTGGTCATAAATATAACAGTGGTCGTAGGCGTTAACAAGTCTAAATGCTTGTTCTCCTTGGTCTGCCGCACCGACACTTCTTAGTTCACAAGTACTTCCGTCTTTGTTTCTTGAACAAACGGTCTTCATATACGCCAAATTACCGTAACACTTTTCTTCATCAAAAGAAGAAGCAGTGTCAAGATTAACACTGCTTCTTTCTTTTGTGATTTTACTCTTCTTTAGAGGGATAAGCTGTTCTGGGTTATTAGGGTCTGTTTTATACCAGGAACCAATTGACCAGACCGTTTCATCGCTATAACCAATTTCTTCGACCTGAATCCTTACTTCCATTATTTTGCGGGGGTATCCTAATTTATCTAAAGACTGTCGGATGCTGTTATATTCCATTTCACTAAGCGATATGTCTATGCCATACTTACTAGATTCCAATGTGGATTCGGAAAGTAGCTTTTTTTCCTGAAGAATCTCTTTTTTGCTCCCTCGTCTAATTGTATAATGTAATGGTGGAATATCAGCCTGCTCACGTGGTCGAATAAAGAATATACCAATATCAATGTAATTGATTTCTTTACCGGAAGTATTTTGTGTATTTAACGTCAATTCTTTTACCCAATCATCCGCCCCAGAAAACTTTTCTTTTGCTGAAACCTTTTTGCCTCCAATGTCGAAAGAAATGATTTTGAATGGTTCGTTGGATGGCAAATATTCAATTTTTATATCTTTATCCTGTTCTTTACTCTTCGATAAGAACATCGGAGAGAAAATGAAAATGACAGCAAGCAATAAAGCGACAATTGATGACGAAATGCTTAGCAATCTTTTAAATTGGGCTTTATTTTTTAGAGGGGAATTGTTTTGGTTACTATTCATTGAATCTCCTTAACTAAATGAAATTGTTGAAAGAAGCTGGTACTATAGTTGCGAAATCAGGCATCCGCCAGAAACGACATAAATTGCGTTTGAGCTTCTCAGAGTTGAAAACGGGTTCAGTATATGCCCCCCATTATATTAAGTCAACGATTTTACTGCTTGTGAAATTAATCTCTTTATACTGATAAAAAGGCATATTTTCGGTGTATCTAAACCATTGACTGTGAGCGAGTTGGCAAACAGAAAAGGCAGGATAAAAGTGGAAAATAATTCTGGAACTCAATACGTAGAAATGTGCGAGATTCATCCACATTACTTACTATCAACAGCCGCCAGATTTTTAGCCTGTTGAAGCGATTTAACGGCGCTGAGGACTTGTCGGTCTTTTTCAATCAAAACCTGATATGCGGAAATCGAGCCGTAAAACGAATTTGCCAGAAAATAGCGAAGCTGCTCGACAACAAAACCGCGATGTTTTTCAATTTTCTCTAAATTTAAATTCCAGCTTTTATTTTCCGACGCAAAACGGCTAAACTCCCGAAACAGCTCGTCATCAATCAAAAATTCACTAAATTGAATGCGCTTGCCAAATTGAGTCGGTTGCTTTTGAATAAATCTCTCAAAACCGTTGATTTGTCCGTTAGCCAGCTTTTTGGCAAAGTAAAAAGCGGCGTTTTGCAGTTTTACGTTTGCTTCGGAATATTCAGGCTTTTTGACAATTTCATCGGGCGTGATTCCACAGCCGCCGAAGACTTTTCGCCCCGAATCGGTGTACGAAACAAATTGAGTTTGATTTTCCGAATTTTGTTTGCGGGCGTAATATTCGTAAGTCCCGGAATTTGAATAAGCGCGCTGCAAGCTTCTTCCCGAAGGCGTGAAATAACGCGCGACCGTCAAAGTCAAACCGCTGCCGCCGGGCAAATCAAGCACGCTTTGCACCAAGCCTTTGCCAAATGTCGTTTCGCCGACAATCAAAGCGCGGTCGTGGTCTTGCAGAGCGCCCGCCACTATTTCGGAAGCCGAAGCGGTGTTTTCGTTGACCAAAACGACGAGCGGCAATTTTACATAATCGGCTTTATTCGATTGCCAAAACCGCTGCCCGGAATCTTCGCGTCCGCGCTGCGAGAGAATCGTTTTACCGGGCGGCAAAAACTTTTCCGCCACGCGCACGGCTTGTTCAACCAATCCGCCGGGATTATCGCGCAAATCGAGAATCAGAGACGCAGCACCCAGCCTTTTTAGATTTTCGAGCGCCACATCCAATTCGTCGCTCGTCGTAAAATTAAAACCGCCGGACAAATCAATGTAGCCGATTTTGTCTTGTAAAATGTAAGCGTCGGGAATCGAAGGCTGCGCAATAGGCTCGCGGCGCAGCGTGATTGTTACGATTCGTCCGGTTGCGGCGCGTTCTATTGTTAAACGCACAACTGTTCCCTGCTCGCCGCGAATTTTCTTTTTGATTTCCGTAACCGAAGAATCTGCGACGCTCGCGCCGTCAACTTTTAAGATTTTATCGCCGAACCGCAAACCGGCGCGAAAAGCCGAAGAACGCGGAAATGTGGATACAATGAAAGTTCCGCTCTGATTTCCGTTTTTAAAGGCGGTGATTGTCGTGCCGATACCGAAATATTCCGAATGCTGCTCGTTTTGCAGTTCGGCGTATTCTTGACGGTCGTAAAATGACGAATGCGGATCGAGCGATTTGAGCATTCCGTCAATCGCCGTTTTGGTCAGTTTCTCATCATTTAGTTTTTCGCCGCCGACATAATTTTGCTTAATCAATTGAACTGCTTCGGAAAAATCGCCGATGATTTCTTTAGTAGCTGTAACGACTTTTCGCGAGCGAACGGTCGAGGCTTCAAAAGAAACGCCGGTTTTCAGATAAAATGCGTCGTTGGTGTTTGTCGGCTGCCCAATTTGCTGGTTTTGAGCGGACGCAAAGGCGGCGGTTGAAAATAAAATCGCGGCTGCCAATAAATGTTTGAGCATCGGAAAATCTTTGCGACAAGCTCCGCAATAATTTACTGAGCGGTTTGCGTTTAAACGAAAAACTCGCCGTCTTTCTCCAGAGCGTCGCTTGCCTGTTTTCATCAGTTCTCTTTTACTTGCTATTTTAATACGGCAAATTCAACTTTTTTTCCACCTTTATTTCTTTTAATTTTTGCCGCTTCGCACTAAAATCAAACCTCAACACGGAGTTTGATATGGAAGACAATGGAAAAACCCGGCTTCGCCGACAAATTGAAACGCTTGACGCGGCAAACGCGCTGACCGCTCCGCTGCTGCGTTCGATTGAGCATTTGCTGGAATTGTCAGCCACCGCAATGGATTCGGATGAAGCGTCGATCATTGTGCGTGACGAAGAAACCGAAGATTTGCGTTTTCTCGCGGCAATCGGCGAAGTAGCCGACAAACTGCGCGGATTAAGGATTCCTTCGGGCAAAGGCATTGCCGGTTTCGTTTTTTCTTCCGGTCAGCCGATTGCCGTTGCGGATGTCGGGCAGGACACAAATTTTTACGCCGAAGTTGACCGCCAAACCGGATATTCGACGCAAACGATTCTCGCTACGCCGCTCAGGTTTAACGGCGAAGTGATCGGCGTTCTCGAATATGTCAATCGAATCGGCGAACCGCCGTTTGCTCCGTTTACGCCCGATGAAATGGATACCGCCGCGTTTTATGCCGAAGCAATTTCGTCGCTGGTTGACGCGCACGAATCGGCGGCGCTGGTCGAAAATTTGTGCAATCGTTTGGAAAAAGAAGGCGATATGCGCGAATGGCTCAACAATCTGCGAACCGCGCCGGAACACCGCGAGATGATCGAGCTTGCGCTGCTGGTCAGGGAAATCGCGTCGCGCGGCGAAACCGAGCGCAGGTTTTGCCGCGAAATTCTCGAAACATTCGCGCGTTATACAGAGAGCAGCGAATCGAGCGAAAGTTTTCTTAGTTTTTAAATCAAATTGATGTTTGTTCTCGAAGACAAACCGGATTTTCTGATTGCGGACGGTTGGCAAAGGCGAACCGGGCGCGGCGTGCAAATCGCCGTGATTGACAGCGGAATTGATGCCGCGCATCCTGATTTGCTTGGTAAAATCAAAGAATCGGTCGAAGCCGTAGCCGAAGGAAACAAAGTTTCGTTTCATGAATCAAACACCGGCGACGCTGCCGGGCACGGCACGGCTTGCGCCGGAATCATCGCGCATATCGCGCCGGAAGCGGAGCTTTACAGCATTAAAGTTTTGGGCGCAAATTCGACCGGCGCGGGTTTCGCTTTTCTCGCGGGACTCGAATACGCCATTAAAAGAAAATTTCGCGTAATCAATCTGTCGCTCGGAACGACGAAACCGCAATACGTTTTGCCGCTCCGGGATTTGCTCGACCGCGCTTATCAAGCCGGGTGCATCGTCGTCGCAGCGGCAAACAATCTGCCGCAGCCGTCGTTTCCTTCGATTTTTTCGTCCTCTCTGATTTCGGTCGTCAAGGGCGAGATGCAAAACGCTTTCGATTTTTCGTTTCGCTACGGCGAGCCAATCGAACTGGTCGCGCCCGGCGTCAATGTGCGAACGGCTTGGACGGGCGGCGGTTATCGGCAGCTCACCGGAAACAGCTTTGCCTGCCCACATATTGTTGGAATCATCGCATTGCTGCTCGAAGCAAATCCGGCGCTGACGCCGTTTCAAATCAAAACGATTTTGTATTCGATTGCGCGAGAAAACAAAAAACATCAAATCTAAATTGAGCGATGCAAAAACTAGAAAATTATATTAACGGCGAGCTGCTTGCGCCCGTTTCCGGCGAATATCTCGACAATTTCAATCCGGCGACGGGCGAAGTTTACAGCTTGATTCCCGATTCAGACGAACGCGATGTTTCGCGCGCTGTTTCGGCGGCAAAAAATGCTTTTCCCGTTTGGTCGAAAATGAGCGCGGAAACGAGACACGATTTATTAATGCGAGTTTCGTCGTTAATTGAGCGTGATTTGGATTTGCTCGCTGAAGCCGAAAGCGTTGATAACGGCAAGCCGAAAAGTTTGGCGCGGAGCGTTGATATTCCACGCGCGGTTTCAAATTTTAAATTTTACGCGACCGCCGCAATGCATTTTTCGAGCGAAGCGCACGAAACCGTCGGACAGGCGATAAATTACACTCTGCGCCACCCGCTCGGCGTCATCGGCTGTATTTCGCCCTGGAATTTGCCGCTTTATTTGTTTTCGTGGAAAATCGCGCCCGCGCTCGCCGCCGGTTGCTGTGTTGTTGCAAAACCTTCAGAAATTACGCCGATGACGGCTTATTTGCTGTCTAAGCTCTGCATCGAAGCCGGATTGCCAGCCGGAGTTTTAAATATCGTTCACGGTTTGGGAACAAAAGCCGGCGCGGCAATTGTTACACATCGCGATGTAAAAGCGATTTCATTCACCGGCGGCACGAAAACGGGCGAATGGATTGCGCGCGAAGCCGCGCCGAAGTTTAAAAAACTATCTTTAGAATTGGGCGGCAAAAATCCGAACATTATTTTCGCGGATTGCAATTACGAGGAAATGCTGGCGACAACCGTCCGCTCTTCGTTTTCAAATCAAGGACAGATTTGCCTCTGCGGCTCGCGCGTTTTCGTCGAAAAACCGCTTTATGAGAGATTTAAAAATGATTTTGTCGAACGAGTTTCGCAATTGAAAATCGGCGATCCGCTCGATGAAAAAACAAACGTCGGAGCGGTTGTCTCAAAACCGCATCTGGAAAAAATTCTGTCGTATATTGATTTGGCGCAAAGCGAAGGCGGCAAAATCTTGTGCGGCGGAAAACAAACGAAATTGGAAGGCAGATGCCGAAACGGTTATTTCGTCGAGCCGACGGTGATTGAAAATCTTTCTTGCGAATGCCGCACAAACCAGGAAGAGATTTTCGGTCCCGTCGTGACGATTCAGCCTTTTGAAACCGAGGCGGAAGTTTTAAATTACGCCAACAGCGTCGAATACGGCTTGTCCGCAACCGTTTGGACGGAAAATCTTTCCAGAGCGCACCGCGTTGCAGAAAAGCTGGAAAGCGGAATCATTTGGGTAAATTCGTGGCTTCTCAGAGATTTGCGAACGCCGTTTGGCGGAATGAAAAATTCCGGCGTCGGGCGCGAAGGCGGTTTCGAGGCTCTTCGATTTTTCACCGAAGAGAAAAACGTGTGTATCAAAATAAATTACTGAAAAAGCCAAAATGAGATGGTGAAGATTTCACAAAATTTTGCAGAAAGGTAAGTTATGAAATTATTTTTCAAATCATATGAGCTTATTTTTTTCAAAGCCTTTCTGTTTACTATTTTAATTTCCTTCCTAACTTTGGCTGGATCAATCACAATCAAAGCCCAACAAAAGACTTTACTGCAACGAATTCAAGCTGCAACTGAAAATCATTCTTCCACCAGCAAAATCACGGTTTATTATAGCCCGCAATATGAAAAGAAGGCTTTGGAATTGCGTTCGATGCTGGAAGATATGATGTCGTATTTTAACGATAAATTAAAAGTGAAAATGCATTTCACGCTCGCCGTTCTGGACGAGCAGCAATGGAATCGCGTCGTGGGCACAATGCAGCGGCGGGATATATTTATGCTTGAAATGGACAAACCGTCGGGACTTGAGCCGTTCAGTGTTCCCTACGGTATTCCGCTCTCGTCCACGCCGCCGAATATCGTTTTCATTCCCGCAACGGCTAACAATCAACCGACCAAAAACGTTCTGAGCGTAAAATCAACCGCGCCGGAATTTGTTCTCAAAGTAATTAAAGCTAACAAATTGATCTACGAAGAGGCGGCAGAAAAGATGCCTGACCTGATTGGGTTTCACGAAATCGGGCATAACTACGTTGACGAATACGGGATTAATGCGACAAATCCCTGGCTGCGCGAATTTCTCGCTCATTATTTCGCTTATGCTTTTCTGAGTAAAAAATACCCGAACACTGCGCGTTTGTTTTCCGCTTTGCACGAAGCTCTTATTGCGGGAATTAAACCAAAACACACTTCACTCGAAGATTTGAACAATTTATCAACCCGCGTCGGCGCGGAAAATTATGGATGGTATCAAGCGCAGCTTCTGCGGATGGTCGCGCGAGTTTACAAGAAAAAGGGATTCTCGTTTATCACAGAAATGAAAAATGCATTTCCCGCCGGTGAGAAGGATTCCGTTAATATGGAAGCCGGTTTGCAGCGCTTGGAAAAAATTTATCCCGGCTTTATTGAGTGGGCGAAAGATTTACGGTAAAGCAAATTTAACGGATGATTCGACAAAATATCAATTTAATTGAGCCGACCGCCGATTTGGAAATAGAGTTTTTGATAATGGCTAAAGAATTTCAAGCAGCGGGTGATGAACGTTATAAATCGGCTTTGGAAAATTTTTCCGATTATCTCGAACAGGCGTCAAAATACTCTCTCGGCATTGATTTAAAGCCGGGTCTTGTGCCACAAACTGAATTTTGGCTCGTTGACAGCGGCAAAATAGTAGGGAGCAGCAGATTGCGCCACCGGCTCACGCCCGCGCTTGAACGCGAAGGCGGACATATCGGCTACGCTGTTCGCCCGTCTGAGAGATGCAAAGGCTATGGCACGCTGATTCTGGCATTAACGCTCGAAAGAGCTAAGAATATGGGTTTGAAAAAATTGCTGATAACCTGCGATACAGACAACACGGGTTCGGCAAAAATTATCGAGAAAAATCGCGGCAAGCTCGCCGGTTACGAAATTTCGGACAGAAGCGGCAAACAGATTTCGCGTTATTGGATTGATTTGTGAATTAATTCTTCTGCAATGGAATTTATTATTCGCTCCGCAAAAGCCGGAGATGCGGAAAGCATCGGAAATTTAGCCGCAGAATTTATCGAATATTTGCGCTCGCTCGGCGATGCAGCGGAACAGAAATTTGATGCGGCGGTTTATTTGCGCGATGGATTCGGCACAAAGCCTGCGTTTTCGGGAATCGTCGCGGAAAATGCGGGTGAGATTCTCGGTTATCTGTTTTATCATTTCGGCTACGATGTTGATTACGCGACCAGAACTTTGCACGTCGTAGATTTATACGTTACCCAAAAACGGCGAAAGCTCGGAATCGGAAAAGCGTTGATGAATCGGGCAAGCGAAATTTGCCTAGCGGCGGGCGGAACGCAATTGTTTTGGGCGGTTTACGCGCCGAACAAAGACGCCATTCGATTTTATGAAAAACTTGGCGCACGATTCACACGAAATATGCTGTTTATGCGGCTCGATGTCTGAACGACGACTTTATGGCAGATTTCATTCCCGGTCTTGAATTAAACCGATTATTTTACCTTGAAGGGGTTAAGCCGATTCTTGACGCCTTTTAAATGAAAAAAACATTGTCATCACAACAAGGAGAAACGATGAGTCAAGAAACGCAGCCGATTAGAATTGAAACAGGCGAAGAAGTGGCGCTTGAGTTAATGAAATTCATCGCCGAAAAGGAAAACAAAGCTCTTGAACCGGACGCGGTGAGAGATTATTACCTCGATTTATTCATTGAATGCGCGCACGCGGTTTATAACGGCGAGCGATTGTCCGACAAAGAAAGCTGAACGGCTTTAAATCATGTTTGCTTTGCCGCTAAAACTAGCGTCTTTGATGCAGGGATTCCAGCCGGATTGGTTTGTGGCGGGCGGTTGGGCGATTGATTTATTTCTGGAAAAGGAAACACGCCCGCACGAAGACATTGAAATCGCAATTTTTCGGCGCGACCAATCGGCTTTGCAGAATTATCTTCAAGGCTGGCATTTGCAAAAGGTAGAAAACGGCATATTTTTTGATTGGAACAAAGATGATTTTCTCGAACTGCCGGTTTTTGAGATTCATTGTTTCAATGAAAAGAACGAGCTATCGCGCTTTGAAGTTTTGCTGAATGAAACAAACGGCAAAGAGTGGATTTTTCGCCGAAATGAAATCATCACTAAACCGCTTTCCGAATTACATTCGGAATCCAATCACGGGATAAAATTTTTGCGCCCCGAAGTGGTTTTGCTTTATAAATCGAAAAATCCGAGAGAAAAAGACGAGCGCGATTTTCAGGCAGCCGTAAATTATCTTGATAATGAAAGTAAAAAGTGGCTGAGAAATGCGCTTTCGGTTTGCTATTCGCAGCATAATTGGCTGCAAAGTCTTTGAGAATTGTGAGCGAAAAATGCATTAAAGCGCATTTTCACTGAGTTACAGTGAATGCTTTGGGGTTATTTTGAGCTTTGATTAGGTTGAATGCAAAAACTACTACCGACTCAATGTGAGTCAGTAGTAGTTATGTTTTTGTTACTTTATTGCAGCTATAAGCACTTCATCAAAGCGGCGAGCTATATCGGCTATGAGCTGAGCTTTATCGTGTCCGTTGATTATTGTCCTGGCATTTTCGTAATCAGGAGGCGCGCCGTCTTTGATAAAATTTCCAAGCTTCTTGCCTGTAAACCAGCCGTCCTTCATTCCCTGAATCGCTATCTCGTATGCCAATTCGGGAGTTTTCGCGCGGTCGGGATCGGTCAATAAATCAACGTCTGTTAATGTTTTTGCTTTTGTATAGTTCCTGCGCCCCGTAACCTGTACATATCCGCGCCCGTGAAACAAAGCGCCGTCGCCGGGCTGCGTATTGCCCAGCGTCTTTCCAACCTTTGTCTGTGGACCGTACCGCGAATTAAAATAAGCGTCTGTGCCGTGTTCGTCAATCGGCTTCATCGTGTGTGCGGTTTCCCATTTGAAGGTCGCCAGACAGTATGCCAATTGCCGCCGGTCGGTCTCGCTGCCGGAAAAACGACTGTCCTTTTCTATTAAGGTCAGCAAAACTTCAATCGCATCCACCAAATCCTGAGTCAATGCGCCGAAGCGCGTGCGATAGCCGTCAAAAAATTTTTTATGGTCAAAGGTAAACATTGCGGTTCTCTCCTGAAGATTAAATTTAATTTCCTGCGCTTTAAAGATTAAAAAGTTCCGGCAAACATCCGCCGGTCTTTTTCTTCGTTGCTGTCTTTAACGTAGTATTCATCCGACCAGCTATCGTCCTCGATTAATCCAATCGGTTTTGATTTGTCTTTTGAAGCCGCCACTTTGGCGCGAAAATGATAATGCTCGAACATTCGCATAAACTCGGTCACGTAAATATCCGCGACGGCGGAGTAACCGCGAATTATCATCGTATTTGAATCGTTAACTTCGGTCGAATTATTTGAGAAATTTGCCGAACCCGTCACGATAATCGGGTCTGAACCGAAGGGGTCAACCAGAATTATTTTGGAATGAATGTGAATTCCGGCGTGATGAAAAGATTCTTTTCCTTCGAGCAGCTTGCCCTGAAAATCGTGCAACGGCGAAGCGAGCGTGGTGGCGACGGCAATCGAATCCGACGGATCACCCTCGATAATGTGAACTTCTTCGCCTTTTCCGAGACTTCCCAGTTTATCGAGCAGAAAAAATCTGAGCGTGTCGGGATTTTTCTTGGTCAAAGCAGCCAGAATAATCGGCGACAGCGCAAAAGGCGCGGAAACCATCAGGCAGCGGGCGTTTTCGCACAAAGCCGCGTAGAGATGCAGCATCGTGTCGTTGCTTTGCGGCGAGAGAATCGGGAAAACTTTATGCTCGCTGGGCAAAAGCAGCGAAACGGGACTGATCGCGCCGAGAGCGTGTTTTATCGTCGAGGCGTCGGCATCATCGTGCAAAAGCTGAAAATATTGGTCATAAATCCCGGCAACTTCCGGTTCATAAATCGCGTGACCGACATTTAATTGACCGTAGATTCCGCCGTCAGTCCAATTTGTCGAACCAGTCCAGACCGCCGTCGGAACGGGTTTTTCACCATCGTTTTTGAGCAGGACGACGAATTTGTTATGCATAATGGCGTCCTGCGGATTCGCTTTGCGCGGCTTGACGACCGGCTTTTGATTGTTTGCGGCAAGTGCGGCGTCGTCGAGTCCGGCGGCTTTGATTGCGGCTTCGTTTTTAGAAGCGGTTTTATCCTTCTCGTTTTTTTGACGGCGATGATAGACGACCTGAACGTCAACTCCCCGCTCGACCGCTTCTTTGATTCCCTGAAGCAATTCGGGTTTTTGAAACTCGTAAATCGCGGCGTGCAGAGCGTCGCCCTTTTCGGCTTTTCTCAAAAACGCCAGAATCGCTTCTTCCAACCCCATCGAAAGCCAGGCGCGCGCTTCATTTGCTTCTTCGGTGTCGGCTTCTACCAGCTTTGCCGTGCGGGCGTTCCGGTCGTCTTCCGGTTCGCGGTCAATTGTTTTCAGATTCGGAAACTTCATCTCGAAAGTGTGACTCGCCGCCGCGCCGCGATTGAAGAAAATCGCGGTCTCTTCATTATTCGGGTCTTCGGTCGTAATTTCGATCTCGACTCCGTTTTGCAAATCCGGGCGAGTAGTCAAAGCGCCGGGTTTTCCGTATTGCGGGACGACTTTGTAGCGATAAGTGTGCGCCGGTTCGAGCGTGTAATCGCCCCAGCGAAACTTTTGCAAAGGAGCTTGGTCGGTGGTTGCGAAATGCTGATCTTCTTTTAAAGGAACACTCGGAAAATGCAATAAATTCGGTAGCCATTGGGATTTTCTTTGATTTTCGGGCAACGGGTTTTCCGCCGCTCCCAAATCGGTTCGCTGAATTGAAAATCCGAGACATCCCTGACGTTTATTTTCCTGCAAATCAATTGCCAGGATAGCGTTGCGCGTTCCGGCTATGACGCGCAGCGTCAAACCGTTTTTTGTCGTGCTGGCTCTCATTTCTTTCTCCTTTTGTCTTTCGTCCGCTGAATTGCCGATGCTTCTTCAATTCGCCGGAGTTTTATTTCGACTCCGTTTGTTTGAGAGAAAACGGGTCTTGATTTAACGACTGCCACAATTCAAAAGCCCTCTGATACAAATGCGACGCAGGCGATTGCGGATTTGCCAGCTCTTCGGCGCGGCATTCGAGCAAATATCTGAGAATATTGAAACATACGGTCGCCTGCCCGCAAGCTATCAAATTATTTAAATCTTTTTCGTCAAAAAACCAGAGATTTGTCGGATAATCTTTTGCCTTTGCAGCCGATTCGCGCAGAGCCTCGGACGGAATTAGATTCTTTTCATGCACAGCCGCTCCGTAGCGGGCTTCGTCAACGAGGTCGTAAATCAGATTTGATCTTACTCTGTTTTGATATTTCGGATAAACGTTAACGTCCTTGTAAATAAGGTCGCGAATCCGTTTCATAAAAATCGAAGACGACATCGCGATTAAAGACGACAGGCGCGCTTCGAGCAAATTGACCAGCTCGGAAACGGTAATATTCCGCAAAAACTTCCACAAATCCGACCGCGTCATATTGTACACCGTTTTCTGCAGCTCGATGAATTTCACTCTCAGCCAGATCAATGCGAAGGCGACCACGGCGGCAAATAAAATCGGAATTATGTAAACAAATATCGCTTCGAGGACGGAAAAATCGGGTCTGTACAAAGCGCGAACAAACGAAAGAGCGAGGCTGATGATTGTGACGAGCGAAACAATCAGCAGAATCCAGCCGATTGCCGCCACCGCTCGAAACGTTAAGCGGAAATATTGTCGCTCCGGCGGGAAATCGTAAATGGAATCGCTCCGGCGGTCTGTATCGGAAATTAAAAACAACCCGACCTCGTTTCCTTTCCGGTGGTACACGTCCAAAACGCTGTCAACGCCCTGATTGTCGAAAATGCCGCCGTCCATCAAACAAACCGGAATGTTAAAAACCGGATGAGCTTTATCGGCATCGAGATTGTCGCGAACAGTTTCCAGGCTGATTCGTCCCCAATCAAAATCATCAGGGAAACGAATCGGTTCAAACGCCGAAGGAAAACACGAAGAAGCCGCGACAATATCCGCCAGCCTGACATCGGCAGCGATTTCCTTGTTAATTTGAGCAAATCTGTTGCCGACGACGGTTCCGACGCTCCGGCTTTTGCCAAAGCGAAACGAAACGCCGTTGCGGAAATCGGTGGCATTGAAAATCAGCTCGGAGAGCCTCTCATCCTCGCATTCGAGCAATAACCGCAAACGGCGATCACCTAAAAAGGCGGAATGAGCGTAAACCTCCGCTGCGCCTTTGATTAAGCTCGGCTGCGCGCGAACGGCTGCTTTTGTCGAGAGATTTTCAATCGCTCCGGCAACGACGTTGTTTTCGCGCAGGAATACATAAAGCAAGTCGTAAAATTCGTTAAACGGCTTCCTTTCGGCAACGCTGACGGCATACCACATTCCCGTGATGGTTCCGCCCGAAACAGTTGAGATAACTTTTAGCGAATCGAGCAAACCGAGCCGTCTGAGCATATCGAGCGTTCCTAAATGAAAAGCAGCCGCGCGATACCCGCCGCCCGAAAGCGAAAGTGCGATCTCACCGAATGGATTGGCGTTAGATGTCATTAAGATTTCTTGAAAGTCCGTTTTAGTTAAATGCTGCCGAGCGGTATAGGCTTACCCTGTAAAATCAGAATGCTCATGGATATTATCACGACCCGCGGAAGGTTATCGAGTTTTTTGCAGCCAAGCGCCGCGTATTAAAGTTATAAAACCCGACGCGGCTGCCTTCACTGTTATAAAGGTTGTTGCGGAAATCTTTCTCCGCACGGGAACGTTGACGGCGAAAAAGCTACCGGCACTCTAAATAAACAGCAGTTTGATACTTTCAAGATACTCGGCTATAAATTCAGGTTGATTGTAATTTATGAACGAAGAAAACATTATCAATTCTTCCAAAGCTCCCGAACCCGTCGGTTTGTATCCGCACGCGCGGCGTGTCGGGAATCTGTTGTTTCTGTCGGGCGTGGGACCGCGCGAACGCGGAACAAAGAAAATTCCCGGTGTTGAATTGAATGAAAACGGCGAGATAATTTCTTACGACATCGAAGCTCAATGCCGTTCGGTGTTTCAAAATGTGCGTTATATTTTGGAAGAAGCAGGCTCAGGCTGGGAGAAAATTGTTGACGTGACTGTTTTTTTGACGAATATGCGTGACGATTTTCAAACTTACAATCGAGTATACGCCGAGTATTTTCGAGAAAATCTGCCATGTCGAACGACGGTTGAAATTAATTGCTTACCCACTCCGATTGCGATTGAACTGAAAGTTATTGCCACAATTGATTGAAACACAAATTAATATGTTGTTTTTGCAAGATTTAAATTCAAGTGAAAATCAAAACAAAACCGCGCATAGAATGTTTATGTCATTAAATAAGGATTTGTAACTTATTATTTTGAAACACGGGAATTTAGACTTTTAAATATTTAAAACATCTCTTTTATATCAATCTGACCGAGCCTTGCCTCATAATCAAAAATCTAGTGAGCATTGATTTGACATCTCTTAATCAGCTTGATAAATTTGCGACAACTTCAGAAAATCAAAGGTTTCAACTTTTCCAACAGATTTATCTTTTGAAATTCTAAATTCTAATAAGCAGACAATTCACTAATTGTTTCTATGCTTTTTTGAGGCTTGAACTTTCTGAAGTAAACGGAAATCGTTTTGTTAATTCGGTTAAGAAACAGTTGAAATATTAAACAATCAGCCATTTCAGTGAAACATATCCAATTAGCAACACAGATTTACACACAAATTCAAATCTTTAGTTTGAATTTTACACTTTGGTTTTGATAATTAACCCTGACTTTGGTTCAAACCATAGTCGAAAAAACAGAGGAAAATCTTTTATGAAAAAAATTACATTTTTAGTTCTTTTAGTAGCATTGATGGTTGGCGTTTTTGCTTCAACCAATTTAGTTAATCGTGCAGTTCAGGCAGCGGTAGATTATTGCAATCCTGTTGTTGTGACTGAGGAAGATATTGTGAGACAAGCAGAGAACACTCCCCCGACTAATGAGTGGGTTCTTTATACTAGAGCTGCTGGTAATGGCGCGTTTCGTACGGGACCGGGTGCACCGCCCCTCGGTGTCGGTAGTCTTGAATTAGTGACTCCAACCAGCGCTGATAAAGTTACCTTATTTAATTTTGAGCATGTCGGCACCCAACTCGATGCAATTAATAAGATGGGATATTCCACTTACCGAACAGCAGGTTCAGCGCAACAAGTAACTGCAATTAACCTTCAGGTTGATATTAACGGAGATGCTCCAGGTGGCTTCACGACATTAGTTTATGAACCTGTCTACAATGGCACCGTACAAAGTGGCGTATGGCAGACATGGGATGCCTACAATGGCGGAAATGCTATTTGGTGGTCATCAAATCCGATTAATGTTGCCCCAAACAGAGATACATTTGTTACTTGGCAGACAATTGTTGATGCGAATCCTGATGCCGTTATAATCGGCGGATTCGGTTTAAATCAAGGAAGCGGAAATCCAGCTTTAACTACCGCTTCTGATGCGCTTTACATTGGTTACGGTACGGGCGAAAATGCTGAATGTTATACTTATAACTTTGAACCATACCGCACCGCAACAACTCAGGAAGGTTGCAAAAATGGTGGTTGGAAGACTTTAAAACGTGCTGATGGTTCTTCATTCAAGAATCAAGGCGATTGCATTCAATATGTCAATACAGGCAAGTAGTTAATACCTGAAAAATAAAAAAGGCGCGGGCATATAAATTGTCCGCGCCTTTTTTTATTTTTTTGAAAACGCTTTCTACAATTTTCTACAATACTGTTTTCATTGAAAAAACAGGGAGTGTATCGGCTTTGCAAATCTCAAATCCGATTAAGCTAAAAGTTAATGCTTTGATTATTTTTTTTCTGCCGCTAAAATCAATTTTATAATTACAAGAGGAGTAGAAACAGATGACACCGACAAAAGGATATGCAGTTCAGGGACCGGAATCGAAATTTGAGCCGTTTAATTTTGAACGCAGAGAATTAGGAGCGCGCGATGTGCTGATCGAAATTTTATATTGCGGCATTTGCCATTCCGATATTCATCAGGCGCGAAATGAATGGGGAAATTCACTTTATCCGATGGTTCCAGGTCACGAAATCGTCGGTCGCGTAGCGCAGGTCGGCGCGGAAGTTACAAAATTCAATGTGGGCGACGTTGCCGGAGTCGGCTGTTTTGTGGACTCGTGTCGAACGTGCGAAAACTGCAATGACGGCTTTGAACAGTTTTGCCTGAAGCATCTGGTTCAGACTTATAACGGCACGGAAATGGACGAAAAAACGCTGACTTTCGGCGGTTATTCCGCGCAAATTGTGGTTGATGAAGACTACACGCTCAAGATTTCCGCCAAAGAAAATCTCGCCAATATCGCTCCGCTGCTCTGCGCCGGAATTACGACTTATTCGCCGCTGAAACGCTTTAACGTTCGCGCCGGGCAGAAAGTCGGGATTGTCGGCTTGGGCGGTCTTGGACATATCGGCGTCAAGCTCGCGGTTTCGATGGGAGCCGACGTAACCGTTTTCAGCACATCGCCCTCAAAAGAACAAGATGCGCGAAATCTCGGAGCGCACAATTTTGTCGTGACAAAAAACCCCGAAAATATGGCGCCTCTGACCGGCAAATTTGATTTCATTCTCGACTGCGTTTCCGCGCCGCACGATCTGAATATGTATCTCAATCTGCTGCGACGCGACGGAGCGATGGTGCTGGTCGGCGCGCCGGATAAACCCGCGGAAGTTTATGCTTTTTCGCTGATTACAAATCAGAGAATGCTTGCCGGTTCATTGATCGGCGGTATTCGGGAAACACAGGAAATGCTTGATTACTGCGCTAATAATAATATTACTTCGGATGTCGAAATAATTCCGATTCAGCAAATCGAAGAGGCTTACGAGCGAACAATCAAAGCTGATGTGCGCTATCGTTTTGTGATTGATATGCAATCGCTGGCATAAAGGATTTAATCGCAGTTGCTGAAGGCGTTTGTGAGAAAATTATTGACGGGTTTGATAATAAAGATGACTAAATACGTAGCTTTTCTGCGGGGAATAAATGTCGGCGGGCGCACTTCGATAAAGATGGAGAGATTGCGGGAAGTTTTCGCTTCGCTCGGATTTCAAAATATCAAAACTTATATTCAAAGCGGGAACGTGATTTTTGAAACCGATGAAACTGACGGTGATAAGCTCTCCTCCAAAATCGAATCAGCCGTTGAAAAAGAATTTTTCAAAACAAACGTGATGGTGCGCTCCGCCGAAGAAATCAAAGAGGCGATTAAAAACAATCCGTTTGCTGGTGAAGAATTCGATGAAAAGCTTTTTCACCTCGTCTTTTTGTCCGAAAAATTGTCGGACGAAAAAGCAGAAATGCTTTTATCAAACAACCGCGAAATGGAAAAATTCGCCGTCAGAAATCGCGAAGTTTACTGCCTTTTGCGCGACGGCGTAGCAGACAGTTTGTTGGGCAAAAAATATATTGACAACAAACTGAAAACCCCTGCGACGGCGCGCAATTGGCGAACTGTCAATAAAATTTTAGAATTCTGAAAAGAGGATTTTATTATGCCAATTCAAAGACCTTTTAATTTAAATCAATGGATTAACGAGCATCGCCATTTGTTGAAACCGCCGGTCGGAAATCAATGCGCTTACGACGCCGATGATTTTATCGTGATGGTCGTCGGCGGACCTAACTCCCGCAAAGATTATCACTGGGACGAAGGCGAGGAATTTTTCTATCAGCTCGAAGGCGATATTACCGTCAAAATCCAGGAAGACGGCAAAGCCGTTGACGTGCCGATTCGAGAAGGCGAGATTTTCCTGCTCCCGCCTCGCGTCCCGCACAATCCGGTGCGCGGCGCAAACACGGTCGGGCTGGTCATCGAACGCAAACGGCGCAATGGTGAAGTAGACGGACTTCTGTGGTTTTGCGAAAACTGCAACGAAAAACTTTATGAAGAATATTTCGTGCTCGAAGACATTACGACGCAGTTTCAAGGCGTTTTCAAACGCTTTTACGAAAACGAAGATTTGCGAACCTGCAAAAACTGCGGCGCAATAATGCAGCCTCCATCGGCGGTTAATTAATTAGGCGTTTCAAGGGGAAAAATGAAAAAAGTTGATATGTCCAGCGAGGCAATAACTAGGCGCTTGAAACAGGTTGACCAATTGCGCGAGCTGTGTCTGTCTTTGATGAAGGCGAAAAAACTTCACGACGAAAAAACTAAAAACACTTCGCCAAAAGATGAGAAGCAGGAAAAGCGAGATGTTTAGCGAATAAAAATCCGCGCGAAATTGTCAGAAACTTGCCCGAAGCGGCTTGGAATTATGAGCCGTAACAGTGATGAATGAGTCTGAAATAATTTATCGAGTTAATCCGGCGGTTACAAACGACGAATTAAACCTGCTGTTTGCAGATTCCTGGCAAAATCATCAGCCGACGGATTTTTGCCCGGTTCTCGAACGCAGCCTGGCGTTTGTCTGCGCTTATCATTCGGAGCGCTTGATTGGTTTTGTTTATCTGGCTTGGGACGGCGGAACTCACGCTTTTGTTTTGGATACGACGGTTCATCCCGAATTCAGGCGGCGCGGCGTCGGGACAAAGTTAATGGAACACGCGGCAATCGCTTCGAAGAATCGCGGGATTGAATGGATTCACGTTGATTACGAGCCGCATCTGCAAGATTTTTACGCCCGATGCGGTTTCAAAAACACAGCGGCTGGTTTGATAAATTTGCAGCGCGAAAAGAGCAATTATTTTTACGCTCCAACGATAAAAGATGCTGAAAATTGACGTTCACACGCATATTTTGCCGAAAGAAATTCCGGCTTGGAAACAGCGATTCGGCTACGGCGGTTTTATCAGGCTCGAACATCACAAACCGTGTTGCGCCAGAATGCTCAAAGACGACGGCAAATTTTTTCGCGAAATTGACGAAAACACCTGGAGCGCGGAAAAAAGACTTGAGGAATGCCAACAATTCGGCGTTTCAGTGCAGGTGCTTTCAACCGTTCCGGTGATGTTCAGCTATTGGGCGCGAGCTGCGGACGCGGCGGAAATCGCCGGGTTTTTGAATGACGATCTCGCAAAAATCGTCGCGAAACATCCGAAACGTTTCATCGGTCTAGGAACCGTTCCGATGCAGGACGCGCGGCTTGCCGTTAAAGAGCTTGAAAGATGCAGACAAATCGGCTTGGTCGGCGTGCAAATCGGTTCAAACGTCAATCAATTAAATTTGGGCGAGCCGCAGTTTTTTGATTTTTTTAAAGCCTGCGAAGAATTGGGAATGGCGGTTTTCATTCATCCGTGGGATATGATGGGCGAGCGAGAAATGCAGAAATACTGGCTGCCGTGGCTCGTCGGAATGCCCGCGGAAACTTCGCGGGCGATTTGTTCGCTGATTTTTTCCGGCACGCTGGAAAAATGCAAAAATCTGCGAATCTGTTTCGCGCACGGCGGCGGCTCGTTTCCGGCGACAATCGGCAGAATCGAACATGGTTTTTTGGTGCGACCGGATTTGTGCGCCGCCGATAATCAATGTAATCCGCGCGATTATCTGGGGAAAATCTGGTTCGATTCGCTCGTTCACGAAGCGGCGATGCTCGATTATTTGGTTAAATTAGCGGGCGCGGACAAAGTTGCGCTCGGCACGGATTACCCGTTTCCGCTCGGTGAATTAGAGCCGGGAAAATTGATTGAGTCAATGCCGTTTGGCGAGGAAACTAAAGCCAAACTATTGCACGGAGCGGCGCTGGAATGGCTGAATTTAGATAAAGTTTTATTTGTTTAGCTTGCGCGAAACCGACAAGGGAACGAAAGCGAGTCCATGAAAAATGTAATTTTGCCAATTCTTCTGTTTTTTGCCTGCGGTTTTATTTTAGTATTTGATGCTTCAGCGCATCCGTCGTGGGCTATTGCGGTAGACGCTCAAAATCGGATTTACGTCAGCGACCTCGAAAGGGTTTGGAAAATTGACGCGGAAGGAAGAGTCTCGATTTTCGCCGAAAAGCACACGCATGAATTGACGTTTGACCGAGACGGAAATCTGTTGGGCGAAGAGATGCATTACGAACCGTCAACGCAAAAATTTTCGGCTTCGTTATGGCGCATCATGCCGCAGGGCGAGTTTTCATACATACTTGCGCGGACTGAAACTCCGCCGAAAGGCATCAGCAACTGGAAAAACGAGGCTGGAGCTGCCTTTTATTTCGGTCAAACCGAGACAAAGCCTAAAGAGTTTTATTTGCTGAAAAGAAACCCGAACGGAGCTGTCAAAGTTTTGTTCGGCGATGAGCGAAAAGCATTGGCAGATCGGCAAATTGTTCCGCACAGCTTTGGCGGAATGAGCTTTGCAGCCGACGGCGCGCTGTTTTTTAAAAACTCCGAATCAATTTGGAAAGCCGCGCCCGACGATAAAATCTCGGTTGTCGCGGACAAACAAAAACTTTCGGCAGTCTCGCCTAATCCGATGCTGTTCGGTTTGACGGTTGATGGCGAAAATAACGTTTTTACGGCTGATTACAATAGCAAATCGATTATTAAAATTGCGCCCGACAAAAAGATTTCAATTTTTTATCAATCCGAAAAAGATTGGATTCCAACCGGAGTTTACGCGCGAGACAAAAATCTTTATGTTTTGGAAAACAAAAATCTGCCGCCCCGTTCAAATCCGATTACTCGCGTGCGCAAAATCGCGGCGGATGGAAAAGTCTCGACTGTTGCAACTGTCGGCGAAACTCAAACAAACGCTCCGGCAAACTCAATTCAAAACAATTCGATTTCCGCGAATCAAAATCAATCTAGCAATAAATCGTGCGCGGCGGTCGGATTGGCGTTCGTCGCGGGTTTGATTTCAAGTGAAATCTGCCGCCTGCGTTTCAGTTAGCCAGATTTTGGCGGCGTCGAACAATGCGAGCGACGAATCTTGATTTGGATGTTCAAGAGGAACTGAATTTATAACTTTTGCGGCTGTCTTTTCGACTTCTCTATTCTCTATAAATTCGACTAAATCGTTGTTGATTGATTTTATAAAACTAAAAAAAGCTAGCTGCGGCTTGATAAATCGCAGATGCCGCTCGAAATTCTTTCTCGTTCGGGAAGCGTCGTTGATTTTTCTGTTTCGCAAATCGTCGTTATTAACTGTCAAGATAAAATATTTGTCGGGAAAAGCGATTTTACCATCAGCCAGTTTTTCACGATAAAAATCGGTGGTTGATTCCAGCGATTGTAAAACATCAAAATTGTATGCCCAGTTATACCAGAGCGGCTGAAACGGGTCGCTGTCAAGAATTACGATTTGATAATTTTTTGAGGCTTTGATCGCCAATTCCCATCTCTCGACTTGTTTTTCAAAATACCAAAACTTTGGCTCGTTCGTCGGTCTTTGAAATAACAAATTCACTTCAGGGATGACATACGCATTAAAATTTTCGCTTAAATATTTTGATACGGAAGTTTTCCCGACGGCGCTTGCTCCTTCAAAACAGATAATCGGCATAGTCTGTTATAGAATACAGTTTTAAAGAATTTCTACCGATTTATTTTTGATTATGCAATTAGATTTTGAAGCGTCCGAGCAATTTGCGTTTGAAATGGACGTTCAGGATTCGCTCAGAAGTTTCCGGGAAAAATTTTATATTCCGAAACAGCAGAACGGCGAAGACGTTTTGTATTTCACCGGAAATTCGCTCGGGCTTCAGCCGAAAACAACCGGAAATTATATCGAACAGGAATTAAAAGATTGGGCGACGCTCGGCGTTGAAGGTCATTTTCACGCCAAAAATCCGTGGCTGCCCTATCACGAATTTGTCGCCGAGCAGATGGCTGAAATTGTCGGCGCGAAACCGATTGAAACCGTCGTGATGAATTCGCTGACGGTTAATCTGCATCTTTTGATGGTTTCGTTTTATCGCCCGACGCCGGAACGAAACAAAATCGTGATCGAAGCCGGCGCGTTTCCGTCGGATCAATATGCAGTGCAATCTCAGATAAAATTTCATAATTTTGAAATAGAAAATTCTTTAATCGAATTAAAGCCGCGCTCTGGAGAGGCGCTTTTGCGAACCGAAGACATCGAGCGAACAATTCACGAAAACGGTGATTCGATTGCGCTGATTATGCTCGGCGGCGTCAATTATTACACCGGGCAAAAATACGATTTCGAGCGAATTACAAAAGCCGGACACGAAATCGGCGCAATTGTCGGTTTCGATTTGGCGCACGCGGCGGGAAATGTGGAATTAAAGCTGCACGATTGGAACGCGGATTTTGCCGCATGGTGTTCGTATAAATATCTCAATTCCGGTCCGGGCAGCATCGCGGGCGTTTTCGTTCACGAACAGCACGCCGAAAGCTTCGATTTGCCGCGTTTCGCCGGTTGGTGGGGACATGACAAAGAAACCAGATTTTTGATGGGTTCAAAATTTGTTCCGCTGCGCGGCGCGGAAGGCTGGCAATTATCGAATCCGCCGATCTTTCAGCTTGCGGCTTTGAAAGCGTCACTCGATATTTTTGAACAAGCCGGTATGAAAAATTTAATCGAAAAATCGAAAAAGCTGACCGCATATTTGGAATTTCTGCTCGAAGAAATCAGAGACGAAAGGATTTCCGTTATCACACCTTCAAATCCCGACGAACGCGGCTGTCAGCTTTCGATTCGCGTTCAAGATGCAGATAAAAATTTATTCAATTCCATTTCCGAAAAAGGAGTTTATGCCGATTGGCGCGAGCCGGACGTGATTCGCGTCGCGCCGGTACCGCTTTATAATTCGTTTATGGATGTGTTTCGTTTTGCTGAAATTTTAAAAGTGTGTTTGAGAAATTAAATTATGAATAATCACTTGCAGAAATTTGTCGAAAAACGGTTTCGCAACGGCATTGATTCGCTTCCTGAGCGCGAGCAAAAAGTCGTGAGTCATTATCTTGAGCGCTCGCACGTCAGCCACAACGTCAACCACGAATTTGAGAGCCGTCTGACTTTCGGTCAGAGGCTCGCCGATTTAGTGGCGTCATTTGGCGGTTCTTGGACCTTTATTATTATTTTCGGATCGGTTCTGATTTTCTGGGTGTTGCTTAACTCATTAATTCTGGCACGAAGCGGCGAAGCATTTGACCCGTATCCGTATATTTTGCTGAATCTATTTCTTTCGATGCTTGCCGCGATTCAAGCGCCGATTATTATGATGTCGCAAAACAGGCAGACGGCAAAGGACCGCACGGACGCGGCACACGATTATGAAGTGAATTTAAAGGCTGAGCTTGAAATTTTGAGTTTGCACGAAAAATTGGACGAACTGCGAGATGAGAAATGGCTCGAACTCGTACAAATGCAACGCGAGCAAATACGTCTGTTAACGGAAATCGTTAATCAAGGTGGAGCAAATCAAAACAATGCCTAAAGAAGAGCTTGAAAACGACATTTGTATTCATATTTTCACGGTTTCGGCGGCAATGGTCGGAGTTTGTTTGACTGTCATCGGTTTGTTTCGAGCTATCCCGGCGCTAATAAGCATCAACACTATCGGCGATGATTTATTGGTAGTGGATGCTTCCGCTTTTCTCATTTCCTGCCTGCTCTCTTATTTTGCTCTGCGCACAAGAGGCAGCCGCCGCAAATATAAAGTCGAGCGCGCCGCAGACGTAATTTTTATAGGAGCGTTATGCTTAATGACAATTATTTGCGGTTTGCTGACTTACGCTTTTATTTGATTTTCGATTTATGTCCAAAATTATTATCATCGGCGCCGGGTTGGCTGGTTCGCTGCTGGGAATTTATCTATCAAGGCGCGGGCTTGAAGTTGAGATTTACGAATCGCGCGGCGATATGCGAAAAACCGGCGCGGCGGGCGGGCGTTCAATAAATCTGGCTTTGTCCGACCGAGGAATTGCCGCTTTGCGCGATGTCGGAATGGACGAATATATGCTCCGCGAAGCCGTGCCGATGCGCGGGCGTATGATTCACGCTCCTGACGGCGCAACGAAATTGCTTCCGTATAGCGGGCGACAGGGCGAATATATCAATTCGATTTCGCGCGGCGGTTTAAATATTGCGTTGATGAATGAAGCCGGGAAAAGCGGCGTTAAATTTCGTTTCAATCAGAAATGCGTTAATTTTCACAGCGCCACCGGCACAGCAATCGTTGAAAGCGCAACGGCGGGCGGGCGCAGAACAATCAGAGGCGACGTTTTAATCGCCGCAGACGGCGCAGGTTCAGCCGTAAGAAACGCGATGCTCAACGGCGGCGTTCCGCGTTTTAATTTTTCGCAAAGCTGGCTTGAACACGGCTACAAAGAACTGCACATTCCGCCCGGCGACGACGGCGGTTTTTTGATGGAGAAAAACGCTTTGCACATCTGGGCGCGACGTGCGTTTATGATGATTGCGCTCCCTAATTTCGACGGCAGCTTTACCTGCACGCTTTTTCTCGCGCATACAGGCGAAAACAGTTTTGAGCAATTAACGGACGAAAAATCTTTAGTGCGGTTTTTTGAAACAAATTTTGCCGACGCAATCCCGTTGATGCCGACTCTGGTTGAAGATTTTTTCGCAAATCCAATCGGCAACCTCGGAACAATCAAATGTTTTCCGTGGAATGTCGCCGGCAAATCTTTGCTGCTCGGCGATTCGGCGCACGCGATTGTGCCTTTTTACGGGCAAGGAATGAACGCATCGTTTGAAGATTGCCGCGTTCTGGATTCTTTAATAGAAAAACACGGAGCGGAATGGGAAACGGTTTTTGATGAATTCACGAAAGAACGCAAACCGAACACCGATGCGATTGCCGAAATGGCGGAAGAAAATTTTTACGAAATGCGCGACGCGGTTGCCGATCCGGTTTTTGTCAGAAAAAGAGAGCTTGAAACCAAGCTCGAACAAACCTTTCCCGATTATTTCTCCAAATATTCAATGGTCACTTTCCGCGAAGATTTGCCCTACACAATCGCCAAACAAAAAGGCAATGCGCAGGATAAATTGTTAATGGAAATTTGCGCGGAAACTGAAGATGTAGGCAAAATTGATTTGAAGGAAGTGATTCAGAGGTTGGAACTAATTTAAATTAGGAGAATTATTTGTTATGAATAGCTCAAATAACAAGGTCACGTTGTTAATCATTACTATTCTACTCGTATCAAATTGTACCACTTCTAAAATCCAGAAGGCTGAAATTTTGCCAACTCAACCACACATTTTGCCTAAAAAAGATTTAAGTCAAATTGATTTATCCAAATTAGAACGCATCGCTCCAAAAGGTAGAGTTCAGGACAAAGAATATAACCAATTGCCCATAATTGATGATTTAATCGCAAACGGCAAAGATTCGATTCCTTTCCTAATCGGCAAACTTGATGACGAAACTAAGATTAACCGTCACGTTTTAGATTATTGGTATGAGGTAAGTATTGGGGACTTGGCTTTGGCTATTTTAACCGACTTTTTCACTGATGCAAGCTGGAAAAACACAACTATTTCAGGTCTAGGTTGGGATGAGTTTCTTGAACGCGGGGACGATAAAGATTCAACCGGCGAAGCCATTCTCCGAAAATATATTAAAAAACACGGTAGGAAGAAAATAAAGGAAAGATGGCAAAAGATTTGGGAGCAAAACAAAGAAAACATCTATTGGGATGAATCAGATAGATGTTTTAATGTTAAGCAATCTGAGAACAAATGATTAGGCTCAAGATTATTTGAAAAACCTCTTTATGAAAATGAAGGATTATTGGTTAATAATCCGAATAATCCTTCCTGAATCCTAATCACTTCAAATTTTTCTTCAAAAATGCTAGCGTTTGCGCCCAGGCTTCTTTGGCAGCTTCCGGTTTGTATCGTTCGCCGTTGGTGTCGTTAAAGAAAGCGTGCGGCGCGCTTTTATAGATTTTGTATTCGTATGTCTTTTTAAGTTTTTTCATCGCCGCTTCGACTTCCGGCACTTTTGAAGTGATGCGTTCGTCGGTTTCGCCGTAAATTCCGAGAACAGGACAATGAACTTTGGCAAGCTGTTCTTCGGTCGGCGCAGTTCCGTAAAAAACCACCGCCGCTTGCAGTTGATTGGCTTCCGTGGCGAGCAGAAACGAGCGAGCGCCGCCCCAACAGAAGCCGATTGAAGCCAGTTTGTTTTTCTTGACGTTCGGATGCGTGTTTAAAAATGCGAGTCCGGCGTTGAGGTCTTTCATTACGTCCGCAGAGGAAATTGCGGCAAACGCTTCACGCACTTTTTCCGGCGTTTCAAAAGCAGCCGTTCCGCCTTTGCGCGAAAGCGCGTCAACGGCTAACGCGACGTAACCTTCGGCAGCAAAGCGGCGCGCAACGTCTCTCGTGTGGTCGTTTAGCCCGCGATTTTCGTGGATGACGATGATTGCCGGATGTTTTCCCTTGTTTTTCGGTTTGCTCAAATAGCCGGTCAGTTTAACGTCGCCGCTCGGATATTCAACAGTGCCGGAATCAACGTTTGCCTGCTGCGATTCAACTTCCGAAACGAGCGTCGCCGCCAATCCGCTTTGTTCCAAAAACAATTGCGCCGTGGCGTAAGTGCCGGTGACGGCGATCAAGCGCAGAAAAAATTCGCGGCGGTTGAGACGGCGAACGCGGTATTCGTCAACAATTGCTTCAATTTTATTTTCCATAAATCCAATCCGGTGTCGGGTGCTAGTATGACTTTTCGGCGTTTGGATTTCAAATGCCCATTGCGCTCCCGGTTCGTCGTTATGCAAAATTAGAGAAATGAATTTTTCCGTAAAAATCAATAATCGCGTTTATCAAATCAAACACGATTCGCCGATTCATATTTCAATTCCGCTCGATTTCAAAGGCGCGCAGCCAAACGCTTACGGAGTGGAAAAAGCAGCGTCAAAGGCTTGCGAAGCCGGTGATTTAATCGGCGATACGAGACGCGGCGGAAGCTGTAATTTCGAGCAAATCAGCTTGATTCCGCATTGCAACGGCACGCACACCGAATCAATCGGACACATCACGCGCGAGCGAATTTCGATTCACGATTGTTTAAAAGACGCCTTCATTCCGGCAACACTAATTTCGATTGAGCCGGAAAACGCCGTTTTGTCGGGCGAAAGATATTCGATTGAGGTAAACGAATCAGACCGATTTATTACCAAGAAATCTTTGGAAAATGCTTTAAAAAAAGCTGATAAAAATTGGCTGCAAGCGTTAATAATTCGCACTTTGCCCAACGATGACAGCAAGCTCGCTCAAACATACAATGAAGAAATTCCGCCTTTTTTCTCGACCGATGCAATGAAGTTTATTGTCAAATCGGGCTTTAAACATTTGCTGGTTGATTTGCCCTCGATTGACCGCATTTTTGATGAAGGCAAGCTCTCGAATCACCGCATTTTCTGGAACATCGGACAAGGCGAGTTTGAAATAAACTCTGCAAGTCTAATCAACAACACAATCACAGAATTGATTTTTGTGCCGGAAACTGTTGCCGAAGGCGTTTACCTTCTTAATTTGCAAACTGCCGCTTTCGTTGCCGATGCCGCGCCGAGTCGCCCGATTCTTTTCAATGTATTCGAGTAATTCTTTTTTCTTCAAAGCGTTAAAGATATTTCGCCGAACGCTTGATTTGGCTTACTTACTCATCTACAATTGCGCGCACAACCTACAACTCATTCCTGAGTATTTTAAAAGATGATGAAAAAAATTTACCTGTTGGCAATCGCGGCGCTTTTTGCCACTTCTACGGTTGCAATCGCAAAAGAGGCGCGGCTGGTTCGTTATCCGCATTATCACCAAGGTCGCGTCGCGTTCAGTTATTTGGGCGACGTGTGGACGGCTGACGAAAGCGGACAAAACATTCAGCGTCTCACCGTGCACAAATCGAGAGACGTTTATCCGCGTTTCTCGCCCGATGGAAAATGGATCGCTTTTTCGAGCGACCGCAATGGAAATCTCGATGTATTTTTGATGCCCGCGGCGGGCGGAACTGTGAAACAGTTGACCTCGCATTCGGCGGAAGATTCGGTTTTAAATTGGACGGCAGACGGACGCGGCATTCTTTTCGCCAGCAATCGCGGCGAGGATTTCGCCGGAAAGCTCTATGTTGTCAGCGTCGAAGGCGGAATGCCGACGAACGCGGGCGTTGATATGGGCGTGCAAGGCTCTTATTCGCCCGACGGAAAGCGGCTCGCTTTTAATCAAAAAGCCCAATCTTATTGGCGCAAATACTATCGCGGCTCGATGCAATCGGATGTGGTTGTAATGGATGTCGCGGCGCGGCGTTTCACAAATCTCACCGATTTTGATGGAATGGATTCGTATCCGATGTGGGCGCGCGACGGGTTTATTTATTTTGTCAGCGACCGCGACACCGGAGGTTTAACCAACATTTGGCGGATTTCAGAAAGCGGCGGCAAGGCTGAAAAGGTCACCTCTTTTAAAAACGGCGACGTACGTTTTCCGTCAATCGGCACCGACGGTAAAACAATTGTTTTTGAACACGATTTCGGAATTCATAAACTCGATTTGGCAAGCAAACGAGTGACTCCTATCAAGCTCGATATTAATGCCGAAACGCAGGAAAGCTTAAGCGAAATTCGTGATTACAGTTCTCAGGTTGACGACTACGCTTTAGCTCCTAATTCGCGCCGCGTCGTCCTCTCGATTCATGGTGAAATATTCACGGCTCCGGTCGAAGAAGGTGATTTACGCCAAATCACCGACAGTCAATGGCGCGACCGAAACGTCGAATATTCGCCCGACGGCAAATGGATTGCGTTTGTTTCCGACCGCAGCGGACGCGAGGAAATTTATGTCGTCGCTTCGGATGGCGCGGGCGAAGCCCAGAAAATTACGGATTTGGATGAGCTTAAATTCTCTTATTCGTGGTCGCCTGATTCCGCACAAATTGCTTTCACTTCTTCGGACAACAAGCTCCGCGTCGTCAATGTTGCCAGCAAACAGGCGAAAGAGCTTAGCGCGTCACAACACGGATCAATCGGCTTGCCCAATTGGTCGCCGGACGGCAAATGGATTGCTTTTTCAAAACCCGATTTTACGCGCACAACCGATATTTATATTGTTCCGTCAACCGGCGGCGAAGAGAAAAAGGCGACATTCGATTCTTTCAGCGACACGGCGGCAAGATTTTCTCCCGACGGTCGCAAGCTCTATTTTCAACGAATCGAATCCAGTTCTTTTAATGCCGGTCAACCTTCGGTACAGATTTACTCGGTTGCGCTGGAAAAATTAGACCGAGACCCGGACGACCCGGAAGAGCGCGCCGAACAGGAAGCCGCGCAAGCAACAGCGCAGCAAACAGCGGGCGAAACAGGCGCGGCAGGCGCTGCGCCGCGAGCTAATCAAACGGCGACAAGACAGCCCGCGAAACCGATTAACATTGATTGGGCTGGACTCAAACGCCGCACTCGGCAGATCACACGAATGCCTTTCGCCGTGACAAACTACAACATCTCAAACGACAGCAAAACCATCGTTTTTGTTTCGAGTGAACCGGCGGGATTAGCAAACGTTCCGGTCATTTATTCGATTCAGGACGACGGCAAACGGCTGACTCGAATTGCCGCCGGAACAGCGCCGGGCGGTGAAGGAGCCGGACAACAACAACAGGGCGGACCGGGCGGAGGAATTTCCAATCTGAATGTATCGCGCGACAACCGCACGCTTTTCTTTAAGGAAGGCGATTATGTTTATTCAGTCGCTATGCCGCCGCCGCTCCCGCCGGGCGCCTCAGCTAGCTCTGCGCCGCCGTCGAGTTCGGCTACAGCCGCGCAGCGTCGCCGGATTAACTTTACGGCGAAAGTCAAAATTGACCGTCCCGCTGAATGGGCTGAAATGTTTGACGATGCCTGGCGCACGATGAAATATCGCTTTTACGACCCGAAAATGCACGGCACGGATTGGGACGCGATGCGCGCTAAATACCGACCGCTCGTTGAATACGTCGGCGACCGCCAGGAGCTTTTGAACATCGTTAACGAGATGATCGGTGAACTAAATGCCTCTCACACCGGAGCAGCGCCGCCTCCGGGCGGTCAACCCGGCGGAGCTTCGACCGGGCATCTCGGTCTTGAATTAGAACCGGATGCGCAAACGGGTCGCTATCGCGTGACGCACGTTTATGAAGAAGGTCCGTCAGACAAAGATTGGGTAAAAGTAAACGTCGGCGATTATTTAATCGCTATTGACGGAAAACCCGTTCGCGCGGGCGATGAGTACTGGCAAATGCTCAATTACCGTCTCAATCGCAAAGTCGCCGTGACATTCAACAATAAACCGTCAGAAGAAGGCGCTTGGCGCACTCGGATCGAACCGACTTCGATGGGCAACTACAGCCAGCTTCGGTATGACCGTTGGGTCAAAGAGCGTCGTGAAACGGTCAGCAAACTCTCAAACGGGCGCATCGGCTATATTCATATTCAAGCGATGAATCAGCCGTCGTTACGCAAGTTTGAGAAAGAGCTGCGCGAGTACCGTGATAAGGAAGCGATGGTTATTGACCAGCGTTGGAACGGCGGCGGCAACATCGAACAGGAATTGCTCGCCATGTTGGTTCAACGTCAATATCAAGTCTGGCACCCGCGCGGGACTGAGCCGACGACGCGCCCGAGCGCCGGTTTCTTCGGACCTAAAGTCGTCTTGCAAAACTGGCGTTCGGCTTCTAATGCAGAAATGTTTCCGGCTGGCTTCCGTGCTTTAGGCTTGGGTAAAGTTATCGGGACGCCGACAATGGGAGCAGTTATCGGCACGGGCAGTTACACGTTGATAGACGGTTCGACGGTTCGCACTCCCGGAATTGGAGTTTATCTCGCGGATAAAGCGCGGACAAATCTCGAAAATACAGGCGTCCAACCCGACATCAAAGTTGATAATATGCCCGAAGACAACCTCGCCGGACGCGACCGACAGCTCGAAGTCGCAGTCGAAGAGCTGCTCAAACAACTCAAAGGCGGGACTTTGCAGGCTAATAAATAAAGACGCCGGAGAATCAAAAAGAAAAAGGAGAGCCGAAAAAGCTCTCTTTTTTTTTGATGAAATTTTTAATACAGCAAATTAAAATCTGCGAATCAAAACGACGCCCAAAACAAGCAAAATCGCGCCGACGACGCGCAAAAAGCTGATTCGCTGCACCGGAAAACCGAGCAATCCGTAATGATCGAGAATTAAAGCCGTAATCATTTGCCCGGTTAAATTTAAAACCAAATAAGTCGCCGCGCCGAAACGCGGAACGAGCAAAATCGCCGAAATGACGAAAAACGCACCGAGCAATCCGCCCGTCCAAACCCACCACGGAAAACCGATGATTTCCCCAAAATTCCAGCGAGTTCCCTGCGGAACCGCGACAATTGCCAGGACGAGCGTTCCGACTGCGAACGAAACGAATCCGGCTTGAAGCGGATTGTTGAGACAAAATCTGAGCTGGGAATTGACTCCGGTTTGTAAAGCGACCGCCACGCCCGCCAGCAAAGCGAATAAAATAAATAACGCCTGTAACATCGTCAGCTACTTTAACGCACAAATTGCGATTGCGACAAAATGCTTTTGAGCGTAAATTGTCAATAACTCGGTCAAACGGCTGAAAGATGAATCAAAATCCGAACAAACATTTGACGTTCACCATCAACGGCGAAAAGCTGGTTTTCGGCGATTTGTCGCCGACAATGACTTTGCTTGAATTTTTGCGCGACAACGGGCGCGTCGGGACAAAAGAAGGCTGCGGAGACGGCGATTGCGGCGCTTGCACGGTAGCGATAATCGGCGAAAGCTCAAACGGAATTCCCTGTTTTCAAGCCGTCAACAGTTGTTTGATTCCGCTCGGAGCGGTCGCCGGACGCGAAATCGTCACGGTCGAAGGAATCGGCAACGGAAAACCGCATCCGGTTCAAACGGCGATGATCGAAACCGGCGGTTCGCAATGCGGTTATTGCACGCCGGGTTTTGTGATGAGTATGTTCGCGGCTTATTACGAAGGCAAAATAACCGACGCCGCAATCGAAGGCAATCTTTGCCGCTGCACCGGGTATTTGCCGATTCGCCGCGCCGCCGAGCGTTTGACAAAAATTGAAGACCGATTCAGCGAAAAATTGAATGTCGCAAATCTGGAAAACGATTCGTTCGTTTATGAAACAAGCCGACAAAAATTTTATCGTCCGACAACGCTTAAAGAAGTTTTGAATTTGCTCGAACAATTTCCCGAAGCTGTTTTGGTTGCTGGCGCGACCGATTTAGGTTTGGAATTTAGCTGGCACACCAAAGAATTTCCAATTTTGATTTCGACCGAAAACGTTGTCGAGCTAAAAACTTTGATTCAAACCGATGAATTTGTCGAAATCGGCGCGGCTGTTTCATTGACTCGCATTGAAGAAAAGCTAAAAGGCGTGTTTCCCGGTCTCGACGAAATGCTGCATTGGTTTGCCGCCAGACAAATTAAAAACCGCGCTACCATTGGCGGAAACGTCGGCACGGCTTCGCCGATTGGCGATTTACCGCCCGTTTTGCTCTCGCTCGACGCCGAATTGAAATTGGCAAGCGCAAACGGTGAGCGGACAATTTTATTAGCAGATTTTTTCAGAGGCTACCGGGAAACCGATTTGCGAGCGGGCGAAATTATAGTTTCGGTTAAATTATTGAAATTAATTTCCGCCGATGCCGCGCGCCGCATTCAACAATCCTACAAAGTGGGCAAACGCGGAACCGACGACATCAGCATTGTCGCGGCAGCGTTTGCGATTGATTTAAACCGGGAAAATCGAATTGTCAAAGCCCGGCTCGCTTACGGCGGCGTAGCTGCGATTCCGGCGCGCGCTAATGCCGTTGAAGATTGGTTGATCGGCAAAACGTGGAATCTGGAAACCGTTCGCGATGCAAAAGAACAATTGAAAAACTCTTTCAAGCCATTGACTGATGTTCGCGGCAGCGCCGATTATCGCAAGCTGCTTGTAGCGAATTTGTTTGAAAAATTCTTTGTCGAAATGGAGGCGATTTGATGAGCAAAGCGGGACAGCCAATATCGCACGAGAGCGCCGCGCATCACGTTTCGGGCAGAGCCGTTTACACCGACGACCAGCGGCAGCCAGCCGGAATGCTGTCGCTTTATCCGGTTTTAGCGCCGCACGCGAGAGCTAAAATTTTAGCGATTGATACGAGCGCGGCGTTTGAAATTCCGGGCGTTGTGACAATTTTGACCGCCGCCGACATTCCGGGCGAAAATGACACCGGAACAATAATTCACGACGAACCGCTGATTCCGATTGAAGAAATTTCTTATTGGGGACAAGCCGTCGTTTGGGTTGCAGCCGAAACAGAAGACGCAGCGCGCGAAGCGGCAAAACGAGTCGTCGTCGAATACGAACCGCTCGCGCCGGTTTTGACGATTAAAGAGGCAATTGAAAAAGACAGTTTTCTGACAATTCCGACGATAATGAAACGCGGCGAGCCGGAAAACGCGGCGGATTATTGGCTCGCGGGCGAAGTCGAGATGAACGGGCAGGATCATTTTTATCTCGAAACTCAAACGTCCTGGGCGCTTCCCGATTCCGAAGGCAATTATCAAGTTTATTCTTCGACGCAGCATCCGACCGAAACGCAAATCATTGTCGGGCGCGTGTTGGGAATTCCGGGCAATCGAATCAACGTCACGGTTTTGCGAATGGGCGGCGCGTTCGGCGGCAAAGAATCGCAGGCTAATCCTTATGCGGCGATTGTCGCGCTGGCGGCTTATAAAACCGGGCGTCCCGCGCGGGTTCGTCTGCGCCGTCACGAGGATATGATTTTGACCGGAAAACGCCACGGTTTTTTGGCGCGTTATAAAGTCGGTTTTAACCGGGACGGAAAACTGATTTCTCTTTTGTGCGAGCTTTTCGCCGACGGCGGCTGGAGTCTGGATTTATCGCCGCCGGTTTTGTCGCGCGCGATGGTTCACATTGATAACGCTTATTACATTCCCCACGTTGAGGTTCTTGGACGAATCGCCCGCACAAACAAAACTTCAAACACGGCTTTTCGCGGTTTCGGCGGACCGCAGGGAATGATTGTCATCGAAGACATCATTGACCGAATTGCGAGAGCTTTAGATTTACCGTCCGAAGTTGCGCGCGAACGCAATTTTTATCACGGCGCGGGCGAGACAAACACGACGCCTTACGGACAAGAGATTTTCGACAACCGAATCGAGCGCGTTTGGAGCGAAGTTAAATCAAACGCGAATTTTTCCGAACGGAAAAAGGAAATCTTTGAATTTAACCGCAGCAATTTTTATAAAAAACGCGGGCTGGCGATTACGCCTGTAAAATTCGGCATTTCGTTTAATAAAACCGTTTACAACCAAGCGGGCGCGCTCTTGCTGATTTACACCGACGGAAGCATTTTATTAAATCACGGCGGCACTGAAATGGGACAAGGCTTGCATACGAAAATGCTGCAAGTCGCGGCGCGAACGCTTGGCGTTTCCGTTGAAAAAATTCGTATGTCACCGACCGCCGTTGACAAAGTTCCGAACACTTCGGCAACAGCAGCTTCGAGCGGCTCGGATTTAAACGGGCAAGCTGTCAAAGATGCCTGCGAACAAATCAAAGCCAGACTTACGCCTGTCGCAGCCAAAATGCTTAACATCGGCGCTGCCGGAGATTTTGTTTTTGAAAACGATTGGATTTATTCGCGCGATTATCCGTCAGACCGCGTTTCCTTTACAGATGCCGTGAAAGAGGCGTATCAACAGCGCATCAGCCTTTTGGCGACCGGATATTACCGCACACCGAATATTCATTGGGACGTAAAAACCAACACCGGCAGACCGTTTTATTATTTCGCTTACGGCGCTGCTGTTTCCGAAGTCGAAATTGACGGTTTTACCGGAACGTTCCGTTTGCGGCAGGTTGACATCGTTCACGATGTCGGCGAATCACTCAATCCTTTGATTGATTTGGGGCAGATCGAAGGCGGTTTTGTTCAGGGAATGGGCTGGCTGACAATGGAAGAGCTTGTTTGGGACGATGAAGGACGATTGCGGACATTTTCGCCCAGCACTTATAAAATTCCGACCGTTGGCGAGATTCCCGAAAAATTTAACGTCAGCCTGCTCGAACGCGCGCCGCAAAACGGCGTGATTTACGGAAGCAAAGCCGTCGGCGAGCCGCCTTTGATGCTGGCGATTTCGGTGCGCGAAGCGATTCGTGAGGCAATTGCAGCTTTCGGCGAGCGAGTCGAATATGTTCCGCTCGCTTTGCCCGCCACGCCCGAAGCGATTTTGATGGCGATTGAACAAGTAAAAAACGAATCGCCGACGCCGAAACCGCCCGCGCCGGTTCGCGCAGATGAATTGGAATTAGTTACGCAGGACAATGGAATTCTTTCGCCGGTTGGCTGAAATTTTGCGGCAAAATGGAGCGGCGGTTTTGGCGACCGTTATCGAGACGAAAGGCTCAACGCCGCGCGAAATCGGCGCAAAAATGATTGTTTGTGAAACGAGCGAAATTTTCGGGACAATCGGCGGCGGCGCGGGCGAAGCCAAAGTCATTGAAACCGCGAAAATAGTTTTACGAAACGGCGAAAAGCAAGCAATCGAAATTGATTTGACAACATTGCAAGCCGAAGGAATCTGCGGCG
>DASVRD010000160.1:0-106312 GCA_036388775.1 Pyrinomonadaceae bacterium | reverse complement strand
GGAATGCTGCAATTGCTGGCGACAAACACCGACGGCGCGGGCGAAACGATGAAAAAATATCTCGCTTTGCCGGAAAAAGACGGCGAAAAATCACAAACCGCGCGTTCGATTGCCGCCGTTACAGCCGTGCGCCGCAAGAATTTCGATGACGCCGAAGCGCTCTTAAAAGAATATTTGAAAAACGCGCCCGTGAAAGTCGCGGAGCGCGTTTTGATTGAAAGTGAAATGGCGGAAAACTACATCGCCGCGAGACAAACCGAACGCGCCGCATTTCACGCCGAATCCGCGCTGCTCGCCGCAAAACCCGCGCTTTCCGATCCGGGTTCCAACAAGCGGCTCGTCAAAGACGTTTACGAATTGGCGATGAAACTGTTTGAAATTCACGCCGTAGCGGGCGCGAAACAAAAAGCCGAAACGGTTTTGGAAAATCTGCGCGAAACCGGATCACACGTCAATCAGCCGGATTTATACTGGCTGGCGACCGACAAATTAGTTACGTTTTTGATTGAAACCGGGCGCAAACCGGAAGCTCTGCAAAAAGTGAAAGCCGCGAAAGATGCGCTCAATACCGCATTTCGAGACGCCGGATCGCGCGCCCAAATTCTTACTTTCCTGCGAAAACGCGAGCCGCAATACAAATTGCTCGGCGAAGCTGCGCCGGAACTCGCGGCGGATAAATGGCTCGGCGAAAATTCGTCGCTTAACGGTTTGCGCGGAAAAGTTGTGCTGCTCGATTTTTGGGCGCATTGGTGCGAGCCTTGCTACGCTGCTTTCCCGAATCTTTCCGAATGGCACAAAACTTATTCCGCTCAAGGCTTTGAAATCGTCGGCGTCACACGTTATTACGGCTCGGCTGAAGGCTTCGGCGCAGACGCCGACACGGAATTCGCGTTTTTGCAAAAAATCAAACGCACCCAGCGTTTGCCTTACCCGTTTGCCGTCGCCAAAGGACTCGTCAATCACAACCGTTTTTCAGTTGAAAGCCTGCCGACCGGAATTTTAATTGATAAAAAAGGCGTCATTCGCTACATCGGAACCGGCTCGAATCACGCCGGCGAGGAAATGGAAAAAACGATTAAAAAGCTGCTCTCAGAGTAACGGAGAACCGAAAATCTTGAATTTTCTTATCGGTTCTCAGTTCTCCGTTCTCCGTTCTCAGTTTTCTTTTATTTTGTCGGTTTGGCGAATTTGGCGTCGTCAATCGCCACATTCGATTTGATTTCTTCGGTTTTAAAGGTAAAACCGCCGGAAGCCGTATCCACACGCATTGTGTATGGCATTAGAACTCCTTCAAATTTTCGATAGTCCGACAGATAGGTTTGCACCGGAATTTTGCCCTCCGGCGTCACGGCGATTTGGTCAACGCGCACGAGCAGATTCGTTTTCTGATCGAAATAATAAGTTTGTGAAACGTCGCCCGCCGTCATCACGACTGCGTAAGCGTCACTGCCTTCAATTTTTTCGATGCTTTTGGTTTCGCGTTTCGGAAACAATTCTTTGAGTCGGGCGAATCTGTAAAAATCCGAATCGAGTTTGGTTTGCGCCAATTCTTCCGCGTTTTTTTCGCGCGTTCCCTGAATCGGATCGCTCGCCCAAGCTTTGCTACCGTCAAAAATCTCCATCATCTCGCCCAAACCCGGAATTTTGATAAAAACTGCTGATTTATTCGGCGCTTTTTGAAAGCTCTCATAAGTTCCTTTTACTCCCGCCGCCGGAATTTCCATTGTGCCTTTGATGTGATAATTGTTCGCCTTTTTGTAGGCGGCTTCGCCGCCGGTCGCCGCAATGAATTTGTCAATAATTTCGTCGGCTTTTGGCAAAGTTACGGTAGTCTGGGCTTTAGTTTCGATTTTCGGTGCAGGCGTTGAGGATTTGGCGGGCGCGGTGGTTTGCTGCGCGTCAGCGTTAACGGCGGCAAATAAAATCAAGGCGAAAACGGCTGTAAAGTTTTTAATGTTTTTCATATTTGTAATTTCCCTTTGGTTTGTGTGGTTATTTTAATATCTCGCGGACGGCGGCATCAATTTGCAGATCGCGCCCGGCGAGCAGACTTTCGCGTGTCAAACGCGCTTCAACGTCGGGTTTGACTCCGCGACCTTCGATCAGCACATCGCCGGGCGATTTGTAATCGGAAATTGCGTATTGAAAAATCGCGCCGGTCGGCAGACGGTCAAAAAGCGACGCCAAAACCGCGCCCATCGTGGTTTCGCCGACAGTTTTCGCGCGCTTTGTCGCCTGCAAACCGGCGGCGAAAATCTCGCTCGTCGAGGCGCTTCCGCCGTCGGTTAAAACGACGACTTTGCCTTTATACGAATCGGCTTGCGGATACGCGATAAATTTTTGTTCCGCCGCGCGGAATTTGAGAGAGCCGAGCGAGGTTTGTTCGGTGACCAGATTTCCGGTGATTCCGGCGGCTAAAACTCCGAGTCCGCCAACGTTTCCGCGCACGTCGAAAACGATTCCGGGCGCGTCTTTCATTTCGTTAATCGCAGCTCTGATTTTAGCGAGCTGCGGCATCACCCAAATGTTAAAACGAATGTAGCCGATGCCGTTTTCCAGTCGGCGCGTTTCAAATTCGACCGGCTGCGGCGGAAAGTTTCCGAGCGGCAGCGAATATTCAACCTTTTCCGCCGCGCGCTGAAGCGTTAACGTTTGGCGTCCGTCTTTTTCGTTTAAAACCTCGATTTTTACTGTTGAACCCGGTGTGCCGTCAAGAAAACGTTCCAAAACTCGCTCGCGCGTAAACTGTTTTTGACCTTCCGTTCCATGTCGTTTTTCGAGAGCGGCGTTAATTGGCGTGAGGATTTCTTCCACAGTTTTATCGCCGATTTTGAGAATCGCAAATCCCGGTTTGATGCCGTTTTTGGCGGCGGGCAAATCAGCGCGGACACGAAATACAACTGCTTTGCCGTCAATTCTTTTCAACTCAATGCCGAGGCTTCCGTTTCCGCCGTTTTCTTTATTTTCGGTTTCAATTTGCGCTTCGGGCGGGACGACATTGAAATGCGATTGACCAAGCTCGCCGAGCATCATTTGCAAAACGCGGTAAAACTCGGCATCCGATTTGGCGGCGAGCGCTTTCGGCTCGTAAACTTCGCGCATTTTTTTCCAATCAACGCCGCCGAAAGTCGGATCGAAATGTTTTTCGTTGACGGTCGTCCAGACTTTTTCAAACGATTCACGCCGCAGCAGTGCATTTTTGTCGGTGACGGACGGCACAGCTTGCGAAACGGTTTGCGCAACGGCAATCGCGCCGCTGAAATTTAAAAGCAAAATCAGTAGAAACAATTTTTTGAGTATCACAATTGTTTTGATGCTTATTATGAAAGATAGATTAGAGACTATAAAATGATTTTGGGTGTGTTGTCGCTTTCGAGCCACAAAAGTTAAAATCACGCACGGCAGGAATTTTACACGAAAAACGATTTAAAGGTTTCAATAATGAAGTATTACGAAAATGTTTTGGGTATTATCGGCAACACGCCGCTCGTCAAAATCACAAAGCTCACCGAACAATATGGAATCAAAGCGCAGATTTTCGCCAAAATGGAATCGCTCAATCCCGGCTATTCGGTCAAAGACCGAATCGGCGTGGCGATGATCGAAGCGGCGGAAAAAGACGGTTCGCTCAAATCTCGCGGGACTGTGATTGAAGCCACCTCCGGCAATACGGGAATCGGTCTGGCTGTCGCGGCGGCGGTCAAAGGCTATAAATGCATTTTTATTATGACCGAAAAGGTTTCGACCGAAAAAGTAAAATATCTCAAAGCGCTCGGCGCGGATGTCGTAATTTGTCCCGTGACGGCGAAAAAAGGCTCGCCCGATCATTATCTGACCGTCGCGCGCCGCATCGCCGATGAAACGCCGAACTCGTTTTACCCGGATCAATTCAACAACATTCCGAACCGCGAAGCGCATTACAAATCAACGGGACCGGAAATCTGGCGCGACACGGACGGAAAAATCACGCATTTCGTCGCTTCGGTCGGAACGGGCGGAACGATTTCGGGGGCGGGGCGTTTTTTAAAAGAACAGAATCCGAAAATCCGCATTGTCCAAGCCGATCCGGTCGGCTCGATTTTAAAAGCGGTCAAGGAAACCGGGAATATGCCCGAAGGCTCGCCGTTTCTGGTCGAAGGCATCGGGCAATCAGATATGCTTCCGACAACTTATGAACCGCGTGTGGTTGACGAAGTTCACAGCATCACAGACCGCGACTCGTTCGAGATGGCGCGGCAATTAACCAGAGTTGAAGGAATTTTCTGCGGCGGTTCGACCGGGACGAATTTTGCCGCCGCGCTGCGCATCGCCAAGGATTTGGATGAAAACAATTTGATCGTTTTTATCGTCTGCGACACGGGCGAGCATTATTTGACGAAACATCATTCGGACGAATGGCTCAAAGAAAAACAGCTTCTCGAACCGCAACGCCTGACCGCAGGACTTTTGACCGAAACGAAAAACGGGAGCAGACCGCGCAAACTGGTTTTCGTCGCGCCGGCTCAAACCGTTTCCGAAGCTCTCAAAGTGATGGACGAAAACGGTATCACGCAACTTCCGGTTTTAGACGAAGGAAAATCGGTCGGCTCAATTCGCGAATCGAGAGTTTTGGCGAAATTGCTCGAAAACCGCGAGTTAATGAATTCAAACGTCAGCGAAGTGATGGAAAAAGGTTTTCCGGTCGTTGACGAATCAATCAGCTTAAACGAAGTATCGCAAAAACTAATGAAATCGCCAGCCGTTCTGGTCGAGGAATACAAACGAATTATCGGAATTATCACGCGAATCGATGTTTTGGATGTGCCGCGCTAAAGTTTGCAGCGAGTTGTGTAAAACTTTCAGCGTGGACTACGGTTATACAAGAAAAGGCGTACCACTGATCGGATCCCGATATTGGTTTAACGACGATTCGGAGGCGGCGACTTCGCTTCTTCAACTGTGAGGAAATGCGGGCGCTCGAAAGAAACTATACGCCCTTTGACATCCTGCCCTTTGAAAAAATCTACGACGACTGTTTGCACCTCCGAACCGGGCAATGTCTCGTGTCCGCCGTTTTCGACTATTAAATGTGTGCTGTTCGGAAATCCCCAGCGCACTTCTTCAGCCTGAAAAGGCGGCGTGTTGGTATCGAGCGTGCCGCTTATAAACAGAGTCGGAAGCGTACTCCAAAGACGGGATTGCGATGCAGAACCGCTTTCCGATACGCCAATCGCCTTACAATTTTCTGCCGTCCATTGCAGATTTACGTTGCTGAATAACGCCTGCCGCGTTTCTTTTTGTGCCTGTGCAAGTCGTTCAGCCGACCAGCCGACTGAGCAATCCACAGCGTTCGCCATCGGCGACCTTCCTTGAAAGCCGTTATATAACGCTTCTATCCGGCGCGTAAAGAAGGAGTAATCGCCCTGATCTATGGTGTGAAACAACGCCGGAAGCCAAGCGTAATTTCTCGCATCGGTCATGCTGTTACGCACCAGCCATTGCAATCCGATTTTACCGACACGAATTTGCGCCGGACTCTTGGTTTGCGCGTCGTTGACGGTTAGTGTTACGGGATTTCGCTCCAGCTTTTCCAACAAGCGCCGGTAAAGAGCTTCCATATCCGGCACGAGTTTACTCACGGCGGAATCCTCTGAGGCAAAATATGAAAGTTTTTTTATGATTAAATCCCAAACGCTCGGCAGCGCGATTAGATTATCGGCGGCGTCTGTCGCGGCGAAAACAACGCGGTCGAGATGTTTGCCGTGCCGGCGAACCGCCGCCTGCGCCAGCACAGTTCCGTAAGAATGCCCGATGAGACTAATTCGTTCAGCGCCGAGCGCTTGGCGCAAATCGTCCAGATCGTCCGCGCTGGCGTCGTTGGTATAAGCTGATATTTCAACTCCCTGTTTGCGCCAGTGTTCCGCGCAAATGCGCGAATTATCGGTGAAGGCTCGCTGCCACTTTTCCGCACTCTCAAAAACATCCGTCGCAACGGGCGTTGCCGGACAATCCAAACTCGGTGATGACATTCCCAAGCCGCGCTGGTCGAGAAGAATCACGTCGGCGACTTCGCGCAATTTATCAAACAAGCTGAAATAAACGGGAACTCGTCCCATTCCGATGCCGGGAGCGCCCGGACCGCCTGCCAGAAAAACAATCGGCGAGCCGGGTTTTGTTACAGTGCTTTTAAGCCGCACAAATGCGACCTGAATCAAACGCTTTGATTGATTATTGCGATTTTCGCGTACCCACAGCTTGCCAAGCTCTGCTGAAATCTCTTTTCCGGAGTAAGTTTTGAAGGCGTAAGGTTCGATAACGAGCTTACCGGCGCGCTCTTCTTCCTGTTGTCCCTGGATAGCCGCGCTGGCGGCAACGCACAATAAGCAAACTACGAATAACTTAAATCGGCTCATAACTTAATTTCCTTTTCATTTTCTATGCAGAGTTTTGGTGGCAACTGCTGTTATAGACGTTGAAGAAAGAAAATTGTTAACGAATTTAAATCTTAAGCCAATTCACTTATTTATTTTTTATCCTCTAATTTTAGCGAACCACCAGCGCAGACCGACGAAAAGAAACCGCCAGTCTTTGAAAAATTCCGGCGGTTTGCCTTCAAAAGCGTGACCGATGAATTGGAAAATCCAGCCGATGACGAATAGCGCGGTCGGCACAATCCAAAATCCGCGAATGAAAAGCGCCGCCAAAAATAGCGGCAATGATAAAGCGATCATCGGAATCCCGATTTTATGAGTGATTTGATTAACCGGATGTTGATGACTTTTTGAATATTCCGAAATCCATTCGTCCCAAGATCTTCCGCCGAGCATTGTTTCGAGTTCTCCTTTTTGCAACAAAATTTACCGCATTTTAAACGAAAATACGAGTTGGATCGGGAGATGTTAAATTTAACTTGCCGATTTCAGCTTTGTTTTTTGATTTCGCTCAACAATTCTTCGTCCGACAGCTTGTTTTCCCAATCACCCGCAAGCTTTAAGCGGACGGTTTGCGCTCCGCCGCTCGGCGTGCAGACGACTTCAACCAAATCCGGCTCGCCCTCGACGCGAGCCGCTTCGCGCTTTTCGGCATTATTCGACAAACCGGCGTAAGCCTGTATGCACGACCAAGTTGTTCCTTCACCGTCTTGAATTTCTCTAGGCATAAATTAATGAAAATCCTCTTCTGTTTTATTTCCCGTCGCGGCGACAAAATCCGCATTTTTCCGCTCGGCGATTAAAGTAAAAATTTGGCGGGCGCGAAATTGTGACGCTTTCAAAGAGCGAAGAAATACACAATGCAGTGATAAAACCGGATGTTTATAAATACAATTCAAAGCGTCATCAAATTTGAAACGCGACCTATTATTTGAGTTTATCTGAGTTCGCACACATTTCACACACATTTTCTGAATAAACCGGCACTAAATTATTTGGGAAATCCGACTTTTCTCAACAATTCCTGAAACGAGCTTGTGCTACCCTGATACTTAACGTTTTTTATAAAGGTCTTTCGCAGTCTCCCGCGAAGGAAGTAATTCATGAAAAGTAAAAATTCATCTCTTGGACTCATAGAAGAACAGGGCAAGCGAATTGAAAAATCTGCCGGTCCGGGGATTAGTCTTCTCGCCAGATTCGGGTATGCGGCAAAGGGAGTTGTTTACATTATTATCGGTGTCCTCGCGGCATATGCGGCTTTTACAAGCGGTGGAAGAACAACCGACTCACGCGGCGCGCTGGAGGAAATTATGATTCAGCCTTACGGTAAGTATTTGCTAAGCGCCGTAGCGATTGGATTAGCCGGTTATGCTCTCTGGCGTTTTGTTCAGGCTTTGAAGGATACCGAGGACAAAGGCTCCGGGATAAAGGGAATAGCAATACGAATCGGGTATGCGATTATCGGAGTTATTTATCTCGGTTTAGCTTTTTCAGCCGTTCAAATCATTCTCGGCTCCGGCGGAAACAGCAGCAGTGAGGCTTCATCGAAAGAATGGACGGCAACTTTGCTCGCCCAGCCGTTCGGTCAATGGCTGGTCGGTTTGGCTGGTTTAGGGTTTATCGCTGCCGCTTTATCGCATTTCTACAAGGCATTTACAGCTAAGTTCCGCGAAAAGCTGAAGACGAGTGAAATGAGCCAGGGCGTGCAAACCTTTGCAGTTCGCACCGGTCGTTTCGGTCTTGCCGCGCGAGGCGTGGTGTTTGGAATTATCGGAGTATTTTTGATTCAAGCCGCTCGCCATTCAAATGCAGGAGAAGCGCGAGGTTTAAGCGGAGCCTTGAGCGCGCTCGGAGAACAAACATACGGACAAATATTACTGGGCGTTGTAGCTCTCGGATTAGTCGCTTACGGGTTTTATATGCTGGTGCTTTCGCGGTATCGGCGCATCATTTTATAGCGAATAAAACAAAGCGGTTTTAGTCATCGCAAGACGATAATGTTTTATTTTTAAATAACTTTCGTTTCGGCTAAAAAGGATGTCATCGAATCTATCAAAGAGAGCACGTACAGAAGCCCGCCTTAAAAACCTTTTTATTTGGCTTCAAACTTTAGTCGGCTCAATTTTGTTTTTCGGTTTGATGATCGCTGTTGGAGCGCTTTTCTTCTTTGCATGGCTGGCGGATGAGGTTCTTGAGGGCGGAACTCAGGCGATGGACGAAACGGTGCGTCTTTTCGTTCACGGATTTGCCAGCCAACCGCTTACGCTCCTAATGAATTTTGTCACGGTGCTTGGTTCAACTTTGTTTCTAAGCACTGTTTTTGTTTGTGTTTTTATAATCTTCATTCGCAAAAACAGGAAGCGCCCCGCCATTTTAATAACAATGACAATGGCGGGAGCCGTGATTCTTAATTTTGTGCTAAAGGTAAGTTTCGCACGCGCCCGACCAGTCCCGTTTTTTGATACGCCGCTGCCAAGTTCTTACAGCTTTCCAAGCGGACACGCGCTTTTTGCAGTGTGTTTTTACGGAGCTTTAGCCTGGATTTTTGCCTCAATGATACGCAAACACTGGTTGAAATCTTTAATTTGGGTTGCTGCTGTTTTTCTCGTTCTGTTGATTGGTTTGTCGCGCATTTATTTAGGCGTTCATTATCCGAGCGATGTGATAGCAGGATACGCAGCTTCAATTGTTTGGGTTATAACCGTTATATCGGCAGATTACGTACTCAAAAATAAGAATGATTTTCTCAGGAAAATGTCTTGATTTTTTTTAGTAGGAGCAACTACATCTTGTCTAAATTAACTAAACACAAATTGCGCCGTTTTCAAGCTCAAATACTTTTCACTTTCTTAATAATTTGTTTATTAGGCGTCGTTTCGTCCGGGCAATCACAGGCAAAAACGGTTGATTCGAGAACGGAAACACTCTCAATTCCCTTGCGCGAGCAAGCTAAAATTCAGCAGGAATGGCTAAAACTGCGTCTTGAACGTGTTTTGCCGCAGCTTATGCGGAAACACAAAGTTAAGATGTGGCTTATTATCTGCCGCGAATATAACGAAGACCCGGTTTTTTTCTCGCTTGTCTCGCCTACTACTTTTGCTGCGCGGCGACGCACGATTTACGTTTTTAATGATCGCGGTGAAAAAGAAGGCATCGAGCGTTTGGCTCTGGGCGGCGGTTCAAACGGCGGTCTTTACACTGTTTATCGCGATCCTGAAACCGAAAACCGCGAGCTTTACGGTGAGGGACAATGGGCTTTGCTGAAAAAACTTATAACTGAACGCAATCCCCAAAATATAGCCGTTAATATTTCTTCAACTCATGCTTTTTCGGATGGGCTTTCAGCAGGAGAGCGAGAAAAATTGGAAGCAGTTCTAGGAGCCGAATACACGGGGCGAATCGTTCGTGCCGAAGAGCTGCCGCTTGAATACGTTGAAACGAGATTGCCGGAAATGATGCCGACTTACAGAAGCATGATGGAAGTCGTCCACTCTTTAATAAGTCGTGCTTTTTCCGATGAAGTTATTAAACCGGGGACAACGACAAATGAAGACGTGATGTGGTGGCTGCGGCAACAACTCAGCAATAATCGGCTCGGCACCTGGTTTCAGCCTTCAGTTCGCATACAACGTAAAGAAAAAGCCGGAGTTAATATTCTGGCTGAAAACGCACCGACGGTTATCCGGCGCGGAGATGTCTTGCACGTTGATTTCGGAATGACATTGATGCGGCTTAATACGGACACCCAGCATATGGGCTATGTTTTACGGGAAGGCGAAAAGGATGTTCCCGCAGGAATTAAACGCGCTCTGGCAAATTCCAACCTTTTGCAGGATATAGTAATGGAGCGGATGAGAGTTGGAAGAACCGGCAACGAAGTGTTGGCAGATTCGCTTGCGGCGATGAAATCGGCAGGAATTAACGGCAGTGTATATACACATCCAATCGGCGATCACGGTCACGGCGCAGGTCCGCTCGTCGGATTATGGGACAGACAACAAGGCGTTCCGGCTCGCGGGGATGTAAAATTGATTCCAAGCTCCTGGTTTGCGATTGAGCTTGCGACAACAACGCCTGTGCCGGAATGGGACAATCAGGAATTATGGGTTGGACAAGAGGAAAACGCGGCGATAGATGAGCAAGGACGAATAAGCTGGATTCTAAAACGTCAGAACCAATATCACTTAATAAGATAGAAACAAAGGCGTAGAAAGCGATAGGACAACTCGCTTTCAAGAAGTTAATTTTTAGCGGGATTCTTTCGCAAAACCCAGGTGGACATACATCGGAGGTTTTGCACATTCGTGGTTTTCAAAGGCTCTTGCCAAATAGCGCCTAATTGATTTGTGGTTGCGGTTAGAAAATCCTCATCAACGAGAAATCGTTCAGAACTATCTGGCAATAAAAATCTTCGATTTTGAATCTGTTGAATTCTATCTTCTATTCCAATAGAAGAGGCAAGACGCGCAAAAAACAAACCGCCGCTTTTCAACACTCTCCACATCTCTGTAAGCATTTCGTGAAAATGCTCTTCATTTCCGGCAAAGTGCAAAACTGCGCTGCTGATAACCACATCAAAATGCTCGACCGGAAACGGCATCTTTTCTACCGATGAAACCTGGAAATTATTCTCGGATAAATTTGGAGCAATCTTTAGCGCAAGACTTTGGACTTGTTCAATAGCTTGCCGATTTTGATCAACTCCGAAAACTTCATATCCCTGGCGCAAGAAATAAACAAGATTGCGCCCGCCGCCGCATCCGGCATCCAATATCTTCATATTGGGGCTGAATCTGCCTTTCAATATTTGATCGAACAGATAAATATCTATATCGCCAAATAACTCTCGTACAGTTATCATCATTCGAGCTTAGATTATTTTTAATTGGTAAGCTATATAAAAAGGAGTTTTAAATGATTACCGTAGCAAATCGCATCTATGTCAAAGCAGAATATTCCGAAGCTTTTGAGAAAGTGTTTCGCGAAAGAGCAAGACTGGTTGATAAGATGCCCGGATTTATTTCTAATCAGGTTCTACGTCCGGTCAATGAAGGTGATCCTTATATTGTCTTTACTCTCTGGAACAGCCGCGAGGATTTTATGAATTGGGTGCGTTCAGATGCTTTTATCAAAGGACACGCTCAATCTGGCACTCTGCCAAAAGAGGCATATTTTAAACCAAACGTTTTAGAGATGCATGAAGTGGTACAGGACTCTTCGAGACCAGAGCTAGAGCCGGAACCTAAAGGCGGAGCATTTAAAATGCATTAATATGGTAGTGTCCTAATCTTGTGTTGCTGGCTGATTTTCAGGCGGAAGAAATCAAGAGATTTAAGCTCGCATCTTCCACTGAACGCTTAAAGATGGCGTATTTGCTGGGTTTTCGCTGAACTAGATAGTAGAAGAAAACGGCATAAATTTGATGCACATCTTCCACTTAATTTAAGCAACACAAGATTAGGACACTCCCCCTCCACCCACACATCGCCCGAAAGCTCGCCCACACGCCCGCCAAACGCAAAAGCGTCCCATTTTAATTCTCACCGTGATCGAAATCAGACCGCAACCAACACAAGAGATTTTTCTTTCGAGCGAGGCAGATATTTGCATATTTGGCGGGGGCGCTGGCGGGGGCTGCCGCTCCTTCGTTGGCGAAGTGCTCTCCTAGACACCAAGCGCGGCATGGGATATGCTGCCCGGATGAAACTCTTCCACGCCGCCGCTCTCTTCGCGCTCGCTCTCCTTCTCGGCTGCCGCAGCGACACAAGCGTCGCGCCATCCACGGCGAATGCGACAGTCGCGGCGCCTCAGTCAGCGACCCGGGTTACGGCTGAGCACCCGCCCGCGCCTGACCGGCTCGTCAAATCTCCTTTTACTCTGCCGACAGAAGGGAACTTCTGTATGGGGATGCCTCCTGACTGCACCATGCATGGGGGCTGTTGCGCCGGTAAATGGGGGATTTTCCCTGGAATATGTGTCGATCAGAACTGCGAGAACGGAGGGACAGTGCAGCCGATTCCACCGGTTCAGCCTGCGCCTGTTTTCCCATCTGTTCCACCTGGCTTTACTATCCCTGATGTACCTGTCACTGCGAGTGCTGTCACGGTAGCTCGCCGTTTCAACGGAACAGGATACAGGGGTGTTATTCCGGCAGCATTGATATTCAGGACTGGACGGTGGGTGGCATCGTCCACCGACGGAGTCTACGGTACTTTGACCTATGGAGCCAGCGGACCGGTTTTAGTGCATGTTTCGGTGCCGACAGTATGGAATGGCACTAATAGTTTGACCGTCTGTCATCGAAATGCACACGTTACAAGCACATACGCCGGGTCGCAGGTTTGCCGAGTGTATACCAACAATGACTGCACCTGTAATGGAGCAAACTGGGCTATCTGTTGGGGCGACGGGGCACCAATCAGAGCCGCAATGAAGCTCGACGCCATGAGAGCTTCCGCTGCTACGCAAAATGTATACCGTGCCATACCATCTATTACAGTCACAGCGGATGGTCCGGGATGCCTCCAACGATAGCTAGAGTTCGATTCGTTGGCGAGTAAACCTCCCACTAAATGTTTAAAGATGCCGTATTTGCTAGGTTTTTACTGAAATGGATAGTGGAAGAAAACGGCATAAATTTGATTCACTTCTTCCACTTAATTTAAGCAACACAGAATTAGGACATTGCCATTAATATCAGTTTCTTGAGATTTCTTTATTTAGTTTTTATATTTATCTAATGGAGGAATAAGTAATATGAAGCTTTTATCCAAATTAACCTTATTGCTGATTGTTTTTGTCGGCGTCTCTTTGGCACTAACAATAAACAGGAATGAGAAAGTGAATCCGCATCTTCCTGACGATGCTGTAAATAATGAACAATCAAATCAAGCTAATTTAAAGAAACTAAAAAAAGAAATTGATCGAGAAATCGGAAAGCCTCGGGCAAAACGTTTAAATCAATGCCGAGTTATTGCATTCGGGGCAAAGGCTTGCGGCGGACCGAAGAGTTATTTGATTTATTCAACCTTACAAACTAATGAAAATAAATTAAAACGGTTGGTTGATCAGTACAATTCCATAGAAGAGAAAATCAACAAAGAAACGGATGCAATGTCCGACTGTATGTTTATCGAAGAGCCGAAAGTAAGTTTGGTTAACGGAATGTGCAAAACTAAATAAAATTCCAAAAGAAGTATTGTTTGTATTGTTTTTAAAGATTTTATTTATAAGCTTTGTTCTTGTTCGTTGAGCGCCATTTTTAATCTTTCCAAACCTTCTATTAATGTCGAATTGTCATTTCCTATTCCAATCCTGAGGTGCTCAGGCATTTCAAAAAATCTTCCCGGTACGATTGATGTTTCATATTTCTCCAGAAGAAGCGCGGTTAAAGCATCAACGCTTCCCTGCTTCAAACGCGGAAAAGAGACCGTGCCGAATTTATGTTCCGTCCATTCGAGACGGTCGCAGGACTTATAAAATGAATTGAGCGTTTTACTGTTAGTTTTAATAATGTTGCGGGCGCGATCTGCAATTCGATTGAGATTTGCAAGCGCAATGCAGCTAAGCCTTTCAGCAGGGTGAGCGGGAATAACGCCGAAAAGATCATTTAAACGCCAAAGTTTTCCGGCAAGCTCCGGCTCAGCCAATATCCATCCGCAGCGCAGTCCGCTAAGCCCATACACTTTAGTTAAGCTACTGGTCACAATGAATTCCTTACCTAAATGAAAAGCGCTAGGCGGCGTTTCTTCAAATAAAGCATCCAGGTAAACTTCATCAACAAGGACGCGAGCACCGATTTCACGCGCAATATCGCCAATCTTTCCGAGCGTTTCATTGGACGTAAACGCGCACGATGGATTATGCAGATTTGTTAAAACAATTAGCTTCGTTCGCGAGCTAACCTGACGAGCGACTTCTTTCGGTTCAATACCGAACCCCGATTCGACCGGACGAATAAACCTTTTAACATCGGCGCGTAGATATCGGGCTGTACTTATCAGAAGCTCATAGGTAGGTTGTTCGATCAGCACTTCATCTCCCGGTTCGAGAAGCGCAGCCATCGCCAGATGATTAGCCATTGATGTGCCGTTTGCGGCAACGACGCATTCGACAGGAACGTCGCATTTAGCAGCCAGAGCCTTTTGGAGCGGTTCATAACCGTAGTAGCTCGAACCGCTCAATTCCAAATCTTCTAATCTAACCGGCAGTTCCGATAACGGAAAATTCATCAGACCGCTTGAGGCGAGATTATAGCGGGCTTGTAAATTAGTTTTAGCCCATTGCATATATTCCGAACTCATCGCTCGATTTGAACTCGGAACATGAGAGAAATTGCTTGTCATTTATCTTGACTCCGTCTGCGCCAAAAGAAATAAACAGGTATTCCGGCAATAACAATAATTAAACCGATCACACTGTTGGAGGGATAATTATAAAAAGTGCTGAAAACAATCAGAGCGCAGGCAGCTATAAACAAGGCGGTTGTAAATGGATGACCGGGAACGCGGTTATATGTTGTTCCGGTGTTCTCAATGTTTTCGTGAGTTTCAGGTTTATTCAAGCGAGTCGCGCGGCTGCGAAAGACAAAAAGCGAAGCTGCCGTTAATCCAAACCAAATAAAATCAATTGAAACAACATAATTCAGGATTTGTTCATATTTGCCGGAAAGCGCAATTATTATCGCCAGCGCTCCCTGCAAGGCAATTGCGAGAACGGGAGCGTGGGTGCGTTCGTTGAGTTTTGCGACGCTTTGAAAGAAAAGTTTGTCTTTTGCCATCGCAAAGTAAACGCGCGGGGCTGTCAGCATTCCCTGACTTAAAAAGCCCAGAGTAGAAATGGCTATTCCTAAAGCAATCAACGCCGCTCCGCGCTCGCCAAAGGCAATCCGCATAATTGTTGATGCGGGAGTAGTGGTTGCTGCCAATCGTTCGGGACCGAGCGCATAAAGGCAAACGAGATTGACCAATGTGTACAGTAAAATAACTCCGATAACTCCGATTAAAAGACCGCGCGCTAAATCACGGCGAGGGTTGCGCATTTCACCCGATACAAAGCTAGCCGTTTGCCATCCGCCGTAAGCGAACATCACAGGAATCAATGCTGCTCCCATTGCAGTAAATAAATTTAATGAGAGAGGGCGATCCGGCGTGTTACCAAATGAGCTTGCCGGTTCGGATACAAAGAAAAAGCCGCATACAATAAGTGCAAGAATGGCTAAAATCTTTAGAACCATTAAGGCATTCTGAACACTGCTCCCCGCTCGAACACCGAGACAGTTGATGATCGTCAGCCCTCCGAGAGTTAGCGTTGCGATAAACCAATCGGGTAAAGGAGCGTGAGTGATTTCCAAAAAGTACCGAGAAAAAGTAATGGCGACCGCAGCCATTCCGCCGGTTTGCGTAACCAACAATAAAGCCCATCCGTAAATAAATGCTACCGACGGATGATAAGCCTCCCGTAAGTAGGCATATTGTCCCCCGACATCAGCGCATCTGTCCGCAAGTTCAGCGTAGATAAATGCTCCTAAAAGAGCGATCAAACCACCGAGCAGCCACGCTCCTAAAATTAAGAACGGGGTTTGAACATGCTGCGCGACAACATATGGATTAATAAAAATCCCGGAACCGATAATTCCGCCCATTACAATCATGGTGGAATCAAAAAGTCCCAGGCGTTTAGAGAGTTTTGAAGTATCGGCAGTAGTTACAGTTTCACCTCCCAAAAAGTTTTTTTCAGACTGTTTTTACATTATTTCCTTCTATTACCGGGCAGCAACAGAAACGCTGATATGCGAAGGATATTTTGGCGAATGATAAACGCGCTGACTTGCTCTTTGATAATCGCTTTCTTTGGCGAGAAAGATGTTTTCAACAAACTTTTGCGGATTGCGGTCATAAAGCGGAAACCATGAGCTTTGTACTTGCACCATGATTCGATGACCTTTTTTGAAAGTGTAATTGTTGCCGCGCAGATCAACCGTGTATTCGCTGACTTTGTTAGGCTCAATCGCTTCCGCCTTTTCAAAACTGCGGCGATAGCGACCGCGGAAAATCTCGCTGGCGACCATAAATTGATAATTTGCCATTTTTGCATCCGTAGGGTATTCAGCCGGATAAACATCAATCAGTTTCACGACCCAATCGCTGTCCGAACCCGTCGTCGAAGCAAAAAGATGCGCAAAGATGTCGCCCGTAATCGTAACGTCTTCGTTCAAAACGTCCGATTGCCACGAAAGAACATCTTTGCGGTCGGAGAGAAAACGCTGGTCGTCGGATAGCCACGTAAACCAGGATGAGCCTTGCGCGTAAGTCCCTAAAATCGGTTGTTTGCGATACGGAATCGGATTTGCCGGATCTGAAACGTATGTGTCAAACTCCTCGTCTTTGTTTGCCGGTTTCTGAAACGAAACCTTTCCGCCGGTCTGCAAATACAATTCGCGTTTTTGAAGATTTTGCTTCGGCGTCCAGGAATCGTAAGTCATCCATTTGTTTGAACCGGACTGGAAGATCGTAGCTTCAGCAAGTTTTAAAGAGCCTTTTCCTTTAAGGTGATAAGCGAACCAAGGGGCTTGAATTTCGCTCCGAAAATATCTGCCCGTATCGCTGCCGAAATCAATCGCACCCAATCTGCGTCCGCGTCCGCCCCACCCGCCGTGATTCCAGGGACCCATGACGAGAAAAACCTGATTGTCGCGGTCGGTTTTTTCCAGAGTTTTGTAAGTTGCAAGCGGTCCGTATAAATCTTCCTGATCCCACCAGCCGCCGACGATGAGCGTCGGAATACTCGTTTCTTTTAAATAATTCGGCACTGCGCGTTGCTGCCAGTAAGAATCCCAATTCGGATGAGCGACGGCATTATTCCAGGTAGCGGATTTGTTGCCGAGTTTGTTGACCAGCGTCCCGACGGTTTTTAAATCGAAATACCAATCAAAAGCGTCCGGTTTATCGAGTTTGACCGCGCCTTCGCCCTCGCCTTTGACCGTTTCGAGCAGGTAAGCCCAATCGTGGGCGTAAGTCTGGCGAAAAGCGCCGTGATGAAATAAATCGTCGCCCATCCAAAGATCGCCGATTGGAGCTTGCGGCGAAGAAGTTTTGAGCGCCGGATGCGGATCAATGAGCGCGACCGACGACAGCCAACCGCCATACGAAACCCCGTAAATGCCGACTCGCCCGTTATTGTTGGCGACGTTTTTAAGCAAATATTCAATAGTGTCGTAAGTGTCCGTGCTTTCGTCAACGGCTTTCGTGTCGCGATGATCTACCGGCGGGCGCACCATCACGAATTCGCCTTCTGATTCGTAACGCCCGCGAATGTCCTGAAAGACAAAAATATAGCCGTCTTTAACGAGTTCAGATCGCGAACCGTTCACTCCGCTCGAAGTCCAGCCTTTGACGCCGTAAGGCGAGCGCTCGATTAAAACAGGAAGCGGCTCGGTTTGATTTTCGGGCGTAAAAATAACCGTAAAAAGCTTAATACCGTCGCGCATCGGAATCATCGCTTCGGTGCGTTTAAATTGAATGCGCGTATCTTTGGCGGGCTGATCGGCAATCCGCCTGGTGGTAAAATCTCTGCCGCCCTGTCGCCAGATCATGCTGTTAACGCGCCCCGTTGCGGCATCGCGCACAAACTCGGCTGAAGCAGGAGCAACTTTTAAGAAAAACTTGTTCTCGGCTGTGGGGAAAATCTCAAGTTTGTCCTGATTGGTGACTTGCAGGTAAAACTTTTCGCCTTCACGGAAAAATGAGAAAATTGTTCCTCCGAGATTAGCTGCGTCTTCATATTGTCCAATGTAAGAATCGAAAATCTTTGGGTCAATCTTAACTTCGACAAGAGAGGGTTGCGGGGCTGGCGGTTGTGCCAAAGGTTGAGCCGCATCTTGCGCAAATGCAATCCATAACAGAGCAAAAAAGGTAAATCGAAAAATATTAGCTAAACGAAGTGTTTTCATGATTGAAATCCCAAAGAAGATTGATTCCGACCGATTCGCGATCAATTTATCACTCTTGCGAATTTAAACAAAGTGAAGTTTTTGTGATTGTAAATTGTTGGCTTCAGAATAAGAAACGAACATATAGTATTTCCATTGAATTTGTAGAAGTTACGCAGTTGAACAGATATTTGATAAAACGGCAGAATGAATCCGCCAAAATGCAATGAAGAGGATTATATCAATTTTGTGATTGCGAAGCCGCGCCTCACAACGCCAGCCGAAGCCGAACCAGAGTGCAACCGATAGCCCACAACGCGGCTTCGCATAATGATTGACGTTGAAAAATATAACAAATCAAAATATACTCTGATACTGGAAACGACGTTAGCGAATTGGATTAAAAAGTAATGCTGAAAGCATCCCAAACCCGAATTTTAGCTTCGCGTCCAAAAGGGGATTTTTAAGTTTCGGGGAAATCGTTAAACTGTTGATTTCAAAGACGCGGCTGGGTAGCTCAGATGGTTAGAGCGTGGGATTCATAACCCCAAGGTCGGGAGTTCGATCCTCCCCCCCGCCATTAATATTTATCGAAGTAATAAGGCGATTTTTAAAAGTCGCTTTTTTAGTCGAGGTAGACAAGTGGGTGACAGGTGCTGAAAATCGGCAAAAATTGTGCGTTTCGAGTTGCCGATTTATTGTTTGCTAAAAGAATCATTAACAGCCCCAGAAATGTAAGCAACATAGAGATTTCACTTTTTTATTGCCATAAAACTAATTTTACGTTAATTTCCTTAAAGAGATTTGTTTTCCCAAATCTCGATTTGTCCGCTCTTTTCTGCTAAAGTTTCTCGCACGCCGAATAAAGTTCTCGCTCGATGCAAAATTCTTGGGTTAAAAACAGTTTCGCCAAATTTTGGCAGCCTTTGCTGCTTGCCGCGGCTTTGCTGTTTTTGTACGCGCCCGCTTTAAAGCTGCTCGCGCAAACCTGGTGGACGGACGAAAACTATTCGCACGGGCTTTTGATTCCGTTTTTGATTGGCTTTCTGCTCTGGTTTGAAAAGGACGAGCTGGGAAAACTGGAAAAACGTCCGGCGTTTATGGCGGGCGGAATCACTGTTTTGGCGGCGCTATTTTTTCTGCTCGTAGGAATTTTGGGCGCAGAGCTTTTTACGCAGAGATTTTCGCTCTTGCTGATGCTCGCGGGAATTACGATTTATTTTTTCGGCTGGCAAATTTTGAAAAAGCTCGTCGTGCCGTTTGTTTTGCTCGCGCTGGCGATTCCGATTCCAACGATTCTTTTTAACAAAATCGCGTTTCCTCTTCAGCTTTTGGCGACGGATTTGGCGATTTGGGGAATTCGGCTGTTCGGAATTCCGGCGGCGAAATTCGGTAACGTCATCGAATTGCTGCCTCGCGGCGCTTCGCAATCAATCTGGCTCGAAGTAGTCGAAGCGTGCAGCGGGATTCGCTCTTTGATGACGCTCGTCACGCTCGCGCTCGTATATGCTTATTTTACGAGCCGACGGAGGAATTTCGCGTCTTTAAAAAGTTTTGATTTGTGGCGCGCGGCAATTTTAATGTTTGCCGCATTGCCGATTGCGGTTTTGACCAACGGTGTGCGCGTCTCCGCGACCGGCATTCTGGCTTATTACTACGGAGGTGAAACCGCGCAGGGCTTTTTGCACGGCGCTTCGGGCTGGCTGGTTTATGTCGCGGCTTTGATGCTGCTGCTGTTTGTCGGAAAAATCCTGGATTTAAACTGGAAACAAGGAGAAATCAGCAAAACTGATTTTCACTCCTCTTCTCCTTTTCTCCTCATCTCCTCTTCTTTTAAATTCTGGCTTTTGCTGCTGGTTTTGCTAATGGGCGGCGCGCTGATTCATTGGCGCGAAGCGGCAGGTGAAATTCGTCCCGACAGAAAACTGTTGAAAGATTTTCCGGCGAAAATCGGCGATTGGCGGCAAAACGGCGCAGACCAGCGTTTTGAAACTGAAGTTGAAACGGTTCTCGGCTCGGACGATTATTTGATGCGCGATTATTTTGTCCCGGCTTTGGGCAAAGGCGCAAATCTTTACATCGGTTATTATGAAACTCAGCGCACGGGCGAGACTTATCACAGCCCGCGCAACTGTCTGCCCGGTTCGGGCTGGACGATGACCGAAAGCGAGCCGGTGGAAATCAATTTGCCCGACGGGCAGAAATTCGTCGCCAACAGTTATGTAATTGAAAACAATCAATCGAAAGCCTTGATGATTTACTGGTATCAAGGGCGCGGGCGATTTGTGGCAAATGAATACAAAGACAAGTTTTTCACAGTTTTAGACAGCATTTCGCGCCGCCGCTCGGACGGCGCGATGATTCGCGTCGTCGTTTCGATTGACAAATCCGAACAAGACGCTCTGGAAACCGCTAAAAACTTGGCTGCCGGAGCAGCCGCCGACCTCCACGAATTTGTGCCAAATTAACAAATTCGTGCTACAATGCCGCAAAATCAAAAACTCATTCGTGCGTCTCCCAAGCACTTGATTTTTGGGATGTTTCAACGATTCGCAATATTCCCTTAATGCCGACAATTTTCTAATCGGTTGTAAAAATAAATAAAATTACGAGTTTTAAGTTTTAAATCCAAAAGAATTAGCCCAGAATGAAAGCAGATTCCCCGAAAATCAGATTCGTCACCGCCGCTTTGGCTTTGCTCGCCGCAGGTCTCATCATTTTTTCCGGCGCGGCTTGTAGCACGGCGAAGGCGGTACAAGCGCATGTCGAGCGCGGCGAAAGCTATCTCAAAGAACGGCGTTTCCCGGAAGCATCGCTCGAATTTCGCAGCGCGATTGAACTGGATAAAGCTTCCGCCCCGGCGCATTTCGGGCTGGCGCGCGCTTTTGAAGGTCAGCAGCGCTTGGCGGAAACGGTAGAAGAATTGCGCCGGACGGTCGAGCTGGACAAAACCCAGCTCGAAGCGCGCGTAAAATTGGGAAATTATTTGCTGATGGGGAAGCCGCCTTTAACGGAAGAAACCGAAAAGCTAATTCAGGAAATTTTCGCCGCCGACCCGAATTACATTGAAGGTCACGTTTTGCAGGCGAGCGTAATGACGGTCAAAAACGCCGCGACGAGCGAAATCGTCGCCCAGCTCGAAAAAGCCGTTTCGCTCAATCCGCAAAGAGTCGAAACGTATCTCAGTCTGGCGCGTTTTTACGTTTCGCGAGAGAAGACGGAAGAAGCTGAAAAAACTTTTCAACGCGCTTTTGCCGTCAACGATAAATCGGCAATCGCGCACATCGAATACGCGCGTTTTCTCGATCTCAAAGGGCGGGCGTCGGATGCCGAAAAACATTATCTGCGCGCGACGGAAGTCGAACCGAAAGAGCGCGATGCGCTCGAAGCTCTCGCCGGATTTTATTACGCGCACGGACAGCACGACAAAGCTGAAAACGCTTACAAAAACTTAGCCAATTTGAATCCTGACCGACCTGAAGAAAAAACTCTGCTCGCGGATTTTTACGCCGCCGTTAATCGTCCTGCCGACGCTCGCCGAGTTTATAGCGAAATTTTGGCGGTCAAACCGGAATTTGTCCAAGCGCAAATGCGACTCGGCGAGCTTTATCTGCAAACCGGTGACAGCGAGGGAGCAAGCGCTCAAGTGACGGAAATTTTGAGCCGCAACAACAAAGATGTGCGAGGTTTGACTCTGCGAGCGCGCGTTTCTTTAAAAAACGCCGAGCCGGAAGCGGCGATCAAGGATTTGCAGGAAGTTTTAAAACAAGAACCGGGCAATCGTTTGGCGCTTTATTATATGGCTGATGCCCAGTTTCGCGCCGGGCAGATAGAACAGGCACGCAATTTTATCCAAGATTTACAGCGCTATCATCCGGGTTATCTGCATGCGAAACTTTTAAACGCGCAAATCAGTTTTGCCACCGGCGAGCCGCAAACAGCTTTGAATCAAGCAAACGAATTGCTCAAAGCGCTTGAAAAAGCCGCTCCGAGCAGCGAGATTTCCGCTCCTCTGCTCGCCGAATTGCGCGTCAACGCACTTCTGGCGCGCGGAACGGCGAATTTGCAGCTCGGAAAAGAACAGGAGGCGCGCGCCGATTTTCAAACCGCCCAAAAATTTGCGCCAAATGCGGTGAGCGTTTATCTAAGTCAAGCGAGCGCTGCGCTGCGCGGCAAAAACACTGACGAAGCCGTGCGTTTTTACGAAAAAGCTTTGCAGCTCGACGGCAATAATTTCGACGGCTTGAGCGGTTTTGTCAGCGCCAAGATTCGGCAAAAAGATTTCGTGGCTGCACACTCGCAGATTGACCGGGCGTTTTCCGCAAACCGCGCCGACAATAAATTGCAAGCCGCGCTTTTTTATCTCAAAGCACAGGTTTTTACGGCGGAAAACAAAACCTCGGAAGCCGAAAACGCTCTGCAGCAATCAATCGCTCAGAATACCGATTATCTTCCGGCTTATCAGGCTTACGCCGCTTTGCTCGCCGCGAGCAGACAAGTTGACCGCGCGATTGAAAATTATCGCCAGATTTTGCAGCGCAACCCTGCGAGCGATGAAACTTTTACGCTCATCGGGATGCTCGAAGAAGGACGCGGAAACGCGGACGAAGCGGTTAAAAATTACCGCGAGGCTTTGCGATCCAATCCGAATGCGCCCGTTGCTGCGAATAATCTGGCGTGGATTATCGCCGACACCGGGCGCGGAAATTTGGACGAAGCCGTCACGCTCGCGCAAACGCTCGTCGAAAAACATCCGAACGAGCCAGTTTATGCGGACACGCTCGGCTGGGTTTTTCACAAAAAAGGTCAAAAAGATCGTGCAATCGCACAGCTTCGACGCGCCGTCTCGCTCGAAGAAAAAGCCGCATTGCAAGCCGGGCGCGCGCCCGCGCAGATGTATAAAAACCGTCTCGGAACGGTTCTAGCCGCAGCGGACAACCGCGCGGCTCTCTAAAAATTTGAAAAATTCTTCAAACGAAAGTTTGAGTTTCGCGTAAAACGAAAATGTTATCGGCAGTTTCCACAATTTTGTTAGACATTAAGCTGCAAAGCGTTGGCTTTAATGAAGATGCGTGGGTGCTGATGGCGGGCGTAGGGTTGATAGTTTTGGTGTTTGTTCTGCGGCGCTGGTTCCGCGGCGGCAAAAAAGATGAGACAAACTTGCTGTTTTAACTGGTAAAAAACATGGGCGTTGAATTTCGGCAAAGAAGTTTAGGTGAATTATTCGCAATGGTTTGGCGGCGCAAGCTGATTATTTTGCTGCCCGTCGCGGCGATGACCGTGGCTGTCTGGTGGGTTGTCGTGCAGCTTCCGAGCATTTACGAATCAACCACGCTTTTGACGATTCGCCCGCCCGCGATCTCGAACAACGTGATTCAACCGCTTTCGGACGAAGATGTGTCAGCGCGGCTTAATCAAATCACCGAAGAAATCAAAAGCCGCTCATCGCTCGAACCGATGATCACGAAATACAGGCTCTTCACACGCGAACGCGATGCGGGCGTGCCGATGGAGCTTTTGATTGACCGGATGCGGAACAACATCAATGTCCAGATGCGAGACCGCACGGCGGACGACAAAGTTCCCGCTTTTACGATTTCCTACCGCGACCGCGAACCGGAAGCCGCGCGCAACGTCGTCGCCGAGCTTGCCGGAAAATTTGTCAACACGCAAACGGAAAACAGCCAGCGCGAGTCGAAAGCGACGCAGGAATTTTTCGAGAAACAGCTCGCCGAATCGAAAGAGAAATTAGACCAGATTGACGCCCAGCGGCTCACTTATATGCTGCAAAACGTGGACAAATTGCCGACAGCGGCGGGCGGTTTGATCGCGCAGCTCAACGGTTTGCACGAGCAATTAAAAACCGCAGCCGAGCGCGAGCAGGCAGTGGAAACCGAAATCGGACGAATGCGCGACAATCGGATTTTGCTCGAACGCCAGAAAAACACGATTAGCGACATCAGCGAAAAGGAAGCCGCCGAGCGCGACCGCCTGCTTTCCGATCCGACTCGTACGCCCGCTTATGCGGATTTGATTAAGCGCCGCACCGAATACAAAGAGCAGTTGCAAAAAATGCAAACCGAATATCGCCCGAAACACCCGGACGTGGTCGCCAAACAAGCGCAAATCGAAACGGTGGAAAAGGAAATCGCCGGGCTGCTTGCTTCAGCGAAAACCAGCCAGGAAGAAATGCGAGCCGCGTCGAGAGGCAGAATTGATTTGCAAATTCAGAGCATCGAAAACGAGCAGCGCCGGATAGACGGCGAAATCGGCAGGCAAGAGCAGCTTTTACAACAAATAAAAAATTCGGCTGGGCAGGTTCAGACCGCAATCACCGATTTGCAGCGCCGCATCGAAAGCATCCCGAATGCGGAAGTCGCGCTCGAATCTTTTAATCGCGATTACCAGACCGCAAAAGGGAGCTATGACGAGCTGTTAAAGAAAAACAATGACGCAAGGCTGCAAGCCGAGCGCGAAAAAAATTCGCAGGGCGAAACGATTCGAGTCGTTGATGCCGCTAACTTGCCGCAATCGCCGGTCGCGCCGAAGCGCCCGATGCTGATCGCCATCGGCGCTTTGCTCGGCTTGGCGCTCGGATTTATTTTTGCGGCAATATTTGAAATGCCGCGATTGTTCACAATCCAAAACGCGGACGACGCCAAACATTACACCGGACTTCCCGTTTTGGCGAGTGTGCCGGAGTTGTTGACGCCGGCGGAAAAAAGATGGCGCGCGATTTTCGGAGTTTTGAAAACAGCCTTCGCCGTCGCCGTTGCCGCGATTAGCGTTCCGGTTTTGATTTTCGTGCTGCAAATATCGCACGTTTTTGACAGATTTGTTTCCTAGCAGTTCGCCGGGTTATTCGAGTTGCGAGAAATTCTCGATTAACTCGATTAACTCGATAAACTCAATATGTACAAAGAATTTTTCGGTTTAGACGAGCTTCCATTTACCTTAACGCCCGATCCGCGTTTTCTGGTTTTTACGCCCTCATACAACGAAGTTTTAGCGAGCCTTTATTACGGTTTGGAAAACTCGAAGGGCTTGATTGTCCTGACCGGCGAAGTCGGAACGGGCAAAACGACTGCGCTCAGATGGATTTTGCGCCGTTTGGATTCGAGTGTTTTGGCGGCTTACGTTTTTAATCCGCGGCTTTCGATTGAAGATTTTTATCATCATGTCACGTCCCTGTTAAACGTCAAAGAGTGGCAAAACAAAGCCGAATTGCTGACCGTTTTGGGCAGAGTTTTGGAAGAGCGGCACAGGCGCGGATTGAAAACCGTTTTGATTATTGACGAAGCGCATGAGCTTTCCGATTACGTTCTGGAAGAAATTCGCCTGTTGCTCAATTTTGAATCGGACACGGCGAAGCATCTGCAAATCGTTCTCACCGGACAGCCCGAATTGCGCGATGTTTTGAACAAACCGAATTTGCGGCAATTAAAACAACGCGTCGCGTTGCGCTGCAAAATGCACGCGCTTCCGAACGTTGATGAAGTCGAGCGTTATATTACCGAACGCCTTTTGCTCGCCGGTTCAAAAGAGCCGAATATTTTTACGCCTGGCGCGATTGATTACATTTTCCGCTGCTCGGAAGGCATTCCGCGACAGATCAACAATTTGTGCGACAACGCGATGCTAGCGGCTTATGCCGCCGGCGAACAGGTTATCGGGCGACAGGTTATCGAAGAAGTCGCCGACAATCTCGATTTGCTCCCGCCGCAGCCGGTCGAACAGGAAACTAAATATCAGCCGAACTCGGCAAATATTTTTAATTCCAATGCCAGAGCAGAATTAGCGAATCACAGTTCGCTCAATGAATACGTCCCTTCCGTCTATCGGAACGGCAACGGCGCGAATCGAATTCATCAAGAACCGATTTCTTTTGACGACGAACTTTTGGAAATTGACGACATTGAAGGTTTTACAAAATAAGGCGGTAAATATTTACGGCTGCGGTACGAAAATAAAATGAGCAATAAATCAAACGCTTACGCAAATCGTTTTTCCAAAATTCTCGGTTTCGAACCGAATCCTGCCGAAGCTGTCGAGCGCGGCGACGATTCAGCCAGAGTGGTTCAAATACTCGAACGCAAAATCGGTGCGCCGACCGTGGTGGCTGAAAACGACGTACAAATCGAAGCGACAGAGAATGCGCACCCGACCAAACCGGACGATTTTGCGCAGCTTCTCGATACGTGGAGCATCGGCAAACCCGCCGTTCCGCTCTCGACGAGCGAAGATTTTTCGGGCACGGCGATTTTAAATCAAAAACCCGCAGCGGCGACAATCGAAGTCGAACCGAGAGCGCAACGCGCCGGAGTCGTTTTGCCGACGCGGAAAACGCCCGAATTTAGAACCGTAGAATTAAATCTGGAAGCGGTCGAGCCGCATCTGGTCGCGATCAAACATCCGCGCTCGCCGCATTGCGAAGAATATCGGAGCCTTAGAACGCAGCTTCTGCTCGCCGCCGAGCGTCGCCGCGCCGCCGGAAAAGAAATGCAGGCGGTCGTCGTCGCCAGCGCGCGTCCCGGCGAAGGCAAAACCACGACTGCCATTAATCTTGCGTGGATGCTCGCGCAAACGGACGGCGTGAATTGCCTCGTGATTGACGCTGATTTGCGAATGCCGAGTCTCGCGGATTATCTCGGAATCGAGGAGCACCCGGGACTTTCCGACGTTTTCGACGGTACGGTCGAGCTTGAGCAGGCGATTGTCAAATTAAATCCCGCCGGGTTGCATTTGCTGCCGGGCGGCGAAGCGCGGCAGGACATCGCCGAACTGATTTCCGGCAACGCTTTTCGCCGGATTTTGGACAAAGCGCGGACGATGTTCGATTACATCATCATTGACGCGCCGCCGCTCGCCATTTTTACCGACGCAGCCGTTTTGATCAATCTCGCCGACGGAGCGATGCTGGTCGTCAAATCGGGCAAAACCCGTTATGCGACGATCAATCGAATGCTCGAACACGTTTCGCGCGAGCAACTGCTCGGCGTCGTTTTAAACGGAAACAAAGAAGATACGCAGGAAAGCCATTACAGCTATTACTACGATTCACCAAAAAAGAAAGTCGGGAGTCGAGAGTCCAGAGTCTAGAGAGTCAAAGGAATTTAAATCAAATAAAATTCCAGTTGACTCACGACTCTCTAGACTCTCGACTTTCTAGACTTCTAAGATGAGCAGACGCTTACATACAAGAGCAATCGGGCTTTCAGTCGCCGAAGGAGCAATAATTTTCGGCGGGCTGATGCTGGCTTTGTATTTGCGCGTCGGCGCGGACGGCGCGCATTACGAGTTAAACGAGCGCGCGGCGTGGATGAAAATCTCCATCGCTACCGTTTTTTGCGTCGTTTCGCTTTTTATCTACGACCTTTACAGCTTTACGGTGTTCAGCGACCGTCGCGAGCTGATTTATCGCCTGCTGCAAGCCCTCGGCACGGCTTGGGCGGCGCTCGCGCTTTTGTTTTATTTCGCGCCGGATTTGATGATCGGGCGCGGCGTGACGATTTTGAGCGTGCCGCTCGTCGCCGCTCTTTTGCTCGGCTGGCGCATCCTTATTCACTGGCTGACGGCGCATCCCGACATCGGCGAAAGAGTTTTAATCGTCGGTTCGGACGAAGCCGCGATCAACATCGCCAAAGTCACGAAAGAGCATCAAGCTGCCGGTTATCGAGTTGTCGGTTTTTTATCGGGCGAGCCTGAACTGGTCGGGAAAAGTCTCTTTAATCCCAAAGTTATCGGTTTGATGGAAGACCTTGAAAACGTCGTCAAAAAAGAGAAAATTGACCGCGTAATCATTGCCATCCGCGACCGGCGCGGGGCGTTTCCGACCGAGCAGCTTCTAAAACTGAGCTTGTCGGGCGATGTCGCCATCGAAGAATTTACGAGCTTTCACGAACGGCTGACCGGGCAGGTGCATCTCGATATGCTGCGCCCTTCGTGGCTGATTTTCGCCGGAAGATTACGCGAAACCAGATTCCGCGCTTTTGCGCGTGAGATTGTACACCGAGGTTTGGCGTTAATCGGATTGGTTGTGTCGCTGCCAATTGCGATTTTGACGGCGATCGCCATCAAATTGGAATCGCCGGGCGCTGTTTTTTACCGGCAGGAGCGCGTCGGGAAAAAAGGCAAACCGTTTGAAGTCATCAAATTCCGCTCGATGTGCACAGATGCGGAAAAAGATGGGCAGGCGATCTGGGCGACGGAAAACGACGCGCGTGTCACTCGCGTCGGGCGCGTAATTCGGACTTTGAGAATTGACGAGATTCCGCAATTCTGGTGCATTATAAAAGGCGAAATGAGCTTTGTCGGACCGCGCCCGGAACGCCCGGTTTTCGTTGAGCAGTTGGCGCACGAAATTCCGTTTTACGAACAGCGCCATCTCGTCGCGCCCGGTTTAACCGGATGGGCGCAGGTGCGTTATCCTTACGGCGCGTCGGTCGAAGATGCGAGACAAAAGCTGCAATACGATTTGTATTACATCAAAAATCAAAGTCTCCTGCTTGATTTGCTGATTGTTCTCGAAACGTTCAAAACAATTTTGTTCGGACGCGGCGCAAGATAAATTTTGAGGTAAAAAACGATGAAAGCTGTAAAAATTCTTGGGATATTTTGTTCGGTTATTTTTGCTTTTGCGGCGACAACCGCCGCGAGCGCGCAGCAAACCGCGCCTGCGCCGGAAGCAAAGAAAGTCGAAATTACAAAAAGCGAGACGAAAACCGAAGCTCCCGCCGTAGAACCGGAAAAAACTCCGCCGCCTGCACAGGCGCAAACGCCGGACGCCGGAAAAGTGTTGCCCGAAGATGTCCCGGACTCAATAAAACAAAATCGGCGCGGGCAAATGTCCGAAGAAGAAGCGGCTATTGTGCCTTATTACAACAATTTTCTGACCAACTATTATCTCGGACCGGAAGATGTCATTTCGGTCGAAGTTTTCGCGCAGCCCAATTATTCAAAAACCGGAATCACGATTCCGCCGAACGGCAGAATTTCTTACCCATTGATTAGAGAAGGCATCATCGTCAATGGGAAAACCGTTGAGCAAGTCGCCGATGAAATCACGAAAAAGCTCGACGAATATATTATTGACCCGAAAGTTATGGTCTCGCTCGACCGCGCGGTTTCGGCGCGTTACAGCGTTCTCGGCGATGTCGGGAAACCGGGCGTTTACATAATGACGCGCCGCGTAAGCGTTCACGAAGCGATTGCCGAAGCGAGCGGAATTTTAGTCACCGGAAACAAAAAAGAAGTCATCGTGCTGCGGCGCGGACAGGACGGCAGACCTTCGCCGATTGCCGTTAATTTGCAGGACATCGAACGCGGCAAAGCCAGAGAAGAAGTTTTCCTCGTTCCCGGCGACCAAATAATTGTGCCGGGCAATAAAATCAAAGTCTGGAAAAACGTGATGAATCTGCTCCCGATTATCGGTTTCGCCCGGATGTTTACCGGATTTTAAGCCAGATGCCGACTTCTAAATTCAATAATAAACTAAACGCAGAGACGCAGAGACGCAGAGATTTTCTTTCAAAACGGTCTCTGCGTCTCTGCGTCTCTGCGTTTAAAATCAAGTTTTGCAAATTGGCAGCGCTTTGTTGTCTCACAATCTTTTTATTGCAGCACGCCGCAGCAGGCGAATGGCGCAAACAGCCTTCGGGAACGCTGGCTTGGCTGCACTCGATTTATTTTCTCGACGCGAAACGCGGTTGGATTGCGGGAAGCAACGGCACTCTGCTGACGACAACCGACGGCGGCGCGACTTGGAAAAAGGCGGCTAAACCTTCGGAAGATAATCTGCGCGACGTATTTTTCACCGATGAAAATAACGGCTGGCTGCTCGCCGAACGCGACGTTTTCAAGCTCAAATCGGCGGGCGAAGCGCGCTCGATTTTGCTTCGGACAAACGACGGCGGCGCGACTTGGGAGCGAACCGGCGTTTTTCCGACGAGCAAAACGGCGAATCCGCAATTTACGCGCCTGCTGGTTTCCGATGACCGCGCGACCGCTTGGGCAATCGGCGAGCTTGGCAGCGTTTACGCGCTCGAAAACAACCATATTTGGCAAAAACAAGTTTCACCGACCAGATTTCTGCTGCGCGGAGGCGCGATCTTTAATCGTAGCGAAGCGGTTTTAATCGGCGCGGGCGCAACTATATTACACACCGCCGACGGCGGCGGCATTTGGCGCGAAGCCAGAGTCTATGCGGCGGAAAACGCCCGTTTTAATTCGGTCTTTTTCGCCACGCGTTCGCTCGGCTGGGCGGTTGGCACAGGCGGTCGGATTTTCGCCTCCGCCGACGGCGGCAAAACCTGGCGCGGGCAGAATTCTCCGCTCGCCGCAGACCTTTTGGACGTTTGCTTCGTGACGCCAAATGAGGGTTGGGCGGCGGGCGACGGCGGCGCGCTGCTTCGCACTATAAACAGCGGAAACACCTGGACGCCCGAAAAAATCAACACGACGCACCGCCTCGAACGAATCGTTTTTCTCGGACGCGAACGCGGTTTCGCAGTCGGTTTCGGCGGGACGATTCTCGCCTACTCAAACGAAAACGCGCCGCGACCGCGTCTCTCCGTGCAATCAAATTCTTCTCTGAAAATCAATTAACTGCTTTAGCCAAACAATTTATTTTCGCACGTTCAAAAACATCTTGATTGTTTTCGTCATATCGTCCTAATATTGCTCAGCTAAAATTAAGCCAATTCAAGTTTGTCGCGGAAAACTGCTGTTTGTAACAGCGGTATATTCAGACAGAGAAACAGTTTTAAGAATTTAAAAACTGTCCTTATTATCCCGTTTGAATTCGACGCGCAAAATTTGTTCGGCAAAACTGAGATGGAGAAAAGAAGGATGAGAAAACTTTTATTTACGCTCGCGCTGTTTTGCGCCATTTTGTTCGGCTCGTCGGTCGAGACATCGGCTCAAACGCTTTTAAACGAAATTGACATTAATACGCCCAGCACCGATAACCCTTGCGAATACATCGAAATTCGCGGAACGCCCGGCGCGACTTTAACCAACACTTATTTTGTGGCTATCGAAGGCGATGCAAGCAGCACTGGAACTGGTCCCGGAGCTGCGGATATGGTGGTTGATTTATCAACCCGCACTATCGGTTCAAACGGCATTTTAGTCATCGTCAGCCCGACCGCCTGTCCCGGCAGAACGATTCCTGCGGGAGCGACTCAAGTTACCGATGCCCAACTTGACACATCCGGTGGCGGAATCGAAAACGGAACCATTACGTTTTTGCTTGTGACAAGCACAACTCCGATTGTCGAAGGCACCGATTATGACACCAACAATGACGGTACGCTTGAAGGCTTGCCAGCAGGCGTGAATGTTCTCGATGCAATCGGTGTGACTGACGGCAATTTTGGCGACATCGTTTATTTCGGACAGGTTGTGACGCAGGGTTCGGGTGACGCTCCTAATGCAATAACACGTTTCCCCGCCAACAACACGCCGGTTTCTTCAGCCGCTTGGTACGGAGGTTTTCTCGAAACCGCGGGCGGAAACAGCACAACCGTTTACAACACAACAAACGCCAGCGCGAATTTCCCGACCGGCGGCGCCCTGACGCCGGGCGCAGCGAACGTCGGTACGTTTGTAGCGAAAGACGTTCCCGTTGATTTCAACGGCGACGGCAGAAGCGATTATGCCGTTACAGGTCTTCTGCGCGGCAGCACAGCACAGACAAAAGTCTGGTATATTCGACTGAATGGCGTGGCTGAAAATTCTGGTATTCGAGTGATGACGTGGGGACTTCCGGATGACCGCGAAGTACCGGAAGATTATGACGGCGACGGCAGAGACGACATTGCCGTCTGGCGCGCAACCTCAGCCAATCAAGGACGCGGCTTTTTCTATATTTTTCGCAGCAGCAACAATACGTTTCTAGAAGTACAATTCGGTACGGTGGGCGACGATCCGACCATTGTTGCCGATTATGACGGCGACAACATAGCCGATCCCGCTGTTTACCGTATGACGACTTCGGCGGCTCCGCTGCCTTGCGGTCCGAACGCGGGAGTTTGGTATTATCGCCCTTCCGCCACGCCCGCCATTGGTTTCAGATACATCTGCTGGGGCGGAGCCGGCGACAAACCCGCACCCGGCGATTATGACGGCGATAACAGAGCCGATGCCGCCGTCTTTCGCCCAAATCCGGGAATCTTTTTCGTCGCCAAATCCAGCGGCGGAACCGAAGCAGTTCCTTTCGGAGCGAGCGGCGACAGGACGATTCCGGGCGATTACGACGGCGACGGGCGAACCGATTACGCCGTCGCGCGTCAAGGCACACAGTGGTCGTTTTTTATCCGTCCTTCGCGAACGGGCAGCGATGACCAAACTTATCAGTTCGGCGCTGGCACCGACATTCTCGCTCCCGGCGATTACACGGGCGACGGAAAAACCGACATTGCGGTTTGGCGTCCCGCCGACGGCACGTTTTACATCCGTCCGGCGCAAACGTTCGGAACTGCTGATTTCGCATTCAAATGGGGACAACAGGGCGATATGCCGGTAGCCGCTTACATTGTCCACTAAACCGCCGATTTTGGTGTAAACTCAAAGGCGCGTGAAATCAATCACGCGCCTTTAATTTTTTGTTGCAAAGGAGATTTCTCGTGTTTCGACTTTTTTTATTTCTCGCTTTTATTTTCGCCTTTCAAACAATCCAAATTTGCGCTCAGCAAAAGGGCGCGCCGCAAACTCAGACCAGCGTGACCGCGCCGATTAAAACCATCGGGCGCAAGCTCGATGTCAAAACCAGTCCGGCTTACGCGGAATTGGTTATGAAACGAACCGAAGTTGCCGCCGATTTGGAAGTTTTGCTGCCGGATTACACCGAAGAATCGCCCGAAGTCAGGGAAAAGCGTCTGAGTCTGCAAATTTTGGACGCGGCTCTGAAACGGCTGGAAACAGTCACGCTCGAACAATATCTGGCTTTGACTCCGGCGGTCGGCAAAATGCTCGCGCGTAAATTGGAAGCCGAAGCCGAGCTGAAAATCCTGAGTGAAATTTACACCGACGAACATCCGGCAGTCAAAAAATCCAAAATCCGCTTTAAGGTTTTTGATGCTGAATTGAAAAGATTGCTGCTGCAAACCAATTCGCAATAGATTTGAAAATTTAAACGCTATCAGACAAACAAAAAGGGCGTGTATCTACACGTCCTTTTGAGTTTCAGACTGTTTTAGAGCAGATTTCAAATAAACGAGATACAAGATAAAACGGGCGCGTTTCCCTTTAGAAACGCGCCCGTAAGTTTTTAGCTGAGATAAACAGCAAAATTAGAAGTGGAATCGAACGGCAAACTGAATTTGTCGTTCGCGGAAGTTATTGCTATCTGTCGAGAAAATGCTTCCGAAAGTTGGCTGAAAACATAATCCGTTCGGATCGACGGTCGTGGGGCAGTTGGCGTATTGGGTGAAATTAAGTCCAGAAACTTGAGTTCGGTTGAAGATATTAAACCCTTCAGCCAACAATTCAAGATTATATCTTTCGGTGAAATTGATTCGTTTTGAAACTCTTAAATCCACATTCCAAAGATCAGGATTGCGATAAGAATTGCGCCGGTTCAGCGGAAAACGGTTGCTGCCGTTAGTGCCGTTTAAATTCGCAGGACCTGAGCCGGTAAATGGAGAGCCTGAATAGTATATGAAAATCGGCGCAAGCGACCAGCCGTTAAGCAAGTAATTATAAAATGCGTTGTTACTTCCATCGTACAACGTCGGCGAATAAACCGCGCTGGCGACGAATTTATGACGTATATCAAAATTACTCGGTCCCTCTTCAAGGTTTGGATTGAAAAGGTCTAACGGTTGGTTAAAGATACTGGTCGTAATTTGCGAGTTTTGTCCGGTATCCGTTGATTTCGCTAAAGTATAGCTGGCTTGAAATTGCAAGCCATCCGTCAAGCGGCGATTTCCCTGCAAAACTAAAGCGTGATATTGAGATTTCACCGAGCTTTGAAATTGAAGCAGTGAAGGAAGCTGAGTATTAGCGCGAGTATATAATGGCAAAGTGAAAGATTGTCCATTAAAATCTCCGTCGTAAACATTGAAAGTTCGGCTTCCGCCTGTCGGCGTAATATTCTGTTCTACAAATGTCGGCAAATACCGTCCCGTGCTTCCGATATACGAAACGGAAACAGCGGTATTTTTAGCAATTTCATGTTCAAGAACCAAGTCGTACTGATGAATCATTGGGGCTTGAAAATTTTCCTGGTAAAAATTAATTGTAGCTGCCGCAAGTGTTTGATTATTGTTAGGCAAAACATTTGGGAAGATAGGACCGGAAGCCGGGAGGATATTTACTGTTCCCTGTCCTGCCGGATTACCGGTTCTCAGCAAATTATTCCAAACGTGCCCGCCAAGGAAGCGTCCGTAATAAATGCCGTATCCTGCGCGAAGCGACGTTTTGCCTTGACCAGTCAAATCGTATGCGAAACCGACTCGCGGACCAAAGTTGTTTTTATCGCTCGGCAAAGTTGATGTAGCTTCTGCGAGAGTTCTGCCATCCCTCGGAATAACGGCGGTGCTGGCATTCGGTATTATTGCGTCGGGCAGTTTTTGATACTCGTAACGCAAACCCATATTTATGGTCAAACGCGGCGTGATGCGAAAATCATCCTGCAAAAAGAAGCTATACTCGTTCATGCTGAATTTCAAACCGGGGATTCCTACGCCTTGAACATAATTGCTCGTGTAGCATCTGCCAGCCGTCCGCGTTGAAGTAATACATGATGTTGTTGCTGTAAAAGGAGATTTGAAATTAACGTAATCAACGATAAAATCATTGATGTTGCCGTATGTGAATTGACCGGCTTCGGAATTTAAATTTTGAATATCATCGGTCACTCGATTAATATCGCCTCCGAATTTAAAGGTATGTCTGCCTGAAATCCAGGTAACGGTATCGGCAAATTGGACGCGGCTTTCAAAAGGATAACGAAGACGCTCAAAGTTAGAAGTTGTGCCGAATGTTAATCCATTCGTCAAAGCAACCTGCGGAGAGCGTTGACCTTGAGAAGTTGTAGCGGTCGCAGGCTCGCCCGGAAGCGGCTCCTGACTCAGTGCATATTCATTATCACGAGCGTATTGAAAACGAGCCTCATTTAGCAAACTAGGGGAAATCGTTGATTGCAGCCGTAAATTCAGCGTATCAACATCTACGAAATCATCGCCAAAGCTTCTTCGTCCCAATGTATTGGTAGCTTGTGTCTGCAAACCGGAAGGAGATTCCCAACGCAAACGATTATAGGTTGCGCTGAACAGGTTTTTGTCGTTAATGTGCCAGTCAATTTTTGGCAAGATAGTTGTTTGATCGCCACGGCGCGGTGTTTCACCGGTCAATGAAGTTAAAAAGTCCAAAGTTTCATTGACTTGAGTGGTTGAGAGTCCCCTTCCAAGAGTTCCCGCCGGTCTTCCAGGCACCTGCTGTCCACGCGGAGTTGTCAATAATGCAGTATCTGCCGTATTCAAATAAGTGAGACTGGAAAATCTTGCGATACCTGGGAAATTGCGTTTCTGCTGATCGTAGCTGAAAAAGAAAAACAGGCGGTTTTTAATAATCGGACCACCGATTGCGCCGCCAAATTGATGTCGAACATCTACCGCTTTGATTCCTACCTGACTTGAGAAACCATTTACTATAGCCGGCACGAAAGATGCGGGATTACGCGCGCCGAATTTATTATTGCGGTAGTATTCAAAAAGCATCCCGCGAAATTCGTTTGTTCCGCTTTTTGTGACCGTATTTACCACGCCGCCTGCCGAACGTCCGTATTCGGCTGAGTAATTCGACGTGTTGACTTGAAATTCGCGAATCGCAGCCTGGCTGACAACATATCCGATGCGTGTGCGTCCGCGTTCTTCCGATTGGAATGATTGATTATTATCTCCGCCATCTACGGTGCTGTTGTTGAGCAAACCGGAAATACCGCGAAAACTGATCAAACCGAAATTGCCGTCGGGAACAGTCGCCGGCGTTAAAAGCACGAAGTTGGAAGCGCGGCGTCCGTTAATCGGCAAATCGCGGATTGAAGTCTCGTTGATATTGGTCGCAAAGTCCTGCGAATTGGTATTGATAACAGGAGCTTCCGCAGTCACTTCGACAGTCGCGCTCGCTTGTCCGACGGTCAGCGGAATGTTAACGGTTGTGATTTGACCGACTTCGACAATTACATTGTTTCCGGTAAAAGGGGCAAAGCCCGTTTGCGTAATGTTAATAGTATAAGTGCCGGGTTGAAGGTTAGTGGCGACGTAAACACCGTTTTCATCGGTTGTTACCGTCTGGGTTTGATTTGTTCCGGCATTCGTAACCGTTACGGCTACGTTCGGCAAAACTGCGCTCTGCGGGTCTGTAATCGTTCCCCGAATACCGCCCGTGACGGTTGATTGGGCAAATCCGCTGCTTGCAGCGAAGCATAAGATTACAAGCGTTAAAACGCGCGTTAGATTAAGCATTGGAAATTTCGACATAATTTTGTCCTTTTAATTAAAATACCTGTTGTTTATTTAACTGTTCGGCGCACAATCGGCGCTGTTCCCTATTAATGTATTGAGTTTAGTTGTGAGTTAGTCAGCGCTGTGATTTATAATTGCCAACAGCGTTTTTATCAACCGCAACTTACCAGTTTCTTACAACTGTATGAACAACCTGTTAAATAATTTTCGCTTGCCTGAAATGGCTTGAAGTTCTGTTAAAATTTATCAGTAAATATCTATTTACGCAACTTTTAAGAAAACGTTCAAACAGAAAATGAAAAAGATGAGAAAAACGTGTTTTATCTTTCTGATTTTAACCGTATTGATGCTGCCCGCGGTGGCGCAAACTGCGCGGCAAAACAGCCTTTTGCGTTCGGGTCCGATGCTCGGTTACAGCGAAATGACCGAAACCGCCGTTTGGCTGCAAACAAAACAACCGGCGGAAGCGCAAATTCGCTACTGGAAACAGGGCGAACCGAAGAACGTAAAATTTAGTAAAACCGTTAGAACCAGCGAAGAAGCCGATTTTATCGCGCGTTTTACGCTGTCGCAATTGGAATTTGGCGCGCGCTACGATTACGACGTTTATCTAAACAATCGGCGCGTGGCGTTTGATTTTCAACCGAATTTTCAAACGCAGCCGCATTGGCGCTGGCGAACGGAACCGCCCGCTTTTCGCTTTGCTTTCGGCTCGTGCGCTTATATTAACGACCCGCCGTTTGACCGTCCGGGAACGCCTTACGGCTCCGGGTTTGAAATTTTCCGCACAATCGCCGCGAAAAAACCGGATTTTATGATCTGGATGGGCGATAACATTTATTACCGCGAACCGGATTGGCTCAATGAGAGCGGAATGCGTTACCGTTACCGGCAAAACCGCGAGCTGCCCGAATTACAGCAGCTTTTAGCCACCGCTCACAATTACGCGATTTGGGACGATCATGATTACGGACCGAACGATTCCGACCGAACCTATCGCTTGCGCGAACAATCGTTGCGCATATTTAAAGATTATTGGGCGAACGCGACTTACGGCGAGCCGGAAACGCCCGGCGTTTTCGGGCGTTTTGAATGGGCGGATGTCGAATTTTTCCTGCTTGACGACCGTTATTACCGCTCGCCCGACGGAATGCCGAATCCAGCCGACAAAGTAATGTTCGGCGAACGGCAAATGCGCTGGCTGACCGAAAGCCTACGTTCGAGCAACGCCGCTTTCAAAATTGTTGTCGGCGGAAATCAAATGCTCAATCAATTGTCGCCCGTCGAATCTTTCAAACAATTTCCCGCCGAACAACGTCGCCTGCTCGATTTTATCCGCGACGCCCGCGTGGAAGGCGTCTTGTTTCTTTCCGGCGACCGGCATTACACCGAACTGATTCGTCTGAAAGACGTTGGAACTTATCCGCTTTACGATTTCACGTCAAGTCCTCTTACTGCCGGAAACGCAAACCCGTATCCCGTTGAACAGAATAACCCTGATCGAGTTCCCGGCACTTTGGTCAAAGGAATTAAAACTTTTGGAATGATTGAAGCTGCGGGAACGGCGAAAGAGCGAAAATTAATTCTGCGTGCCTTCGATTTGACCGGAAAAGAATTATGGAAACATGAAATTCAGGCGTCGGAACTTAAATTTCCGAAACAATAAATAGAGGAAAAAGGCTAAGACGATTTCTTAGCCTTTTTCATTAAAACCAACCTTTTTTGCCTTGAATATATGTGCGGACAAATTCCTCGTCCGGTTTTGTCAAATACATTACTCCTTCGATGATTCCGATAATTTGCATCGCGATAATGCCAATGCCGCAAGTTACAAATCCAACTATGAGCGAAACGACCAGCATTATCACGCCTTCCTGCGTGTAACCCAAATAAAACTTATGAATGCCGAGCCAGCCGAGCAGAATTCCCAAAATTCCGGCGGCAACTTTTTTATCAGCGCCCTGCGATTTCCAGTAATCCGGTGAACCGCCATAATTCTGTTGTTGTGGATACATCTCTTTTCTCCTGTTTCAAATCTACAATGCCGAATTATCTTAACGATAAAATCAGGCTTGTCAATTTTGCGGAACATACCCGGCAGGCGCGGGACGGTCGCCCGCCGCACCGAAATTCACCGCCATGAATCCTGCTTGGCTTTGCATTGCGTACCAAAAACCGTTTTCCGGTCGAAAAACGGCAAAGTCCCATTTGCCATCGCCGTCAAAATCTCCCGGCGCGGGTTTGTCGTTCCCGGTCCCCCAATTAAAGGCTTTAAATTCACCGTTTGCGTTGAGCCAATACCAGGCACCGTTTGAAGGGCGATAAACTGCCACATCCGTTTTACCATCGCCGTCGTAATCGCCTTGAACCGGTTTGTCGGTCGCAGTGCCGAAATTTACCGTGAAAAATCCGGCGGTCGAACGCTGCACATACCAGGTTCCGTTCGACGGGCGAAAGACGGCAATATCCGCTCGTCCGTCGCCGTCATAATCTCCGGGAACGGGAATGTCGCCGCTCGTGCCGAACAATTCCGAACGAAAATTCGGATCGCGGAAATCAAAGCTCGGCGTAATATACCAGGCGCCCTGTCGAAAAACCGCGATGTCCGTGTTTCCGTCGCCGTCGTAATCAGCCGCAACGGGAATATCGCCGTTGACGCCGAATTGTCGAACACGGAAAACAGCCGCGTTCGGGCGCGCCGGGTCGTACGAATACGAATACCAGGTTCCTTGTTCCGGTCGGAAAACGGCGTAATCCGTTTTACCGTCGCCGTTATAGTCGCCGGGCGCGATGATGTCCGAAGCGATGCCGAAATTTACCGCGCCGAACGTATTGTTTCGGCTGTTTTGAACAAACCAGAAACCGCCTTCGGGACGATACACGGAAACATCTGTTTTGCCGTCGCCGTCAAAGTCCGCCGGTTTGTTTTTCGCGCGTACTCCGGCGACCGGACCGTCGGCGATGTTTCCGTCAATGTTAAAAGTCACGCCGCCCCAGGTTTCATCGTGCGGAGCTTGAAACTGTTTGATTCGTTGATGATTCGACCAGAAATTTGCCGGAATCTGAGGCGAAGGCGAGGCATAAAACCAAACCGATTGAATGTTGTCCCAGCGAGCCATCCAAATCGCATCCATTCGGCTCGCGGCGGGAATGTTTACCCAATCGTTAACCGCGTTGGTCGGCGAACCGTAAACTCCCGATACATACCCGCTTTCTTTAACGCGGTCAGTCCAGCCTTTGAGAAACGCATTGACCGACGCCCGGCAACCCGGCGTACCGCTCGTTTCGTCATAGCGTTCCATATCGTAATAAAGTACCGAGCCTTGCGTCAGTCCTAGATTATTGGCATCTGCGATGGCAATGTCGGCTTCGCCGCGTCCCTGCGTTTCGGCGGTTGCCGGGTCTGTGCTGTGTTTGGCGCAGTTTGCGCAAACCGAGCAGGGCGCTTGATAACCGACAATTGTCGGAATCAATCCCCAGCCCATTGCGGAAACTTGATTGACCCAGGCGGCGGAAAGCTGCGGTTGAGAGCAGCCGCGATTTCTGCCGGAAATGTAAATATTCGAGTCGTAAAACGGGCTGTTATTCCACCAAGTTTGCATCTGCGCGACCGTTGCGGCAGTGCATTTGTCGAAACCGCGATTCATACTAATCCGAGTCGAACCGACCGGCGCGGATAAATTTTGATTTAAATTCGGAATTTTAATTTCCTCTTTCGCCGATTCGGGCGTTATGTCGCGCCAGGTTTTGCCGCCGTCGGCGGTTGAAAGAAGTCTCGCTTGCTGCTCGCAATCTGATTTAAAATTCCGGCAGCGCCCCGCTTCCGCCAAAATCCAGCCCGTCTCTGCCGATGCGAAATCAACGTTTGTGATGTTTTCATCCGCCGCCAACGGCGCTTGAAACGAAATTCGATTAACCGCGTCGCTTAAAAACTGAAATTCTTTGCCATTGATCTCAGCGATTGCCTTTTGTTTTTCAGAGTGAACCGACGCTAAAAGCGAGCGAATCGGGAGTTCGCCCGATTCCATAATGTTTTGTTCCAAACGCCAGACGCTTCCGCCGTCTGCGGTCGAAAAAACGGCGGCGCGCGTGAAATTTGAATTCGACGGCAAACGCAGAATCAAAAAACCGTTTTGCTCGTCGGTAAATTCCAGCGGAATTTCGGCTAAATTGGCTTCACCGACAATTTCCGGCGGCAAGCTCAAATTTTGTTTCGTCCAGCTCGCGCCGCCATCTTGGGTTTGCGCCAGTTCGAGAGCTGAGATTTTCGTATCCGCTAAAATTACCGCGCCGTGTTGTTCCTTTGAGAAAGAAACAGAGCTAACGATTTGTTCACCGGATTTCGGCGGCGTGATTTGACGCCAGGAACCGCCGTTATTATCTGTTTGCCGGATGGCGTTTTTCGTCCATATCAAACCGAATTTATCGTTTTTTAAATCAAAGCCTGCGAGCTTTTCATTTGCGGCTTGATTCGCTGCCTGTTGAGCCGTGCTTAAGAATTGGAGAGAAAAAAGAGAGATAACCAAAAGAGCCGATGCCAATCCGAACCAAATTTTTCGCATTTTTATCCTCGCCGAGCAAATTTCTAAAAAGGTCAGGCGGCGAGTTTAGCGCAATCGAGTAAATTTTTCTACATCCGTTGCTGATTCTCATCTTTTTCAGAATGTCCTGTTGTTTTAATCTTCGTTTGCGCGGTTTAACTTTTGTCTCACACAAGGGAAATCAATAAGCGTTCGCAACTTTTGCGGCGGTTTTTGCGTAGAAAAACTGGAAAGATTGCAGAAAAGGGTTGACTATTTATCTTTTCGAGCATATCTTCCCCTTGTTCGTTTTTGCACAAGCGGTGCGAGCGGCTTGTGCATTTTCGATAAACGGCTTTTCCGTTTTTTGCCAATTTAATTTTATTTTGCTTGATTTTTATGGTTTATAATAAAACGGTTGGCGCAAGCGGTTTGAGCGATTTGGCATAATTACGAGAGATGTGGAAATTTTTGATTTTTCTGAAATTTTAAAGCATCTATTTTTTTGAATCTGGCAACTATACTGCGAAAGGAGGCAACGTTTGATGGCAACGCAATTAACAAATTCGAGTTTAGGGGGAAGACCCATCGTGAGTCCACGTATTATGGCGCATATGCAGGTGCAGGCGACTTGGGTTGATAAGCAGACCGGCAAATCCGTTTCGGTAGAAGGAACGACCGAAAATGTCGGCGAAACCAGCACTTTGGTAAATATGACCAATCTGCCGCCCGTCGGCAGCGAAGTCAGTTTGCGGATTATGGATGAAGGCGAATTGATTATTGAAGTTCCGGTCGAAGTTATCCGCGTCGAACGCGATCCGGGTAAACCGATGGCTGCATTTTCCGTCGTCAACCGAATCAAGGATTGGCGAGAGAAAGTTGTAACCGCAGCTCAAGAATGGGTAAATCGTCACTGGCGCGTAGATTACGAAGAAGAGTGGGTTAATTAATAACAGCAATAATTCTCATAATTAACGAGCCGGGGAAAAATTAAAGGCGAGTTCACATCAGAACTCGCCTTTCTCATTTTATTGACAAAAGGTAGTGTCCTAAACTTGTGGTGCTATACTAAGATTTGTCTCAAAAACGACCCTTTTTGAAACAAACAAAGAAGCATAGAATCTGTCCCATAAAGGAACGTTTTTGAGACGGTTTTCTGCAAGCTGTTTTACCTCGTTATGGCTCAAAGCTGGCTGACTGGTTCATGGCAATTGAGTAAAACCGGGGCGGCGGCGGCTGATTACGAATCTAAAACGTTAATTATTTTATGTTTATTTAAGTTAATTTGACTTCGATAAAATCGCCGCTTTAATACAAATCTTATCTATAAAATCCTATAAGTTTTATTAAGTTTTAAGGAGTTAGCACACCAATAGAACAAAATCCCCCTGAAGTCTAACTCATTTACACAGAATTTCTAACACCCTCATACCTTAAGCCGTCAGTACTTATTTTCCATTCAGGTTTTTGTTTTCAGCGCCGACAATATAGCCTGATTTAGTCCGTACCACTACATTCTGCCGCATTACACGAACTCTTATCTGCCTTCGCTCGCCTTTCTGTCCTATTTTTTCAGGGTAGTATCCGATGGAATACTGGCGCCGGAGTTCGTCGGCAATATTGGAAAAAGCACCGCTCAGATTGTTAAGAGCTTCCACGGTTCTGCCACCGCTGTTGCGGGCAAGTTCTTCCAAAAATCTTTTGCCGGCTTCGTGTTCCTCGCGAGATGCAGGACCGAGTAGAACGTTTCTTCCCCCTATTGTGACACTTGTCCTACTGCTGCTGCCTACCCCCTGCTGCTGTTGTTCTTGCTGCGTTTGTTGCGGCTGCGGCGGACGATAAGTGTCATAACGAATGGGGTAAATAAGTGCATTCGTCTCCTGAGCATCATGAACGGTAGTTTGGTAACTTGCTCTGTAAGAGGTAGTGTCAACGCCGTCGGTAAAAAGCACGACCGCTTTCCGACCTTCAATTTGTTTGAGTTCCCGGTTTATGACAAAGTCGACGGCTTCGAAAAGGCTCGTTCCGCCGCCGAAGTCGGTCTGGTAAATAGCTTCCTCAAGAACCTTACGGTCGTTTGTGATGGGACTCAGAACGTGAACATTTTCGTCGAAGGAAACAACCATCACTTTATCCTCCGGACGCAGTTGGTTGATGAAGCCAATCGCCGCATCTTGTATTTCATCAATATGATATTGGGTTGAAGGGCTTACGTCGATCAATAAAATGATGGTAAAGGGGGATTCGACCGATTGAAAATATTCGATCTTTTGCTGGACACCGTTATCGAAGATTTGAAAATCCTGCTGCTCGAGGTTGGAGATGAAACGTCCGTCCCGGTCAAGAACGGACACGGGCAGCATCACAAGGTTAGTTTCAACTTTGATGATTTCGCTGTCCTCCTCTTCGGTAACAGGCTGTTCGTTTTGCGTGGAATGTGTCGTACGGCTCTTCGAATTACCGTCAATCAGAACAGGAGGTGGTGAAGTGGTGCGATTGTCTTTGTTGTCACTGCTCTGTCCCGAATTACCGTTTATTACAGGAGGACGTTTGTTTGAGTTTTGGGTGGATGAATCGGTTTGACCAGTCGCTATCGTTCTTGAAAGAGACGGAGACGGAACTATCCTTGGTCGGGTAATTTTGTCTGATTGAGCTAAAGCGAAAGTGCCTAAAACAAAAAGGAATAAAAGGGACGCCGCAACTTTTTTCATTTTAATTCTCCGGTAAGAACATTGTCCTGTTTATCGAGTTCCCTCACAAACTTCGATTATAGTTTAATAACGAAAGATGCTTGGAAATAAACACAAGGCGACCTAGATGTGGGGCGTCAATAATCTACTATCCATCTGCTAAATATTCGCAATTTCGTTGTGAAAATTAAAGTCAGCACTTAGAGAAAAGGTGTCTTAAAAACGCCCGTTTATGAGACAGATAAAAATACAGAAAAAGTGTCTCATAAGTCATACGTTTTTGAGACAGCTTAACTGTTGGTTCTCTTCCATTTAGCTGCTTAAACAGCATTCTTCATATTTTAACCTTTTGTCTCATGACCAAAATCCCAAAACTCTTCAACATTTTCGACTTATGAGACACCTTTAATGACCTTTTCTATCCGCCGAAAATACTTAGCTGTTAGCATCACACCATTAGGACACTACCTGACAAAATTAAATCTTGACTGTTTCCAATTGAGACTCGGCATTTTTAACTTCGACGGTTTTCTCGGCTGTTCGCGAAAGGCTCGACGCCGCGAGCAAAATCAGCGACAGCCACAACAAATCTGCGAGGAAAAGATGTACGAGCTGCATCCAAATCGGAGTTAGCAGCAAAACATTGAGAGCGCCCGCCGCGAGTTGAATCAAAACTAATGCGATTACAGCCAACGAGATTTGTTTAATTTTTAAATCGTCAGGTCTTTTCCGAATGTGCCATGCGGCGAGCAAAGCCGCGAAACATCCGATTAAAATTGAAAGCACCGGATGCCAGATTCGCAGACGAATAAGCATGTGAGCGGTTTCGGAAAAATCCTGGCTGATTCCGTGAGAGAGCGATTCGGCGGGAAAAAGCGTGTCGCCGAGAGCCGCAATCGCGCCGCTGACGCCGACCAATATCATTCCGGCAAGCAATGCCGTGAAACCGACCGCGCGCGGTTCGTTTCCCCGAAAGTGAACGCGACGACCGTCGTTTCCAGCCCAATAAGCGGTCAAAACCAAAACCGCCAGCAAAATGAAAGTGTTGACCAGATGCGCCGCCATCCAAACGGCGCGCGCAATCGAATCATTGTGCGCGACCAGCTCAAACAAAACCAAACCCGCCCCGATTGCCGCTTCGGTCAAAATAAAAACGAGCGATAAAACCGCCCCTTTGCGCGCCAAATGCCTGCGCGGAAACGCCCTGAAAGCCCAAAACACGAGCGCGACGACGCACAAAAGCGCCAAGCCGCTCGAAAGACGGTGCGAAAATTCGACAATGGTTTTGATTTCCGCCGCGTGCGGAATTATCATCCCGTTACACAAAGGATAACTCGCGCCGCAGCCGTCGCCGGATTTCGACGCGCGAACAAATGCGCCCCAAACGACGACCAAAATGTTGTAAGCGACGACAAACCACGCAAAGCGTGCGAAACGCCCGGCGCTTTTATTTGTATCAGAAACGTTTTTCATGTTCGCGAGAATAGAAATTTTGATTTCAGCTTAACACAGGCAGCCGTTTTTCACCTTTCGCGCCGGAGCGAAACGGTTTTGATTCAGTCAATTGGATTTTTTTTTGGTTCTCGATTATTCTTGAATCGGTCAGTCAATCGTCCCTCGAAAGCGTCAACAGCCGTGCTTTCCCGTAAACAGAAATGTTCACAAAATTAAATTCGATTTTCATTTTGATTAGTTTTATTGTCTCTCTGACTTCAGCGTGTCAGAGCAGCGAACGCAGTCTGACCCTGCCCGAAGTTTCCGCAGCAAATGAAATCCAGCCTCAACAGACACGGCAAACGCCTCCGAATCAAGAACCGATTACGATTGCCGCCGTCGGCGATATTATGCTCGCTTCGACTTTCCCGGACGACACGAGAATGCCGCCTAAAGACGGCGCGGAGATGCTCGAAGAAGTGACGCCGATTTTATCAGCCGCCGACATCGCTTTCGGGAATTTGGAAGGACCGTTGATTGATAGCGGAGTTTCGGAAAAATGTCCGCAATTTTTCGCTCCCAAAAAAGCCGGAGAAACAAAACCGGAAATTAAAATCGAACCGACGCCAACACCTGAACCGCCGCCCGCAAATGCGCTGCCCGCACAAGCTGCGAAAAAGTTCACCTGTTTTGCCTTTCAAGTTCCGACGCGCTACGGCAAATATTTAAAAGAAGCCGGATTCGACGTTTTGAGCGTGGCAAACAATCACGCTTCGGATTTCGGCGACGCCGGTCGCGCCAGCACCCGAAAAGTTCTCGATTCGCTCGGAATCAAACACGCGGGCAGCGACAGAAATCAATTTGCCGTCGCTTATCTTGAATCGAAAGGCAAAAAAATCGCTTTCATCGGTTTCGCGCACAACAACATTTCTTTAAACGTCAATGATTTGGAAACCGCGCGCCGCGTCGTGCAGGAGCAAACCAAAAAAGCTGACATCGTGGTCGTTTCGTTTCACGGCGGCGCGGAAGGCACGGACGCGCAGCGCGTCCCTCGACAAACCGAGATTTTCTACAGCGAAAAACGCGGAAATCTGCGGCTTTTTGCACGGATGGTGATTGACGCCGGGGCGGATTTGGTTTTGGGACACGGACCACACGTTTTGCGCGGAATGGAAATTTACAAAGACCGGCTCGTCGCTTACTCGCTCGGAAATTTTGCGACTTACGGCTGGTTCGGTTTGAAGGACGCGACTGCGCTGACAATGATTTTGGAAGCGAAAATCGCTGCGGACGGAAAGTTTTTAGGCGGTAAAATACACGCCGGAAAACAAATCGGGCGCGGAATTCCGGTTCTGGACAATACAAATCGGGCAGCCGTTGCAAAGGTGAGACAGCTTTCGCAAGATGATTTCGGCGCAAACGCCCCGCTGATTAAAGAAGACGGCAGCGTTACTGTTTCTTCTCAGACATCTTCCCGATAAGTTTTATAATGCGTTCGGCGTGATTTCTGGCTATCAGCGGAATCCGCTCTTCGTCTTTGATTTCGCGCAAAATCGGCAGCAGCAACGCAACGTCGTGAATCTCGCCGCGTTTAATCAAACCTTCCAATTTCTCAACCAATTTCGGCGCTTCGAGCGGGCGGTTTTCGCGCGCCAGATTGATGTCGAAAAGCCAGATGTAATGCTCTGTCAGACGTTTGTACTCTTTCGTCAAGCTTTCCGCCGTTTTGTTTTCAGTCCAATTTAACCCGATTTCGCGTTTTTTTTCGTCAGTCTCCATCCGCAATTTCATCTGTCCGAGATGCGGATAATCGTACTTCGCAGATTGATAAGTTTCGGTCGAATCCAGAAAATTTAATTCCGTCCACAATTTTTTAATGCGTTCGAGCGCGGCGGGCGCGATTTGAATCGGGTCGGTAATCGGTTCGCCGAGCTGTCGTTTTTCAAAAGTAATCGTCCCTTTTCCGTTCTCGTCGTGTTCGATCAAAACGTGATTGACAAGAAAATCCGGCTGCGAAAATTCGTAAGCGTAAGGCATTTTCGCCCCGGCTTTTTGCCCCTCGCCGTTTGTTTTAGGATTTTCGCTTTGCATCAAAGCGTCGCGGTGATTTTTCTTGCCCGCAGGGGCGGCAACGACCGGAGCAACATTTTCGGTTTCGGGCGAAACAGGTTTAGCCGTCGGCGCGGCTACCGCTTCAGGCGGTTTCGCCGCCGTTTTCCGATTTTTACCTTTTGACTGAGCAAACGTAGACTGGCTGAAAATCACCAGCGAAAACGCGATTAATAAAAATGACCAGAATTTCATTAAAATTGTATTACGAATCAAGCCGCTTTCCATTCTTTAAGCCATCCTCGAAAGCGTTTAAAAGCAACGCTTTGCCCTTCTGTTTGGCTTAAGGTTAAAAAATCAGTCAAAACGGTTTCCGTCAAATGCGGGAGTGCCGAACTTGTTTCCGTTTTGTCATAAACACCACCCGTGAGTTGATAAAATCTGACGTTTTCGCCATCGTAAATCCATAATTCCGGCACGCCAAGCGCTGCATAAATCGGAAATTTGTCGAGCGAATTGGTTGTCAAATCAACTTCGACGGCAATATCGGGCGCAGGAAAATCTTCGGACTCGACATCTCCCAATCCAATCACGGTTTCCGCATTTTGCACGTAAAAACATTCGTCCGGCTCGACTCCCTTTTTTAATCCGGTTCGTTTAAATGTTGCAGTTCCTCTTTCTTCAAATAACAAATCAAGCTCGCTGCAGTAAACAAAAACCAGTTTAGAAATAAATCGGCTGTACTCTTCGTGTCTCTGGCTTTTCGGCATAATTTCCAGCCTTCCGTTATTGTAAGCAAAACTCAAATTTGTCTTTTCCCAGAACTGTCGTAAAAGCGATTCATATTCTTCCCACGAAACTCCGGTCAATAAAATAGTTTTGCCGTTATCGTTGGCGAGAAAATCCGCCACTGTAATCGTCTCAAAATCTAAAACCGTCGCATTCATAGTACTTCGCTCCTATTTTTGCTACTCGAATTTTACCGAAACAACTTTTGACACGCCAGCCTCTTCCATCGTCACGCCATAAAGCGCGCGCGCCGCTTCCATCGTCCGTTTGTTGTGCGTGATGACGATAAACTGCGTGTTTTCCGACATCACGGCGATTTTTTCGACGAAACGCCCGACATTTGCTTCGTCGAGCGGCGCGTCAACTTCGTCAAGCAAACAAAACGGCGCGGGACGAAAACGGAAAATCGCCAGCACGAGCGCAATCGCCGTCATTGCTTTTTCGCCGCCCGATAAGAGCAGCAAATTTTGCAGGCGTTTTCCCGGCGGCTGCGCGATAATTTCGATGCCGGATTCGAGCACGTCGGCTGCATCGAGCAAATTCATTTCGCCGCGCCCGCCGCCGAAAAGCTCTGCGAAAAGCTCTGTAAAATTGCGGTTGATTTCCGCAAAAGCCTGCTCGAAACGTTCCCTGGAGCGGCGTTTTATTTCATCGAGAGCTTCTTCAGCCGTCGCAATGCTGTCCACAATGTCTTTACGCTGGCTCGTCAAAAACAAAAGGCGTTCTTCGGCTTCCTTTAATTCTTCGAGCGCCAGCAAATTAACCGCGCCGAAACCTTCGAGCTTTTCACGCAGACTTTCGACACGCCGTTTTTCCTCCGGCAAATCAAAATCGTCAAACAATTCGCCCGCGAACAAATTTTCAAGCCGCTCGCCCAATTCCTGATAACAATTTTCCCGCAAATTTTCGAGCTTTGTCGCTGTCTCAGCTTGCGTAACTTCGAGCGCAGCGCGCCCGTCCTTCGCGGCGGCGGCTTTTTTGTTCAATTCGTTTAACTCAGCCGTCAAACGGTCGGCATCGGCGCGCGCCGTTTGCAGATTTTCGCTCGCGGCGGAGAGCTTTTCGTTTTCCGTTTTCTTTTCGTTTTCGGCAGAAGCTGTTTGATGTTCGAGCGCGTGAAGCGATTTACGCAGATTTTCAAATTTTAAATCGGTTTCTTCCAGTTCTCTGAGCTGTTTTTCCAAACGAAAAGCAAGCTCGCCGTGATCGTTTTCGACACGCCGCAGAGCGTTTTGCAAGCTGCGGCGGCGTTCGGCTTCGGCGGCTGCGGCGGCGCGGCGCTCGCTTAAAACCGAGTTAAAATGTTCGGCTTCGCGTTTTGTTTCGAGCAAAACGGCGGAAATTTTGCTCAGTTTTTCCGACGCGGCAACGCGCTCGCTTTCCGCCGTTTTTGCTTCGCGCTCGGCTTTCGCGCGTTTGTTTTCGGTGTCCTCTCTTTCGGCTTCGAGTCTCAAAATTTCGTCGGCGACAACTTTTTGATGTCGTTCGGCTCGCTCGCAATCTTGTTTCGCCGCGTCAAAACTGCTGCCAAGCGACATTAATTCGCGTTCGGCGAGCAAAATCTGCGACTGAAAATCGGTGATAAAATTTTCCTGTTTCGTCAAATCAGCCCGCGCGTGTTTAACCGTTTCTGCGGCAATTTCCAATTCGCTTTTCAGTTTTTCAGCCTTTGCCGCAAGCTCGCGCAATTCGCGTTTGAAACTCAAAATCCCGCCCGTTTCTTTTCCGGTTTTGCCGAGCGAGAACAAGCGGTTTTTATAAATCAATTCGCCGTCGAGCGTGACGCAGTTTTCGTTCGATAAATTTTCCGCCGCCGCTAAGTTTTCCACAACGTGGAAATCCGTTTCCCGCGGGAAAATCTCGCGCAGAATTTCAAGCAAATCATCGGAAACTCCAATTAAATCTGCGATTCTGCCATTATTTACGACGAACGACGAACGACGAACGACGAACGACGAACAAACCAATAAATCCAATTTTCCCGCATTGTTCTCACGTAGCCATTCGGCAATTTTTCGGGCGTCTTCGTGCGACTCGATCAAAACGGTTTGCAGACGCGCGCCGAAAACCGCTTCGACCGCTTTTTCATAGCTTGCTTCGACATTGAAGAAATCAGCCAGCGTTCCGCGCAAATTGACGCCGAGCTTTTCACGCGCCGCAAAAAGCTTTTGCACCGCAGGCGCAAGCATCGCGTTGCTTGTGTCCAGTTTTTCGAGCGTTTCGCGGCGATGACGAACTCCGTTCGCTTCGTCGCGAATTTTATTAAAAACCGTTTCGGCTTCGCGCAGCCCGTTTTGCAATTGTTTGACAGATTCGAGAGCCTTTTCCTTGCGCGCTTTTAAATCCGCAAGAAGCTCGCGCTGCGCGGCGACTTTTGTTTCAAGCCCGGCGGCTTCCTGTTTCTTTTCGGCAAAAGTTTGTTCGGCGCGCGCGTGTTCGCGCTCCAATCCTTCGGCGCGTTCGGCGAGACGTTCGAGCGCGTTTGTCTGCTGTTTGGCGATTTCGCGCAACCGTTCAGCCGCCGCTGTGTGCTGCAAAAGCAAATGTCGCGTTTCTTCGATTTCGCTTTCGAGCTTTAAAACTTCGGATTGTTTTTGCCGGAAATCGGTTTCTGCGGTTTGCAAATCAGTTGATTCGGTTTGATTCGATTTGCTCGCCTGTTCGTTTTTTTCGAGCAGACGCTTGCGGTCTGAGGCGATTTCGTGAAGCCGTTTTTCGTTTGATTTGATTTCAAAACGCAATGCCGCGCAACGTTCTTCGAGCGATGCCGCTTGCTCTGTTTGGTGCGCCAAATCACGCGCTGCGCGTTCTCTGCGAATCGCGGCTTCTGAAATTTGCTGGCGAATTTGAGCTAAAATTTCCTCTGATTCTCGCGCCGTTTGAGTCGCTTGTCGAGATTTCTCGGTTTGAGCCGTGACTAGTTCAGCCAAATTCTGTTCTTCGGCAATTGCGGCGGCGAGCTTTCCGCGCAAATCGCTTAGATTGACGGTAAATTCTTTTCCTTCGGCAGCGAATACTTTGCGCTGAAGCTCGCGCAGTTCTTCGCGCATCTGCCTGTAACGCTGTGTGCGGGCTGCTTGTCTTCGCAAAGCGTTTGCCTGCCGCTCGACTTCCGAAACAATGTCGGACAAACGGCGCAAATTGTTTTTCGCCGATTCGAGCCGGATTTCGGCGGCTCGCTGGCGCGTGCGAAATTTCGTGATTCCGGCTGCTTCCTCAACCAGCGCGCGGCGGTCGGAAGGTTTTGACGAGAGAATTTGACTGATCCGCTCCTGCTGAATCAAAGCGTAATGCGCGCCGGAAAGCCCTGTGCCGGAAAAAAGGTCTTGAATGTCGCGCAAACGGCAGGCGCGATTGTTCAACAAATATTCGCTTTCTCCCGAACGATACAAACGCCGCGTAATCGAAACGGCTTCGCCCGGCGCAAAATCGAGCTGCGCGCGGCGTGATTTCCAGCGGCGTTTTGATTGCGTTTTTGCCGGCGCGACGGCTGTTCCGACCGTTGCAATTTGCTGCGCGCCGTGTCCGTTTGATTCGGGGTGAAAACCGTTTTCCGTTTGCGGATTGGCGATTTCGGCTGGTGGATTTTCAAAATCGCCGAATTCCGCCGTTTGCTCGTCAAACTCGCTCAAGGCTTCGTCAATGTCGTCCGTTTCGAAAACGTCCGCGAAAGTATCATCGCGGACGAAATGCAGCACGACTTCCGCCATTCCCGAAGGCTGGCGCGAGCGCGTGCCTTGAAAAATCACGTCCTGCATTTCAGCGCCGCGCAGAGATTTCGCGCTTTGCTCGCCTAAAACCCAGGCAATCGCGTCGGAAACGTTTGATTTTCCGCACCCGTTCGGACCGACGACGGCTGTAATTCCGCCGTTTTCTGTGAAAATTATTTCCGTGTAATCGGCAAAAGATTTAAAACCAGTTATTTCGAGTCTTTGAAGCCTAAACATTGAATAGTGCCGGAGAGAGAACAATAGCACTATATCTTGTTTCGGCGAAAAGGAAAACTTTGGGAAACTGAGAACTGAGAACTGAGAACCGAATTCTTTTTGTTCTCAGTTCTCAGTTCTCAGTTCTCAGTTCTTATTTGTTTTCCTCGTCCATATCGCTCAGCGTGTCGAGCAGCAGGTTTGTGTTTGAAGCGGCTTGAATGACTATTGGAAATTCTTTTTCGGAGAGCATAAATTCAAATGCGCCGTCGGTCATTTCGACGACACGGCGAAAAGCGGCGATTCCGGTCGCGCCGCTCGCTTCGGCGTCAACGATTTTGCCGACGTTAAAAGCGACGCTGCCGATGTTCGGCGACGATTTTAAAGTTAAAAGTCCCGTCAGTTTTGAATTTTCCGCTACTTGAATCACATCGAAAAGGCTGACGAGCGACAAATCTCCGGCAAAAGCGGCGTCGCGGCGGAAAACGGGCGGCGCGGCTGCTTTTGCCGCCTGCGGGCTTTGATAAACAGTTCCGACGGCAAATTCCGGGTGTTTCGCCCGGCGAATGGCTTCGAGACCCGAAGCGATTGAGATGCGCGGGTCGAGCAATTTCGCTTCCTGAAGTCGGTCGTAAGCCGGCTCGAAATCTTCGCGGTTGATGTAAAGGCTGGCGAGAGCGAGACATTGACGCGCGGCTTCGCCGATATTTCCGTTCGAGGCGCAAATTTCGCGCAATTTTTCTCTCAGCGGTACTGATCGCGGACTGCGTTCGATTGCGTCCTGGAGCAGTTTAACGGCGCGTTCGGCTGATTTATATTTCACGAACAAATCCGAGTCGAGCAAAATTGATTCGACGGATAATTCGACGCTTGTTGCGGCGGGGACTGAAGTTTTTTTCATCTGACAAACTTGGAATGAAACGGCGAGACAAATTACAGCGCGAGGGAAACGCGCAGCTTTGTTAATAATAACCCGAACCAACCGAGTTAGTCACACAAAATTTTCAAATAAAAAACTCCGGCGTTTGAAATTTCAAACGCCGGAGTTTTTTATTCGCTGTTTCCTTTGATTAAAACTCGACGCGAAGCCCGAAGCGAACTTGGCGCGGGCGCAAGGTTCGCGTCGGAGCGAGAAAAACATCTTGAGCATTGCGGCGCGTAATCGCATTTGTCGAGTTTAACCCGTCAAAGTTGATAAAATTCGAGCCGAAGCTAAACACCGTCATATTCAAAATGTTGCCGAATTCGGCTGACGGGCGAATGCGGAATCTTTCGCCGATGTTGAATTGGCGGCTGACGTTTAAATCAAAGATGTATTGTCGCGGACCGTTTCCGGCGTTACGCGGCAGATTTCCGGGGCTGCCGATGATCGGCTGTGAAAATTGAGCCGCCACTTGGGGCGAGAAAGCCGTGCCGAATTGTCGCCAGGTGATGCTGTCCAAATCGCCGCTGAAATTGGGGCGGTCGTTTCCGACATCGTCCAGATTGCGGTCGTTTCCGCCCACCGAAAGATTGAACGGCGCGCTCGAACCGAAGCGGAAAAGCGGCGACAGGCGCAATTTGCCGAGCCAATAAGGCGTGTCGAAAGTGCCGGAAAACGCGATGCGATGGCGTCGGTCGAGCAAGCTGCGCGAATATTCAGAAGAAAAGTCACCGACGATTTGAGCCGAAGAAGTATTGACGATGCCGTCGTCTTTGAGGCTCGACAAAGTGTAGACGAGACGCATCGCGCCGCCGAAGCCGCCGCCGAATTGACGAAAACGGTTTCTGAGTTCAAACGTCGCGCCTTTGTAAAAGCTGTTGCCGATTGAAGCGACGCGCTCGAATTGAGTAAAAATCCCTTGATTCTGAAACTCCGCCGGACGAAGCAATTGAACCGCCGCGAGAGCGCGGCAAATCGGCGAAAGCGTCGGCGCTCCGATTGGATCGAGAGCCGAATCGCAATCAGAACGGTTTTGCGACGAATTGAGATTGACGATGCAGGTTTGCGTAAAGCCCGTACAGGCGCTACCGTTTGTTCCGATTAACCCTACATCATCGGTCTGCGAACCGAGAACGAAACGTGAAATGCCGGAATTGATTCCGAGCAGATAGTCAGTAAAAGTTACTTGCCCGTCTCCGCTTCTGTCGGGCGTTCCGGCGGGCAGAGCCGGCGCGTTGGCGTTGTATTCGCGCCACAGGTGAATCGTTTTGTTGAGCGTAAAGTTTGTTTCAAACGTGATTCCCTTGAAAATTTCGCGCTCGAAACCGATGTTGAACTGGTAGCTTTCGGGAATCTTGATGTCAGGGTCAAGCTCGCGGAAAGCGCCGGGACGCGACAATTCGCGAACGGTGCGCGTTGCGCCGGCGGCGTTAATCGGAATCGCCGTGTCGAGCGTAACCGGATTCGGGAATCGCTGGCTGAAGAAATCGCGAATGAGGTTGAACGTAACGTCACTCGGAAAACGGTTTCTCGTGTCGAAACGCAGTTCCTGCGCTCCGGCTGTGAAATCGTCAACCGTGCGAAGCAAAACGCGGTTGTAGAAAATTCCCGCGCCCGCGCGAATCACGGTTTTGTCGCCCTTGAAAGGATTCCAGGCGATTGCCGCGCGCGGACCGAAATTATTGTTGTCGTCAACGACGGTTTCGCGCTCGTAGCGTACGCCCAGGCTGAGCGTCAAATTCGGGCGAATGCGCCAATCGTCCTGCGCGAAAATGCCGAAATAGTTGTTTTTTACTTCCGATTCGGTGTTGAAATTTTGCTGAAAGCTCGTTACCGAATTTTGACCGAAAAAGAAGAAGTTGGAAAAACGATAAGTTCCGGTCGCGTCGAAACGGTCAATATAGCGAGTATTAACACGCTGATAATCGGCTCCGAATTTTAAGCTGTGATCGCCGACAATTTGCGTCAGAGTGTCTTGAAATTGAAAGCGGTTTTCCTTGCGGTCGCTCGAACCTGAAGTCGAAGCGCCGAAAGTTTGCGTTGCCGAAAAAGCCTCGTCCGGCGGCGTAAAACCGCTCACCAGAATCACGGGCGCGGTTTCTCCGGCGTTCGGAGTTGAAGTTGGGCGGAGCGACGAATATTGAAAACGGAATTGATTGACCGTTTTCGGGCTGACGATCAAATTATGCGTGGCGTTAAATCCGTCTGTGTCGCGGATGCGCCCGATCAGAGCGTCAGCCAAACGATTGGTTCCGCTGAACTGGCGAAGATCGTTTGAACGCCCCATTTGATAGCCGAAAGTAAAACTATTGACGTTGTTCAAATTCCAATCAATGCGGGTCGAAAAAGTATGTCTCCGCGAAGGCGTGTCAACCGCCTGAATATACGGCGCGATCAGAACGAAGTTGTTTCCGGTGTTCGAGACAAACGCCTGCGAAGGATTTGTCGGCGCGGGCAAAGTGAAACGCGACGTATTATTAATCGGGAGATAAACGTCAATAATCGTATCTTCCTGAATTTTGTCGAATTCGTAAGCCGAGAAGAAAAATAATTTATTTTTGACAATCGGACCGCTCAAAGTCGCGCCCGGATTGTAGTTTGTAAATGGCGGGCGCTCGATGCCGCGACGATTATTGTTCCAGGTGTTGGCATTCAACTCGGAATCGCGGTAAAAGAAAAAGCCGCGTCCGTGAAATTTATTGCTCCCGGTGCGGGTGCGAAGATTGACGCGACCGCCGGATGCCCGACCGTATTCGGCGGAAAACTGATTGGTGACGACCTGAACTTCGGCAATTGATTCAATCGAAGGCTGAAAACGAAAACCGGCTGTTCGGTCGTCGTTGTTATCGAGTCCGTCAATCGTGATGTTGTTTGAATAAGCCGCGCCGCCGGACAAAGCAAAAGTTCCTGCTTCTTCCGGCGTGTTTCCCTGAGCGATTGATCCGCGCGTTCCTCTGTCGCCCGACAAATCACGAGTCGAAAGCGGTTCGTCCGTCACGCCGCCCAAAGTAAAAACCAAATCGAGCGGATTGCGCGTGTTGTTCGGCAATTCTTCGATTTCGCGCTGCGTGACCGTGCCGCCGACGACCGTTTTAGTCGTATCAACGGCTGGCGCGGTATCGTCGTTAACAACCACCGTTTCTACGCTGACTCCGGCGGGCGCGAGCGTAAAATCGAGCTGCACGTTTTGACCGGAAATCGTCGTTAATTCGTTTTTCTCCTGCGTCCCGAAATTTGTGGCTGTCGCGCGCAAATTGTAAACGCCGGGTTTGAGTTCTATGATTCGGAAACGACCTTCTTCGTCAGCCGTTACGGTGCGTTGGACGTTTTCGCCGACCAGAATAGCCGTGACGGTCGCGCCCGGAATAATCGCGCCGTTTTGATCGGCGACGCGACCGGAAATCGTCACTTCATCCAGGTCTTGAGCATAAATCGCTTGATTAAAGTTAAAAGAAAACAGAAATAAAGCAGTAAAAATCAATAGACAAAACCGCAGAACGGTCGCATTGAGATACATAAAATCTCTCCAAGTTAGGTTTGAGGCTAGAAATTCAAAGTTGTTATTTTCTAACAATATGCCTCTTTTGTAAAGACGCGAAAAACAAAAAGGCGGAAGGGAATTCGTTCGGCGGGCGAAGCTCTTTTATTCGTCGCTTTCTCTGCTGTTTATTCTTTGTAAAATGTTAAGCCGGATTGAAGGCACCAGCGCTTCGCTGTCCGTATCGTTCGGCGGCTGTGAAAACTCGCGGGCGTGAGTTCGCAAATATTCGAAAAACCGTTCAAATTCGCGCTGCATCTCGTCCATTTTCTGGCGCATATTTAAAATAATTTCGACGCCTGCCAGATTAACGCCCAAATCTCTGGTTAAGGATAAAATGATTTCCAACCGCTCCAAATCAGGATCTGTATAAAGGCGAGTGTTGCCTTCGGAACGAGACGGTTTAAGAAGACCTTCGCGCTCGTAAAGCCGCAAAGTTTGCGGATGAAGCTCGTACATTTCGGCAACCGCGCTGATTGTATAAGTTTTCGCTTTACGTTTCACTTTGTTAGTTATCAGTTATCAGTTATCAGTTATCAGCCGTTTTGTTGACTGTTCACTGATAACTGATAATTGTTCTATTCGAGTCCCATTGCCTTGCGCGGATTTTCGGGATTAGCGCGTTCAAATTGGCGCAAAATGTCTTTTGTTTCTTCCGAAATTATCTTCGGAAGCGTAATTTGCACTTCGATAAACTGATCGCCGCGCGCCTGCGGATTTCTTAAACTGGGAAAACCGCGCTCGCGGAGACGAAATTTTTGCCCGCTTTGCGTCCCCGGCGGAATTTTAAGCTGCGCTTTTCCTTCGACCGTCGGAACTTCGATTTTCGCGCCTAAAGCCGCTTCCGAAACTGTAATTGGGACGGTGACATAAACGTTTTCGCCTTTGCGCGTTAAAAATTTATGCTCGCCGACGCGCGTGACGATAAATAAATCGCCCGGCTGCGCGCCGAGTCTGCCGCCCTGACCTTTGCCCGGAACGCGCACGCGCGAACCGGTATCAACGCCCGGCGGAATCCTGACTTTTACCTGCTCGGAAACCGGCGTGACGCCTTTGCCGTGACACAGCGGACAAGGCGGACGGCGTTTTCCGGTGCCGCCGCAATCCGGGCAAGATTGCTGGAATTCAAGCCGCCCGCCCGTTCGCCGAACTTGTCCCGTGCCGTTGCAGGTCGTACAAGTGACGAGCGCTCCGCCCATATCGCCCGCGCCCTGACAACGGGAACATTGCACAGAACGATTAACCGTAATATTCGTCGTCAAACCGCGAAACGCTTCTTCAAACGAGAGGGCGAGCGGCATCTCGATGTCCTCGCCTTTTTTCGGTTCGGGGCGCGGCGGCTCGGCTTCTTTACCTTTGCCTTTGCCGAACAGAGTCTCGAAAATATCGCTAAACCCGCCGCCCGTACTGGTCGGACCGCCGCCCGATTCCCAATTAAAACCGGAAAAATCAAAACCGCCTGCACCGCCGGCGCCGCGCCCGGCAGCTCCGGCAAACGGGTTTTTCAAATCGGCTTCGGACAAATTGTCCGAATAATAACCAAAACGGTCGTAAATCTTCCGCTTCTTTTCGTCGGTCAGAACGTCGTTGGCTTCGGTAATTTGTTTGAATTTTTCTTCCGAAGATTTGTCATTCGGATTAACGTCAGGGTGATATTTTCGCGCCAAACGGCGGTAGGCTTTTTTAATTTCCTCCGCCGTCGCGTCTTTTTTTACACCAAGAAGCTGGTAGTAATCTTGTTTGTTATTTGCTGCCATTTCTACAGTGAGCGATGAGCCGTAAGCAGTGAGCAGCAGAACTGTTTTCTGCTCACTGCTCACCGCTTACTGCTTACTTTTTATCGTTGTCAACATCAACATATTCTGCGTCAATCACATCATCAGCTCCGCCGCCAGCGTTACCGCCGGTTGAGCCGCTCGCGCCCGCTCCGGCTGATGAAGCCTGCTCGTCGCCGGTTGTTTGACCGCCGGTCGCGCCTTGCTGATTGTAGAGCACTTCAGCGAGTTTGTGCGAAGCAGTTTGCAAACGGTTGAAAGCATTGTTCATCGGCTCGGCGTCGTTTGAGTTTAAAGCCGTGCGCGATTCACTGAGAGCTTCTTCAAGTTCGGTCGCCGAAGCCTGGTCGAGCTTTTCTTTGTTCTCGTTATAAGTTTTTTCGACTTGATAAACGAGACCGTCAAGCCGGTTTTTGGCTTCAATCGCTTCGCGGCGTTTGGCGTCTTCAGACGAGTGCGCGTCGGCGTCTTTCATCATCCGGTCAATTTCGTCTTTCGACAGACCCGAAGAAGCCGTGATCGTAATCTTCTGCTCGCGTCCAGTGCCCAAATCTTTCGCCGAGACGTTGACGATACCGTTGGCGTCAATGTCAAACGTAACTTCGACTTGCGGCATACCGCGCGGTGCGGGCGGAATTCCGACGAGATGGAATTTGCCGAGCGTTTTATTGTCCGCAGCCATCGGGCGCTCGCCTTGAATAACGTGGACTTCGACGGAAGTTTGATTGTCCGAAGCGGTCGAGAAAATCTCGCTCTTTCGGGTTGGAATCGTCGTATTGCGCTCGATCAATTTCGTTGCCACACCGCCCAGAGTTTCGATTCCGAGCGAAAGCGGCGTTACGTCGAGCAACAGAATATCCGTTTTTTCGCCGCCCAAAACACCCGCCTGAACAGCCGCGCCGAGGGCAACAACTTCGTCCGGGTTAACCGTTTTGTTCGGCTCTTTACCGAAGAAGTTTTTGACCATTTCCTGCACTTTCGGAATTCTGGTCGAACCGCCGACGAGGACGATTTCTTCAATTTTATCTTTCGTCAAACCCGCGTCTTTGATCGCCTGTTCTACCGGCGGCATCAAACGCTGCAAAATCGGGTCAACGAGCTGTTCAAATTTGGATCGTGTGAGCGACATATTCAAGTGCTTCGGACCGGAAGCATCAGCCGTGATAAACGGCAAATTGACATCGGTCTGCATCGCGCTCGATAGCTCGATTTTCGCTTTTTCCGCCGCTTCTTTCAGGCGTTGGAGAGCCATTTTGTCCTGCGACAAATCAATGCCCTGATCGCGTTTGAATTCTTCGATAATCCATTTAATCAGCGCTTCGTCAACGTCGTCGCCGCCGAGATGCGTATCGCCGTTCGTTGATTTAACTTCGACGACGCCTTCGCCGACTTCGAGAACCGATATATCAAACGTACCGCCGCCAAAGTCGAAAACGGCGATCATTTCGTCTTTTTTCTTGTCGAGACCGTAAGCCAAAGCGGCGGCAGTCGGTTCGTTGACAATTCGCATCACTTCAAGCCCGGCGATTTTGCCCGCGTCTTTGGTCGCCTGGCGCTGCGCGTCGTTAAAATAAGCCGGAACAGTAATGACCGCCCGGTCAACTTTTGCGCCGAGATAATCTTCCGCAGCTTTTTTCAGCTTTTGCAGAATCATTGCGGAAATTTCCGGCGGGCTGTAATCTTTGCCGCCCGCGGCGACGCGCACGTCACCGTTTCCGGCGCGTTCGGCTTTGTACGGAACTTGTTTTTTTTCTTCCGAAACTTCTTCAAAGCGTCGTCCCATAAAACGCTTGATCGAATAAACCGTATTTTCCGGGTTGGTCACGGCTTGGCGTTTTGCCACCTGACCGACCAGACGATTGCCGTCCTTCGTAAAAGCGACAACCGAAGGCGTTGTTCTGCCGCCTTCTTCATTAGTGATAACCACCGGCTCGCCGCCTTCCATTACGGCGACGACCGAGTTTGTCGTACCTAAGTCAATACCGATAATTTTGCTCATAAACTTGTTACTCCAAATTGCTTTTCAACCTAGTTGAATCAATTACAAGAATAATATTTGAGTGTGCTATTGTCAAGTTTCTTATACTACAAAGCTCAACCACTTCTTTTTAGATTAAATTGCCTAAAACGGCGGTTATATTTATTTTTGATTTTGTTGTCTAATCAATTTATTGACAAAAAAGATGTAATGAATGCCCGAAACTGCGGTTAAAAGAAAGATTGCAAAGTAAACAAGAGGCAGATAAAACGCGAGATGCTGAAAAGCGGCGGCGACCAAAATCAGACCTACGCCGAAAACCTGAACAAGAGTGCTGACTTTTCCCCAGAAAGAAGGGCGAAAACCGCGAAAGCTGGTCGCCACAAAAATTGCTCCGGCAACCGAAACTATCAACACATCGCGGGCGATGACGGTAGCCGTCAACCAAAACGGAACGGGCAGATTTTCGCCCGTAATGATTGTCGGGAGACTCAAAACGATAAAAGCCGTTGTCATCAAAAGTTTGTCGGCAATCGGATCGAGAATTTTTCCCAGCTCGGATGATTGATTAAAGGTGCGCGCAATTGCTCCGTCAATTCCGTCGGAAACGCCTGCAATGAGGAAAGTCAATAAAGCCCAGCCGAATTTTTGATAAAAAAGCAGCGAAACAAAAAGCGGTATCAAAACGATTCGCAAAAGTGTAATCAGATTGGCGAAGGTCATAGCAGATGAAAACTGCTCAATAAAATATAATTTCTTTTAAGCTTTCCGCAATTCCAAAAGACTGATTTCCGGCGGGCATTGATAACGAAACGGCAAAACAACCGTTCCGATGCCGCGCGAAATATAAATTTGCGCCCCGCCGCGCTGCAATAAACCGCTGGCGCGCGGGCGACGCGGCAAAATCAGATTTTCTTCCGTAGAGCGCAAGCGGACTTGCCCGCCGTGCGTGTGTCCCGAAACGATTAAGTCAACGCCGACTGCGGCGGCTCGCCGCAAAATCACCGGATTGTGACACAGCAAAAACTTAAATTCCGTCGGGCGCGAACCCGCCAGAGCAAGCTCCAAATCCGGCGCTCCGTAAAGCGTATCGTCAACGCCGCAAAGCCAAAGAGTCGCGCCGTTTTTCGTTAAATGCAACCCTTCGTTAACTAAAACTCGGATGCCTTCGGCGCGAAACAAATCGGTAATCAAACGCGCGTCCGTTCGATAATCGTGATTTCCGAGAACCGCGTAAACGCCTTGCGGCGCGCGTAATTCGCCCAAAATATCCGCCACCGGGGCAATATAATCAGTTCCGTGCGAAACGTAATCGCCGGTTAAAACCGTGATGTCCGGTCTTAAATAGTTGGCAATTTCGACCGAATCTTTTATCTGCTCGGCGTCAATAAAACGGCTGTGATGCACGTCGGAAAGCTGTATGACGCGCAGACCGTCCATTTCGCGCGGAAGGCGTTCGAGATAAATTATTTGTTCTTCGATGATTAGGTTTTTCGATTCGTTAATCGCTCTCCGCGCCGCCCGCGAAACGCCCGCCGCCAGCGTTTTGAACGGATGCGGCGAAGATTTGATTTCCCGCCAGCGAGAAGAAAATTTTCGTCTTGAAACCGGACTTTGATTCATTGTTTTCCAGAAATCATCGAAATTTAAAATTAACAATCGCGGCGCGAAAACTTTTAATTTTGCATTTGGGTTAAAATAGCATTAAAAGTTTTCACGTCAAACTGTTTTGCACGAATCGGTCGTTTACAACGGAAAAATTTTAAAAGCCGGCGACGCAAATTTGCCCGCCGCGTCATCTGCTGCTCTTTACGGGCGCGGAGTTTTTACGACGCTCACGATTTACAACCGAAAACCGTTTCTTTTGAACGAGCATTCGCGCAGATTGGGCGCTCACGCGGCGAAAATCAATCTGGATTTAGCTGAAATTTCCGGCTTTGAGGAAACGCTTTTTAAATTAATTAATGTTAACAAAATCGAAACCGGACGCGCCAGAATTACATTATTTGAGGCAAGCGGCGGCACGCTGTGGAATTTTTCGAGCGGGCAAAAAACGTCCGTTTTAATAACGACCGCCGACAAAAAAGAAGCAAATAACGATTTAATCTTAAACGTTTCACCGTTTTTGGTTAATTCCGCTTCGCCGCTGGCGGGCGTCAAAAGCTGTAATTATCTGGAAAATCTGCTCGCGCTCGAAACGGCAAAAGCGCAAGGCTGCGACGAAGCCGTGCGGCTCAACGAGCGCGGCGAAACGGTTTCAGCGTGTCTCGCCAATTTGTTTTGGACAAAAAACGGGCGGATTTTTACGCCTCGTCTTGAAACAGGCGCTTTGGCGGGAACGACGCGGAATTTAATTTTCGATTTGGCAAAAAACTTGAATCTGCAAATTTCCGAAACTGCCGCCAAAATTGACGCGCTCGCGGCGGCGGACGAGATTTTTCTGACTTCAGCCGGAATCGAGATTCGTCCGGCGCAAAAATTTAGCGGCAAAATTTATCGAAACGACATCGCCCGAAAATTGCAAAAAGCGTTTTCCGATTTTATCAATTGATGAATCCGGCAATGATTGTAATGTGCAAAGCTCCTGCGGCGGGAACGGTTAAAACCAGACTCGCGCCGTTTTTAGCGGCGGAAGAAGCCGCCGGTTTAGCCGGTTGTTTTGCCGTTGACGCAGTAAAAAAAGCGCGAAACATTTGCGAAAGCACAATCGTGGCTTTTGCGGGCGAAAAAGAATTGCTCGAAACAATTTTACCCCGGAATTTGATTTGGGTTCGGCAAACGGGCACCGATTTGGGCGAGCGAATGCACAACGCGCTCCGATTTGCTTTCAAGCAAATCTTTTCGCCGCTCGTTGTCGTCGGCACGGACAGTCCGACTTTGCCGATGGAATTTATCAAAAACGCAATCGAAATTTTGTCTGGAGATCGGGCTGACGCGGTTCTCGGAAAAACTGAAGACGGCGGTTATTATTTAATCGGTTTAAATCAACCCGATTGGCGAATTTTTAAAAACGTCCGCTGGAGTTCGCCGGAGACCTTTTCACAAACAGCACAAAACATCAAAGATTTAAATTTACGGCTGGCGACATTACCCGTTTGGTATGACGTTGATATGCCGGAAGATTTACGGCGTTTGAAGACGGAAATCGAAAACAGCGCTCGCGCGCAAGTTCTTGCGCCCGCAACCGTATCGTGGCTTGAAAGACACAATCAAATTTTCTAATTTTATTTGTCTCCTTTCGCAGATTTTTTGGAATTTAAATCGGCTGTATTTTTTTATTCGCCGGAATTTCGTCTCTGGCAAATTGCAGGTTATTTTTCTATTAGTTACAATTAACCGAAACCGAAGGTCACAATTCCAGCGCCTTTCGCGGCGACGAAGACCTAAACCGGCACATATCTTAATTTTTCGAGTAGCAATTAAATGTTAAAGCAACTTTCACGTTTGGAAAAAACGCGCAATTTCATTTTGCTGACGTTCGTCGTGTTGATGGCGGTCAGCTTAATTTTCTTTTACGCACCGCGTTCGGAAACTCAACAAGTTCTCGCGCGCAGTCAGGAATCGCTTGCCACCGTCGGCAGCGAAACAATTACGGTCGGCGAAGTGGCGATTGTTCAGGAAAATCTAAAACGCCGTTATTCGATGGCAAATTACACGCCGCCGCTGAAATCGGTGATTGACGGCGAAATCAGCTCTCGTCTGATTCGGCAGGAAGCGGCTCGTTTAAACTTAGCGGCGACCGACGAAGAAGTCCGCGTCGAAATTCGGAAGCAGCTCAAAGCCGCCGATATAAATGTCAACGACATTGAAACCTATAAACGCAGCGTCACCGAAATGTACGGCAGCGTCTCGGCTTTTGAGCAGCAAATCCGCGATCAAATAGCCGGTGAAAAGGTAAACGCTTTTTTAACTTCCGGCGTTTCGGTTTCCGACGAAGAGGTTTTGGATCAGTTTCGCCGCTCTAACACATCGTTTGATTTGGTTTATGTTCCGGTCACATCGGTGTCGGTTGCCGAAAAAATCAACCCGTCGGACGATGAGCTGAAACAATATTTCGAGAAAAACAAATCGCGCTATTACATCTCATCGCCGCAGAAAAAGATTCGCTATCTTTTCATCAATCAAGCGAAAGTCGGCGAAAAACTGGAAATTCCCGAAGCCGAGTTGCGCGCCGAATTTGACCAGATTCCCGCCGAGAAAAAGCAAAAAGGCGTCGAAGCGCAGCAGATCGTTTTGAAAATTCCGAACGCGAATCAAGACGCGGATATTTTGGGAAAAGCCAACGAGATCGTTACCGAAGCCCGCAAAAACGGCACCATTGTCAACGAGCCGGATTTCGCCGCGCTCGCCCGCAATAAATCCGAAGACCCGGCGACCGCGCCGAACGGCGGAAAAGTCAACGGCATCATCCGCGAGAATCAAGCGAAACCGGACGATCCGTATCAACAAGTTTTGAAAATGGTGCCCGGTCAAATTACCGAACCGATTAAACACGGCAACGCTTATTACATCTTGCGACGCGGCGAAGCCGTGCCGAAATCGTTTGAAGACGCGAAACAAGAGATTCTCGTCTCTTTGCGCAACCGCCGCGCTTATCGCGCCGCCGGAGATTTGGCGCAGGAAGCGGTTGATAAGCTGAAAGAATCCAAAGACGTGCGAAAAGTCGCAGATGAATTCGCGGCTCGCGCCAATATGAAACCCGATGAAATGGTGCGCGAAACCGGTTTGGTCAAACCCGGCGACGACGTGCCGAACATCGGCGTTTCGCCTCAGTTTGAAGAAGGCATTGCGCCGCTCGAATCTGTCGGGCAAGTCGGCGAGCGCACGCAGGTCAAAGACGGTTTCGCCGTTCCGATGCTCGTCGAAAAAAGCGACCCGCGCGACGCCCAATTATCGGAAGTCCGCGATCAGGTTCTCGCCGCTTACAAAGTAGAAAACTCAAAAGGGCAAATGGCGTCAGTCGTCCAAAGTATTGGCGAAAACGTAAATACGCCGGATGCTTTGAAAGCCGCCGCCGAAAAAGCCGGTCTGAAAGCATTGGAAGCTAAAGATTTCAAGCTCGGCTCGCCGCTCGGCGAAGGCACCAGCGCGGCTGCTTCCAATCAGATTGACGAACAGGTTTACAATCTGAAACCCGGAGAAGTAACGAAAGGTCCGATTTCAATCGGAGACAATTATTATTTCATCGGTTTAGTCAAACGAACTGACCCGAATATGGACGAGTTTGCCAAACAGCGCGACGACCTGATGAAAACCGCAGTAGATGAAAAGAAAATGCAGTTTTTCAGCGATTATCTGGCAGGTTTGCGCCGCCGTTTTGAAGAACAGGGACGCATCAAAATCTACAAAGAAGCGATGGCGAAGCTCGAAGAAAGCAACGCCGCCGAAGCTCCGGTCGAAACCGGAAGCTAAACGCGTTTTTACCATCTAAGCAATAAAAGTGCAGCCATTTTGAATTATTTAAAATGGCTGCACTTTTATTTTCCCTGCGGTTAACTTCAAATTGGTTACGTATAAAATATGTGTTGATAATATGCAGAATGTACCATATTATCAACGGCGTTAGTGTTAATAAGTAGTTGGGCGGCTTGCGATTTCCATCAGTAAGTGTTAATAAAGGCTTACCAACACACTCAGCAGTCCATCGTTATTTCTCGGACACGACGATAGAAAAACTGCTCAACTAAAGTGTTCATCCCGATATAGGAGGAATTCACAAATGTTTAACTTATCGAACATAATGCGCAAGACAACTCTGCTTGCGTGTTGTTTAGTTGGTTTAATTGTTGTCGTCGCACTTACCTTAAGTGTGAAAACAAACAGTCAACAAAGAAATGTCCTCAATCAAAAGGACAAGCGTGAATTATTAAAACGGGTTGAAAAGTCAGCAGAAATTCCATTCAACACGATTGACGATAATGACACTCCACTCAGAATAACTGAGGCAACGGTTAAAGAAATTTCCGGCGAAGATTTCACGAGGCTTACTGGAAAAACGACTGAATTAGCGGTTGTTTCGAGTTTTCCTGAAGTCAAACTAATAAATACTTCTGAAAAAACAATCACAAGTTTCTTTGTAATCGTCAGAAATGCTGCTACGGAGAGTATGCGCGGTTTTCGTCAATCAAAAGTTTCCATCGCTCCGGGACAAAGTTATGAGGTTAAGCGCGAGCATTTTGTTGATCCTAAAAAGGAAATGTTTTCTGACGGAAAAGGGGCGCGTCAAACGCTTGAGCAACCGAAGTTGGATTCTGAGAAATTCTGGCTGGATTTTGGAAAAAGCCCGGACGTATTCATAACCATTCCAGAGGTCACTTTTGAAGATAGAAGTAAATGGCAATTTAAAGAGGGCGGAAAAATAAAATGAAGAAGAGACTACTATTTACTGTTTTTGCTTTTATGTTGTTCGCAGGCGCTTTTACATTCTCCGTAGCAAGGATAGTAAACGCCGGTTGCGGCTGCGCGATGGTATGCGCTGACCGCTGCCAAGTTAATTGTGACAATTGCGGTGGCATTTTGGAGTGTCTTGCAAAAGCTAATGAGTGTTATGATGGAGCAAAGGAAGCAACTGGACCTTTGCCAGCTTGCCCCCCCGGCGGCGTAGGAGGTTCTTAGTCTTATAGTTTTTGAGTGAAGGCAGTGTTGTACCCTAGCACCGCCTTCGCCTAATCAAACACCGCCCTACAAATCAATGGACGTGAGGCGGAAACAGCTACTTTTATTAAACGTAGCCTTTTATCTTTCAGCTTGTCTTTAGCTGGTTTCCGCCCACGTCATCTCAACCGTTAATTAACCCGCTCTCTGCGCGCGACGCGAATGCCGTTTCGCCAATCTTCGTTTAAATCGAACCGCCAAATTTCAATTTCCGAAGAAACCGCGCCAGCCAAAACCTCAAACTCGTGATGAAATCTCATCAGCGGCGCAACCAGATAAATCAGCGGCAGTTCGTTCGAGATTTCCAAATCGTCAAACAATCCTATTTTCTGCAAATTCTCGCAGCGGCGCTGCAATTCGATTTGCCGCCAATAGTTTGCGGCTTGAAAAATCATTTCGCGGTCAGGCGCGGTTTTCAGTTCAATCACAACCAATCTCCCGTCGGTTCGCAAAGCGAGCAAATCGAGCGCGCCTTTTCTGTTTGAAAGACGAAACTGAGCGTGTAGCGGAGCGAGCCGCAAATTCGGATCGAGGCGGGAAACATCGCGTCTTAAAATTGTTTCGAGCCAGCTTTCAGGCGACGCGCGGTGCAGAAAATTCTTTCGGTCACGAACATCGGTGATTCGATGTTCGTGCAAATTTGCGAGCAGCTTTTCAAAATCCGGCAAGCTCGATTCGTCCAAAATTCGTTTTCGTTTGCCTTCAATTCCAAACCAAACAGTTTCTTCGCCCAAAATCTTCCTGATTCGTAAAAAAGGCAAACCGAAAAATCTTAAAGTCTCGCCTCCGCGCGAGCGCACCGCGTCAATCGCGCCGGGCGCAAGCTCAACGATTTTCTGCGCCGTTTCGCTCAAATCGGAAACCGCCGGGCGCTTCGGTTTTTTAGGTTTTTCCCGCCACAAATCTGAAAACGACAAAGATTCGATTGGCTGTAAAATCTCTTCTTCGTTTTGCGCTTTTGCGTTTTCAGGTGAAACCTCGTTTTGTGAAACGCGGGCAAAAACTTTTATTTTCTGTCGCCAGCCGCCCCGCAAAAGCGCGCAAAGTCTGGTTAAATCTTCCGCCGCGTTTTCTTCGGTAAGAAGCCACAGTTCGGCAATTTTTCGCCGTTCTTCAAGTTTCCGAATCCACAAAATTGAGTGCGCGAGCAATTTTTCGATGTTTGTTTTTTCTAAGACCGAGCTGCAAACCGCAATCGTTTTGCCTTTGGGATTAACAAGCAGGATTCTGGCAAAACTTCCGAAGCGTACGCGCCGGTTTGCGGCGCTCAAACCGACGCGCTCGATTTTGGCTTGCGTGGAAAATTCTTTGCGAGCAGTTTCGGCGATTTCGCGCGCCCGAAAAATACGCGCCGCTCTCAGGTCTTCGGTCAACTCGGCAGCCGAAACGCGCGGCGTAAATATAAACTTTATTTTTCCCGAATTGAATTTTCCGGCGAGAGAAAAAACGATTTTGCCGTTTTTATTTTCCCAATTTTCCACGCGCCGCGTCTTCCAGCCTTGCGCCGTCAGACAGGACAAAATGAGCCGGTCATTTTGCGCCGCAATTTCAATCTCATCGGATTGCAAAGCGAAATCGGTCTCGCCGGACAACAGCCATTCGCTCGCAGCGTCGAAAATCGCCCGCAAACGGCGAGCTTCTTCTGACAAATTTTCGTTCTGTGCTAACATTTTTTATAATGCATCGGCGCGCCGGTTTCCTTATTTTGGCTTCGATTTTCACCGCCGCCTGCGGCTTTGGCGGTTCGCAGCCCGAATCAACTGCTCAAACCGATTCGACCGATGTAGCAATTGCAAATGAAAGTTACCGGCAACCGTTTCAGTCAAAAGAACCCGAAAAATATCAAGCCAAAATCGTGTTTGCGTTTAAATGGGACGAATCGGACGCCGAAACGGTCGAACAAACCACATTCGTCGCCCGCGACGGTTTGAATCGGCGGCTTGATTTTGAAATCGGCGACAAACGCCAAATTTCGCGTCTCGAAACCGCCGATGGAAAACGCTTTCTGCTCGTGCCGCAACGCAAAATTTACGCCGAAATTTCCGAAGCGGCAAGCGAAAATTTGTTCACAGCCGCAGCGCCCGAAGAATATTCGCTCGCGCATCTGCTTTACGCCAAACCGCCGGATGCGAAATTTCAAAAAATCGGCGCGGAAATAATTAGCGGCAAACAGCTCACAAAATATCTGGTTGATTTCGGCGCGGTGCGTCAAAGCGAAAACGCGAGAACAGAAACCGCCGTCTGGATTGATGAAAATCTGGGTTTGCCGGTCAGAACGGAAATCGCAGCAATTGTTGACCAAAAACCGAGCGGCGCAAAATCCGTTACTGAAATAAGAGATTTTAAATCAGAGCCTGATGCCGGAGTTTTCATAGTTCCGCCTGATTATCGCCGAATTTCGATCAAAGAAATTCAGGAAATCGCTAAACCGAAATAAAGTTTTTATGTACACTTCGATTCACTTTGAACCCAGAAAACGTGCTGTAACGGCGGCTTCGGATGAAACAATCAGAAATCGTCTGCGCGAGATTGTCGGCGCGGAAAACGTTTTGGTTGACCCGGAAAAAGTCGAGCCTTACGGCGCGGATGCCGTCAAAGAAAAATTCCCGCCCGAAGCAGTCGTTTTTCCCGCCACGACTGCGGAAATGTCCGCCGTTTTGCGTCTCGCTAACGAAATTCGATTTCCCGTCACGGCGCGCGGCGGCGGAGTCGGTTACACGGGCGGCGCGGTTCCCGTTGACGGCGGAATCGTCATCGGCACAGACCGGATGAATCAAATTTTGGAAATTAACGTTGACGATTTGTACGCAGTTTGCCAGCCCGGGATCACGACTTACAATTTACAGCAGGCGGTCGAAAAATACGGCTTGATGTTTCCGCCCGATCCGGCGAGTTACAAAGAATCGTACATCGGCGGCAACATCGCCGAAAACGCGGGCGGAATGAAAACGCCGAAATACGGCGTGACCAAGCAGTATGTTCTCGGTATGGAAGTCGTTCTGGCAAACGGAGATGTGATCAGAACGGGCGGAAAAACGCAAAAAAACGTCGTCGGCTTCGATTTGACCGGGTTGATTTGCGGTTCGGAAGGACTTTTGGGAATTATCACCGAAGCGACTTTGAAACTTTTGCCGCTGCCGGAAAGTACAAGTACGGTTCGCGCTTCTTTCCGTACAATGCGTGAGGCTTGCGAAACATTAACGAAATTTACGCCCGAAGGCTTACTGCCGATGGCGATGGAAGTCATTGACCGCAACTGCGTCGCGGCAATCGAACAGAATTTTGCTTTCGGTTTATCGCCTGACGCGGGTGCTATCTTGCTCGTCGCCGTTGACGGCTCGCGCGAACAAGTTGAAAAAGACGCCGCCGTGATTGAACGGATTTTAAACGCAAACGGCGGTTTCGATGTTTTGCGGGCGAAATCGAAAGAAGAGGAAGACCGTTTGTGGGACGTGCGCCGCGCGATTTCGCCGAGCTTGATGAAATACGGCAATCTGAAAATCAACGAAGATGTCGTCGTCCCGCGCTCGAAAGTACCGGAACTTGTCGCCGAAATAGAAGAAATCGGGAAACGTCATGACACATTCGTCGCCAATTTCGGACACGCCGGCGATGGCAATATTCACGTCAATTTCGTTGTTGACCGAAACGACGCAGACGCCGTTCGCCGCGCGCGTCTTTGCGTCAAAGAAACTTTTGAATTGTCGGTTAAGCTCGGCGGTTCGATTTCCGGCGAACACGGCATCGGCTACGTCAAAGCGCCATATCTGGACATTGCCGTTGACCGCCCGACGCTCGAAGTGATGAAAGCAATCAAAAATGCGCTCGACCCGAATGGTATTTTGAATCCGGGCAAGATGTTTGTTTAATTTGCAGCTTATTATCAGATTTATTCACAATGAAAATAAATTCAATTAAATCAATGAAAACTCTCGTTTCTCTTTTTTTAGGCGTATTACTGTTTCTGTTCGTCTGCGCCGATGTTTCCGCGCAGAAAAAGAAAGTTACCGTTATTCTGCTGCGGCACGCGGAGAAAGACATCTCGGCAACAGCCGATAAAGTCAATCCAGACCTTTCGCCGGAAGGAAGGTTAAGGGCGCAACGCCTCGTCAAAACAATCAAAAAATATAAGCCCGATGTAATTTATTCTTCGGATTTTCTGCGGACGAGATTGACAGCCGCGCCGCTGGCTGAAAAAAGAAAACGTCCGATTGAAATTTACGACCACAAAAAGCTCGACGAGATTGCCGCTTTGATAATGAACGGGAAGGGAAAAAGAATCCTTGTAGTCGGGCATAACACGACTACTCCGGCGCTGGCTAATTTATTGATAAAACAGGATAAATATAAAGCTCTGGACGAATCGGAATACGGCAAGATATGGATTATTAAAATCAGAAAATATAAAAGGAAACCGGAAAAGATTGAAGAGAAGATTATCCAATATTAATTTTCAGAGTTAGTAAATTAATAGAAAACAGAGTTATAATTCGCTTCGCGATGTCATTGCCTGAAAACCAATTAGCAAAAGTTTTAAGCGGCTGCACAGATTTGGTCGAAAAGCTGTACGCCGATTGCGCGGCTGAAGCGCCGAATTTCGGCGTTGAGTTCGAGACTTTTCAAAACACGCTCGAAAAAGCCGCTCGCAAATATCTTTTCGCGCCGGAAGTCGCGCCGCCGACAAACGAAGAAATCCGGCAATTTTTAAACGATTTGCAAACGAACGATTTGTTTATGGCTTTGGGCTGCGCCGCCGGAAACGAACGCGCCTGGTGGGAATTTGACCAGCAGCACCGCGGTTATTTGGAGCGCGTTGCGCGGCATCTGGCGAGCAGCGATGTTAATGCCGACGAAGTTGTGGACACGGTTTATGTTGAACTTTACGGGACGCGAATCGTTGACGGCGTGCGGATGTCGAAATTTGCGACTTACACCGGGCGCGGGAGCATTCGCGGCTGGCTGAGAACCGTCGTCTGGCATGCGCTGGTTGATTTGCATCGCGCCAGCCACGACGAAGTTTCGCTCGATGAAATGACGGAAAACGTCGGCGAAGGCGCGGCGCAGGCGGCAATCGCTCAACCGGCAAAAGGCGGCGAAGGCGAGATGCTCGATACGATTGTTCGCGAACGTTATCGCAAAGCGACTGCCGGCGCTTTAGAAACGGCTTTCTCAAGTCTCGACACGCATGAAAAACTTTTGCTGCTTTATTACCACATCGAAGAATTAAAGCTGCGCGAAATTGCGCGACTCGTTGAAGTTCCGACTTCGCCGTTGCGAGGCTGGTTTCAGCGAAAATCGGAAAAGCGCGAGCAGGCTCCCGATGCGCGCGTGCACGAATCAACCGTGATGCGCTGGCTGGAAAAAATTTATGCAAAAGTTTTAAAAAGTTTTCGTAGCGAATTAAAAACGTCAGCCGGTTTGAAAGATAGTGAAATCGAAATGTGCATTAAGCTCGCCACCCAGGATATATTGCAGGGCGACATCAAACAACATATTAAAATTGCATGAATTTTGCGGATGCAAAAATAATTCGGCAAAAATTTCGGAATGCGGCGTCAACCTCGCGGGGGATTTAATAAAGTGAAACAAGAGCAATTTAATCAGGAAAATCAACAAATCGGACAATTACTCGGAGCCTTTCTAAAAGGCAAAAAAAGCGAAACTCCAGCCGCAGCGCATTTGGATGAGGATTCAATCTCGGCTTTTGTTGACGGGGCGTTAAGTAACCGCGAAGCCGAGCCGATTATGAAACATCTCGTCGGCTGCTCGCCGTGCAGAAGAATTACAGCACAGCTCGCGCGTCTTGCCGAAGAATTAAACGAGCAGCCCGAAGCAATATCGAGCGCCGCGCCGCAAACCAGCCGTTTGCAGCAATTCCTGCAAACTTTAGGTTTATCCAGCCTCGGTCTCGGCGATGAAGCGGTTTTCGCTCACAATGAATCGGCGGAAGAAGATAAAAAAGAAGAACCGGAAAATCAGGATTCAGAAGACCCAGCCTCTGAATCAAGTTCAAAAGAGTAGCGATGGAAAATTGCTCTTGAATTTAATCCCAATTTTGGAAGAACAGAAAAGTAATAAGGCGAGCTAACAAGCTCGCCTTTCTTTATTAGCAGACAGTTTAATTTGTTGAAACTTGGCAACTTTTTACTTGCCGTAATGCCCTTCGGGGCATTATAATTCTGTAATAATATCGGCAAAAAAGTGCATATTCAAAGCAATTGTGACAGTTCCGATTTTCCATCCAACGGGCGACATCTTACCGTGCAGCGTATCTCAACTGCTCTCCTGCCGACTGAAATTGGTGATTTTCTAATTACGGGTTACCGTTCGCTGACGAGCGTCGAAGAATTTGTCGTTTTACACAAAGGCGAGATGCGGGCTGACGCGCCGACATTGATTCGCATTCACTCGCAGTGTTTGACGGGAGATGTGTTTGGCTCGATCAAATGCGATTGCGGCGAGCAATTACATTCGGCGATGAGATTAATAGAAGAAGCCGGGCGAGGCGCAATCGTGTACCAAATGCAGGAAGGGCGCGGGATCGGAATTATTAATAAAATTCGCGCATACGCTTTGCAGGACGCGGGCGCTGATACGGTTGAAGCGAACGAAAGGCTGGGTTTTGCGGTTGACGCACGCTCATATCAGCAATGCGCGGAAATATTATTTGATATGGGCTTATGCAAAGTGCGCGTAATGTCGAACAATCCCGACAAAATTAGCGCTCTGGAAGACGCCGGTTTGTCGGTCGTCGAGCGTGTTCCGCTCGAAGTTGAAACCAAAGAACCGGCGGCGCACTATCTCAGAGTAAAAAAAGAAAAACTTGGGCATTTGATTGATTTAATCGAGGAGTAAAAGTTATGAAGCGAGTGAATTTTTTGAGCAAGTGTTTGCTTCTTATTGCGTTAACAATTGGAGCGTCAATAATGGTTTGCGCCCAGAACAACTCCATATCAGGCATGGTTTTCGATACGACAGGACGACAGCCCGTATCAAACATCTATGTTGAATTACAAAACGAGGTTTATAGTAATTTGGCTCGCGTTCGAACGGACGGTTCCGGTCGTTTTATGTTTAATGGGCTTTCCAGCGGCACGTTTAGAGTAAAGGTTGTGCCAATGGGTACAAATTATTTTGAGGAAACACAAGAAGCTACGATTCTTAACTTTTCTCGCGGCGGCAGACCAAGTTCGGATAGAGTTTTTCTTGAATTTTATTTAAAGCTTGATAAGCGTAAAGTTAAAACCGGAAGTCCGGGAGCCGGTTCTGCTGTTTTTGTACAAAGCAATTTGCCGGAAGACGCTCAAAAATCTTACGAAAAAGGCGTCGAGCTTTTGGATGACAAAAAGGATGCCGGTCTCGATAATTTGAAAAAGGCGATTGAAATATTTCCAACTTATTACGATGCTTTAAATCGGCTCGGCTTCGAATATGCCCAGCGAGGGAAATACACTGAGGCGGCTACTTATTTGATAAAAGCAATTGAAGTCAATCAGCGCAGCTTTCAAAGTTTTTATTGGCTGGGAATAGCAAGCCACAATCTAAAGCATCCCAAGGAAGCAACGGAGGCTTTCAGGGCGGCTACAATTCTTAATTCCCAATCAATCAATGCTCAATTATGGTACGGAATAGTTTTAAGATTGGACGGAAGCAATGAACTGGCTGAAAAAGCATTACAACAAGCCAAAACTCTAGCTAAAGAAACGCCGGTTGCTGAAATTCATTGGCAGCTCGGATTGCTTTACAATAAAATTGCGCGTTATCAAGACGCTGCTAATGAATTAGAAGCCTTTCTCAAACTACAGCCAAATTCGCGCGACGCAGATAAAATCAAAAACCTGATCGGTCAATTGCGGTCGAAAGCTAAATAACAGATTTGTTTTGATTACGCTCCGTAAAATCAAAATCTCCTTTCAACTTGAGGCGAACGGAAACCCGATTTCGCCTCAATAATTTTCTTAAGTCCAGCCGCTTTAAAACAGAAAATATCTACCAGCTAAAAAAAAGTGCCAAGTTTGCGCGCATTGAAAAACTTCAAGTTTAGACTTTTAATTCTATTTAAGAGTCAGTTTATTCAATTAATACAACAAGTCAATATCCTCGGCAGTCGTCAATGGTTGAAGCTGTTGAAAATTAGTGCGGATTATAGCGGTTTTCAGATTTGTGCGGACTGACGTGCCACGATTTTTCTTTGCACCTTTTGCATTAACTTAATTTTTGACAAGCTGATTGATGAAGAAATTTGTGATTTTTTGATTTTTCACCTGCGAGACCACGTTTTTCACCTGTGATGCCCCGTTATTCGCCTGCGAGACTCCATTACTCTGCTGCAAAGGCTCGTTAAACATCTGCGAGACCCCGTTATTAGTCTGCGGTGCCTCGTTATTCATCTGCGAGACCGCATTATTTTGCTGTGATACCCGGTAAATTTGCTGCGATACCTTGTTGTTCGCCTCGCACGAACGATTGTTTAGCTGCAAGACCTGATTATTCGCCTGCGATGGCTCGTTTTTCATCTGTAACGACTGGTTTTTAATCTGCGCGGAGCATTTTTACAGCGGTTTTCAAATTTGTGCGGGCTGCGTACGCCCTCAACCTGACTGCGGGCGCGCAAATTTGAAAACCGCTGTAAGTTTGGATATACGTTTCTGAACTTCCATTAATTCCCGTACACTAATCCTTTGACCGCACTGGGTTAGTCTAATGATATATTTTTGCTTTCTCGAAATCTTTTTTTCATTGGTTGACCTGCTGCGTATAGAGTTTTTAATTGTTAACTTAAAAAAAAGGCTCGCCAAAATTTGACGAGCCTTCAGTTTTAATAGGTTTACTCTTTTAAATTAGAAGAGTAAGCGGAAGCCAAAGCGAACCGAGCGCGGACCTTGGAAGCCGTTCGGTTGTTTGTAACGTGGATCGGTAGTCGCCGGTGCAGCAATCAATGCGTTGATTGCATTTAACAACTCACCTCTGTTGTATCGGTTAATAATATCAACAAAAGATCCGCCTCCGAATCCGGTTGAACCGAATCCAAACGTTCCTCTGGCAGGATTGTTGAAGATATTTGTTACATTTTCTTCGTCAAACGCATTAAGAATGTTTAAGTCAAACGCCATTGTGAAACGCTCGTCACGCCCGAAGCGATAACGATGTGTCACCGCAAAGTCCGTTTGAGTGAACATTGGAGTTCTTCCCATATCGCCGCGTTCCGTAAAGATAGGCGAACCGGCTGTGACACCGATAATGAACGGAATAACCGTCGTTACCGGAGTTCCCGATTGAGCTGTCGTGAAGAAGGAAATATCAGTCGAATTAGCCTTGCTTCCCATCCAGTCAAAAATGTAAGCGCCGTAAGCGTTGAACACGTGTGGACGATCCGTCGTCAAACGTCCATTATCAGGTTTACCTGCGGCGGTAAATCCGATAAACGGAAGATCGAAAAAGCGGTTAACGCCTGGAGAATTACGACCAGCTTCATCGGAGCTTGCCAAACCTGAATAGTTACCGTAGAGACGGCTCAGCGTATAGTTAGCGTTGAAATAATAGTTGTTTGACAACCGTTTTTCCAACGTAATTTCAAATGCGTCATAACGTCGCTGAGGTTGGGTTGATTTCTCGTAACCGAGCGTCTTGAGAAGTTCTGCGTGCAGTCCTTGCCCCGGGTTGCCGATGATGTAGGCTTCACTTCCTTCGGTATTTAAGATACCGGCATCTTCGATTGCCTCATCAACGTTCTTGAAAGTGTAGCGTGAACGAACTACGAAGTCGCGACCGAACTGACGCTCAACACCGGCAGTAAATTCGGTTTGTTGGAACGGCTTGAGGTTCGGGTCAACCGCGCCGGTGAAAATAGTCGCGTTCGGGTCATTAGAAGCGATACGGAAATCTTGCTGGCAACGGCTTCTAGCACCGGAGGCAATAAAGCCTGTCGCAGGGCATGAGCCGCCCGGAGCATCGTTAAAGCTTCCAATAACATTTGGAATTGTGAAGTTTGTGAAAGTTTGACCAGGGAAAATTTCAAAGAAATCAACACGGAAAAAGTCACCGCCGAATGAACCGCGCGGAAGCTCGAACTTCAAGCGGTCATAGAATTTTCCATAGCTGGCAAACACTCTTGTTTTACCATCGCTTAAAACATCCCAGGCAACACCGATGCGCGGAGCAATTTTATCGCTCCAACCAAAGTTAATCGGCGGTGCATTGCCGTTAAATGACGGCAAGTCTTCTTTTTCGGCGCGAACACCGACATTAAGGGTCAGGTTGTTTAACGGCTGCCATTTATCTTGAATGTAAATGGATTGATTGGTGTTTTGAGCTTTACCAACCGTACCGAAACGGGTAAGCTCGCCCGCGCCGAGAATACAACCGGCGGTTTGACCGGCGGCGCAAATCGGCGCGCGATTGGTTACAGTACCTGCCGCGTTGCGTGTGCACGGTCCGAAAACTCCTGGAGCCGAGAGACATGAAGGGTCAACAGGGGCGCCTAAATAGTCGTCAATTGAGCGACCATAATAAAAGTCAAAAATACCTTTATTTTGATAGCCTCTATCTACGTCGTTGAGAATTTTGAAACGTTGGTAGCCGCCTTTGAACTCGTGTCTTCCTAAGAAGCCGTTGGTAATGTAAGTCGCGTCACCTTCATAGTTTGTACGAACTGAAGCATCTTTAACAACGCCTGAGTTAACAGGGTCAGCAAAACCTTGCGTACATCCGCCGGCAACGTTTCCAAAGTTTTCAATACAACGATATCTGCCCGTCGTCGGAATAAAATACGAGCCTAATTTTTCGTTTAAGAATCCGCGCGAGAAGCGTCCACTGATAACCAACGAACTGGTCGGCGTCCAGGTAGCTTGTGCGGTAACGTTGTTTGAGTTTTGACGTCCCCCCTGACGGTTGGTCAACTGACTTCCTGTCAAAGTTCCAATTCCGGGGAAGGTGGCAGATGGCGGAGCGCCGCCGAGTGAAACAGTCCCAACCGGAAGAGCGCCTTTATCAACAATCGGGTTCCAGGTAAAAGTACTGGTCAAACGAAGATTGTTAGTGGGCGAAGCATCCAAGCGTGCAAAAGCATAATGAGATGTGCGTTTCAGCCTGTAATCTTGTGTCGTAGAAAGGGTTCTGAAAGCCGCAGGACGGTTAGTAAAATATTGAGCGTTGTATTCCGTGATCGAATATTGCGGCGTGTAGCTGCCGAAGAACCAAAGTTTGTCTTTGATAATCGGACCGCTTAAATTCGCCGTCGGAAATACGTTAGTTCCACCGGCTTTCGGCGCGCTAAAATATTCTGTTGTGTTGGGGTAAACAAACCCTGGTGTCGTTGATGCCGCAAAAAACAACAAGCTGGGGCGGGGATTGCCGTTAAGTTTCGGCGTGGCGAATTGAATACCGAACTCGCCGCGGATATCGTTGCCTCCGCCTTTGGTTACGACGTTAATAACGCCGCCGGTCGCACCGCCAAATTCGGCTTCGAAACCGCTCGACTTAACTTGTACTTCCTGCACAAACTGAGTCGGAATATTGTTGTTGCCGTTCAAGGTACCGGTGCGGAAGTTGGTGACTTCCTGTCCGTCAATGATAAATACGTTTTCCGAACCTGAAGCGCCGTCAACCGAAAAACCGCCGGCATTAGATTCGCCGCGAGTTCCGGGAACGGTATTCAATATGCTCGTAAAGTTAGTGCCTTTCGGCAATAACTCAATTCTTTGAGCGGTGATACTGGTCGCGACTTTGGTATCGGTTGGGTCAACAGGTTGATCGCTGGCTTGAATGTCAACGATGTTTTCTCCACCGCCTACTGGCGTGAGTGAAACGTTTACCGGCGTCGTCGTTTCAAGAACGACTTGAACGTTCTGAACCGTCGCCGCGCCGAAACCCGAAATCGGTTCTACTCTTACATTATAGAGACCGGGGGGCACTTGCAGAACGCGGAAGAATCCGTCACTGTTAGTTTGAGTCGTGCGTCTAAAACCTGTGGTTGAAGACGCATTCGTCGTATCGGTTCTATCCGCAGCAGACACCAAAACTGTCGCGTTTGGAACAACGGCGCCAGTCGGGTCTTTTACAGTTCCTTCAATATTACCCGCCGTTTCCTGTGCAAAAACGCTGGCGCTTAAGCAAAGAACGACGAGCAAGATTGAAGTTAGAAATGCTAAACTTTTTTTCATTTTTTGCTCCTTAAAAAAATCTTTAGGACTAAAAGAGTTATTGCAGTTTTATTGATTGAATCAACCGGGCAATAACTTGGCACGTCTAAACCTGCAACTTGCAGACCAAAAGTAGAGCGACTTTAAATAGTTTTATTAATGCTTTAAAATGTGGGATTTAGAGCGGTCTTTAAATTCGAGGGTTTTTCTAATTTTTTGTAATTTCTTCATAATTTTGAATTTTCCCCATAATCATAGATTCAATTTTTTGAAAATTATCTCTTTCGTTGGATTTCCGATGATAGTATTAAAACGTTAGATTTATTGAGCTAGCAAATAAAAATGGAGCGAGTTTACCGTGATCCGGTTCATAACATTATTCGCCTGCAAACAAACACGCCGGAAAACCGTTTGCTGATTCGTTTGATTGATACGGCTGAATTTCAACGCCTGCGCCGGATTCGACAGCTCGGACTCGCGCTTTTTACTTATCAGGGCGCGGAACATTCCCGCTTTACGCATTCTCTCGGCGCGCTGCATCTCGCCACTCGAATTTTGGAAAAATTTTCCGCCAAATACGAAATCTCCGATTTCGACCGGATTGCAGTGCGCGCCGCGGCTCTGCTGCACGATGTCGGACACGGCGCATTTTCGCACGTGATGGAAAACGTTCTCGGATTTCATCACGAAGATTTTACGGTTCAAGCAGTTCTTCATGAAGACACCGAAATTGGACAAGTCTTGCGCTCGTTCTCTACAGAATTACCGGAGCGCGTGGCAGCGGTAATCAACGGCGATTTTCGCCCCGCGGCGCTGGCGCAGCTTGTTTCATCGCAGCTCGATGTTGACCGGATGGATTATCTGTTGCGCGACAGCTTGATGACGGGCGTTAAATACGGAATCTACGATCACGAATGGATTATCAAGGCGCTCGAAATTGATCGCGAGAACGACCGTATTTACGTCTCCGCGCACGGTTTGTTCGCCGTCGAAGATTATTTGCAGGCGCGTTATTATATGTTTCGGCAGGTTTATTTTCACCGCACGCTGCGTTCGGCGGAAGTCGTTTTGAGGGCGATTTTGCGCCGCGCTTTTGAACTGAATCAAAGCGGGAAAGCGATTTGGATTGCGAGCGGGACGGCTTTTGAAAAAGTTGTGCGCCGCGAACGGATCAATCTTTTCGAGCATCTCGAAATTGACGACGCCGACGTTTTGTTTCACATCAAGCAATGGCAGCGCAGCGACGATACAATTTTAAGCGATCTCAGCCAACGTTTTATCAATCGGCGTTTGTTCAAGGCTTTGGATTTGGATATGGCGGACGATGAACGCGAGCGATTTCTCGAAAAAGCGCGAAACATTGTCACGCAAAACAATTTTGACGCTGATTATTATTTCGTCGCCGACCGCGCGGCTGACGTTCCTTATTACGCTTTGTATTCGGCGCTGGGCGAAACAAATCCGAAAAATCTGATTTATGTCGAAGACGGTTTTTCGCGTCCGCAAATCCGCGAGATTTCAGAAGTTTCCGGCGCAGTGCGCGGATTGCAGCAAGAATTCGAGATTTTGCGAGCCTGCTTTCCGCCCGAATTAAACCGGGAAATCACCGAGCTTTATCATCAACAATGATGGGTTTCGGGAGCAAAATTTTAACCGTCGCGGCAGTGGTTTTCAGCGCGCTTTTTCCTGCTTCCGCCGATTCGGGGCAAACTTTTGAAATCGCGGTTTTGTCCGTTGGAGAAACCGGGCGGAAGTTTCAAGAACGGTTTCGCGCCGAAGCCGTAAAGCAAAATTCAGTTCGACTGATTGACGAAGATTTGAGCCTTTCCGCAATGCGCGCCTTGAACTACAAAGCTCCATTCAATCTCTCGCTCGAAGAAGCGAAAAATTTAGGGGCGGCGATTGGTTGCGAGTTCTTTTTCGTCGTCAAATCCGACAAGGTCCGGCGTTCATCTTTCAAAAAAGACGTTTATTTTGAATCTTACGCCAATATTTTTCTCGTCAGCGCGCGCACCGGACGACTCATTGCCTGGGAAAATCCCGCTCAGGAAGCCGATAAAGTGGAAGATGCGGAAAAACATCTTCTACGTGAGGCTGACAAAATCGCAACGCGTTTTCTCGCTCAAATGCAAATCGCAGCCGCGCGCGAGCGCGAAGAACGCGCCGCGCCGCCAAAAAACTCCAATTTTTTAGAAATTTTCGGCGAAACTGCAGAAAATGAAAACATTCGGACGCCTTTGCCGTATAAGAGTCTGAAACCGGCTTACACGGACACGGCGGCGCGTTTTGAAATCGAGGCTGCCGTTGAAGCTGCCGTTGACTTAAACGCCGCAGGCGGGGTTGAAAACGTCGAAATCGTTCGGTGGGCGGGTTTCGGATTAGACGAAGAAACGATCTTAACAATTAAGAAGATGCAATTTCGTCCGGCTTTGCGAAACGGCAGCGCAATTCCCGTTCGGTTTGTGCTGCGTTACAATTTTCGCCGCCCCCGCGAAAAGAAGGATTAATTTTTATGCGCCGTTTTGTCTCTTTTGCATTAATCATTCATTTTGTTTTCGCTTTTTCGCCGGTTCACGCGCAGCCCCGAAACGGTGTTTCGCCGGAAAAAAATCTGGCAGTTTTCGACGAAGTTTGGGAGACGGTTCGAGAACGTTATTACGATGCGAAACTGCGCGGAATTGATTGGGCGGCGCAACGCGATGATTTTCGAGAGAAAAGCGCGGCGGCGCAAAATTCGACTGAGCTTTACCGAGTTTTGCGTGAAATGCTAGGGAATTTAAAAGATTCACACACCAGAGTTTTCGCTCCCGGCGAAGACGCCAACTGGATTGCGCCGCGCGTCGTCAGCATTAACGTCGCCGTCCGCGAAGTCGAAAATCAATTAATCATCACTAGAGTTGAAAAAAATACAGCGGCGGAAAAAACGGGAGTTCGTCCGGGCGATTTGCTTAAGAGCGTTGACGGCATTGCGGCAACCGATTTTTTTGACAAACGTTTGGCGGAAACAAGCGGCGCTTCGACTCCGGCAATCAATCGTCTGCAAACCGCCGCCAAGCTTTTTGAAGGCGAGGTCGGCTCAAGCGTCCGAATCTGCTGGCAGCGAGAACGCGCTAAAGAACGTTGCGCCAATCTCCTGCGCGAGTGGCGCACGGTAAAATCCGACGTTCGCATTAAAAAAGAAAACGGAATTTTGATCATCGGATTCGATGTTTTCACGCTCGAAACCGTCAGCCGTGTTTTAGGCGCGCTGCGCCAGCATCGGGACAATTTGCGCGGAATCATACTGGATTTACGCGCCAATCGCGGCGGTGTGACCGAAGCGAGCGTTGATCTGGCTTCGGTTTTTCTGCCGGAAAAAACTACGATTGGCAATTTTTACGACCGCGCAGGTCGCGTCGCGCAGGAAGCTGAAACGCGCCAATCGCCGATTTTTATCGTCAATTCCGAAAAAGTCACGAAAACTCCGCTGGTTGTTTTGACCGGAACGGCAACCGCCAGCGCCGCCGAAATTTTTGTCGCCGCGCTCAAAAACGCCTCCAGAGCGCGCGTAATCGGCGCGCAGACTTGCGGCTGCGTTCTCGCCGTTCGGCGTCAGCACACTTTGCCTGACGGCGGCAAGCTCGAAATCAGCGAGCTTGATTTTCGTCTCGCCAACGGCGACCGGCTCGAAGGCGTCGGCATTGCGCCGGACGAAACACTCAACTTAACTCGCAACGACGTTCGCGCGGGGCGCGACGCCGCGCTCGAAAAAGCGCTCGAATCCCTCCAAAGAAATCGCGTCAACGCGGCTGATTGATTTTCATTTAACTTCCTTTCGCCAACTTTTTAATAAAAATACTGATTGAAATATTTCATCGGCATTTGTATGATGCCGCGAGCAGTTATTTTCCCCAGAGCGAAAGGCAAAAGATGAACGAAGAACAAAAAGTTCCGCAGGATGACGCTCGTAATGAGTATTCCGAAAACTACGAACGCGAGTTGGAGACGGATTTGGACGACAAAACCGCAGACAAGCCGCGCGGAATAGCTCTGCATACAAAGATTTTAATCGGCTTGGTCGTCGGCGTTCTTGCCGGAATCGTCGTCAATCAAATCGGCAAAGCCGGCGGCGAAGCCTCGGTTGCCAACGTTGATTGGACGATTCGCAACATTACCGAACCAATCGGAACGCTTTTTTTGAATTTGCTGTTGATGATTGTCGTTCCGCTCGTGTTTTCCTCTCTTGTCGTCGGAGTTGCGGGGATCGGCGACATTCGCAGATTGGGGCGCGTCGGGTTGAAATCGTTTGCTTATTGTCTGATTATTTCGGCAATTTCCGTAGTTATCGGTTTGGGTTTGGCGAACACGATTCGACCGGGAGAGCGAATTGATCCGGTAGTTTCCGCCCAGCTTCAGGAGCGTTACAAAACCGACGCCGGAAAGCGCGTCGAAGCGCAAGCCAAAGATGCTTCCACCGTAACCGATTCGCCGTTAATGCAGGCTGTCAAAACTGTTGTCCCGAAAAATCTCTTTGCTTCAATATCCGGCGAAAATCCGAATATGCTGCATTTGATGTTTTTCGCTTTGATTGTCGGCGTTGCGATAACTTTGCTGCCCGAACCGGTTTCCGCGCCGTTTGTTCGCGGGATGGCATCGCTATTTCAGATCACGTCAAAAATTATTGATATGATTATGAAATTCGCGCCATACGCCGTCGCCTGTTTGATTTTTAACAATATGGCGAAGTTCGGGATTGATTTGCTGGGCGCGCTCGGCTGGTTTGTGGCGACGGTTCTGCTCGGTTTAGGGTTGCACTTTTTCGGAGTTTATTCGCTCTCGCTGATGTTTTTGTCCAGAATCAATCCGATTGAATTTTTCCGCCGCATCTGGCTGGTGATTGTAACGGCATTTTCGACCAGTTCGTCAAACGCAACTTTGCCGACGGCTTTGCGCGTTTCTGAAGAAAATTTGGGCGTTCCGCCGCAAATCAACAGCTTTGTTCTGACAGTCGGCGCAACCGCGAATCAAAACGGCACGGCATTGTACGAAGGCGTGACGGTTTTATTTTTGGCGCAGCTTGCCGGAGTCGAATTGACAATGGCGCAGCAGCTTTCGGTTGTTTATCTGGCGATTTTGGGCGGTATCGGAACAGCCGGAGTTCCTTCCGGCTCGATTCCGTTTATCATCGGCATTCTGGCGATGATCGGTGTTAATCCGGCGCTGATTGCGATTATATTGGGTGTTGACCGCATTCTTGATATGTGCCGCACGACTTTAAATGTCGTCGGCGATTTAACGGCAGCGACATTTGTCGCGCGCTCTGAGGGCTTTGAATTATTGAAAACGGCAAATCCGGTTGATTAAAATGTTTTCGAGGTGACGAGATTTATGACGGCTTATCCACAACCGATGCGTCTGCGGTTCACGGTTGACGAGTTTTACAAAATGTTTGAACTCGGGTTTATCAAAGACTACGAACACGCGGAAATCATTGACGGAGAGTTAATCAAAAAAATGTCTATCGGAGATTTGCACGCTTCTGTTGTTAATTTTTTAAATAAATTCTTTGTCAAAAATGTTTCAGATGACATTCTAGTTAGTGTTCAAAATCCGGTGCGACTTTCGGATTATCACGAACCGGAACCGGATTTGGCTTTAACGGATTTGACGAAATATGACGGCAAGCGGCATCCGCGTCCAGCGGAAGTTTTGCTGATTGTCGAAGTTTCCGATTCGACTCTGGATTATGACCGAAATCGGAAATTGCCGCTTTATGCCGAAGCCGAAATACCGGAAGTTTGGTTAGTCAACGTGCAAAACGAAACAATTGAAATTCACACCCAGCCGCGCGGCGGCGTTTACAGTTTGATTCGAGTCCTCCGGCGCGGCGACACAGTTCGTTCCGAAAGCGTACCGAATTTGCAAATCGAAGTTGATAAAATATTAGGTTAAAATCAAAAACATAAGATTTTAACGTGCAAAAGGAAAAACAAATGGCGAAACACACAATTACATTGATTCCGGGCGACGGCATCGGACCGGAAGTCGTAGCGGCAGCCGTTCAAATCGTCGAAGCGGCGGGCGTCGAGGTCGAATGGGAAACGCAGCTTGCGGGAGCGCACGCTTTGGAAAAATACGGCTCAACGCTGCCGGACTCGCTTCTTGAATCCGTGAAACGCAACAAAGTCGCGCTCAAAGGTCCGATTACAACTCCGATTGGTAAAGGTTTTACGTCGGTTAACGTCGGTTTGCGTAAGGCTTTGGATTTGTACGCCAATGTGCGCCCGGTGCGCGCTTTGCCAAATGTTCCGTCGCGCTATCCCGAACTCGATCTGGTGATTGTGCGCGAAAACACCGAAAGCCTGTATGCAGGAATTGAACACACGATTATACCGGGCGTAGTTGAAAGCCTGAAAATCATCACGGAAAAAGCCTCGACGCGCATTTCACAATACGCTTTTGAATACGCGCGCAAAGAAAAGCGCAAAAAGGTGACAGCCGTTCACAAAGCCAACATTATGAAATTGTCCGACGGGCTGTTTCTCGAATGTTTTTATAAAGTGGCGAAAGATTTTCCCGAAATCGAAGCCGATGACAAAATCGTTGACAATGCCTGTATGCAGCTCGTAATGCGACCGGAACAGTTTGACATTATGGTGATGGAAAATCTGTACGGCGATATTTTGTCGGATTTATGCGCCGGTTTGGTTGGAGGTCTCGGACTCGTTCCGGGCGCGAACATCGGCGAGCTAGGCGCGGTTTTTGAAGCCGTTCACGGTTCAGCACCCGACATCGCCGGTCAAGGTTTGGCAAATCCGACCGCCATTTTGCAATCTTCGATTTTAATGCTCCGGCATATGGGCGAACGCAAAGCGGCTGACAAAATCGAAAACGCAATGTTCGAAGTTTTCCGAGAAGGAAAAGTCCGCACTAAAGACATCGGCGGCGATTCGAAAACCTCGGAATTTGCCGCTGCAATTATCGAAAAAATGAATTCGTCAAAAAGCTCTGCCGAGAAAGGCAAATCCTGAATTCAATTAATTTTTCATCCCGCTAAATTCAACAGAAAATTTATAGAAAAAAGGCTGACATATTGTTCAATGTCAGCCTTTTTTCTATAAATTTCCAAATTTCATCAAACGCGCATCGGCATAACAATGTATTTGTAATCGTAAGCCGATTCTTCGACGACGGGAACAAGCTGTCCCTGCGCGTTTCCGTCTTTGAATTCAAAAGCCACCGCGCCTTCGCGCACGACATTAAAGAATTCCTGAAGATATTGCGAATTAAAACCGATTACGACATCTTCGCCCTGATAATCCGTCGCAATTTCTTCGATTGCTTCGCCTTCTTCAGCCGCGCTCGCGCCGATTTGAATGACGCCGGATTTAAATTCCAGTTTGACGGCTTTCGTCCGGTCGTCTGCCATCAGCGAGACGCGGCGCAATGCGTTGTTAAATTCCGAAGCATCGAACCGCGCCGTTTTGTCGTTGTTTTTCGGCATCACCATTTCGTAATTAGGAAACTGCCCGGTCAGTTTTCTGGAAACGAGCAGGCGCGAGCCGACTTCAAAATAAATGTGATTCGAGTCTTCGCCGAGCGCGATGTCGCCTGTCGCGGTTTCGGCGAGCTTAGTCAACTCACTCAAAGTCTTTTTCGGGATCAATACATCAATCGCTTCCGCTGGCGCGGCTTCTCCCAAATCATTCTTTTCGATAAACGCCAAACGATGACCGTCGGTTGTCACCATCCGCACGCCGTCGGCGGCGAGCATAAATTTTGCGCCTGACAAAGTGAAACGCGATTGTTCCTGCGTGATGGCAAAAGCCGTATGTTTGATGAAATTGCGGAAAAGCTCTGAGGGCAGCCGTAGCGGCGCTGATTTGAAAGCAGGGACTTCCGGGAACTGTTCGCGCCCAACGCCCGCGAGACGGCTGTTATAGCGCCCGCATTCGACCTTTACCCAGTCGTTCTCATCTGTTTTGAATTTCACCTGCGCGTCAGGCAGCAGGCGAACAATATCGAAAAGCTTTCTGGCGGAAATGCACATCGCTCCGCTCGTTTTGATTTCCGCTTCCGCTTCGCAGCGAATAGTCACGTCCAAATCCGTCCCGGTGATGCGAATCGTGTTTTCGCCGATTGATTCGATCAGGATGTTTGCCAATACCGGAATCGTGTTTTTTCGTTCGACGATTCCCTGAACAAATCCCAATTCATTTTTGAGAGCTTCTTGGCTGATTACAAACTCCATTATTTTTGACTCCTTTTTATTGCTTTTATTATTGCCTAAAAAATGTTCGATTTTTAACTTAACTTGAATTGCCTTTTTACTACTTTAACTAAATACATATTTTCTCTTTTTATCTTAGTAGTAGTAGTAGGGGCTGTGGAAATGTGGAAAACTTTTGTTAAATTATTGCATAAAGTGATTTTACATCGAAAAGACCTGTGGAAAACCCTGTGGATAATGCTGTGGAAAAAACAGCTCCGCCTGTGGATAACTTTTTCCACACAGAGTTTTCCACAATTTCCACAGGGCAAAATTTTAACAGCCTGTGGAAATGTGGAAAAAAAATGTTTAATTACAGAAATAGTTTAACTAAACACAGGTTTAAACATCTTTTACCTGTGGAAATCTTTTTCCGGTAATTTCCGCTAACTAACTGCAAAGATTATCAATTAGCTCGGAAACTACCCTGTGGAAATTTTTATCCTCCTGAATTAATGAATCTATCTTTTCGCAAGAATGAATAACGGTTGTGTGATGTTTGCCGCCAAATTCGCGCCCGATTTCCGGGAAACTATGTTTGGTCAGGCGTTTACAAAGATACATCGCCACTTGCCGGGGCACTGCGACTTGTCGAGAGTTGTTTTTTGACTTTAACTCTTCGATTGATAACCGATAGTGCATTGCCACTGTTTTTTCAATCTTGTCCATCGTAATTCCGTCCGGCTTATCGCTATCGGAAATGTTCCGAATCGCGTCTTGCGCGAGAAGTTTGGAAATCGGCAATCCTCTTAAAGATGAAATTGCGACGAGACGAACGAGCGAGCCTTCAAGCTCGCGGATGTTATTTTTAACTTTTGAGGCGACAAAGAGCGCGACTTCGTCCGGCAGATCAACTCCGTCCAAATCGGCTTTGCGTCTTAAGATGGCGACTTTTGTTTCCAAATCCGGCGGCTCAATATCCGCAATCAAGCCCCATTCAAAACGCGAGTGCAGGCGTTCTTCGAGTGTGGGAATTTCCCGCGGCGGGCAGTCCGAACTGATTACGATTTGTTTTTGTTTGTCATAAAGCGCGTTAAATGTATGAAAAAACTCTTCCTGCGTACGCTCTTTTCCCGCCATAAACTGAATGTCGTCCATCAAGAGAACATCAATCGAGCGATACTTTTCGCGGAAAGTTTGAGTTTTATCGTAACGAATGGCGTTAATTAGTTCATTCATAAACTTTTCCGCCGAAATATAAGACACGCGCAGATGGCGATTGCGTTCTTTAATCGCGTGACCGGCGGCGTGCATCAGGTGAGTTTTTCCCAAACCGACTCCGCCGTATATATATAAAGGATTGTAGGTTTTGCCCGGCGCTTCCGCGATGGCTAAGCTGGCGGCGTGGGCAAACTGGTTGCAAGAGCCGACGACGAAAGTCCCGAAAGTGTATTTATGGCTTAAAGATAGCTCGACCGGCTCAATGTCCACAAAAGTCGTCGGCGCTGCCGATTTGATGGTTTCCGCTTCGACCGATTCGAGAATTGAAAAAAGATTAGTCGTTTTGCCGTTGCCGTTTGTCGCAGGCAATTGACTTGGAACAAATTTTGATCCGGTTTCGCCGCCGTCTTCTTCCAAATCATCGCGCGAGCTTTCTTCGGCGAGCCGTTCGATTTCGGTATCGTCCCAGCTCCAATCAAAACGATAGCTGCCCAAGTTCATTTCTTTAAGTGAATGATTTAAAAGGTCTGAATAATTGCTGCTAATCCAGTCTTTACTAACTTTACTCGGCGCGTGCAGCCGCACGACGCCTTGCGCGTGGTCGCAGCCCTCAAACTGTATCGGGCGAAACCAGGTGTCGAAAATGTGCCGGTTGATTCTTCGCTCGACCGATAGCAAGACATTACTCCATATTTGTTGTTCCGCCGAGGGTGTCATATTTTTATCTCCAAAATTCATTTTTAATAATTGAATCGTCTAAAAAAAATTGCTCAAAATTTTCGTCTTTCGCCGTTCATCAAAAACATTTCCTTCAACTGCGCAAGTAACTAAAAAACAAGGTAGAAAACTCCGCTTCCGAAAAGTTTTCCACAGGTTTTTCCACAGGGTTGTGGAAAAGTTTAGAAAAGCTAAAGTTTTACTTTAACTCTTTTACTTTCAATAATTTACAAGCAATCGAAATCATCAAAACGGGGCAAAGCCTAACACGAAATCAAACTAAAATGCAAGAGTTATCCACAGGTTTTTTTCGCAAAATAATTTGACTTAATTTTAGCGATTTTATCTGCTTTAAAATTGATTTGGCAGGCACACGGCGAAATGTTAGACTTCACAGCTACTTGCAAAAAGTGAAAAATTTTCTCCGATGAGAAAAAAAATTCGACACCCGAAAATGAAATCGGAAAAAAAATCTACAGAAGAAAAATCTTCGGAAACAAATCCCGGAAACAAATCGGATGAATTATTTTCGATTTTCAAAGCCGCCAGCGAAGGTTTGTTTTATATCAGCGAAACCGACGCCGGTTTTGAAGCCTTTGTTTGGAAAACAGACAAGCCCGCCGATGATGTTTCAATCGAAAGCGTTTTAAAATTAGCCGGGGAAAAGCCGGATGCAAAAACTGCGGAAAAAACTTTGGACGAGTTTTTCAAACACCCGACCGAAATGCAGGATTGGTTCGGGGACGAAGAAAAAGCGCAGGTTGAAAAATTTTTGAAGTTCAAGGATTTGCTTGCCACAAAGTTAAAGAACGCCAGAGTTTATAAAGTCGGCGACGTACAAATTAACATTTACATTGTCGGGATTGACGGCGAAGGAAACCTCGCCGGCGTTAAAACCAAAGCGGTCGAAACATAAACCGTCAATTACAAATGCGACAAATTCTTTCGAGAAAAAATTGGGCGTTGATTGCAATTGCAGCTACTGTTTTGATTCTCATCAGCGCGCTTTGGAGCCAAGGACGTTTGTGGTTTTGCGAATGCGGACAGATTTTTCTCTGGGTAAGCGATGCCTGGAGTTCAAATACTTCTCAACATTTCCTTGATCCTTATAGCTTTACGCATCTTTTGCACGGCTTTCTTTTCTGCTGGCTAATAACTTTGATTTTTCCGCGTCTTGCGCGCGAATGGCAGCTCTGGGCGGCAGTTACGATTGAAGCCGGTTGGGAAGTTTTGGAGAATTCAAGGTTTATCATCGAGCGTTACCGCGAAAACACAGCCGCGCTCGGTTATTACGGCGACACAATTATCAACTCCTTCGGCGATGTACTAAGCTGCGGAATCGGTTTCGCAATTGCGCGCACTCTCGGCTTTGTACGTTCCTTGCTTGTTTTTTTGGCAATCGAAGCGATATTGATTTTCTGGATTAGAGATAGTTTGCTGCTCAACATTCTGATGCTCATTTACCCGCTAGACGCGATTAAACAATGGCAAGTGGGAAGTTAATTAAAAGATTTCAAACAATTAAAAATGGACGGCTTAACGGCTGTCCATTTTCGTTTCGATTGCGTCTTGAACGTTCGGCGGCAAGCCGGAAAGCAAGTTGTAGCCGGTTTTTTGTTCGATTTGTCGAATTGTAGTGCGATACTTTCGCCAGTCGTCGTTCCGAACGCCTTTCGCATTTGGAATGTCAACGGCAATAATCCGCGTGTTCGCACTGATTTCCGAAACGTCGGCGCCGTTTGGCAAAACGACGATGATTTTCCACATACTTGCCGGAATAGCCACTTTATTTTTCACCCGACCACGTTCGCCCGTAATTCCGGCGGCGACGTAAATCTCATTTCCTTGTTCGACGAGTCTGCGGCTTTCGTCTTCGAGAGATTTCCAAACGCCTTGATTGCTGTCCGGTTCCTGCGGGACGATATTTGACATAAAAAACGTAGCGCTGTTGGCTTCCGGCGTATTTGAGCGGTCTTTGGACGGAACCAGATGACCGCGGTCAAAACCGCTTCCGGTGTAATCACTCGGCGTTACGCGCGGAAAACCCGACGGCAAATTCGGATCGGGACGAAAATCGTTGGCGCGCTCGACATTTCCGATGTCTGCTTGAGTGACGCGCCACGAAACCCAATTCGCCGTGCCGCGCGAGCGATTGTAAGACAGCGCATAATACGGTTTGACCATCAAAAGATTGTTCGGATCGGAATTGTTGGCTCCGCTCGGATTTCCCAATCTTAAATAAATTTCCGTCGCCTGTTCGACTGTTAGACTTGAAGAAGGATTTTGCGTCGGGCGCGAAGGTTTTTTATTGGTTTGGTTTGATTCAACTACAACATTTGCATTATTTACATTGTTTGACGTTCGGTCACTAACGAAGTTGTAGCAGGCGCGGCAGCCGAAAACGATTAAGCCGATAACGACAACAAGTAAAGCCGTCCATTGACGAACGGTTAAACCGTAAATTTTATTTTTTGACATAAAACGCGAAGAATTACTTAACGGTTAAAATAAGCTAAAATCAAAAGAAATGGAACAGAAAACGCATTTAACGGAATTGCAGCCGGATGAACTAACCGAATTTGTCCAAAATCTGGGCGAGCCGAAATTTCGCGCGCGGCAGATTTTTAAAAATTTGCATAATCGGCGAATATTGTCGTTCGACGCAATGACCGATTTACCCAAAGACTTTCGCGCAAAGCTCGGCGAAATTGCCAAAACGCAGAGTTTAACGGTTGAATCTAAATATGTTTCCGAAGACGGAACACGCCGGTTTTTGATGAAAACCGAAGACGATCTGCCGGTCGAAGCCGTTTTTATTCCGACGGAAAACCGCGACACAATTTGTTTTTCATCTCAATCTGGCTGCCCGCTGAAATGCGATTTTTGTTTGACGGCAAAGCTCGGTCTTCTGAGAAACTTAACCGCCGGTGAAATCGTCGAGCAAATTATCATCGTTTTAAACGACGTTTACGGCGCGGGAAACGAAACGCCGCACGGCACAAATCTGGTCGCAATGGGCGCGGGCGAACCGTTTCTGAATTTTGAGAATTTGCTCAAAGCCCTGAAAATAATGTCGGACGAAGAAGGTTTGTTTATCGTCCCGAACCGCGTCACTGTTTCAACTGCGGGAATCGTTCCGAAAATTTATGAACTCGCTAAAACCGAAGCGCGCCCGCATCTGGCAATTTCTTTGTCTGCGCCAAACGATGAGCTGCGGAACAAATTAATGCCGATCAACAAACGCTGGAAAATTGAAGATTTAATGCTTGCTTGTCAGGAATTTGAAAAATCTCTCAAACCGAACGAGCGTTTTACGTTTGAATACGTGATGCTCGCGGGCGTCAACGATACGGACGAACACGCCCGGCAGCTTGCAAATTTAATAAACAGATACAATTTCCGGCACGTTAAAATCAATTTGATTCCACACAATTCCGCCGAGCCGCTCGAATATCGCCCGTCGTCATGGGAACAAATCGAGCGTTTTCAGGAAATTTTGGCGAGCAAAGGCGTTGACGCTTTTGTCCGGCGACCGCGCGGGCGCGACATTTACGCCGCTTGCGGGCAGCTTGCCGCAAAAAGCACCCCGAATCTGGTGCAAATCACAGCCGTTTAAACCGAAAATTAGTTTGAACCGTATTTTTACGAGTAAGCGCATTTGCGCTGGAAATTATTTTGTCGGTAAAATCCGAATATACTCTCCGAATTTTACGAAAAACTATGATTTATAAATTGGCAGGTAAAATTATTTTCGCTTTGGCGTTTGTCTTTATTTTCGGCGCCGCTTCTCAGGTTTCGGCGCAAAACATTAACATCGGCGGCGAAGTCGGCAACGGTCGTCTGGAAAAAGGCAAAACCGCCGTCGTTTCAATCGTTTTAGACATTCCAGGCAATCTTCATACGAATTCAAACAAACCGAGCAAACGCGAATTAATTCCAACCAGATTAAGAATTTCAGGCGCGGGCTTGAAATTCGGCGTGGTGAATTATCCGCAGGGAAAAGTTAAAACCTTCAGCTTTTCCAACACGCCTTTGAGCGTTTACGAAGGTCGAACAATACTTCGCGTCAATGTCACCGTGCCTGCGGATTTTAAAGGCAATGTCGCTAAAATTCGCGCCGTCGTTGATTATCAAAGCTGCACCGACGAAGTTTGCTATCCGCCCCGCAGCGGCGATGTAACTTTAAGCGCATCTGTTCGATAAAATTTCACCGCAGAGACACGGAGATTATTATTGTTTAAATCTCTGTGTCTCTGCGGTGAAATCAATTTTGTCTGCCGATTACAGAAAGCAATCTGCCGGTTTTTCCGTAAAGTCTTTTTTCAACGCGGTAAGAAAAAAACAAATCGGTTCGCTCCATTGTGCAAAGCTCTGAGATATAAATGTTTTCGGGTGCAACGCCGCTGGATAAAAGCTGAAAATTATTGGCTTTAAATAAATCAACAAGAGCGTGATTTTCTCGCGTCGGGGCGAAAAAATCTTGATAATTTTCGGGAAAATTCTGTTGAAAAAGCTCAATTACGTCCCCGCCGACTTCATAATTTCTGCCCGAAGCCGCCGGACCGATTGCGGCAATTAAATCTTGCGGATTTGTGCCGAATTTTTCGCGCATTTCGGCGATAGTTTTCAGCACAATCGAAGCCACCGTTCCCCGCCAGCCAGCGTGAATTGCCGCGAATGCTCGCGTTTTCACGTCTCCGAGCAAAACCGGAACGCAATCCGCTGTTTTTACTCCGAGCAAAACTTTCGGCGCGTCGGAAACGAGCGCATCCATTTTGAAATTGCCGTCGTCAGCGTCCGAAAAATCTTTAACGTGCCGGATTAAATCGCTATGAATCTGCCAGCACGAGGCGATTTTCCACTCGCCTTCAAAGGCTTTTAAAAAGCGGCGGCGGTTTTCGTAGATATTTTCCGGCGAATCATAGTCAAAACCCGCGAGATTTAAATCTTTTTCGGGGAAAGGGCTGACACCTCCGGTTCTGGTCGAAAAACCGTTTACGAAGCCTTCCCGCTCCAAAGCGACGCAGGTTAGAACACGCACGCCGTCTTTTTCTCGCCAGCGAAAACCCTTTTCGGCTAAACTCTCGTCAGTTGAATTTTCTGTCGTGATAGTTTCAATCGGAATTGACATAGTTGAAGTTTACCGCATCCGGCAAACAATCGAGCGCACGCCTCGTTTTGTAGTGCGCGTTTTTACCGAGCGAGAACGCGCTTACTGCGACGGCAAAGGCGTTGTCGCCGCGCAGCATTACGCCGCTCGATTTGCAGCCAAAGAAGCCGCTCTCAAGGCTTTAAGAACCGGCTGGCGCGGCGCGGTCGGCTGGCAGGATATTGAAGTCTGCGGCGATGAAAACGGTGCGCCTCGTTTGGAAATTCGCGGCGGCGCAAAACATATTTTCGATTCGCTCGGGGCAACGAGAGCGCATCTTTCGCTCTCGCATACCACCGAACACGCCATTGCTCAAGTTATTTTTGAGAGTTAAATTCCACTTCAGAAACAGAAAATTATCTCTAATTGAAATTATCCAAATCACTCAAATCGTCGTAAATCATTCCGCGACGATCTTTGCGTGCTTTTGTAACGGCTTCAAAACCGCCTTCTTCGTTGCGCGAGATTTTGTTTTGCGCATACAAACCTTCCAAAACAAATTCGCAGGAAGAAACGAGCTTTGCTTCTTCGCTTCGGCTAAAATCAAACGGCACGAGCGCGGTTTCCGCTAATTCAGGCACGTCTTCAAGAAAAAAGACACATTCGTTTGCGGCTGCCGTATCCGCGAGCTTTAATTTATTTCCTGTGTCAAACCATCGGACGGTCGGCGTAAAATCAATGCCGACGAAAAAGCCCTCAAAAATCTGCCCGCAGGCGCGTTTGATCAAATCTTTCGCCACGCGCTCGGCTCCGACTTGTTCGCCTTCGTATTCAAGCTCCATTTTTCCGGTCATCGCGGGCAAAGCTGAGTAAATGTCAGAGATTCGCGGCACGATTTCCGATTCTTCGTTTAACAGCGCGCGTCGTTCGGCGTTCGAGACGACCGCTTCCAAAACCGAAATCGGCAGACGCTGCGAAATTCCGCTGCGTTTATCAATCCGCTGGTCGTCGCGCGCTTCAAAAGCGATTTGCTCAACAATTTCCGAAATAAACTCGGGAATAAAAATCCGTAAACCCGAATCTCTTTCAGTCCAAGCCTCTTGTTTGGTAATTTCGACGCCTAAGCCCAGATGTTTCGGGTAATGCGTCATAATTTCCGTGCCGATCCGGTCTTTTAAAGGCGTGATAATTTTGCCGCGAGCCGTGTAATCTTCCGGGTTAGCGGAAAAAACAAGCATCACATCGAGCGGCAGACGAACCGGATAACCTTTAATCTGCACGTCGCCTTCCTGCATTATGTTGAAAAGTCCGACTTGAATTTTTCCCGCCAAATCGGGCAATTCGTTGATGGCGAAAATTCCGCGATTGGCGCGCGGCAGCAAGCCGAAATGAATCGTTAATTCATCGCTTAAAAGATGTCCGCCTTTGGCTGCTTTTATCGGGTCAACGTCGCCGATAATGTCGGCAATCGTCACATCCGGCGTCGCCAGTTTTTCGACAAAACGCTGTTCGCGACCGACCCAATCAATTTTGGTTTCATCGCCGTGTAACTCGATTTGCTGTCGCCCGTAAGCGCTCAAAGGATGAAATGGATTATCGTTGATTTCCGAACCTGCGATAATCGGAATTTGTTCGTCAAGCAAATCTGTGAGCTGACGTATAATTCGGCTTTTCGCCTGCCCGCGCGTGCCTAAAAGAATGATGTTGTGCTTTGAGAGAATTGCGTTAATTAATTGAGGAATCACGGTTTCTTCATATCCGACGATTCCCTTAAAAAGTTTTTCGCCAGCCTGAATTTTGCGAATTAAATTCGCGCGCAGCTCGTCTTTAACCGTGCGTGTTTCGTAACCGCTTGCCTTGAGTTCGCCGAGAGTTTTTTCTTTTCCGTTCACTTCTGGAAATTCCTTTTGCCTTGCAAAGTTTGTAAAATGATGAAAACATTTTTCCAGCGCAGTTTCAACGCCCTGAAATATATTCGATACATTTTGATTCAAATTAGAAGCCGATCTGAAAAACGAATTTTAAAAAATGCAATCTGAGTTTGAAGCGGCGGTTTAGAAATATGTCCGAAAAAAAATACTTCGCACACGAAACAGCCGTTATTGACGAAGGCGCGGAAATCGGCGCGGGGACGAAAATCTGGCATTTTTCGCACGTTATGCCCGGCAGCCGAATCGGCGAAAACTGCAATCTCGGACAGAATGTCGTCATATCTCCGGGCGTTGTTTTGGGAAAAAACTGCAAAGTGCAAAACAACGTTTCGATTTACACCGGCGTCGTGTGCGAAGACGATGTGTTTTTAGGTCCTTCAATGGTTTTTACCAACGTTATCAATCCGCGCAGCGCCGTCAATCGCCGCGATCAATATCTCGAAACGCGCGTCGGGCGCGGCGCGTCAATCGGCGCGAATGCGACGATTGTCTGCGGCAATGACATCGGCGAATTTGCTTTCGTCGGTGCGGGCGCGGTCGTCACGAAATTCGTCCAGCCGTATGCGCTCGTCGTCGGTAATCCGAGCCGTCACATCGGCTGGATGAGCGAATACGGACATCGTTTGAAATTCGATGAAACGGGCGTCGCAGTTTGTCCCGAAAGCGGCGAGCGTTATGAGCTTCGAGACGGAAGAGTTTTTAAGGTACAATAAGCGGTTTATGAAAAACTTCGCGCTGATCGGAGTAGCCGGCTACATCGCGCCAAGACATTTAAAAGCCATCAAAGATACGGGCAATAATTTAATTGCCGCGCTCGATCCGTTTGATTCGGTCGGCGTTTTGGACAGCTATTTTCCGCACGCTGATTTTTTTGTCGAATTTGAACGCTTTGATCGTCATATCGAAAAGCTCAAACGGCAGAAAGTTAATCTCGATTATGTGACGGTTTGCTCGCCCAATTATCTGCACGACGCGCATATTCGTTTCGGATTGCGGCACGACGCCGATGTAATCTGCGAAAAACCGATTGTTTTAAATCCCTGGAATGTCGAAGCTCTGACTGAAATCGAACGCGAAACGGGAAGACGAGTTTACACAATTTTACAGCTTCGCCTGCATCCGAATGTGATTGCTTTGCGCGAAATGGCTGCAAAAGCGCCGAAAGGCGAGCGTTTTGAAGTTGATTTGAAATACATCACTTCGCGCGGAAACTGGTATCAATTTAGCTGGAAAGGCGACGTTCATAAATCGGGCGGAATTGCCACAAACATCGGCGTGCATTTTTTCGATATGCTAATTTGGGTTTTCGGCGATGTCGTTGAAAATAAAGTCGAATATCACAACTCAAACAAAGCCGCAGGTTTTTTGAAATTAGAGCGCGCAGACATAAGCTGGCAGCTTTCGATTGATGAAAACGATTTACCCGAAATTGCCAAAAGCCAAGGAAAACGAACGTTTCGTTCGACTTTGATTAACGGACGTGAATTTGAATTCAGCGACGGTTTTACCGATTTACACACCAAATGCTATGAACAGATTCTCGCCGGAAATGGTTTCGGACTCGAAGAATCGAAAAAAGCGATTGAGGTTGTTCATAAAATCAGAAATTTTGGAAAAGAGTAAAAAGTGATTGTTAATAAAAATATTTTTATCACCGGCGGCGCGGGTTTTATCGCCAACACGCTGATAAAAAATCTCATTTCGGAAAACCGGATTACGGCTTACGACAATTTTCACCGCGACACATTGACCGATAGCGGTTTTGCCGACCACCCAAATTTAAAAATCGTCAAAGGCGACGTTTTGGAAGCCGAGCATTTAACCGAAGCAATGCGAGGAGCAGATGTTGTTATTCACGCCGCCGCGATTGCCGGAATTGATACGGTGATTAAAGACCCGGTTAAAACGATGCGCGTCAATATGATAGGCACGGCAAACGCGCTTGAAGCGGCTCGCTCTAACGGCGTCAAAGACCGTTTTGTTGATTTTTCAACTTCGGAAGTTTTCGGCTCGCTGGCTTTTCGCGCTTCTGAAATAACCGATACAGTCGCCGGTTCAGCCGGAGAAGCGCGCTGGGTTTATGCCGTCAGCAAACTGGCGGGCGAGCATCTGACGCATTCTTATTTTCGGCAATACGATTTGCCGACCGTAACCGTCCGCCCTTTTAATGTTTACGGTCCCGGTCAAACCGGTGAAGGCGCGATTTCCGTGATGATCAAACGCGCATTGCGCGACGAAACGATTTACATCAACGGCGACGGCAATCAAATCCGCGCTTGGTGTTATATTGACGATTTTGTCGAATGCCTGATGCGCTGTCTCGAAGCGCCCGAAGCCGTCGGCAACAGCTTTAACATCGGCAACGCGCGCGCTGTGATTACAATTTTAGGTTTAGCGCAGACGATTTGCCGCGTTTTAAATTCAAAATCCAAAATAGAGTTTCGCCCGCCGCTTTCCGCCGATATTGCGATTCGGATTCCGAGCGTCGAAAAAGCCCATGAAGTGTTGGGTTTTAAGGCGAAAGTTGATCTCGAAGAAGGAATTTTAAAAACGGCGGAATACTTCAAAAATCTGCCGGAAAACGCCTGATGGATTTTATCCCGTTAATGTCGCCGAATATTACCGACGAAGACATTTCGGCGGTCGCGGAAGTTCTGCGTTCGGGCAATCTCGTGCAGGGCAAAAATGTCGAGGCGCTCGAAAACGCCGTCGCCGCATTTCTCGGCGTGCGAAACGCAGTAGCGGTTTCAAGTGGAACGGCGACTTTACATCTGGCGCTCGTCGCTTCTGGAATCGGCGCGGGCGATGAAGTTATTGTTCCGGCGTTTTCTTATGTGGCGACCGCCAATGTTGTCGAAATCGTCGGCGCGAAACCTGTTTTTGTTGACATTGAACGCGACACTTTTAACATTGACGTTTCCAAAATTGAACGAGCGATCACGCCGCAAACGCGGGCGATAATTCCGGTTCACGAGTTTGGTTTGGCGTGCGATATTTCCGCAATTGTTGAAATAGCTCGAAAACATGATTTGTTTGTGATTGAGGACGCAGCTTGCGCACTCGGTTCGACCGAAAACGCCAAACACGTCGGCACGTTCGGGCAAATCGGTTCGTTTTCGCTTCATCCGCGCAAAAACGTTACTTCGGGCGAAGGCGGGCTTTTAACGACAAACGATAATGAATTAGCGGCAAAATTTAGACAGTTAAGAAATCACGGAATCGAAATGCGCGATGGCAAAACGGAGTTTGTCGCCGCCGGATTTAATTATCGAATGACGGATTTTCAAGCCGCGCTGGTTTTATCGCAGCTTCGCAGGCTTAAAGAAAATATCCGCATTAGAAACGTTTTAGCGCAAATTTATTTGTCCGCGCTGGCTGACGAAAAAGCGCTTCAATTGCCGATTGTGCCGGAAAACAAAAATCATATCTGGCAGACTTTTCACGTTGTCGTTGATGAGAAATACAATCGAGATGAGCTAATTACCAAGTTAAAAATGCGCGGTGTCGGAACAAATTACGGCGCGCAGTGCATCCCGGCGGTTAAATTTTATCAGGAGAAATACGGTCTCGATTGCAAACGATTGTTTCCAAATGCTTTGCGCGCTTATCAAAGCGGTCTGGCTCTGCCGATGTACGATAAATTAACATCCGACGACATCGCTAATATTTCCCAAACGTTGCGCGAAGTGTTGAAATAAATCTGTTTATGCCAAAGCAATATAAATCGCACGGCAGCGGTGAGTTTTCGCCGCACGAGTTCAAAAAGATTGGCGAAAACATCGTCTTTGAATCCGGCGTGCTGGTTTTTCATCCCGAAAACATTGAGCTTGGCGACAATATTTACATCGGACACAACACGATTTTAAAAGGTTATTATAAAAATTCTCTGGCAATCGGGGACAACGTTTGGATCGGTCAGAACTGCTTTTTCCACAGCGCGGGCGGCATTCGCATTGGAAACAATGTCGGCATTGCCCCTAATGTTAAGATTTTAACCAGCTTTCACAAAGAGCAAGGCAGAGAGAGTCCGATTTTATTCAGCGAAATCGAATTTCAACCCGTAACGATTGAAGACGATTCGGACATCGGCATCGGCTCGATAATTTTGCCGGGCGTCCAAATCGGAAAAGGTGTGCAAATCGGCGCGGGCGCCGTCGTGACAAAAAACATTCCCGATTACGCGGTCGCATTCGGCGTTCCGGCGCAGATCGTCAAGTTCAGAAATTGATGAGAGTTCTTTTGCTGCCGGTCAATATTGCCTCGGATATTTCTCATAAAGTTCGCTCATTGCGAAAAATAGGCATTGACGCGCGAGGTTTTTCGGTTGCCGAAAGCGCAATTCAAACGGCTGAAGAAGTCAGATTTTTTTCTCTTGATTATAGCGCCGGAAAAATTGCTAAACTTCACCGAATGAGGGTTTTCGCAGAGATGTGGCGTTTGATTGCGTGGGCTGACGTTTTGCATTGGATTGCCGACGCTAATGTTTTTGCCGAAAAATGGAATTACAAATTTTTGCGTTGGATAAATAAGCCCGGCGTTGTTCAATGGATGGGTTCGGACATTCGCGTCCCGGAAATTGATTTCCCGGGAAATCCTTTTTACCGGCGGGCTTTTGAAGATGGTTACGAATACGCCCAAACTGAAAGCGCGGCAATTTCACGCGCAAATCAGTTGTTTGCCGCCGGACTTAATTTTTATCCGCTTGAATTCGTCGGTTTGGGACAATTTATTGACTCGCAGTTGTTTCCCAAAAGATTTAAAACATGGCAATCAATCGTTTTGAGCGAGCACGAGCCGCGTTTTCCCGATGCCGCTAAACACAAGCCGCTCGTGATTCATTCGCCTTCGGCTCCCGTCGCCAAGGGGACGAAATATGTGTTGCGGGCGGTTGAAAATTTAAAATCAAAATACGATTTTGATTTTAAATTTGTGCAAAACATCGAGCGCCGCGAAGCCCTAAAAACTATGAGGGAATGCGACGTTTATGTTGACCAATTGATTTTGGGCGCGCACGGCTACGCGGCTGTTGAGGCAATGGCTTTTGGCAAGCCGGTTGTTTGCTATATAAATTCAGTTGCGGGCAAAGATTATCCGGCTGATTTGCCAATAGTTAACGGCAATCCCGACAATATCGAGGAAAAATTGGAAAATTTAATCGCGGACGCACAACTCAGGCACGAAACAGGAAGGAAAAGCCGTGAATATGTCGAAAAATATCACGATGATCGGAAAATCGTCCGCGAGCTGATGGAGATTTACAAAGAAGTCGTTGACCTTCATAAAAAGCGCGGGAAAAAATAGATGGCAGGCAATTCCTTACTCAAAAAACTAGCTGGAGAAAGCCTCGTTTACGGTTTGTCGGGCGTTTTGAGTCGTTTTATTTCGGTTTTTCTGACGCCGATTTACACCGGAATTTTTGCGCCCTCGGATTACGGCGTTGCCAGCCTGGTTACGACGATTTTCGCGCTTCTTAATATTTTATTGATTTTATCGCTCGACAACTCGATGGCGCGGTGGTATTACGACAATGAAAGCGGAGACGACCGAAAAATCACTCTTAATACTTTTCTCTGGTCTTGTTTCGGAGTCGGCGCTTTTTTGAGCTGTCTTGTCGTTATTTTCCGCGATTTTATTGCGGCATCAATCTTCCGCGAACCGGCAACCGCGCCGCTGCTGGTTTTGATGGCAATCAATTTACCGCTCACAGTGTTTTCGGTTTTTACGGTCAACGCTTTGCGGATGGAGCGGAGACCGCTGGCGACAACGATTTTCACCCTGTCAAGCAGCCTGGTAAATATCGGACTTAACGTTTTATTTGTCATTATTTGGAGATTAGGTCTGCCGGGGATTTTTTACGCGCAGCTTGGAACCTCGTTTGTAGCAATCGTCTGGACTTTTGTTTTATTCAGGAAAATTATTTCGCCGTTTTCTTTTGATTGGGGCAGATGGGTGAAAATGTTTCTTTTCAGCTATCCTTTGATTCCGGGAACGCTGGCTTATTGGGTGATTAATCTTTCGGGCGCTTATTTTATTCAGATTATCAATGACACGCACGAAGTCGGGCTATATCAAATCGGAATTAATCTGGCGAGCGCCGTGGCGTTTTTTACCAGCGCTTTTCAGATGGCTTGGGGACCGTTTGCTTATTCGATTCATAAACAGCCCGAAGCAAAGGAAATTTACGCGCAGGCGCTGCTCGCTTTTCTGGCAATAAGCTGCGCGATGAGCCTCGGCGTTATGCTTTTCGCGCCGGAAATATTGATGGTTTTGACCAGACCGAGTTATTACGATGCTGCTTTTGTTTCAGGTCTGTTGGCGTTTAATCACATCTTCATTGGTCTCGCTTCAATCGCCGCTATTGGACCGGGAATCGCCAAAAACAACAAAGCCTACGGCATTGCAATGCTTGTCTCTGCTGGACTTCTGGTGGCATTTAATCTAATTCTCGTGCCGCGTTTCGGCAAGGAAGGCGCGGCAATTTCGATTCTGCTTTCGCAATTAATCGTCCCGCTCGCGCTTTTCGCTCATGGGCACAAACTCTATCCGATTCCTTACAAATTCGGCAAAGCGATTTTTACTTTAGCCGCGAGCTTTGCGCTCGGCGTCGCGGGTATGTGGTTTTTACATTTTACGCTGCCTTTGGCGCTCGGCATTTTGGTGAAAACGTTGATTTTGCTTTTCTATTGCGCCCTAGTGTTTCTTGTTTTGCGCGGCGAGATAAAGCGGGAGAATATTTTGGCGGTTAACGCGCCAGCCGTCTAAAACAATTTGTGAAAATGGAGCAAACAAATCAATTAAAACCCAAAGTTCTAATCATTTGCTTTACCAATCTGCATTCAGACCCGCGCGTGTTGCGGCAAATCTCGTGGCTCAAGGATAAATACGACATCATGACTCTGGGGCTTGCGCCGTCGCGCGTCGAAGGCGTCGCTCACGTTCAATACGACGAAGGTCCGGCTTCGCCGCCGCTTGGAAAGCTCATCCGGGCGATAAAATATTTTACAGGCGATTACGAATCGTTTTACTGGAATCAAAACCGCACAGGTTTTGCCGAAAGAATGGCTCGGGAAAACTTTGATTGGGTGATTGCAAACGATGTCGAAACTTTGCCGCTCGCCGTCGGCATCAAGGAAAAATCCGCCGCCGGAGTGATGCTCGATGCGCACGAATACTCGCCGCTCGAAATGACCGAAAGCCTCAAATGGCGCATTTTTCGACAGCCTTTATACAATCATATTTGCGTTAATTACATATCACGCGCTGATTTGGCGACAACTGTTTGCCAAACAATTGCCGAAACTTATCAGCAGAATTTCCATAAGAAATTTGAAATTATAACCAATGCAACTGATTTTGTAGATTTAAAGCCTTCAGAGACAAAGCCCGATAAAATTCGTTTGATTTATCACGGCGGAGTCAGCATTGGAAGACAAACCGATAAACAGATAGAAATGATGCGTTATCTGGATGAGAGATTCGAGTTGAATCTGATGCTGGTCGGGCAAGAAAGCTATATCGAAAATTTAAAGAAATTAGCCGCGCCTTTTAAAAACGTTCATTTTCTGCCTCCGGTTAAAACAAACGAGATAGCAAATTTTATCAATCAATTCGATGTCGGAATTTATTCATTAGCGCCGACAAACTTTAATAACAAATATGCATTGCCGAATAAGTTATTCGAGTTTATTCAGGGAAGATTGGCAATCTGTGTTGCGCCGTCGCCGGAAATGGCTGGAATTGTAAAAGAATTTGATTTAGGCGTTGTTGCTGAAGATTTCAGCGCGGAAAGTATGGCTCAGGCGATTAAAACATTGACGACGGAAAAAATAACTCATTTTAAAGCGCAATCTGCAAAACACGCTTATGATTTGTCGGCTGAAAGAAACCGCGAACGATTTTTACGGCTAATCGAAAGTGTTAATTAAAGCTGCTGCAAAATTGCCGAGACAATTTTCTCTCCGGCTTTTCCATCGCCGTAAAAACCGGCGTTGAAATCGAATGTTTCGGCGAGAGTTTTATGGAAAGTCCGCACAATTTTCTCTCGCTCTGCGCCGACTAAAAAATTAACGCCGTGTTCGACGAGTTCCGTCCATTCGGTCGTATCGCGCAAGGTCAAGCAGGGTTTTTGCAGAAAAAAGGCTTCCTTTTGCAAACCGCCGCTGTCGGTTAAAATTATTCGGCAGCGTTCCAAAAGACGAAGCATCTCCAAATACCCGACCGGCTCGATTAATAAAACTTTCGGTTCGATATTTTGTTCGGCAAGCTGTTTTTTGGTGCGCGGATGAATCAATAAAACGACCGGAATCTGGTGGTGAATTTCTTCCAGAGCGGCAAAAATGTTTTTTAGGCGCGATGCGTCGTCAGTGTTTTCGGCTCGGTGAATTGTACACAAAACAAAATCTGCGAGCGGGCGCGGCAATTGTTTTTCGGTTTCCGCCGACAAATACGCCCGTTCGCGGAAATATAAAACCGCGTCAAACATCACGTCGCCGGAATTAAAAATTTGGCAGGGAAAATTTTGAAATCCTTCTGCGCGCAGGTTTTTAACCGCAGTTTCAGTTGGGCAGAAAAGCAAATCCGAAATTCGGTCGGTTAAAATGCGGTTGATTTCTTCCGGCATTCTCATATCAAACGAGCGAAGCCCGGCTTCAACGTGGATCACTCGTTTATGCAGTTTTTTGGTGGCGAGCGCGCCTGCTAAAGTCGAATTTGTGTCGCCGTAAACCAGAACGAATTCGGGATTTTCAGTTTGAATCACGTTTTCAATCGCTTCGAGCATTCGCCCGGTCATTGCTCCGTGTGACAGGCTGCTGATGCCGAGATGATAGTTCGGTTCGGGAATTTCCAGTTCTTCAAAGAAAACATCCGACATATTGGCGGCAAAATGCTGTCCGGTGTGAACGATTATTTCGTTAAGTCCTGGCGTTTTTTGCAGCGCGCGGCTGACGACCGATGCTTTGACGAATTGAGGACGCGCCCCGATTACGGTTAAAATCTTTGTTGAATCCGCCATCTGCTGAAATATCCGAGACAATTTTGCCAGAATATTATCAGCAAAGAAGGGTGAATTAACAACGCCGTTTGAATCCGAATGACCGCAAAGAACGATAAGAAGCCCGCGACACTGATAATTTGCCTGACCGAGCTGCATAAAGACCCGCGCGCTTTGCGTCAAATTAATTGGCTAAAAGACGATTATCAAATTACGACCGTCGGACTCACGCCATCAGGCGTTGAAAGCGTAAATCACCTCCAGTACAACTCCCCGCCGGGCGCATCCGTTTTCGCAAAAATCAAACGCGCGTCGCAAATTTTTGCCCGCAATTACGAACAGATTTACTGGAATGCGGAGAAAACGGAGATTTTTGAAAAGCTAAAAAATAATACTTTTGATTTGATTGTCGCCAATGATGCCGAAGCTTTGCCTTTAGCAGTTAAATTAAAACGGAATAAGACTAAATTGCTTTTTGACGCGCACGAATACTCGCCGCTCGAATTTGAAGAAAGCTTGCGCTGGCGGCTTCTGCAAAAGCCTTTGAACGAGTATATTTGCGTTAATTACATATCACGCGCTGATTTGGCGACAACTGTTTGCCAAACAATTGCCGAAACTTATCAACAGAATTTCCATAAAAAATTTGAAATTATAACTAATGCCACAGATTTTGTAGATTTAAAGCCTTCAGAGACAAAGCAGGATAAAATCCGTTTGATTTATCACGGCGGAGTCAGCATTGGAAGACAAACCGATAAACAAATCGAAATGATGCGCTATCTGGATGAAAGATTCGAGTTGAATCTAATGCTTGTCGGAGAGGAAAGCTATATCGAAAGTTTAAAGAAATTAGCCTCGCCTTTGAAAAACGTTCGTTTTCTTTTGCCTGTAAAAACAAATGAAATAGCAAATTTTATCAATCAATTCGATGTGGGAATTTATTCATTGGC
>DASVRD010000159.1:0-8301 GCA_036388775.1 Pyrinomonadaceae bacterium | reverse complement strand
GCAATCGAAAACCGTATTTCCGATCATCGTCCCCTGATCGTTGATTTGCCGCTCGCCGAACCGCCTAAAAATTTTGGATTTTAGATTTTGGATTTTGGATTTGTTACTCTTCAAAATTGTTTTTCGTTTTTGAATGACTGAAATCCAGAATTTGCCAATCGGAATTTTCGATTCGGGCGTCGGCGGTCTGACGGTTTACCGCGCGCTGCACGAACGCTTGCCCGCCGAACGTTTTGTTTATCTCGGCGACACGGCGCGCGTTCCCTACGGAACAAAATCTTTGGCAACGGTCGAACGCTACGCAATCGAAAACTCGCGTTTTCTGGCGAAGCGCGGAATCAAATTGCTCGTCGTCGCTTGTAACACGGCTTCAGCGCTCGCACTGCCCGCTATAAAACGAGCAATTAATGTCGAAGTCGTCGGAGTCATCGAACCGGGAGCGCGCAAAGCAGCCGAAGCCGCAAACCGCATCGGTGTTATCGCGACCGAAGCGACAATTGGCAGCCAGGCTTATTCAAACGCAATCAAAAGTTTCGATTCAACGGCGGAAGTCGTCGAAACGGCTTGTCCGCTGTTTGTGCCGCTCGCCGAAGAAAGCTGGGCGAACGAACCGGAAACAGCTTCAATCGCGGCTAAATACTTAACAAAAATCAAAGAAGCAAATGTCGGGGCGCTGGTTTTGGGCTGCACGCATTATCCGATTTTGCGCGACGTGATTCAGGAAACTGTTGGCGCTTCCGTCAAATTAATTGATTCGGGCGAAGCGGCGGCGGAAACTGTCGAGAATTTGCTCAAAAATAAAAATTTGGCTAATCTGACGGCTGCACAAATTTCACGCCAGCGAAGTTTGTGCGATGATTTAGACCATTTTTTTGTGACCGACGCGGCGGAACGCTTTGCGCGCGTCGCGGAAAGATTTTTGGGCAGCCAGCCCGCCAGACTTGAAGCCGTGGAATTATGGGGGAACGATGAGCTTCGCACGAATTGACGGACGCAATATTGACCAACTGCGCCCGACGAAAATCACGCCGAATTTTTTGCCGCAAGCCGAAGGCTCGGCTTTAATCGAAGTCGGCAACACCAAAGTTATCTGCACCGCGTCGGTCGAAGACCGCGTGCCGCCGTTTCTGCGAAATCAAGGTAAAGGTTGGGTAACGGCGGAATATTCGATGCTTCCGCGCGCCACTTCTACGCGCACGCAGCGCGAAACCGGAAATCGCGGCGTTTCGGGCAGAACGCAGGAAATTCAACGACTTATCGGGCGCAGCTTGCGCGCAGTCGTTGATATGTCCGTGATGGGCGAGCGGACAATCACGCTCGACTGCGACGTAATCCAAGCTGACGGAGGAACGCGCACTGCTTCAATTACCGGCGCTTACGTCGCGCTTCTGCTGGCGTGTCAGAAATTGCAGAGAAACGGAGTTTTAAAACGAAATCCGATTGTTCAGGAAGTCGCAGCGGTCAGCGTCGGCATTGTCGAAAACACCGCGCTGCTCGATTTATGTTACGTCGAAGATTCGGGCGCGGAAGTTGATATGAACATTGTCTGCACGGGCAGCGGCAAATTTATCGAAGTTCAGGGCACGGCTGAAAAACAGGCTTTTTCGCGCGAGCAAATGAACGAAATGATGCTGCTCGCAGAAAAAGGCATTCAGCAACTGATGATGTTTCAGCGTTACGCAATCAGATAGCTTTATCGGTTGTTTCTCATTGCGCGAATCGTTTGCAGAAAAGCGTTGATTTCAGGTCCGTCATCTGCCGGAGGCAAATCAAAAGAACGTCCTAAATGAACAACTCTTGTTCCGTTCGCGGGTATTTCATAAATACCTTGCGAGCCGCGCAGCGGTGTAAACAAATTGTCGTTAGGATTTTTCGCTTTTAAAAACAATGCGTAAATTTTGCCGGGCGTCATTTTTCTCACGCGCGGCGTCCTGAACTCGTGCAGAGTTCCGTCGGCTTCTTTAATCAATCCGCCGGGCATACTGACTTTAATCGTTGCGTTCGGCTGCAAATCGCCTTTAATCGCTTCCTGAATTTGCACGTCGAAACTAATCGTTACTTCCTTTCCGTTTGCTGATTGTTTGGTCACACCGCGTATCGGTTTGCCGATAACGATTGCTTTGCTTTCTCTGCCTAAAACCTCCAGGCTGACGTTTTCGCGCCATTCCGGTTCGTCCAAAAGCGTGACTTTCGGATTTATTCTCGTTCCGCGCGGCGTATTCGTCTGTGCGGGCTGAGCGACGGTTTGAGCCTGCATCGGCTGCCGTTTGGAAAAATAAAGCCCGGACGCCGCAGTAATCGTTAAAGCCGCCGCGAGAGCAATAAATGCTCGGTTTCTTTTTTGTCGTTCAGTCATTTTTGCAATCTCCTTTCGCCGCTTAGTATTGAGTCACGTAACAGTTGGTGCCTATATATTCCCAGGTTTCCGATAAATAGTGCCAGGATTCTCCATTATCGTATGAAATCCAATAAGTCGTGACCATATAGCTGCTATAACAGTAATATGAATAATTTCTCGGATAACTTTCTTCGCCGCCGCCGGGCGGGCATCCGAGATCGCAATCGTCGCAAGGACACGGCGTCGGTGTAGGCGTTGGTTGCCCGTTGCAACTGGGGTCTTCTTGGTAATCAGTTAAACCATCACAATCATCGTCGAGTCCGTTCTCACAAATACGTCCGGGAGTTTCCTGTAGAAACATTCCTGTCGAAGGGTCTCTCAGTGGAATGAAAGCAACCTCGTCGTTGCAATCATTGCCGCCGCAACTCTGTGCGGTATATCCATCTGCGTCCTCGTCGCATACGGACGGCGAAGGGGAAGGTGTTGGCGAAGGTGTTGGCGTTGGAGTCGGTGTCGGCGTCGGTGTCGGCGGTGGAGCGCCACACGGAGCGAATCTGGCTGCCCATACAAAGCTGCCATCGAGACACCGTCGTCTTTCCTGTGCGTATGATTGACAAGTATACCGCGAATCAGGATCGCAGTCTGATGTTAGCGTGTACCAATCAACATAAAGATTAGGTTCCGTTTGATTTGGGTCTTGCGGCATCGGGCAACCGCCCGTCTGATACTGTTCTAATCTGCGACAGCCAGTATTAAGACTCTCGCAGCGCGGGCAATCTGGAAACTCTTGATCCGCAGATTGTAAATTCAAAGGATCGTTCTGGTTAGAATCTAAAAACAACCGATCAAAAAAAGAAAAAGCCTTTTCCGTTGGAATAGGAAAAGGCTTTTTAGAACATTCTTTAGCTTGAGACGGTTTGGAGTGTTGCTCCGGTTTAGTTTTCTTTTTGTAAGGTTCTCCTTTTAGTATAAAACCGGTTCCGTCTTCAAATGTTAAATCTATAAATACAAGCTCAAATACTTTTGGAAATGGAAGTCCTGTTAATTCAAGGCTTTTTTTAAGTCCTATAATCGGAGATTTATGCAGTTTAAAGGTATATGATTCTCTTGGTATGATGGGAACATCTTCATTAGTAGGTTTGTCATCATATGCACTGCTTAATTCCTTTCTTCCAAAATCCAAAGGGAAACTTTCCCTACCATCAAGCGAAGGTCTTCCATCTACAATTTCAAATTCAAATCTCAAAGAGTATATTGCTTTGTCGCCGGTATTTGTAACCTTAATCTCTAACTCATTAAGAAAATCCTCTTTGTCCAGGTTAATAAATTCAATCTTTAACGGCAGCTTTTCGGGAACGCTGTTAATGATCCTCGGCTTTTCCGCATCCTGCGCTATTGCTTGAATACTGAACAAAGAAATCAGGCAAAGAAGCGATATTGTAGAAATCAAATTTAGATTGAATGGTGAAAATCTGCGGCGACAAAACGTTTTCATATCTTCTCCCACAAAGACATTTAAAAAGAGCGATATAAAATTATCATCTTAGCAATACAATTATCAACTATTTTTATTGTTAAAGCGCTCATTCAATTATGAATTTTGTAACTCACAAATCAACTCAAAAGTTTTTTGCGTTATATTTTCCGGTTGGTTTAATAAACAGCTAATCACGGCAACCGAATCAGCGCCCGCTTCCAAACACAAGCGGGCGTTTTCGTATGTAATTCCGCCAATGGCGACAAGGGGAAATGCGCCGATTGATTTTCTGACTTGCCGCAAACCTTCTATTCCAACAACGGCATCGGGATTTTCTTTGGTCGAAGTTTCAAAAATCGGTCCGATTGCGATGTAATCAATCGGCAATTTTGCGGCTGCAATTGCCTGCTCAACACTGTGCGTCGAGAAACCGATGATTGCCGTTTCGCCTAAGATTTTTCGCGCTTCGGCGGGAGGCAAATCGTCTTGTCCGAGATGAATGCCGTCCGTCTTTAAAGCCAAAGCCAGGTCAACCCGGTCGTTGATTATAATTTTCACGTTTCGCGGGCGCGCGAATGCTAAAACTTTTTCGGCTTCCGAGTAAAAATCTTTTGGCGCGAGATGTTTTTCGCGCAGTTGAATGAACTTCGCGCCTCCGGCGATTAGTTTTTCGACTTGTTCAACGTGCGGCAAATGTGAGATTCGTCGGTCTGTAATCGGGTAAATTTTCGGCAGCTCAAATTTTCGCATCTAACTTTGTCGAATCGGCGTATAATCTCTCGCCAAGCGCGCATCAAATTTTAGCAAAATACTCGAATGAATCGTTTCAATCTGAAAAATCTTTTGTTTTCCGTCGCCGTTTTGTTGTTTTTTTCAGCGTTTTCGCTTGCGCAAGATAACGAGGAAGTTATTAAAATTGACACCGATCTGACGACGTTTGATGTCGTCGTAACGGACGCGGGCGGAAAGCCTGTGCGCGGTTTGAAAGCGAAAGATTTTCGGATTTTTGAAGATGGCGAAGAGCGCGACGTGGAATTTTTTGAACAGACGCAGCGCGCAAACGGCGCGCGCCCGATTGCCATCGTGTTCGCGCTCGATGTTTCGGGCAGCGTGACGACGGAAGAAATCGAAAAGCTGCGTCGGGCGACAAACGTTTTTATTGATCGTCTGGCGGATAAAACGGCGACTTTCGCTCTGGTCACTTTCGGGATGAACGTCAAACGCTTGCAGGAATTTACGAGCGATAAAAGAAAAATCGAGCGCGCTTTTGAAAAACTTCTGCGCGATGAAAACGGGCTTTCCACACACGCCTACGATGCTGTTGACGACGCCGTTCGTCTGCTCAGCCGCAAAGCGCCGCGCACAAAAGGGCAGCTTCCGGTGAAAAAATCGGTGATTGTCGTAACCGACGGTTTTCCGGTCGGCGATGTCGTTTCTCCGGCAACCGTTATTGAACGCGCGCAAGCTGCCGAAGTCAGTATTTTTACGGTTACTTTGCCTTCGTTCACCAAAATTTCGCTCTCGAAAAACCGCGCCCCGCTGCCGACGCCTTTGGACGTTTCAGGTTTGGCGGAGAAAACCGGCGGCAAAAGCGTCTATGCGACCGACAAAGATTTCGAGCCGCTTTTTCGCACGCTCGCCGAAGACGTAACGGCGTCGTATTTGCTCGCTTTTTACCCCGATGAAGAAAAACGCCGCGACGGGCGTTTTCACACAGTCAAAATCGAAGCCCGCAATCCGGGCTACAGCGTTCGACAAAACCGAAACGGCTATCAGTCAATTACGAAATAACAATTACGAATTACGAATTATTGACTCGAATTTCTATTTTCTAAAAAACAAATTCCTTCATTCGTAATTCGTAATGTTCAATTCGTAATTGTTAATATTTGTCGTCTTCGTCCTCGTCGTCAAAACCTAGATCATCGTCATCATCGTCATCATCGTCATCATCGTCATCATCTAAATCGTCTTCGTCTTCATATTCGTCGTCTAAATCTTCGGTTTCGTTATAAAGCCGGACTTCGGGCGGATCAGTCATAATAACTTCCAAATCCGTTCCGCATTCCTCGCACGTGACTAAATCGCCGCGCACCATATCTTCGTCAACAAAAACATCCGATTCGCATTCCGGGCACATTGCTTCTGGCACTTCTCTTTTCTCCTCCGATTAATCAATTTATAAAGTTTTAAAAGGCGTCGCCGATAAAAAGGCGCGCCGCAAGATTATTTCATCTGTTCGGAACTCTAACGAATCGGCGCGGCATATTGCAACAGTTTTTCGGATTTTTTTTCTTTGCTATTATTTGAAAACCAAAGGCGCTTTTTCGATGCAATTTCCTTTCCAGCTTTCTTCCGACAAACTTTTCGACGCCGCCGGATTCGGCACAAACGCGGTTGATTTTCTAATCGTCGTGCCTGAGCATCCGCAGCCTGACGCTAAAATTCAACTAACCGAATACATTCAAGCCGCCGGTGGAATGACTGCTTCGGCGATGGTCGGATTGCAGCGTTTGGGAATGAGAACCGTTTACGCCGGGCGCTACGGCGCTGATGCAATGGGCGAATTCGGCTTAAAAACTTTGCGCGACGAAAATGTTAATACCGATTTTTGCGAAATTATCGAAAACGCCGCGACGCAAATCGCTTTTATTTTGATTGACGAACGCACCGGCGAACGAACCGTGATTTGGGACAGAAGCGCGAAATTGAGCTACAAAGCCGCCGAAGCGCCGCTCGCAGCCGCGCGCCTAGCCAGAGTTCTACACACCGACGCGCACGACCCTGAGGCTTGCGCGCTGATGGCGCGAGCGGCAAAAGATGCGGGCGTCATAGTTTCGGTTGATGTTGACAATGTTTACGAAGGAATCGAAGAGCTGCTGCCGTTTGTTGACGTTTTGATTTCTTCGAGCGAGTTTCCGCACAGATTAACCGGAATCGCCGACGAAAAAACGGCTTTGACGGAAATTCAAAACCGCTACGGCTGTCAAATTGTCGGCAAAACCAAAGGCATCGAAGGCTGTTTGATTCGCTGCGAAGGCGAATTTTTAACCGCTCCGGCATACTCAGTTCCGGGCGGATGCAAAGACACGACGGGCGCTGGCGATGCTTTTCACGCCGGATTTATTTACGGCTTGCTCGCGGGCGAAGAAATTGAAACAAGCCTTAAAATCGCCAATGCCGTCGCCGCGCTTAAATGCCGCGCTCTCGGCGCGCGCACCGCTCTTCCAAACAAACAGGAATTAGCAGATTTACTGCAAAAATAAAAAAGTTAATGTTCGTTTAGCGACGGGCTTGCCCGCCTTCGGCGTTAAAAGGCGGGCAAGCCAGCCGCTAAACGGAAGTAACTGCTTATTTTGTATAAAGCATCAGATATTTTTTAGAGATTCTTGCGGAAAAGCTCCAACACGCGCCGCCAAGCGTCTTTCGAGGCAGCCGGATCGTAAACTTCCGGGCGTGTGTTGTTGAAAAAAGCGTGATCGGCATCGTAAGAAATTGTTTCGACCGGCAAATTGTATTGCAAAGCGATGCGCTTCAATTCGGCGACTTTTTGCGGATTGATCCAGGCGTCTTTTTCTCCGGCGATAAAAAGAGTCGGAGTTTTCAGAGTTTTCAAAACGTCTTCCGGCGGAATGTCGCCGTAAAACGGAGCCGCCGCGCCGAAATCTTCCAGCTCGCAAGCCGCGCGCAGAGCAAAAGTTCCGCCCATACAATAGCCGGAAATTCCGAGTTTATTTAAATTGTAAGTTTCTCGCGCTTTGGCGACGGCGTTTTTAATCGTGTCAATTCCGTCTTGGGTTGAAAGTGCTTTCATCATTTCGCCCGCTTCCGACGGGTTTTTAGCGAGCTTTCCGCGATACAAATCCGGCGCGACGGCGATAAAGCCTTCTGCGGCATAACGCGAGGCGATGTCTTTGATGTGTTCGTTCAATCCCCACCATTCCTGAATCAACACAACGCCGCGCGTGTTTTCGTTCGTTTCGCCCGGTAGCGCGACAAACGCTGTCGTCGCCCCGTTTGCCGTCTCAAACTGCAAAGTTTCGGTTTTCATTTTCGATTCTTCCTTGATTGCAAAATATTTTGACGAAGATTATAAAACAAGCTGCGTTAATTTTATGAAAAAACTCCTGACTTTAAATTTGTTGTTTTCGATTCTGCTTTCGAGCGTTTTCGTCGCGTCGGCGCAAACTAAACGCCGCGTTTCGCTTTTGCTCTTCAACGGCAAAGTTTTTACCGCCGATGAAAATTATTCGGTCGCCGAAGCAGTCGCCATTGACGGCGAAAGAATCGTCGCGGTGGGAACTGCGCGCGATTTAAGAAATCAATTTCAAGCCGCTCGGGAAATTGATTTGCAGGGGAGGCTGGTCACGCCCGGTTTTAACGACGCGCACGTTCACTTTTTTCGCGGCGCTTTGGCTTTGTTAGCGGTAAATTTGCTCGATACAAAATCTTTATCGGAAGCTCAAAGCCGCGTCGCCGAAAAGGT
>DASVRD010000158.1:0-30577 GCA_036388775.1 Pyrinomonadaceae bacterium | reverse complement strand
TGCGGTCAATATCTGTTTGCTTTTGCAATAGACGCTCTTGTTTTTGTAATTCAAGTTCTTGGCGCTGTCGGTCAATATCCACCTGCCGTTTTTGTTGTCCATCATAAACAGGGGGTGGCGCAGTTAAACTGGCTGGAAGATGTAAGTCTATTTGAAACAGGGAAAAAGAGAAGAATGTAACACTTATAATGGATAATCCACCTAATATAGATTTATTACTCATAGTATCCTCCGTTAAGTTAAAGCTGTAATCCTTTCTAGGAACATGCCATCAACAACAGGTCTGGCAAAAATAGCAGAAGCTCAATCAAGATTTGCGTGCAATACTATTCCTGTTAGGAATGGATGTCAATTTGAAAACCTACTAGAGCAGATTTCAGACAATTGCTACACATTGCTGCAATGTGCCTGTTCCAACTCTACTGGCATCTGCGGCTGTAATTGTTTTTAATGCTTTACTAATTGCTTCCGATAAAGCCAAATATTTTCTCGCGGCGACTTGCTTCAAATATGTCTTGATTTTTGACCGGCACATTTCTATTGGATTTAAATCCGGTGAATATGGCGGCAGGTAACAAATTTCGACTTCGAGGGTTGCAAAAGCAGATTGCACTGTGCCGGTTTTAATGGAGAAACAAGAAAGCCAACGGCTAATTAACGTTGAGTAATTCCGCCCGCCTTGTTTGTTTCGACAATCTTCTATCGTAAATCTAAAGAGTAAGACTTCATAAGAGAACTCTACTCTTGTGTTTCAAATAACTGACATCTGCTCTGGTGTTATAAAGAAGCATTAAAAGATCACTCAATTAAGCTTGACACACCAATGACACACTAAAACTAAAAAGGACATCTGGAAAGATGCCCTAAATTATTGATATTATTGGTGGAGTCGAGGGGGATCGAACCCCTGACCTCTTGAATGCCATTCAAGCGCTCTCCCAGCTGAGCTACGACCCCGGAAGCAATTACGAATTATAAATTACGAATTACGAATTGGCAACCGTCCCAAATCTCAGCGATGTTTTGTCGGAATTCTTCAGTCTCCGAGGCGCTGCTGAAAATTCATAATTCGCAATTGAATTATCTGCCTTTAAATTCGGGTTTGCGTTTTTCGAGAAAAGCGGCGACGCCCTCTTGTTTGTCTTCGGTCGCAAAAACAAGCGCGAATAAATCAATTTCGCGCCGCAAGCCTTCGTCCAAATTCGACCGTGAAGCGAGTTTTACAGCTTCTTTTGAATAACGCAAAGCAAGCGGCGCTTTTTCGGCGATTTTTTCAGCCAATTCCATTGTTTTGGCTTCGACTTCCTCCGCCGTGTGCACCGCGTTTACTAAGCCAAATTGAAGCGCGGTCGGGGCGTCAATCATATCGCCGGTTAAAATAAGCTGCATCGCTCGCGTTTCGCCGATCAGACGAGTCAAACGCTGAGTTCCGCCGCCGCCGCAGATGATTCCGAGGTTGATTTCCGGCTGCGCGAAACGCGATTTTTCCGAGCAGACGCGCAAATCGCAAGCCAGCGCCAATTCGTTTCCGCCACCCAAGCAAAAACCGTTAATCATCGCAATTACGGGTTTCGGAAAAACATCAATCGCGTTAAAAAGCGAGCGCGAAAGCATCGTTTGCCGCTGCTCTTCCGGCGTCTTTTCGGCAAATTCCGAGATGTCCGCGCCCGCGATGAAGGATTTTTCGCCCGCGCCTTTAATGACCACGACACGAACCTCTTCGTCGGTTTTCAGGGCGTCCAAAGCCGCGACACCTTCGAGGTGCGTCTTTTCGTTCAGCGCGTTTAATTTGTCCGGGCGATTGATCGTTAAAACAGCGACGCGCCCGCGTTTTTCAACTAATATATTTTCGTAATTTTCTGTCATTTTTACTCCAATTTTGAAAAAGATAAGTTTCACCGAAAGACGCAAAGAAAGCAAAGCGCGCAAAAAAACCGGGCGAACTTTTTGCGCGCTTTGCGTCTCAGGCGTGAAATCTATCTAACCGTATTTAAAATCTCTTCGGCGGCGCGCAAACCGTGATAAAACGCTTCTTCAAAAAGCGCGACGCCGCTCAAATCCGAATGCGCGAAATGAATGTTTCGATAAACTTCGGCGGCTTTTTGGCGCACTCCGCTCCAAATAAAATTCGGGCGCGGGCTGATCATCGCGTGTCCCCAGCGCATCACGTCAATTCTTTCGGTTAAATCACGAATATCGCGGTGCGCGCGCTGCAAATCGGACAAAACGACATCGGCGCACGCTTGCCAATCATAAGCAAAAAGTTTGGCTCGCCCGGTTTTCGTGTCGTCTTCGCACATCGGAAAATAATAAGTAAAAACCGCAGAGCCGTAATCCATTCCGCGCTGATGCGTCGAATTGACGTAACCGAGCGACGGGCTTTCGTACAAAACATTGTCCCAAGCGAGCGGGCAATCGCGTCGAAAACGATTTTCGGGGCGATTTTTCAAAAATAAATTCGCTACCATCCAGGCGTTGTGTTCAAATTCGGCGATAAATGCGGGCGTGTTTTGGCGAAAATCTCGAATCAGGTATTTTGACAAAAAAACGGGCGCGGCAAAAATCGCTCGTTCGGCGCGAAAGCCGCGCGCTTCGTTCGTCGCCGCGTCAATTGCGTAAATTTCAACCCCGTTTTCGGTCGGCACAATTTCGGCGACGGCTGTCTTTAATTTGATTTTTTGTTTAGCTTTTTCCTGCAAAAAATTGACGAAACGCCCGTTGCCTTCGGGAAAAGTGATAAACGCGGCGCTTTCTTCGCCGACGCGGGGAACGCGCGAGCAAAAATAAAAAAGCCCAGCCCACGCGCTCGTTTGTTCGAGCCGCAAACCGTAATCGTCACGGCAGGCGTAATCGCACCACCACAAAAGTCTCGGCGAGGTAAAGTTTTTATTTCTGAGCCAATCGGCAAAAGAAATTTTGTCCAATTCCGTGGCAAACGAATCTGTCGAGCATTCGGCGACGGGAATCGTAAAAGCGCGCTTGTTTTTGGAATCTCGCCACGAAACCCAAAAATCAACTTCTTTTTGAAACGCCGCAAGCTGGCGTAGATCGTCTTCGCGAGCGCCGACTCGCAAATAAAGTCCTTCGTACCAGCGACCTTTGTAAAAAACTCGCTCTTCCGGCTCGCGGCATAAAAACTGTTCGGCGACGACCGGATTGCCGTTAGCGTCCGCGCCTTCGAGCAAATTCATTTCGTTTAAAAGCGAAACCAGCTCGACGTTTTCTTTTGTCGGCACGGGCAAATAATGAGCGCCCCACGGATAATTCCCGGTTCGGGATTCGCCGCTGCTCGCCGTGCCGCCCGCGCGCGGTTCAAGCTCAAGCATAACGAAATCGTCAAAACCGTTTTTTAAAAATTTCCATGCCGCTGCCAATCCCGCGATTCCGCCGCCGATGATGACCACTTTTTTGTTTTCAAATTTGTCGCTTGGAATCTCAAAACGAACATTTGAATCGCGCAAACGATGTCCCAAATCGGCGGATGCGCCGACGATTTCGCCCGAAATACCGGAAAAATTATTTTCGGTTCGGCACGCGGCGAGCGCGAAAGGCGCGCCCAAAAATGCCGTTAAAATTTCTCTGCGGGTAAAACTTTTCACCAAAATTATTCCGCTTCAAGCAAGGTTTGAATGCGCTGCCGGATTTCGTCCATTGGGCGCATTCCGACGTGACTTGCCAAATGTTCCCCGCCCCGAAAATAAACGAGCGTCGGCGAGTTGACGAGATTTATCCGCTGTAAAAGCTCGATTGTTTCGTTGTTATCAATGTCCACGAAACCGAATTGAATTTTGTCGCCGAATTCCGGTTTGAGTTCAAACAAAGTGCGCTGCATTGTCCGGTCAAAAGAGTTCCAGCGAAAGCCGAAATGCACGACCGCGACGCCGTTTTGCTCGGTCAGGTTTTCATATTGTTCGATTGTTTCGATTAGCCGGATCATACAAATTAACAGGGATAAAGGGGATGAAAGGGATAAAATTAAAGGTTATCCGATTTGTCGGCAAATAGTTTATCCACTAAAGAAATATTGCTTGTTGTCGTTGAGCGCATAAATTTATTGTCAAAGCGGCGGTATTCAAGTCTTGAGTTGCCGAAATTAATAATCAATCCGACTTCAAGATTTGTAGCCTTCAAATAGTTTAAAATTTGTGCGAAATGTTCTTTAGTCAAAGCATTAACGGCTTTAAGCTCAAGCAAGATTTTATTTTCAACCAAAATATCAGCAAAATAATCACCAACAACAATACCGCGAAACATTACTAGTAACTTCACCTGCGATTCTACATTTAAACCCTTTTGCCGAAGCGCAACCAGTAAAGCCTTTTCGTAAACAGATTCCAAAAATCCAGCGCCTAATTCATTGCTGACCTCAAAACAAGCTTCTAATATTTTGCCGGTTAATTCCTGATGAATCATCATTCAAAACTATTATTTTATCCCTTTCATCCCTTTTATCCCTGTTAATATTCCCTATTCGAATCTGCGCCATTCGGCTTCGTAATAACGCACGAGAGCCTGATTGTCGAGGCGGTTGATTTCGATTTCCCCGTCAGGCAACGCTAAATCAGCCGGAAAAGCGAAAAGCTGCCGCATCGCGTTATCGTTTAAAAATTTTAACTCAATGTTTCTCGGCGCGGTTTGCGGCTCTTCAAACGGCTGTAACTTGGCGAGCGCGTAGCCCCAGATGCCGAAGGACGGGACGCTTGTTTGAAACGGTTTGACCGCAAATCCTGCGGCTTCGAGCGTTTTGATGATGCACCAGTAAGAAGTGCGCGCAAAAATCGGCGACGTGCATTGAATGACAACCGCCGAATCGGGTTTTAGATGTGATTTTAAAAGTTTATAAAATCTGGTCGTGTACAATTTTCCGAGCGCGAAATTGTTCGGATCGGGAAAATCAATAATCGCCACGTCATACGGCTCGCCGCGATTTTCATCGAGCCAGACATAAGCGTCAGCGTTGACGACCGTTACTTTCGGATTTTCAAACGCATTTTTATTGAGTTCGGCGAGCAATTTCAGACGTTTTGAAAGATCGGTCATCTCCGGGTCGAGATCAACCAGCGTGATGGATTCGACTGACGGATATTTTAGAATTTCGCGTAGCGCAAGCCCGTCGCCGCCGCCCAAAACAAGAATGCGTTTCGGGTTTCCACCGTTGAACGACTGCATCGCCGGATGAACGAGAGCTTCGTGATAACGATATTCGTCAACGGTCGAAAATTGCAGATTGCCGTTTAAAAAAAGCGAGAAACCGCCGCGTCCCTGCGTGACGATGATTCGTTGATAATGCGATTGCTTGGCGTAAATGATATTGTCGGCAAAAAGCCCTTCTTCGGCGAAAGAAGTGACGCTTTCTGCTTTGATAAAACCGATGGCGAGCAAAACGAGAATTGCGACCGCCTGGACACGCAGAAACTGAACGTTTTTCTTGATAATCGGCAAAAGCAGCCAAGTTCCCCAGAGCGCGACGCTGGCGTTCAGCATTCCGAAAACGAGCGAAGTCCGCACGAGTCCGAGGCGCGGGACGAAAACCAGAGGAAACAAAATCGCGGCGACCAGCGCGCCGATGTAATCGAGAGCCAAAACGCGCGAAACGAGAGCGTTGAAATCAAGTTTGTCCTTTAAAATCCGCATCAAAAGCGGAATTTCCATTCCGACCAACACGCCGATCAGGAAAACGATTGCGTACAGAATCAGGTAAAAATATTTGGCGTAAGCAAAGGTAAGAAAAAGCAGCGGCGCGCTCAAACCACCTAAAAGAGCGACGCCAAGCTCGATTTCGATAAATTTTCCGGCTAAATCTTTTTCCAGAAAACCCGACAGCCACGAACCGACGCCCATCGCAAAAAGATAAAGCCCGATAATAATTGAAAATTGCGTGATGGAATCGCCGAGCACATAGCTCGCCAAAGTTCCCGCGAGCAGCTCGTAAATCAAACCGCAGGTAGCGATGATGAGGACGTTTAAAAATAAAAGAGGTGTGCGGTTCATCAGTAAATTGTCACTATGTTGAGCGAGGCTGCGTAAATCGGTTTTGTCGTTCGTTCGGCGCAGACAAATTCCGCTCCAACCGTTTCCGATGCCGCAAGATGAAGCGCGTCAACCGCTCCGAGACCGTATTTGCAAGCTAAATCGTAAGCCGCATCAAGCAGTGCGGAATCAACTTCGATCCAATTCGTCACGCTCTTGAAAAAACGCTCATAAAAGCTGATCTCTTTTTGCAATTTATAGCGAACGGCAATCGGTAAAACTTCAAGTCTAAGCAATTTTGTAGCGGCAAATTCGCGGTTCGGATCGCCTAAAACAGCTAATGCGCGCATTTTTCGGGCGGCGTCCGCGCCACGTACGGCGTTTATCAAAACGGATGCGTCGGCAAAAGTTAATTTAGGAGTAATCGCTGGCATACCCGCCGCGTCTGCGGTTTAGTTCAATTTCGATTTCATTTTCATCAAGTAAAGGAATTACGCCTGATTGTTCGATTTCTTTGCTGATTTGCCATAAATCGCGCCCGAGCCGGCTCATTTTTTCAAAGCTCAAATCGTCCGGCAACGCGGCTTGCCGCACAAACGGAACGACTTTATCTTTATGTTTTAGATTGTTCATAAAGCAATTTTACCGCAAATGAGCTTTATCCGCTGATTGCGGCGGCAATTATAATCGCAATGCCGATAATGATTGAAGCGATAACGATACCGACCGAGACGTTTTGATCTTCTTCAATTTCTTTTTTGAGCGAAAACGGCGTGACCATACTGATAAAGAAAAACGCCAGAGCAAAAATAATTAAACCGAGAATGACGAATACCAGCGTCGTCACCAAAACGTTTTGCAAATCTTCCCATTTAACGATCAAAGCCAGAGCCGAAGTTGTAAGTTTTAAAAATCCAAGCATCATTTTCCTCCTTTATTTTCCGCTTATTTTCCCCCGCGATAACCGCCGCCAAACCAGATAAACGGCGAGCGCAAAGTCGAACGCGAGCCGCTGTTGAAAAATTCCCAGCCGAACAAGGTCGAAACCGCGTAAATCAGAATTACTCCCAGACCGAATGCCAAATAAAGTTTTTTAAACATAAATTTGTTCGTCGTTCGTTGATCGTCGCTCGTTGTAGATTGCTTTTTGCAACGAACAACTAACGACGAACAACGAACAAAAATCAATCATCATCGTCCGACGAATCGCTTGAAACCGGCGCGAACATACTTTCGCTCCAGCGGCGCGATTCAAAAGTCCAATTCCAAAGCAAAGCCAGAGTCGGCAAAATTGCCAGCAGCAAAAACGCGCAACAGAAATTAACTCCGCGAAAAGCGTTTTGTTTGACCATGACGTTGACGGGCTGCGGCTGCTGCCAGTTTCCCCAGCTTCCTTCGACGCGCAAAGTGTATTTTCCCGCCGGAACGCTCGACAAAATCGCCGAATTCGACTTGCTGCCTTCAGACCAGGCGCCGTCGCTGTCAGTTCCACTGTAAAATTCGACGTTGATCGGAACCGATTCGACTTCGCTGTTTTGCTCGTTCACCAGATCAACGTCAACGTCCATCCACGAATTACTGAGCGGCGCGCTTGCCGTAATTTCGACGTTGCGATTGCCTTTTAATTCAAACGGCTCGCTAAAGGCGATTTGTGCCGCTTGCGCGTTAGCCATCGGCGGCAAATTAAAATTCTGCTCTTTAACCGTTCCGCCGCCCGACGTAAAAGGAAACAGCACGATACTGACCAAAATCAAAAGCCCGAGCAAAGCGAAACCATATTTGTATAAATCTTTATGCTGAAACGGCTGATTCGGCGCGACATTCCAGGGCTGCGGCAATGCTTCGGCGCCAAATGTTTTTTCGACATCTTTTAGCGGAACATAAGTGCCGAGCGACCAGTTGACTTCGCTGCCGCTTTTGCCGAAGGAAACTTCTTTCGAGAGCATAAACGGCGCGTTGACGAAATCGCTCATCTGAGCTTTCTCGCCGGTTTCGACGCGCCAGTAGAACTCGCCGCGAACATGTTCGACAATTCCGATGGCGTGTTGAAAGAGCTTGAAAGATTTGCCTTTTGCCGCGCCTTCGCCATTATACTGCGCGGTCGCGCCTCGCCCGACTAACCCGGAGTCAACGACATCGCCGGGGGCAACCGGCTCGACAAACGTCCAATGATTGGCGCTCTGGACAAGCCAGCGAAAACCGATTTTCGGATTGTAGAGCAGATATTCCTGCCAGAAATATTTCGTGCCTTCGATATTTACCGAACGAGTCACCGCGCCGATAATCTGCATCGGCTCGCGTCCCGCGAATTGTCCGGTTTTACCGATTTCGAGTAGATACGGCGGCGTCGCCGAACTAAGATTTTTGAGCGAATGCAGAAAACGCAAGCTGCCTTTGTTGACATCAAGCAGCGAATCGCAGTTCGGACAAGTCACTCGCTCGGCGGCGTCCGGCGCGCGCAATTCGAGACGCCCGCCGCAATTCGGACAGCCTAAACGCGCGACGGAAACCGATTTTGCGGCACGCTCCGCCGGGCGCGCTTCGCCCAAACCGATGTCCTGCAAGCTGACTTGTTTTCCGACAAACACAAACGGCGGATTCGTGCCGTAATCAATCGTCCCGAACGCTCCGCCCGCGCCCGATAAATCGGCGAAATAATTGGTTTCGTTCGGTACAAGCTGATAAGGAATCTCGCCTTCGGCGGCAACAGCGGACGCCATTCCCTTTTCGGCAACGACAAAAGCTGTCGAGCCGAGATTTAAAGGAACGGGCGCGCCGACTTCCAAAGCCGCGTAACTCGGAATCTGCGCGCCGGGCTGCGGCTGGTAAAAAGTCATATAAAAGCGCCCCTGCGCTTCCGCCAGCCAGCCGACCCAGCCGTTTGAAAACGTCGCGTACCATTCGTCCCAGACGCCGCCCGCTTCGTGTTTGTACTGCGCGCGCCCGGTCAATTCAAAGCCGTTGTTTAAATATTTGCCCCGCAGCCCGATTTTTAAAGGCGATTCGGTTTGAACGATTTCCGCAACTTTGCCCAAATCTTCAAGCGCGCGGTCGGTTCGTGCAACAACGGAACGGCAAAACGGGCAAATAACGACGATTGTCGAACCGGATTTAAATTCGACCGTCCCAGCGCACGAAGGGCAATTTGTCTGCAAAACGCTCACCGCAAATCACCTCCGACAGCCGTTTTTGCTTCGGCAACCGCAATGCGATTCCCGCGTTCGATTTTTTGAATTTTTACGTTTTGTGCGTTGAAAAGCGCGCGGAAATTTTCTTCCCAATTCCATTCGGGACGCGCGCGGCAGCAATAGAGATTGAAAGTCGCCAGATTCGATTCGGGATAAGTGTGACAGGCGAGATGCGATTCCGTGAGCAGCGCCAAACCTGTGATTCCGTTTCCGGGTAAGGGAAATTGATGCCAGTGAGCGTCGCCGATCACTTTTAAATTCAAATCGGAAATAATACGGTCGAAAGTTTGGCGCAGCAAATCCAAATCGCGCAACTTTTCCGCGTCGCAGCCGGCAACGTCAATTATCCATTCGGTTCCGACAATCATAATTTGGGCGAGCTTGAACGAGAAATCGAAACGTTCAGATTGGTGCGAGAATAAGCTAAAAACCGCGATTTTGCAATCTAAAACTTAACTATAAAAGCAAAAACGCGCCGGAAATCGAGATTTACCGGGCGCGTTTTTTTGTTTGTTTTGTTTTTTTAAGCGTTTGCCAGAGCGTTTTTGAAATTGCGGTAAGTGTCGTCGAAATCACGCCGCTCGCGCCGCAAAATGTGCGGCAGATTCGGCAAATCTCTCGAATGGACGACGAGATTCAGATTTCGCAAAAAGGCATCGTGCGAGCTTGCCTGCTGCGGTTTGTCGTCCACGTAAACCAGAAAAATGCTGCGCCGGACGGCGGGCATTAAATTATAAAAGTGATTTTGCAATGTCTGAGCGCCTCTTTGTTCGGGCGCAAAGTTTGCGGCTAAAACGACGTTTCCGATTTTGATTTCGCTCAATGTTTCCACCGCTTGCGCCGGATTTTCAGCGATGAACGGCTGCCAGCCGTTGTCGCTTAAAAGCTGCGCCGTTTTCTCTCTCTGTTCGGGCGACAGGCAAAGCAAAACGCCTTTTTCCGGCTCGACATCCGAATTCTCGAAATCGCTTGCGCTTTTTTGATTTAACAAACCGGCTAAAAGACGCATCAGTTCTTCGCTCGCGCCGCCCGTCGGCGATTCGGAATTTTTCAGTGCCTGTTGCGGCGGTTTGTACTGCGAAGCCGTCTGCGCGGGCTTATTATGCGCGGCAGATTCCGCCGCGCCGTTTTCCGAAGAATTTTGACTGCCGACGTTGACCGAAACCAGACTTTTGCATTTCGGACAGCGAATCGTAAATTTACCTGACGGAGCTTTTTTCTCGTCTAATTGCAGTGAAGTTGAACAACTATCGCAAACTAAGATCATATTTTTAAGGTTTTATTCAATCATATCCAAAATAGAGTTGCCGTTTTTAGTCGGAGCTGCCGTTGCTGCGCTAGCTGTTGCCGCTTCGGGCGCGGGCGGTGTGAACATTGACGCAGATGCGCCGTTTGTCGGCGCATTGTGCTTGCGAACAAATTCGTCGGTTTTGCCCATGCCTTTGATTTGAAGCAGCAAATTGTTTTGATTGGTGGCAAACGACAAACCGTCTTCCATCGTGATTTCGCCGTTTTCGATGAGTTCGAGAATTACGGAGTCGAAATCCTGCATTCCGTCAAGTCGTCCATCGCGCATTGCGTCGAGCAAAGTTTTGCCTTGCACTTCGCCCTTTTCGATGTAATCGCGCGTGCGCTGATTCGAGCGCAAAATCTCGACTGCGGCGACGCGCCCGCGACCGCCTGCGCGCGGAATCAGGCGCTGCGAAACGATGTAGCGGAATGATTGCGCGAGCCGCGTGCGGATAACCTGTTCTTCGTTTTTCGGGAAAATTCCGATAATGCGGTCAACCGTCTTCGAGGCGTCAATCGTGTGCAGAGTCGAAAGCACGAGGTGTCCGGTTTCGGCGGCTTCGAGCGCAATTTCGGTCGTTTCCAAATCGCGCATCTCGCCGATTAAAATCACTTTCGGCGCCTGGCGCAGAGCGGCGCGCAGAGCCGATGGAAAATCTTTTGTGTCGGAGCCGACTTCGCGTTGATTGATCGTCGCTTTTTTGTGTGAGTGAAGAAATTCAATCGGGTCTTCAATCGTCACGATGTGCCAGCTTTTTGTTTCATTAATCCGGTCAATAATCGCCGCCAGCGTTGAAGATTTGCCAGAACCTGTCGGACCTGTGAGCAGAACCAAACCGTTTCTCAAACCCGAAATTTCGGCGAGCTGCGGCGGCAAATTCAGAGATTCAAACGTCGGAATATTCGACGGAATCAGCCGCATCACAATCGAAAAACTGCCGCGCTGTTGAAAAATATTAACGCGAAAACGCGCTTTTCCCGGCAGCGCGTAACTCAAATCCGCCGTGCCTTTGTGCGCAAGCTGCGAGGCGGCTTCCGAGTTTCCTCTAAGCAGCGCCATCGCGATCATTTCGGTTTGAAACGGCGTCAATTTGCCCATGCCAAGCGGCGTCAAAGCCGTTAGTTGCCCGGAAGCCTCCGCTTGCGGCGGTTGACCGACGGAAAAATTTAAATCGGAAATATGCTCGCCGCTCTGCAGCATTTGCTCGATTAAAGGATTGACATCAAAAAAACTCATTAGAGGTAAAACTCCGAAATGCGGTTAAAATCTGGAAGGAGAATGAACGTTGAGCTTAAACGAGGAAGTTTTCAGCCTTTACCTTTTTAACTCATTCAAAACCGAAAAGGCAATAGAAAAGAACAAAAAAGTAAAACTAAGTTTAACGCTCAAAGCAGAAAATCTTCAAGCTGTTTAACTTCGTAAGATTTCGGTTCTTCAATTTTTGGGGAAACCTGTGTGAGACGCGGCAAATGCTCAATTGAAACGGGCATCATTTCCGGCGCGCAGCAAATTTGAGCTAATCGTTCGCGGTCTTTTTGCATTTGCTCGTCGGTTGCCATCCAAGCCTCTATTTCGTTAAAAACGCGCCGCGCGGCTTCGTCTTTCGGTTGAATCAAACTGTAATAAATCCATTTGCCGTCGCGCCTTGTTTGAACGACTCCGGCGCGCCGCAAATAAGCCAGATGTCTTGAGATTTTTGGCTGCGGTTCCTGCAAGGTTTCGGTGAAAAAACAAACGCAGATTTCTTTGTCTCCGATTAGATTTAAAATCCGCAGCCGTGTTTTATCTGCCAAAGCCAGAAAGAAATTTTCCATTTCCGCAATTTTACTGTTCATAAAATATCCGAGTAATCGCAGAATAAATGCAGACGAGCAGAAAAATCAGTACAATTTGCCGGCTACCAAAAACCGAATCATTCGGATTTACTCGCCCGTCTGCGATTTTTACGATTCTGCAAATACCTTTTTCACTACCGCAATCTTAGCAAGATAATATCTTTTCGCTATCATTTTATTCGAGCTTAGAAGCTGAATCGTAATTGCAAATCAACGCGGCGGTTTCCTGCCGTTTGCGCGCCGCCTCCGCCGCCTCTTCCAAAGCCGCCAGCGCTGGAAAGTGATTTACCAAAAAACGGCGAATTTAGATTACCGACCGGAACGCCTTCATTCGTGTTATTAAACAAATTCTGAATGTTGGCGGAAAGAGTCAGATTGTAACGACTTCTGGTTCCTTCGTCTCCCGCAGCAGCCCCACCGCCTCTGCGTCCGCCGCCCGCGCCGCGACGACCTCCTCCACCGCCGCCTCGTCCGCCGCGACCGCCTTGTGTTCCTTGATTGGCGACTTCGCCGCCGAATCCGAATGTTTTGCTGATTCGCAAATTAGTAGTGAAAAAAGACGGTCCCGTTCCGAAATTACGCGGAATTATTGATTGTCCCGGTTTCGGGTTGATGTCGAAATCGCCGAAAGGTGTTTGTCTTAAATCCGCCGCCGTTGTTTGCGCATCGGCAACAGCCGGTCTTTCGGTAAAGAGCGTGTCGCCGTTTATATCGCGTCCGAGCGTGATATTAAACGGTCTTCCCGAATTGATGATGACAAACGGGCTGAGACGAATTCCCCAAGGCAAAGCGTTGATCGAACCGAAAAACGTCAGGCGATGGCGAACATCCTGCGAAGAGCGACCGTATTCGCCGCTCAAATCGTATTGATTCGCCGGAAATGTGTTCAAACCGTCGGTGTCGCTTCTGGCGCGATTTAAAACATAGTTTGCGGAAATCGAAAATAAACGGCTAAAACGGTTGTTCAAGCTGACGATTAGCTGCTGCTGGTTAAAACGCCCGGTTGATTCGTATTGGAAAATGTTTCCGGCTGTCGGAATCGGGCGGACGTTCGTCCCCGGCTGCGGCGCGTTGATGTTTCGCGTGCGCAGCACGCTGCGCGTATTAGCATTAACGAAATTAACCGAAAGCGTTGTGCGATAAGGCAATTGGCGTTCGACGCTAAACGATGTTTGCAGCGTGTACGGCGTCGAAATATCTCCAGCCATTTGGCGGATGGTTTGCGGAATTGCAAATGCCGTTAACTGCTCGATTGTCGGTACATTCGGAAATAAACCCAAAACGGCTGTGCCGCCCTGACTGTTTGTTGTGACGACGAATTGCTGTTGATTTGTGCCGTTAAACCGCTCGGCTTGCGAGAGCAAAGTGTCGTTAAAGCGGTCGTAAAAAACGCCGAAACCGCCGCGAATAACGGTTCTCTGCCACCGTCCCTGCACTCCCGCGCCGGGCGACCACGCAAACGCGGCGCGCGGCGCAAAATTAAACTTGCTGTTGATGTTGTTTTGCCAATCGTAACGCAAACCGAAAGAAAGCGTTAGATTCGGTCTAACGCGCCAATCGTCTTGAATAAACGGGCTGAAATCTGTCTGTGTAAAATTGATTTCAAGATTTCCGCCCGAAATTGAAAACTGAGTCGGGCGCGCGTTTCCTTGCAAAGCATTGCGATATTGTTCGAGAGAGGTAAATGTAAACGTTCCGGCAAAGTTTTGCTGTGACGAATTTGAAACGCGACCGGAACGCAATCTGGCACCGGCTTTTAATGAATGATTGCCGAGCGTCCACGAAGTAAAGTTTTGCAGCTCAACCCGGTCTTCGTTGTTAAACGACAAACCGACTTGCGCGCCTCCGCCGGTAAAAGCGTCGAGAACGCGAATTGTCGGCGCGAAAGTTCCGCCTTGCTGATTGCGGCGCTCACGCACGTATTGAAACCGGGACTCATTGATGATGCTTTGATTGATGATCGTCGTGTGAGTTAATTGCAGAGTGTGCTGGTCGTTTTTCGTATTGTAACCGCGCGAAGCCAGATTAAAACCGCCGACGCCTTCATTTTCCCGGTTTGTCCTTTCAAATGTATAACGCGCGACGATTGTGTTTGTATCGTTAATTTGCCAATCCAGACGCGGGCTGAAAGTCGTTCTGCGAGTCGGCGTCAAAATTGTCTCGTTTAATGAGACGGCGTTAAGCGACGGATCGAGAATAATCGCATTGATGTCTCTGTTGTCGTCAACATCGCGGCGCTCGAAATCCAGAAAATACGAAGCTTTTCCGGCAATCAGCGGACCCGAAACGTTGCCGCCGAAACGACGCGCCTGATACGGCGCGCGGACGGTCGAAAAAGGCGAACGCGAATTTAAACTTTCGTCGTTAAAATTGAAAAATGCCTGACCGCGAAATCTGTCCGTTCCCGGTTTAGTGAAAACTTCAATACGTCCATAACCTAAACGGTCGTATTCCGCTGAAAAAGGATTGCGGTTAACGCGAATTTCACGAATTGATTCTTTAGGCGGAAGCCGCCCGCCTGAAAATCCGTCAATATAAATCTGTCCTTCGCCGTCGGCTCCGGCGGTAGGTCCGGCGAGCGCCTGCAACGCTTCGCTTAAATCATCGGGATCGTCCGGCAGCGATTCCAAATCCGTGCCGCGCAAAACCAGAGCGCTGGTGTTAGATTCCGGTTCAGTTCCAAACGGCTCTTCGGCTTCAATTGTGACTTCCGCAACTGCGCTGCCAACGGTGAGAATAATATCAAACGGATCGGTTCTGCCCGCAGTTATTTCGAGATTCGCGTTCTCATAAGACGAAAATCCTTCTGCATTAACGCGAATTGTATAACGCCCCGGCGGAAGGGCGGCAAAAACATATTCACCGGCTTCATTTGTCGTCGCAGTTTTCTCGACTCCGCTCGCGTCAACTGCCGTTACCGGAACGCCAACCACGATGCCGCCTAACGGATCGGTTACCTGTCCTCGCAGTGTGGCTTGAGATTGTTGGGCGAAAACGGTCAATGCGCAGCATAAAAAACAAAGAAATGCCAAAAGAATCTTTCCGGCAGCATTTTTTAAATTTCGTTTCATAGCTCCTCTTGAATTTAAAAAGTAACGGTGAAATTAAAAGACTCAAACGCCCTTGTTAATTTCACTTTAATCAGCCGTTCGCTTGGTTCAATCAAAACCCGGTTTTATTAATTAAGGCTCATCGTCATCGGAAACATTCCCGCCTCCGACATTACCCGGAAGTCCGGGACTCATATTTCCATTTCTTCCTCCCTGTGAACGCTGCATCAACTGCATCAGCTCCGCATCGCCCGAAACAATATTGATGGCTGTCAGACGCGAAGCATCAGCGCCTTGAGTTCCGGTCACCATCAGCGCATCGCCTTTCTTTAAATCAGCAATTGTAATTGCAGGTTGGGCTTCGAGCATTTGCTGCAATCCGCCGCGCGGTCTTTGGGCGTCGCCGGCATCTGCTGAACGGCGCTCGCGATTTTCGCCGTTTCGTCTTTCACGTCGTCTTTGTCCTTGATTTTCGGTTTGAGCGCCTGTTGATTCGGCTTGAGTCTGCCGACGCTGTTGCCTTCTTTCTCTTCTTTGCGCCAGATTTTGAGCGACTTCGGCGGGCAGTCTTTTGACAACCGAATTTTTGCCTATAACAACAGTGAATGTCTGCCCGGTCTGGCTATTTTTAATAGTGATTTCATTAGCTTTCGTGTTGATGTCGGTAATCGTGCCAAACGCTCTCGTGACAGTGCCCGAAACAATTTCTTCGGCAGTTACAGTTTTGCCGTCGGCACTGCGGTTGCCGAGAATACGAATCTGGTCGCCGATGCGCAAATCCGTAAAAGCTCCCGTTCTGGCGTCCGTCGAACGCAGCGAATCAGGCGCATAGCGCAAAATTTTAGCGTTTCCGGGAGCCTTGACCGTAATTATTTCAGCACCGCGTGCTTGAACTGTAATTTCTTTTTTCTCTTGATTAAGAGCGGTAATGCGTCCATTGATACCGCGCGTTTGCCATTCGCTCCTGTCCTGGTCTCGCTTGGCGGCTATCGCTTCGCTTGCCATAACAATAATCTGGCGCGCGGCTGTTTGAATGTCTGCGACTCCGCCCGGAACCAGAACGCGGTCACCGACCTTAATATCCGCAAGAGTTATTTTCTCGGCATTGGCAATTGAAGTCTGTCCGGGCGGCAAACGGCGCACCGTTGTTTTATCGTTTGTCGAAAAAGTGACGAAATTTCCGGCGTCAGTTTTGACAATTATTTTCCCGTTAGCTGTGTCAATCGCAATCACCGTGCCGATTAGATTCTGCTGCTCAGAAATAACCACTAATGCAGTTACAGGTCGAATCCGAGTGTTGCTTACATCCTCTGATTTTTCCGTAATCGGATGATTAATTGCACGGGTTTCTTCATTTGAAGCTCCCATAACTCCAATTGCAAAAGCGGCAATTGTTAAACTTTCGCGAAAACAGTTCATTGTCATACTCCTTTTCCATTCAATGATAACCAATGGCTAATAACAAAGACACGGATTTAATACGGTTAGTTACGAAACGATCCGTTTTGGTTCTGTTGGCAAGAGAATTGATACCGGAGAAATAATATAAGTCGGAACAATGATAATCACTTCTGAAACTTAGAAGAGTCTATAGGGAAAGAGTCAGGCAAGGTGCAAGTTTCAGGCTTTCCGCAATTTGTTCTTGATTAGAGAGGTTTGCTGCAAAAGTTTGAGTTGAAAAGCTCAAAACAAAAATCAAAGTTAAACTTTCAATTAACTTATAATTGTTTTTTCATTTCAACTTGATTTTTCAAAAGCGATTTTTAGAGATGAATCGGCAAATCCACATATAAACCCTATAAATTTAACGTTTTTCAAATCATTCACCGGCTTGATGTTGCAACAATTTAATAATTTCATCCGAAACATACAAACCGACCGCTTGTAATTTATCCAGCGCCTCGCCAACCGAATCAATCAAACCGCGCCTTTTCGCCAAAACCAACATTCCGCCCGTTCCAAGCGTTTCGATGCCAATCGTTTTGGCACAATTTCGCGCAGCTTTATCGTCAATCACGGCACGAAAATTCCGATTGGCGAAAGCCCAACTTAAAACTTCAGATTCGCCGTCGCCAAGATTCCAAACCAAAATTTCTGGCGGAATTTGAATTGTGATGCGCGTTATCCAAGTTGCTTCGTTATCAAGAAGCTTTTGCGCCGCAATATCGCCGCCGCGCAAGATTTCGTCCCAAACAGCTTCCGGCACAATGATTGTGGAAAAAAGCTGCGGCAATAAATCTTCCAAACCGCTTTTGAAAAGCAAAATCAGAGGCGAGGCATTAACGACGACCTTTTCAATCTGCATCGGCGAGTTCTTCGGTCATTTCTTTTTCAGTGTATTGCATTGGCGAAACTTTAAAACGCGAAAGAGCTTCGATAAAAGCTGAACGCGATAAACCCGCAACTTCAGCGGCTTTGCCCTGCGAGAGCTTGCCAAGCTCATACCATTTCACCGCCGCCGCAATCCGCATTTCTTTGACAAACTCATCGGGCGATTCACCAAGCGCGGCAAATGTTGTGGCTGGAATTTCAAGTGATATGTTTTGCATTCAGATTATGATTTTACAGATTTTTGATTAAGTTTGAAATTCAGGTAATACGTACCCAAGGCGTAATTCATTCCGAATTCTTGAATTCCATTGAGGATTTATAGTTAGAAGTTTAGTCCAAGGTTGCAACTGATTGGCTCTAAGTTCATTTCTGTAAAGGTAAAGCACTAAGCAGAACAGACCAGCAACAGAAAGAATACTGTTTTTTAAATTTGCCTGATTGTAGAAATTATTTCTTTCATGTTTTATGTCATTATAGAATCGCCACCAATCGGGATTAGTTCCACTATTCCAAGTCTCCCAAGGTTTAAATGCTAAATTATAACGGGGGATTAATACCTCAAGATCATGCAAAAGATGAAAATTGCTATGAAGTATTAACCTGTAATCATTTATGTTTCCAGCATTATTTGTTGATTGTATAGAATTGCATAAAACTTTGCTTACAACATCAATTTCTGAACCCGCGCTTAGTATTATTCGTGCAAATTCTATGGAGTAAGTTTCAAAATTATCAATACTAAATTCAACAAAACCTGTAGTTGCGTCTAATGCCGCTTCCAAGGAAACGAAGAATTGCCAATAAGGATACATAATATCTAAACTACCCCTCATAATTTGCGACAAAGGTCAGTTTTTTACTGACCTTTGTCGTTAAAATTACTAGATGTGAATCGTCAAATTATGTACGCCTTCGGCGGCTTCCATAATGCTTTCGGAAACTGTCGGGTGCGCGTGAATCGTTCTGCCTAATTCGTCGGCGGTTGTTTCGAGCCGCATTGCGACGCAGGCTTCGGCGAGCAGTTCTGTGGCGTGCGATCCGATGATGTGGACGCCGAGAACTTCGTCGTATTTCTTTTCCGAAACGACTTTGACAAAGCCGTCGGTTTCGCCCAAGATGCGCGCTTTGCCCGAAGCCGAGAACGGGAATTTGCCGACTTTTACATCGTAGCCTTCTTCTTTGGCTTTCTGTTCGGTCAAACCGACGCTGGCGACTTCCGGGTCGCAGTAAGTGCAGTTCGGGACGAGGCGCATGTTAATCGGTTCTGCTTGTTGTCCGGCGATTTGCTCGACGACCATAATGCCTTCTTTTGAAGCGAGGTGAGCGAGCCACGGGGTTGCAATCGCGTCGCCGATGGCGAAAACGCCGGGTTCGCCGGTTCTGCAAAATTCGTCAACGACGATTGTGCCGCGTTTATCAACCTTGACTTTGGTGTTCTCTAAGCCCAAGCCTTCGAGATACGGCATTCGTCCGACCGCGACGAGAAACATTTCGGCTTCCAAAACAACTTGTTTGCCATTTGACGTTCCGGTGACTTTCACGCCGTCTTTCGTCTTTTCCAGCTTTTCGAGCTTTGTGTTGGTTTGCGATTTGATGCCGCGTTTTTTGAAAACCCGTTCAAGCTCTTTCGAGACTTCTTCGTCTTCAATCGGCAGCAGTCGCGGCATAAATTCGACAATCGTCGTTTCCGAGCCGAAACGCGCGTAAACGCTCGCAAATTCGACGCCGACCGCGCCCGCGCCCATTACGATTAAAGATTTCGGGACTTTCTGCAATTCTAAAATGTGGTCGGAATTAACGATTTTATCGCCGTCCGTCTCAAAACCGGGAAACGGTTTGACGACCGAGCCGGTGGCGATGATGATGTTTTTGGTGTTGACGGTTTCTTTTGTTCCGTCGTCTTTCGTGACTTCGATTTTTCCAGCGCCCGTGATTTTGCCAAAGCCGTTATAAACCGGAATTTTGTGCTTTTTCATCAAATAAGAAACGCCGTCCGCGTTTTTCTTGACGATGTTTTCTTTGCGTTTCTGCACCGCGCCCCAATCGAATCCGACATCGCCGACGTTGATTCCGAATTCTTTTAAATGCTGCGTTTGCTCGTACAAATGAGCCGACATCAAAAGCTGCTTGGTCGGAATGCAGCCGCGCAAGCCGCAAGTGCCGCCGAGACGCGCGCCTTTTTCTTTTTCGATAATGGCGGCTTTTAACCCTAATTGCGCCGCGCGCACAGCCGCCACATAACCGCCCGGTCCCGCGCCGATAATCGTTACATCAAATGTTTCTGCCAATTTTTTAGCTCCTCGTTGATAAAAATATGAAATTAATGTTTGCTCAAAGTTTCACAAGAATTATAAGCCTGTTTCCGGCTTTGAGACAATTTAAGCGAAAAACAAACAGCGCGCGAGCTTTATAAGTCTCGCGCGCTGTTTGTTTTGACGAAAATTAAAGTTTTCCGTTTCCGGCTATTGCCGTTCGGCTGCCTCCATCTCACCCAAAGAAGAGGGAGGCGTCCAATCACCGTTGATTTCTCCAATCAGAATAGCTGTATAATTCTCACCGGAAACACTGCTGTTCAAAGCAGGATGCGGATTAGAAACCGGATCAAACTTCCAGGTTCCTGTTTGTCCGGTGTTGGCATTCGGTCCTCCGGCAGCCAAATATCTTAAAATCAGCGTTGCATCAAACGGAGTAATGTTTCCATCGCCGCTTGTGTCGGCAGCAATTTGTTGATTTGCATTTAAAGCATTTGGTCCCTGTCCGTTTGCTGCGATGTGACGAAGAATCATCGTCGCGTCAAACGGAGAAATACCGTTTATATCATCGCTCTTTGTCGGTGTAACCGGGTAATTTCCTCCATTTGTTAAACCGTCGAGCTGATAAGCGCCCATCGAATCCGTCGTATCAAAGACGGAAGTTGTACCGATTGCGGATAACAATACGCCCTGAACGAATTTTGACAGATTTGTGCCGTAAGCAACGATACCTGAAATGCTATGACCAAGGGCTTGGGTAACGGTGAAGGTTTGTCCGGCAACGGTAATTGTACCGACACGCCCGGCATTCGAATTGGCGGCTACGGAATAATTGACCGTTCCGTTTCCGCTGCCCGGCGATGCGGATGTGACTGTTAACCAACTTTCGTTATTAGAAACAGCCGTCCACGTGCAGCCTGTCGGCGCGGTCACTGTAAAGCTTCCCGTCGTAGCGCCTGCCGCAACATTTACCGCGTCCGGCGTCAGCAAATACGAGCATTGAGTCGCGATAAAGTTAGCGATTTTATCTTCCTGTACATTAGTGAAAGTTACCGAAGAATTATTTGATACAGTATCGCTAAATACGTGATTAGCCAGCGACGGCGTGACCGTGAAAGTTCCGTTAATAAGTAACCCCGTAAACTCGTAATAACCGGAGCTATCGGTAGTCGTCGAGCCGCTTGCCGAGCCGGACAAATTAACGGTCACACCCGGAAGAGCATTTCCGTTTTTTGTAACATTTCCGCTGATTACAATTGTTCCGGCAGGCGCAGCCTTCCAAAATCCTCCGGCAAGAGAGAAATTACCGTTGCTTGAAACAGTGCCGCCGGCGGATTGTCCGACTGTTCCGGTGACTGAAAAAGTGTTGCCCGAAGAGCTTGTGCCGCCGCCTCCGGCAATGACTGATTGTGTAATCGTGTAATTACCGTTCGACTGCGCTGCGGCTGCAGACGAGAACAAACAGGTCGTCAAAATTATGGATAAAATTAATAGAGCTTTATTTTTCATCTAATTTGCCTTATTCGATTTGCAATCCGGCGATTGCCGATTTCGTTGCGCATTTGATTTTATAAATTGCGTTTGAGAATCGCGGATTATTCCGTTTCTAACAGCGATGATTAATTGTTCAAGGTGTAATTGGCTGATGTTATCAGCACTTGCGCTTTCATCAAAGAGCAAGCCTAATTGATTATGCCAAATAAATTTAAACTGCGAAACTTAATAATGCGTTTTTTCTCATTCGTCCATTTTATTTGCAAACATCGGCGTTTGGATTGTTCGCGCAGAGCAGTTTTTTCATTCCTTCGATCACAATTTGCTGCTGTTTGAGCTGAGTTTCGAGGCGCTCGATTTTCGCATCGCGTGTTTTCAGTTCGTCTTTGAGTTCTTCGTTCAAGCCTTGAATTGCTGCGAGCGCAACGCCGTCCGGGTCAATCGTGGAGATGTGTTTGTCGTCTTCGCCTACTTTGAAAGCGGCTTTGAAATCCTGCGCCATCGCGCCGATGTGTCTGATTGAAGCGTCCTGCGTTTTATAGTTCCAGGTTGAAATTGGTAATGCAAGAACGCCCCGCAGAATCTCGCGTGAATTAACGGCTTTGAAGTTGTCTTTCATGTTTCGATCAGAGAGGCTGTTCCACGCGCCGCCGCCTGCGGCGAGCGAGACGCCGGCGCCGCCGCCGGAGTTCGAGGTCAGTTCCGTCGAGCCGTCGCTCTTCATCGAGAGCTTGCTGTTGGTGAGCGTCATCGTCGCGGTCGTGCTGTTGAAGATGAAGCTCGTGGAGAGCGCAGTGTTCGTGTAGAAGAAGGAACCGTTAACGGCGCGGACGTTGAATGAGTTTGTGACTGAGGGGTGAAATTGCGACGAGGAATCGACCTGTGAACCGAAGGAGTAAACCAAAGGAACGGAGAAATCGGAAAAAACAAACGTGCCATTTCTAGGCGAACCGGCGGCGGTCGAAGTCGAAGCGCCGTAGCCGAGCGCGATTGAAGCGTAGCCAGTCGCCGTATTGCCTTCGCCGATTGCCGTCGTGCGCGAACCGGCAGCGACCGACGATTTGCCGATGGCAACCGCATTGTCGCCTAAAGCGCGTACGTTTTCGCCGAATGCGGTCGAGTATAAACCGATGTTCGCATCGTCCCACTGCGTGCCGTTGATTTGACCGGCGCGGATTGCTGCTTTTCCGCCATACCACATAAAGCGCGTTCCCGCGCCATCCGCCGGGACATCACCGGTTAACCCGCTGTTAAAATCGCCGACAGCCAAAATCGAGCCGCTGTTATCAACGCGGAAACGTTGTTTGTCGTAAGAATTGCCGTCGTTATAACTGCCGCTTGCACTGAGGCGCAGCAGCGGAGCCTGATCCGGCACGCCGAGCGTGTCGCTGCCGATAAGCTTGGCGTCAATCAGAGCATTACTCGTCGTCGCGGTCTGCGTCGTCGAAGGTGCCAGTTCCACATCTCCGCTGACCTTTGCGGTGTTGACTGCGGAGCTGCTTGCGTTGATTGCGGTAACAACGCTATCACCGGCTGAGCTGCTGACGCTCGAAGCTGTTGCGGCGTTTGCAGCGTTTGTCGCAGTAGCTGCGGTCGCAGCCGTTGCGGCATTTGTCGCATTAGCGACAGTTCCGGTGACTTTGCTGCCTGAAACCGAATTGATTTGTGAATCTGTAACGCAACCGACGCAGGCGGAGGACAAAGAATCGGCTGCCGCTGCCGAAAGGGCGCGAACCGCATAAGGCACGGAACTGATTTTCTGTCTGGGAACTAAAGTCGTATAACTCGAATCCGAAGATTTCTTGACGCTGATTTCCAGCCAGCGGTCGGCGCCCGGAAATTGCGAGCCGAAATCAAGGTCAACCGTAAAAATTCCACGGTTGAGCATCACTCCGGTGTGTGTTTGCGTTGTGCCGACTTGATTTCCGCCTGTCAGAGCGTCATACAAAGCAAACTGTAAATCATATGTGACGTTTGCCGCGCTTATGTTGTCGGTCAATTTCCCTTGATAAGTAAAAGCAGTAGTTTGTGCGTTAATCGCAATTGATGAAAAGAAAAAGATGAAAAGCGTCAGCATCAATGGACGCGCCAAGGTCAATAATCTCATTTTGTCTCCTGTGGGTTGTTTTGTCTGAAATTTGGCAGAACGGCTCTTAATTGTCTCCTAAAAGGAAGAAGCCCTGACTTTTAGAGGATACAACAACTGCCCGCCAAAGAGAAAGGAGCAACTGGATTTTTGTGCTCAGCAAACACGAAAACCGCGATTCGCATAAGCCCCTGCACTACTCGAAATTCTTTTCCACAATCCAAACAGTTAATGCTGCAACGCTCCAATGTATTTGAAATTGCGCCGGAGCGTTTCATATTTTTCCTCTATTACTTCTGTTAATACGCCGGTTCGTAGAAAAACGTTTTTTTGGCGATACCGTTTTTCGTTCTTTTGCGCGTTATAAGTTGAGGGTAATTTTTGCCCTACGCAAAAAAACGGAGAACGACCGAATGCAAAACCGGTTAATACGTCAATTTATACTTTGTTTCATATTTTTCATCATCATTCTGCAAACGGCGTTCTCCGTTTTTACACCAATGCAGTAAATATTCTCAAAACAAATTCATCTGATTTGATAACGATTTTATGCTCAAGAAATTCACTTTTATCTGGTTGGTTATCGTAACGGTTTTCGCCCTCAATCAAACAAGCTCGGCGCAAAAAATGGAAGAAACGGAACCTGCAACAAGCTCTGCGCTGGCGAACACGACTCTGCCCGCGGGCGCGTTGAGAGTTAAGGAAACGAGCGTTCCGCAGGAAATTAAAGACACGCTGGCAAAACTCGTCGCAAGCGGCGGCGATAAAATTCGGCAGGGCGATTCGGAAGTCCTGACAATCGCAGACAAAATTTATAAAAAATCAACCTCGATTCAGTTAATGAAAAAAATCGAGACTGATTTGCAAAAAGCGGGCTGGGTGTATGAAATCGGCGAGAAAAATAACGAGTTCGTCGTATTCAGCCTGTTTCGCAAAGAACCGCAAAAACGCGCTCTGCTCGGCTTTTTCGTCCCGACCGACGAAGGCTTGGTCATCGCTCTGACCGAAATGCTGGCGCGCGAAGACGCCGTTGCCGAAAATCAAAACAACAATTCGGCTGAGCCTCTCGCAATCGAAACAAAACCGAGCAAATCGAGCGCAAACAGTTCTTCGCCGCGCGAACTCGGCGGCAAATGGGTTTGGGCTAGCACGGGAAGTATGTATCGAAATCCAATTTCAGGCGTTTCGGTCGCAGGCAGAGCGTCGCGTTTTACTTACGATTTTTCACCGGACGGCACGGTTGAATATGTCGGAATAATGCAGACGACGAGCCTCGGAAATTGCCGGATGGAAATTTTTTCGTCCAAAAAAGGCAAAGTTTCGATTAACGGCGGCAAAATGACGATTGCTTTCGCGCCCGCAACATTTACGCGCGACGATTCGTGCGACCGGGCGGGCAATTATAAAAAGACTCTTCCAGCCGAAACCGAAACTTACAATTGGCAAATCAAAAACGATAACGGTCGCGTATTGCTTTGTCTCGAAGGCAAAGAAGGAGAAACTTGTTTCGATAAATCAAACTAGCTTTCATTTTAAAATTGAAAAGAGACGAAGCCGCGCGGTTTCGTCTTTTTTTGTTTTGTCAAAACATTTAACCGGGCGATAAAAAACAGATTTTTCGTTGCGGCATTAAAGGATTATAATTAAGTCTTTTGAAATAACTTTATTTTTCAGCAGAGGATTTAAACACAGATGAGAACACGCATTGAAAGCGACACGATGGGCGAAATCGAAGTCGCAAATGATGTTTACTGGGGCGCGCAGACGCAGCGCAGTCTGAAATATTTCAATATCGGTTTCGATGTGATGCCGCGCGAGATGATTCGCGCGCTCGGCATTTTGAAAAAAGCCGCCGCGCTGACGAATCACGATCTGGGCAAGCTGCCGCAGGAAAAGCTCGCGTTTATAGTGCAGGCTGCTGACGAAGTGATCGAAGGCAAATTGGACTCGCATTTTCCTCTCAAAGTCTGGCAAACCGGCAGCGGAACGCAAACCAATATGAACGCCAACGAGGTGATTTCAAACCGCGCGATTGAAATTGCGGGCGGCGAAATGGGCAGCAAAAAGCCGGTTCACCCGAACGACGACGTGAACAAATCGCAATCGTCAAACGACACTTTCCCGACCGCGATGTACATCGCCGCCGCCGAACAAATGCATTTGCTCATCCCGGAAGTTCAGCGGCTGCAAGTGGCGATTGAACAAAAAGCGAAAGAATTTGCGGGCGTCGTCAAAATCGGCAGAACGCATTTGCAGGACGCGACGCCCGTAACGGTCGAGCAGGAATTCTCCGGCTGGGCGAATTTGCTGGAACGCGACGCCGAACGGATGCGAATGGCTTTGAACGGTTTGTTTGATTTGGCAATCGGCGGCACGGCGGTCGGAACAGGCTTAAACGCGCATCCCGAATTTGCTGAACGCGCCGCAGCGCGTATTGCCGAATTAACCGGACTTCCCTTTCGCTCTCACCCGAACAAATTCGCCGCGCTCTCGGCGCACGACGAAATCGTTTTCGCTTCAGGCGCGCTCAAAACTCTCGCCGCGAGTTTGATGAAAATCGCAAACGATATTCGCTGGCTCGCGTCGGGACCGCGTAGCGGTTTGGGCGAATTGACGCTGCCGGAAAACGAACCCGGTTCTTCGATTATGCCCGGCAAAGTAAACCCCACGCAGTCCGAAGCAATAACGATGGTTGCCGCACAGGTTTTCGGGAATGACGCGACAATCGGTTTTGCCGGTTCGCAGGGAAATTTTGAGTTAAACGTTTTCAAACCCGTGATGATTCACAATTTCCTACATTCGGTTCGATTATTGAAAGACGCCTGTCACGGTTTTGTTGATTATGCGGTTGTCGGAATCGAGTTGAACCGGGAAAAAATCAATCAGCATTTAAACAATTCGCTGATGCTCGTCACGGCTTTAAACGAACATATCGGTTATGACAACGCCGCCAAAATTGCCAAAACCGCGCACAAAACCGGAAAGAATCTGCGCGAAACGGCAATCGAGCTGGGCATTTTAACCGGCGAGCAGTTCGACGAATACGTCAAACCGGAGGAAATGACGCATCCTTAAAATAGTGAAAGGAGGTTTCTATGAGCCAAAAGAAGGAAACTCAAGAGTCTGCCAAGAACACAACTGCGATTAACAAGAAGCCCAAGGGATTCACAGACGAGGAACGAGCCGCAATGAAGGAGCGCGCCAAAGAGTTGAAGGCGGAAGAGCGCGCGAACAGGAACAAAGCGGAAGGGGAAAATGAAGTGCTCGCGGCGATTGCCGCGATGTCGGAACCGGATCGCGCTATGGCTAAACGGCTGCATGAGATCATCAAAGCCAGCGCGCCAGCCCTCTCGCCGAAAACCTGGTATGGGATGCCCGCGTATGCCAAGGGCGGCAAGGTCCTCTGCTTCTTCCAAAGCGCGCAGAAGTTCAAAACAAGGTACGCGACGCTCGGCTTCAGCGACGCGGCAAACCTCGACGAAGGCGATATGTGGTCGGTCGCCTTCGCGCTGAAGGAGTTGACTATCGCCGAAGAGGCAAGGATCATCGCGCTTGTGAAGAAAGCGGTGAGCTGAAGACTGTCGCAAGTGTAAGAGACCTTAAGAATCGAGTATCTGGAGATCGCGGCATAACAACGGCATGCCACTGACTCGCGCCCCGTTGATTATTATATAAAATCAACGGGGCTGGCGATGCCGGGCGTCAGACATTTCCTGGTAAAATTCAGCTTGTCACAAAAACAACTCTCGCGGTGTTTCCTCAATAATGGTTTTAATTTGGAGGAATATTGTATGAAAGCGCGGAGAAAGTTCTTTCTGTTCGGTTTTTGTTTTCTCATTCTTTCGACTTTTACTGCAAAAGCTCACGGGCAATTCAATGGACGCGAGCGCGACGTTAGAGCGCTCACAAATTTCAACAAGGATTTCGTTCCTGTAGAATATCTTCCATCCGTTTCTGCAACATCGGTTTCATCTCGGTGTGCGTCAGAATGTAAAATTTTTCGCTGCGAATGGCGTCGAAAACCGCGTCGGCGATTTGCGCCGGAGACATTCCGGTTTCGATAAGCTGCCGCAGCATTTCATCCATTTGTTTGACCGCCGGATGATTTGATTCGACAGCCGAATCGTTTTGCATTTCTGCCGGACGATTGCGCTCGGAATTCATAATTCGCGTGTTGACGCCTGCGGGACACAGAACGGAAACTTTGATTTTCGAGCCGATTACAGCCAATTCGCAGGCGAGCGTTTCCGAAAGAGATACGACGCCGTGTTTGGAAACTTTGTAAACTCCGAGCGACGGACCGGAAGTCAATCCGGCAATCGAAGCCGTATTGACGACATGACATTCTTCGTTTTGTTTCATCATTATCGGAACAAACGTCCGCACGCCGTAAATCACGCCCCAGAGATTAACTCCCAGCACCCATTCCCAGTCAGCGAGCGTGCTTTCCCAAACCGTCGTTCCCGCTCCGACTCCGGCGTTGTTAAAAAGCAAATGCACCGCGCCGAAAGCATCGAGCGTTTTGTTTGCGAGCGCTTCTATTTCTTCGGATTTGGAAACATCAGTTCGGACAGCCAAAACATCCGCGCCCGCGTCTTTCAATTCCTGCGCCGTTTGGTCTAAAGCCGTTTCTTCCACATCCGCGAGAACGACTTTCATTTTTTCCCGCGCGCATCGTTCGGCTAATCCGCGCCCGATGCCGCTCGCCGCGCCGGTTATAACTGCCACTTTATTTTGAAAATCTCGCATAACTGACTTCACCGTAAATTTTTCCGATTTTACAAAAATAAATCTAAATTGAGTAAATAAAAAGCGTCGGAGAATTCTCCGACGCTTTTTATTTTTATTCGCAAAAAGTTTTAAGGTTTTGCGCTTCGTGTGCGTGTTTCGTTGTCAATGTCAACGCTGCCTTCGAGACGTTCCACTTCGACTTCGGTTCCGCGAACGGTGTCACGGACGGTTTCGGTGTGTTCGGTCGTTTCTTTGCCGACGGTCACTTCTTCGACGACGCGGGCTTGTTTGCCGACAACCGGAACTTCGGCGCGTTCGGTGATTTCGATTTCGCCTTCGCGGAAAGTATTGAAATCAGCCTCGGTCGCCTCACGATTGACCGGAGTGCGTTCGACGCGGACGTTTTCTTCGCGCAAACGCACGGTTTCTTCGACAGGTCTTTCGACAATGCGGCTGCGAATGCGCGCGCCGCCGGTTTCAACCGTTTGTTTGCCGACCTTGAGCTGTTCTTCGACAACCGGAATTGAAGTATCCGCGTTGGCTCTCGCTGTCGTATCGGTTGTTGCCGTGTTTGTCTGACCGCGGAATTGCGCCGAGCGCTCGTTAACGTCAATCGCGTTGTATTGATCGAGAAGGCTCGCGGCTTTTTGCGCTTCCTGTGCGGATTGCGCGTGGACGGTTACAATCGTGCTTCCCCGTCGCGCTACTTCCGAATAATTGTTGTAATCATCATTATCGCTGCCGAACAACGAACCGAAAAAATTGCTGATGTTGTCGCCTGTATCGGCGTTAGTATTAGTGGTGGTAGTAGTATTTGTCGTTGTCGCGGCGTTGTTTTGTGCAATATCAATGCGGTCACTGCTAATGCCCTGATTGATTAAAGCCTGCGCGGCTTCCTGCGCTTCGCTTACGTTGTCGAACAATCCGATTACTGTTTGTGCCATTCTATCTTTCCCCTTTCTGATTTCTGTTTTTTGCGAGAAAAATTAATTTTCCCGGTTTAAGGTTTTCTGCCTGAAACTCTTTTGACGTTGACTTCTTCTTTGCGAAGTCTGATTTTTTGAGTTTCCTGAGTTTGCGTTTGCTGTTTTGTGACGCGCAATTCCTCGACCAGCACGAGTCGTTTTTCAACAATGACGACTTCGCGCAAGACCGGAATTATCATCACGTTTCCTTCATAGCGAACGGGCGGCGGCGGTTCGGCGATAAACTGATTTATCGGCACGCGCTCGACCTGAACATTTTCCTGAACGAGCGGAATGTTCACCGTTTCGTCCGTTTCGCGTACTTTCTTGGAGATGCGAACCCTGCCCTTTTCGATCACGCGTTTATCAACTGTCAGTTGTTCCTCGATCACCGGAATCGTTGCCGGCTGATTTTCGATTTGCTGGCTAATTAATTGAGCTTGGTGATCTTGAGATTTACGCCCGTTCATTTGTTTCCCCTTTTTGTCTGTTTAAACAGAGCCAATTCAGGCTTGTTACAGTCCAATACTCGAATTTGTATTGTGTCGAACCAAACGGCAAATGTCGTACCAAGATTTTTTAAGTTCAGAAAGAAATCGCCAAACCAAGTTATTTATTAACGATGAGAAAATTCAGGGGGATATTAACCGTTGTTAAAATAAACTGTCCGATAGTACTAAACACAAACGCCCGTTGTACTGATTTCAATCTATCGGTTTGCTGTCAACCGCTTAGGCTTTTTCCGCGTCCAAAAGTCAGACAATTGCGAATATGAATTCAAAAACAGCCAATTACGGAATTGACGGACCCGTTTTCGTCTTTAACACTTTCCTGCTTGGCTGTTTTTTATTTTTTGGCGGTCTGGCGATAACGCTGCGGTTTCATCATTCAACGACCTATGAAATTTTAGCGGCGCTCGCTGTTGGAGCGGGCGCAATTTGTTTTTGGGTCGGCGCGACAATTTTGTGGGGAAGCCTTGTCGGCAAGGTGCGTTTGCGCGACAAAATTTTTGAAAACATTCATTTGCGCGGCAATGAAAAGATTTTAGGAGTCGGTTGCGGTCATGGCTTGCTGCTCGTCGCGGCGGCAAAACAGCTCGACAAAGGCGGAAAAACGTTTGGCGTTGACATTTGGAAATCCGCCGACCAAGCCGGAAACAGCCCGCATGCCACGCGCCGCAATGCCGAAATCGAAGGCGTCGCCGAACGTCTGGAAATCACGACCGCCGACGCGCGCCGTCTGCCTTTTGCAGATGCGACTTTCGATCTCATCGGCTCAAGCTGGGTTTTGCACAACATCATCCGACCTAAAGAGCGCAAAAAAGCTCTCGCTGAAATCGTGCGGGTTTTAAAACCCGGCGGCACGGTTTTGATCATTGACGTGT